>DASUZZ010000014.1:0-53392 GCA_036376615.1 Gaiellaceae bacterium
CGAGATCAACATGTCGCGCTGCATCTTCTGCGGCTACTGCGAGCTCGCCTGCCCGTTCGACGCGATCACGCTCGGCAACGACTTCGAGATCTCCGAGTACAACCGCGACGACCTCATCTACACGAAGGACATGCTGCTCGCGCCGCCGGTGAAGAGGATGCCGGTCGCCGATCGCGACCTCTACGACACCCCGATCCCGTTCTACCAGGACAACTCGTAGTGGCCAACTTCATCGTCTGGGTGGTGTGGTTCTTCGCCGCGTTCGCATGCCTGGCGAGCGCGCTCGGCGTGGTCACCTTCAAGAACCCGTTCTACTCGGCGCTCTCGCTGATCGGGAACCTCGGCGCGCTCGCCGTCCTGTTCCTGTTGCTGGCGGGTGAATTCGTCGCCGCGGGCCAGGTGCTCGTCTACGGCGGCGCCGTGATGGTGATGTTCCTGTTCGTGATCGCGTACCTCGGCGACCGCTCCGAGGAGTCGCCCTGGTCGGGCGGGCCGTCGTGGCTGGCAGCCGGCGCGGTGCTGGCGGGCGCGGCGCTCCTCGCCGAGGTGATCGTCGTCGTCGGGCTCAGCACGGGCAACGTGCTCTCGCAGCCGAAGCACATCGGCCGCTCGTTCGGCTCGCCCGCCTCGGTCGGCCGGCTGTTCCTCACCGACCACCTACTCGCCTTCGAGGTGACGTCGATCGTGCTGCTCGTCGCCGCCGTCGGTGGAGTCGTGCTCGGCGCGCATGCACGGCGCATCGATCCGGTCGAGGCCGAGAGGGCCGATGCACGGGCCTGACATCCAGTGGTACGTCGTCCTGGCCGCGCTGCTGTTCGCGACGGGAGCGCTGGGCGTGATGCTACGCCGCAGCCCGCTGATCATCCTGCTCTCGGTCGAGATCATGCTCAACGCGGCCAACCTGCTGCTCATCGCCTTCTCGCGCCTGCACGGCCGCGAGGACGGTCAGGTCTTCGCGATCTCGGTGATGGCGGTCGCCGCGTCCGAGGTCGTCGTCGGCCTCGGCATGATCGTCGCGCTCGGCCGGCGCAACGTCGAGCTCGACGTCGACAAGCTGCGGACGCTGCGAGGGTAGGCCCGTGAACGCCGCAACGTGGATCTGCCTGCTGCTTCCGCTCGCCTCGACGCTCGCGATCACGGCCGGCGGCACGAAGCTCTCGCGCCGCGCGACCGGCTGGATCTCGACGGTCACCACCTTCGGCTCGTTCGCCGCCGCATGCGTCTGCTTCGGGATCCTGCTCTCCGAGGACTCCTCGCAGCGCACGCACGTCACGACGTCGTGGACGTGGTTGTCGGCGGGGCAGTACAAGTTCGGGCTGTCGCTGCTGACCGACCAGCTCAGCGTGATGATGATGCTGATCGTCGCCGGCGTCAGCGGGCTCATCATCGCCTACTCGCTCGGCTACATGGACGGCGAGGACGAGGAGCGTCGCTTCTTCGCCTACATGTCGCTCTTCGTCTTCTCGATGCTCCTGCTCGTGCAGAGCGCGAACCTGCTGCTGCTGCTCGGAGGCTGGGGGATGGTGGGCCTCTCGAGCTACCTGCTGATCGGCTTCTACCAGGAGCGCGAGTCGGCGGTCGCGGCGGCGAAGAAGGCGTTCGTGATGAACGCGATCGGCGACGCGACGTTCGCGCTCGCTCTGTTCCTGCTCGTCCAGCAGACCGGGACGCTCGACTTCCCGCAGGCCTTCGGTGCCGCGCCGCTCGGCGGCCCCCTCGCCAACCTGATCGCACTCGGCCTCCTCGGAGGCGCCCTCGCGAAGAGCGCGCAGCTGCCGCTGCACACGTGGCTCCCCGACGCGATGGAGGGCCCGACTCCGGTCAGCGCCCTGATCCACGCGGCCACGATGGTGACCGCCGGCGTGTACCTGATCGTCCGCTGCCACATCCTGTTCGAGAACGCGCACATCGTCCGTGACCTCGCCGCCGGGCTCGGCACCGCGACGCTGCTGATGGCGGGGCTGGTCGCGCTCGTGCAGGTCGACATCAAACGCGTGATCGCGTACTCGACCATGTCGCAGATCGGCTACATGTTCCTCGCCGCCGGCCTCGGCGCCTACGCGAACGCGATGTTCCACCTGATGACGCACGCGTTCTTCAAGGCACTGCTGTTCCTCGCGGCCGGGCTCGTCATCCACGCGCTCACGGGCGAGCAGGACATCCGCAGGCTGCAGGGCGTCGGCAAGCTGATGCCCCGCACGCGCGCCGGCTTCCTGATCGGCTCGCTCGCACTCGTCGGCATCTTCCCGTTCGCCGGCTTCTTCTCGAAGGACGAGATCCTCGCCTCGGCGCTCGCGTCGGGCTGGTACGGGCACATCCTCTACGTGGTCGGGATGATCGGCGCGTTCCTGACCGGCCTCTACGCCTTCCGGCTCGTGTTCATCGTCTTCACCGGCGAGCCGTCGCCGTTCGCGCGCGAGCACTACCACGCACATCACGGCAAGGAGGGCCCGTACTCGATGCTCGTCGTCGTCTTCGTGCTCTCGGTGCTCTCGACGGTCGCCGGCTTCCTGCAGTGGGAGCCGCTGTGGGGGCTCGTGTCGAAGTGGCTCGACCCGATCGCACCCCCGCTCGTCGTCCCGACCAGCCGCGACGACTGGATCTCGTCGCTGGTCGGGCTCCTGATGGGGCTCGCCGGCATCGCCGTCGCGTGGGCGATGTACTCGGCAGCGCGCGTCGAGGTGCCGAAGCCGTGGACGATCCTCGAGCGCAAGTTCTACTTCGACGAGCTCTACGACGTCGTCTTCTACCGGACGTCCGACCTGCTCGCCCGCAGCCTCGGGGCGCTGGTGGAGCGGCCGCTGATCGGCGGCTCGCTGTCGCTGCTCGGCGAGGGGTTCTCGAGCGGCGCACGCGAGCTGGGCCGTGCGCAGACCGGCCTCGTTCGCTCCTACGCGCTCGCACTGGCGGGCGGGCTCGTCGTGCTCTTCGTCGTGTTCCTGGTGGTGAAGTAGTGGGCCCGCTCACGACCATCCTGATCGTCGTCCCGTTCGCGGGCGCCGCGCTCGTCGCGATCGCGCCGCTCAGGTCGTACTGGCTGGGCTCGCTCGCCGCCCTGGTCTCGCTACTCGAGGTCGGGCTCTGGATCACCGCCGTCGGCAAGTTCGACTTCGGCGCGCCCGGGCTCCAGTTCTCGCAGCAGACGACGTGGATCCCCGACCTGAACGTGTCCTACCACGTCGGCATGTACGCGTTCTCGCTCTGGCTCGTCGGGATGACGGTCGTGGTGATGGCCGCATGCGTGATCTACGGCTGGTGGGTCGACCGTGCGCGCGCACGCGCGTACTTCTCGCTCATGCTCGTGCTGACCGGCTCGATCGTCGGCGTCTTCACGGCGCAGGACATGCTGCTCTTCTACGCCTTCTTCGAGGCGATGCTCATCCCGCTGTACATCCTCATCGGCGTGTGGGGAGGGCCGTTGCGCCTGCGCGCGACGATCACCTTCGTCGTGTACACCGTGGTCGGGTCGCTGCTGATGCTCGCGGCGATCGTCGCCTACGGCCTGCAGGAGGGGACGTTCGACCTGACCACGATCCACCAGAGCTCGTCGACGTGGATCTTCCTCGGGTTCGTGATCGCCTTCGTGATCAAGGCGCCGATCTTTCCGTTCCACGGCTGGCTGGCGATCACGTACCGCGAGTCGCCGCCGGAGGTCTCGGGGATCCTCTCCGGGGTGGTCGCGAAGGTAGGCCTGTACGGGCTGCTCCGCATCGCGATCCCGAAGTTCCCGGGGCCGGTGCACGACTGGCGGGTCGTGCTGCTGATCCTCGCGTCCTTCTCGCTCGTCTACGGATCGCTGCTCGCGTTCCGCGCGCGCGACTTCCGCGGCGTCGTCCTCTACTCGTCACTCGCCCAGTCCGGCCTGATCGTGATCGGGCTGCTCGCGAACAACGACCTGGGGTTCGACGGGGCGGTGCTGCAGATGGTCAACCACGGGCTGATCTCCGCCTCGCTGTTCCTGATCGCCGCCATGGTCGAGCGGCGCTGCTCGACCGGTGAGTTCCGTCTGCTCGGCGGGATGGCGCGCGGCCGGCCCGCGCTCGCCACGGTCGTCATGGTCACCGGCATAATCGCGCTCGCCGTCCCGCTGTCGACGGCGTTCGCCGGTGAGTTCCTGATCCTCGCCGGCGTCTTCCAGCAGGGCTGGGGCTGGGCGGTCGTCGGCGCCGTCGGGATCGTGCTCGCCGCGATGTACATGCTGCGCGCCATCTCCGGCGTGCTGCACCAGGATGTCGGGCCGGCCGTGCCCGAGTCGGCGCTCGACCTCCGGGTCGGCGAGCTCGCGGTGGTCGTCCCACTCATCCTCTGCCTGGTCGGCCTGTCGGCGTGGCCGAACCTCATCTCGGGCCACGCCTTCGGCGGCAACCAGGCGAAGGCCGCGATCGTCCAGGGAATGCCGTGATCCCGCATCCGCACGTCGACTGGCTCGCGCTGTCGCCGTCGCTCGACCTGCTCGGCGCGGCGGCGCTGCTGCTGATCGTCGCGGTGTTCACACCCCGGCGCGCGCGCAAGGGCATCTCGACCGCGGTGGCGTTCGGCGGCTTCGCCGGCGCGTTCGCCTTCGCCACGGTGGTGGCGGCCAGGACGCCGAACGGGTCGCCGATCATCGCCGACTCGATCTTCCGCGACCGCTACGCCGCCTTCGCGCAGATCCTCCTCGCGGGCTGCGGCGCGATCGCCGTGCTCGTCAGCTACGGCGAGCGCTGGAGCGACGAGCACGTCGCCGAGTACTTCGCGCTTCTGGCCGCGGCGGGCGCCGGGATGGCGTTCTTCGTGCAGGCGGCCAATCTGATGACGCTCTTCCTCGGCCTCGAGTGGTTCTCGATCGCGCTCTACGTCCTCTGCGCGATCGACATCGACCTGATCGGCTCGCTCGAGGCCGGGCTCAAGTACCTGATCATCGGCGCTGTCGGGTCGGCGACGCTGCTGTTCGGCTCGGCGCTCGTCTACGGCGTCACCGGCCGGCTGTCGTTCGACAAGATCGCCGCCGCAGGTCACGCGCACTCGGCGATGCTCGTCGGGGGGCTCGCGATGATCATCGCCGGCCTGGCGTACAAGTCCTCGGCCGCCCCCTTCCACATGTGGACCCCCGACGTCTACCAGGGCGCCCCGACGCCGGTCACGAGCTTCATGTCGTCGGCGACGAAGGTCGCGGCGCTCGTCGTCACCTACCGCGTCCTGCAGACCGCCTTCCCCGCCGACCAGCACCTCTGGCAGATCGCGATCGCGGTGATCGCGATCGTGTCGCTCGCCTGGGGCAACATCGCCGCGATCGTCCAGCGGAACGTCAAACGGATCCTCGCCTACTCGTCCGTGTCGCACGCCGGCTTCATGCTGATCGCCGTCGCCGCGGCCAGCCCGCTCGGCGTGCGCGCGCTGCTCTTCTACCTGATTCCGTACGCGGCGATGTCGCTCGGCGCGTTCGGCGTCGTCGCGGCGCGCGAACGTGAGCTCGGCGCTCCGGTGACGCTCGACAACCTGTCCGGCTTCGGTTGGGAGCGTCCCTTCTTCGGCGTCGCCATGTGGGTGTTCATGCTCGGCATGCTCGGCTTCCCGTTGACCGGCGGCTTCGTCGGCAAGTTCTACGTCTTCTCGGCGGCCTACGACAGCGGCTACTGGTGGCTCGTCGTTGCCGGCGTGATCGCGACGATGATCTCCGCCTACTACTACTTCGGCGTCGTGCGCGCGATGTATCTGCGCGACGCGTCGGAGCTGCATCTCGCACCGGCGGGCGGGTCGCCGCCGCGCGAGGTCGTGCTCGGCGGCGCGGTCGCCGTTTGCCTGGTGGTGACGGTCGGCACCTTCTTCGCCGTCCAGCCGCTGATCGACGCGGCCCGCGCGGCCGCCACCGCAATCCCGTTCTGAACCGGCGGACGACCCGCCAGGCCGGCGCGGTCCTTCTATGCTCATCCCGTCCGCGACGGAAAGGATCGCCTTGGCAACGCTCACCTGGCTCGGCCACGCGTCGTTTCGCCTCGACACCGACGGCGGCAACCGCATCTACATCGACCCGTTCCTCTCGGGGCCGACCTGCCCCGAGTCCGAGAAGGAGCCCGAGCGCGCCGACGCGATCGCGCTCACGCACGGCCACGGCGACCACTCGGCCGACACCGTCACCCTGCAGCAGCGCCTCGGCTGCCCCGTGGTCGGCATGGTCGAGCTCGTCGCGTGGCTCAGCGGGCAGGGCGTCGCCGACGACAAGCTGATCGGCTTCAACAAGGGCGGAACGGTCGAAGTCGCAGGCACGCGCATCACGATGACGCACGCCTTTCACTCGAGCTCGGCCCCGGACGGCACGTACGCCGGCGAGCCGGCGGGCTTCGTCTTCCATCTCGGCGACGCAACCGTGTACTTCGCCGGCGACACCGCCGTCTTCGGCGACATGGCGCTGATCGCGGAGCTGTACTCGCCGACGGTCGCCGTCCTCCCGATCGGCGACCACTTCACGATGGGCACGCGGGAGGCCGCGAAGGCGCTCGAGCTTCTCGGCAACCCGCGCTGCGTTCCGTGCCACTGGGGGACGTTCCCGATCCTGACGGGGACGCCCGACGAGCTCGCGAAGCTGACGCCCGCCGCCGTCGAGCGGATCCAGCCGGGAGACACGATCACGCTGTGAGGGAGCGCTGGTTCGGTGCGACCGGCAGGCGCGTCCCGGAGATCGCGCTCGACGGCGAGCTCGACCTCGACGACGCGCTGGTGCTCGACTCGGCCGACGACGCACGCGCGTTGCGGGAGGCGCACGACGCCGGCCGCCCGGTCGTCGTGCGCGCTTCGAGCGCCGCCGAGGTGAAGGCGGCGCTCGCGCGGCCGGAGGTCGCCTGCGCGCTCGTCACCGACCCGGCGCTGCTCGATCTCGACCTGACGGAGCTGACGTATGGCTGAGATCGTCGCCACCTACTCGATCGCGGCCTGCGACCTCGAGGCCGGGCAGTGGGGCATCGCGACGCAGTCGAAGTTCCTCGCGGTCGGATCGGTCGTGCCCTGGGCGGAGCCGCACGTCGGCGCGATCGCGACCCAGGCGTACGCGAACCCGCGCTACGGCCCGGACGGGCTCGCGCTGCTCCGGGACGGGAGCCCCGCCGAGGAGGTCGTGCGACGGCTCACCGACGCGGACGACGGCCGCGACCACCGCCAGCTCGGCGTCGTCGACGGCGAGGGCCGCGGCGCGACGTACACGGGGTCTGCGTGCATGGACTGGGCCGGCGGCATCGCGGGATCCTGCTTCGCCGCGCAGGGGAACATCCTGGTCGGCGCCGAGACGGTCGACGCGCTCGCGGCGACGTTCACGGCGACGGCCGGGCGCCCCCTGGCCGAGCGCCTGCTCGACTGCCTCGCCGCCGCGCAGTCCGCGGGCGGCGACCGCCGCGGCGAGCAGTCCGCGGCGCTGCTCGTCGTCGAGCGGGACGGCGGCTACGCGAGCCTGTCCGACGTGCTCGTCGACCTGCGGGTGGACGACCACGAGGCGCCGGTGGCGGAGATCGCGCGGCTGTACGAGCTGCACGCGCTGCTCTTCGGGAAGACACCGGCGTCGAAGTGGGTGCTCGTCGACGACGAGCTCCGCGGTGAGCTCACCGGGCGCCTTGCGAAGCTCGGCTACGACGGCGAGCTCGCCGCTGCGCTGGCGGCCTGGGCGGGCACCGAGAACCTCGAGGAGCGGGTCGACGGCGTCGAGCGGATCGACCCGGTCGTCCTCGAAGAGCTCCGGAACCGGTGACGACCCGCCAGCGCGCCTACGAGATCGCCCACGTCGACGAGCTCGACGCGATCCCGGTCTCCCACGGGCTCGTCTGGCGCCCGATCCGGAGACGGTTCGACGTGCGCGCGTTCGGCGTGAACGCGTACACGAGCGAGGAGGTCGGCGAGCAGGTGGTCGAGGAGCACACCGAGGGGCAGCTCGGCCACGAGGAGATCTATCTCGTGCTACGCGGCAGCGCGACGTTCACCCTCGACGGCGAGGACGTCGAGCTCGGCGCGGGCGAGCTCGTGCACATCCCCGACCCGGAGACCAGGCGCGTCGCGCTCAGCCGCGAGGCGGGCACCACCGTGCTCGCGCTCGGCGGGAAGCCGGGCGAGCCGTTCGAGGTCTCGGCGTGGGAGACGATGTTCGCGGCGCTGCCCGCCCGGCGGCGCGGCGACTTCGCCGAGTCGATCCGCCTCCACGAGGAGGCGCTCGCGGAGCGGCCCGATCAGCCGGCGCTGCTCTACAACCTCGCCTGCGAGGAGGCGCTCGGCGGCAGGCGACTGGACGCGATTTTGCACCTCCAGCGGGCGATCGAGTTGCGACCGGAGTACCGGGAGGCGGCGCTCGGCGACTCCGATTTCGACCCGATCCGCCGCGAGCCGGGGTTTCCGGCATGAGCCGCAGGCTGGACGGAGGCTCCGGGGAGCGGAGGTGCCGGCCTGGCCGGCGCCGGAGCGGGAATTGAGCACATGGACGGTCGTGAAGCTGGACGAGGCCGAGCATCGGCGCGGCTGGATCCCGCTGCGCGAGCTGCTCGACGTGAAGGCGTTCGGCGTCAATGCGTGGTCGGTCGAGGGCGCCGGCGACCCCGTCATCCCCGAGCACGACGAGCGGCAGGTCGGGCACGAGGAGCTCTACGTCGTCGTGCGGGGACACGCGCGCTTCACGGTCGCGGGCGACGAGGTCGACGCGCCGCAGGGCACGATCGTCTTCGTGCGCGACCCCGGCGCGAAGCGCGGAGCGGTGGCGGTCGATCCCGGCACGGTCGTGCTGACTGCGGGCGCGAAGCCCGGCGAAGCGTTCTCACCGTCGGCGTGGGAGTGGGGCGCGCGGGCGTGGCAGCCGTACCAGGACGGCGACTACGAGGCGGCGCTCGCCGGCTTCCGCGAAGGCCACGAGCGGTTCCCGTCGGACTGGACGCTCCTCTACAACATGGGCTGCGTGGCGGCGCTGCTCGGCCGCCGCGACGAGGCGATCGAGCATCTCCGGGCGGCGTACTCGCTCGGGGCCGACCTGGACCCGCTCGCCGACGACGACCTGAAGTCGCTCCGGGACGACTCAGAGCTGATCGCGATCGCCCGGGAGGCGAACGTCCCCCGCCAGGGCGCGTAGCGCCGGCACCGGGTCGGCGCGCGGGCGCGCGACGAGCAGGACCGCGCCGAAGCCGTCCTCGGGCGTGAGGGCATCGACGAGCAACTGCAGGCCGATCGCGAGCGCGAACGCCTTGTGCGACTGCGCGCCGCCGAACGGCACCAGCTCCTCGGGCCGGGCCGTCCCGGCGAGCACGTCGCCGTGCGTGACGGCGCCCATCGACACGTCGACCGCGAGCGGGCGCCCGTCCGACGACGGCACGGCGACGGCGAGGGGGTTCGTGCCGGTCAGCGCCGGCCCACCGACGGGCGACGGCAGCCGGCGCGGCGACGTCGCGGTGAGCGCGGCGACGAGCCCGCCGCGCGCAAGCAGCCGCACCCAGTAGCCGAGCGCGCCGGTGGGGAACGTACGCGAGCAGACGACGATTCGTGCCGCGGTCGGCGGCGCTTCGAGCTGGGCGGCGACGACCGCGGCGAGCGTCAGGTAGCCGAGCGCGCCGGTTCCGTCCCAGCGCTCGTAGCCCTGCGCCTGCTCGACGCGTTCGGGCTTCGCCGACGGGTCGAGCTCGTCGAAGCCCTCGAGCCACGCGATCCGGCCGACGCCGTGGCCCGTGAGGCCGTGCCGCTCGGCCCAGAGGAACTGCGCGGCCAGCGTCTCGGCGTCGTCGCCGGAGAAGCCGAGCGCGCGCAGGCGCTCCCGCGCTTCCTCGGGCGTCACTACGAGACGAGCGGGAGCGTGCGCGTGAAGCCGCCGACGCGGCTTGCGTCGATCGCCTCGGCGATCCGTACGATCTCCTGCGCCGGCGCGCTCTCGGGATCGGCGAGCACGAGCGGAGTGCCGGCGTCGGCCGAGGCGCGGACGCTCGTCTCGAGCGGCACGCACCCGAGCAGCGGGACCTGCAGGTCGGCGGCGAGCCGCTCGCCTCCGCCCGAGCCGAAGACCTCGGAGGTCATGTTCTCGACGACACCCACCAGCCGCATGCCGGTCTTCTGTGCCATCGCCGCCGCGCGCGCCGCGACCTCCTGCGCGAGCGGCTGCGGCGTCGTCACGACGATCGCCTCGGCGCGGGGAAGGAGCTGGCCGAGCGAGATCGACACGTCGCCGGTGCCAGGCGGCATGTCGACGACGAGGACGTCGAGCTCGCCCCAGTGCACGTCCTGCAGGAACTGCTCGAGCGCGCGATGGAGCATCGGCCCGCGCCACATCACCGGCTGGTTCTCGTCGAGGAAGAAGCCGATCGACATCAGCTTCATCCCGTGACGGACGGGCGGGACGATCATCCGGTCGACGGCGACCGGCCGCTGGTTGATGCCGAGCATGTACGGGACGGAGTGGCCGTAGATGTCCGCGTCGAGCACGCCGACCTCGTGACCGGCCGCCGCGAGCGCCGCGGCGATGTTCACGGTGAGCGTCGACTTGCCGACGCCGCCCTTGCCCGATGCGACCGCGAGCACGCGCGTCGTCGCGGGCAGCTGGATCCCGCGCTGCTCGGCGCCGCCGCGGAGCTTGGTCGTGAGGGCCGTCCGCTCGTCCGGCGTCATCACGTCGAAGCGCACCTCGGTCGAAGTCACGCCCGGGAGCCCGCCGACGTGCTCGCGCACCTGGTCGTCGAAGCTCGAGCGCAGCGGGCAGCCGACGACGGTGAGCGCGATCGTCACCACGACCGCGCCGCCCTCGACCTCGACGCCGCGGACCATGTCGAGCTCGGTGACGGGCCGCCGCAGCTCGGGGTCGATCACGCGCTCGAGCGCGGTGAAGACGTCGTCGCGGAGGCTCACCCCGGGAGCTTACGCCCCGGGAGAGCGAAAGAGCCGCCGCAAGAACGCGACGATCGTGGCAAGCGTCGAGCCGTGATCGAGGGAGGCGAAGGAGGATTCGGCGCTCACGCCGCCTGTATCGGCGGCGCCCGGCGGCGGCGACAGGCCCCGTCCGAGCTATTCGGGCACGAGCGCCGCCGCGAGCCGGGCGCAGAGCGCCTCGCTGCCGGCCGCGACCACGCGCGAGCGGGCCGCCAGGTCGAGCGGCGCGGCGCCGAACGGCGGCGCCTCCGGCAGCTGGATCACAAGGCCGCACTCGCGGACGAGCAGCTGCGCGGCCGCGATGTCGACCGAGCGCGCGCCCTTCAGCGAGACGACGCCGTCGACGCGGCCCGCGGCCAGGTGGCACAGCGTCACCGCCAGGGACCCCATCACCCGCAGCCGGTGAGCGACGCCGACGAACCGCGCCGCGTTCTCCGCGACGAATGCCGTCGTCGTCGCCTCGAACGAGAGGATCTCGAGCTCGTCCTTCGGCAGCTCGGCGAGCCCGGCTCCCGCGAGGCGCGCACCGTCGCCCTTCACCGCCGTCCACTCCTCGCCCGTGCCGAAGTCGAAGACGTACCCGGTGTGGACGTCGTCCATCGTGCCGCCGTCCGCGATCGCGATCGAGATCGCGAAGAACGGGATGCCGCGCTTCGCGTTGAGCGAGCCGTCGATCGGGTCGACGACGACCGTCACCTCGCCGTCGCCTTCCACCCCCACCTCCTCACTGACGATGCGCACGCCCTCCCGACGGAAGCGGGCGAGGATCGCGCGCTCCGCGGCGGCATCGATCGCCGTCGTCTCGTCGCCGCCCTCGCCGTCGCCGACGACCGGCTCGCGCTCGGCGCGCGTCGGCAGCTCGACGAGCACGCGCGCGACGTCGGCGCGCGCCTCGCGGCAGAGCGCCAGCCAGTCGTCGGGGCTCAAATCCCGCTCCGGTGCCGGCAAAGCCGGCACCTCCGCTCCTGGGAGCCTCCGTCGAGCCTACGGCTCAAAGCGGGTAGAGGACGAGCCCCGAGGTGAGCTTGGGATAGAAGAACGTCGACTTCTGCGGCATCGTCTCGCCCGCGTGCGCGAATCGGGCGACCTGCTCGACGGTCACGGGCTCGAGCAGGAACGCGGCCTCCGCCTCGCCGCCGTCGACGGCGGCGACCGCCGCGCGCGCGTCGGCCGTGTAGGTGACGCCCTCGGGCGCGAGCGCGTCGACGACGCGCGGCCCGAAGTCGTCGTCCGACTCGACGCGCAGGTAGCGCCCGTCGCGGTAGAGCGTGACGCCGCCGTTCGGCGCGTCGATCTCGACGCCGGGCACGTCGCCGACGTGCTGTGCAAGGCGGTGGGTCGGGAAGATCTCGAGGCCGGGCGCGCGCGCGGACACGAGCACGGCGAGCATGTGCGTGGCGGCGGGGCTCTCCTCGCGGTACGCGACCGCGGTCTCGTAGCGGTGGTGGCCGTCGGCGATCAGCAGCGGCGTGTCGATGTCGAGCTCGTCCTCCGAGGCGATCTCCCACATCCGCGTGCGCACGCCGCTCTCCTCGACCTCGAGGTCCGGCGCGCCGCTCGGCGCAGCGAAGGGCGGATCGCCGTCGTAGAGCACGAAGATCGGCTCGAGCTGGGTATGCGTCGCGCGCAGCAGGCGCAGCCGTCCTTCCTTCGGGCCGGGATGCGTGCGCTCGTGCGGCAGCACCTCTCCGTCCGCGTACGGGGTGACCGGAATCGCGGCGCCGATGCCTTCCCGCGTCCGGGCGACGCCGTCGGGGCCGACGTAGTCCTGTGCGATCCACCAGTACGCGGAGCGCCCTTCGACGAGCACCCCGCGCCCGCGCCAGTCGCGGAGATCGCGGGCGGCGTCCTCGGGCGTGCCGGGGAGCGTGAGGTGGACGATGTTGTACGGGCTGCGCGCGAGGTACTCCGCGCGCGCCTCGTCGGAGATCACGTCGTAGGGCGGCGCGACGAGCGTCTCGAGCGGCCCGGCCACGGCGGTGTCGAAGCGGAGCGGCCGGAAGGGCTTGACCCTCGGCATGCTTGGGAGCCTAATGGTGCGGACGCTCGAGGCCGCCGCCGCATGGGTCGACGAGGCCGGCCTCGCGCTGCTCTTCCCGAAGGCCGATCTGGTGCTGCCGTCGCTCTGGGAGCAGGTGGCGGGCGGCGCAGTGCCCGTCTTCGGTGCGCGAGGCCGACGGCACCTTCGTGCGCTGGTCGGACGGGATGGGCTTTCTCTGGGGCGCGAAGGACGAGCTGCCGGCGCGCGGGCTCGTCTGCGTCGGCAAGCACCTCGCCCGCGTCACGGCGTGCGTCGCACCGCGCCTCCTGCCGGCGCTCGTCGCGCAGGCCGGCGCCGGGGAGCCGGAGGGCCTCGAGGCGGAGCTGGTCGCGGCGATCCGGTCGGCGGGACCGCTGACAGCGGCCGAGCTGCGCGACGTCGCCGGCGCGGACAAGCGCGAAGTCGACCGCGCGGTCGCGGCCCTGCACCGGCGTTTCGTGCTCACGAGCTCGCACCTGGTCGAGCAGGAGGCCGGCTGGGGCGCGCTCGCGCACGACCTGCTCGAGCGCAAGTGGACGCTGCCGCGACGGCTGCCGGCGGCGGATGACGCCCGCCGGGAGCTCGCCCTCGTCGTCCTCCGCTCGGCCGGAGAGCTGACCGCGGCCGATCTCCGCGGCGTCTTCGGCTGGCACCGGCGCGCGGCGGCGGGAGTCCTGGACGGGGTCGCACCCAGCCGCGACGAGGGCGAGTTCCGCATCTGGACGGCTCCGTAGACTGGCGCGGTGACGATCGCGGAGCTCCAGGAGGACCGGGTCGTCGAGGCCGTCTACGCCGTCAAGGCCAAGCGCAAGCTGCGCACCCGCGGCGGGGCGCCGTACCTCGCACTCGAGCTGGTCGACCCGACCGGCCGGATCGACGCGCGGGTCTGGAGCGATGTCGAGCTGCTCGACAGCCGCTTCACGGAAGGCGACGCCGTGCGCGTGCTCGGTCGGGTCGAGCGCTTCCGCGACCGGCTGCAGCTCGACGTCCGCTCGCTGGAAGCCACGGACGTCGATCCCGGCTCGCTGACGCAGGCGGCCAGGCGCGACGGCGACGAGCTGCTCGGCTTCCTCGAGTTCCTGGTCGGCGAGGTGTCGCATCCCGGGCTCGCGGAGACGGTGCAGGCGGTGCTCGCCGAGGCGCCGCTCGCGGCCCGGCCGGCGACGCCCGACGGCCACCACTCGTATGCGGGCGGCCTGCTCGAGCACACGGTCGGCGTCGCGACGATCTGCCGCGAGACCGCGCAGCTCCACCCGCGCCTGCGTGGCGACCTGCTGCTCGCGGCTGCGCTGCTCCACGACGCGGGGCGCGTGCTCGAGCTCGGGCCGGGGCCGGCGTTCACGGTCACCGACGAGGGGCGGCTGCTCGGGCACGTGCAGCTCGGGCTGCGGCTCGTCGACACGTACGCGACCGGTTTGAGCACGGTGCAGAAGGCCGAGCTCCTGCATTGCATCGCCGTGCACCACGATCCACGCGCGGCCCGCACGGCCGAGGCCGCCGTCCTGCACCACGCGAACGCGCTCGACGCCGTCGCCGCAACGCGGCCGACCGATTGAGCGCACTCACGCTCGCGCTCGGTGCGAGCCTCGCGTGGGGAGTCGCCGACTTCGTCGGCCCCCTGTGGGGCCGGACGTGGGGCGCGCTGCGCGTGCTGCTGTGGGCGCAGATCGGCGGGATCGTGGCGATCGCGATCGCCGTCCTCGCCCGCGGCGAGGGCCCGCACGGCTGGCAGATCGTGCTCGCCGTCCCCGCCGCGCTGTCGGGGACGCTCGGCCTGTACGCGTACTACCGCGGGATGGCGGTGGGCGCGATGAGCGTCGTCGCGCCGATCGCGGGCGTGTCCGCGGTCGTTCCCGTCGCGTTCGGGATCGCCGCCGGCGACAACCTGTCCGCCGCACAGGGCGCCGGGATCGCGTGCGCCATCCTCGGCGTCGTGCTCGCATCGGTCGAGCATCAGGAGGGCGCCCGGCGCGTCGCGGCCGGCGTGGGGCTGGCGGCGCTCGCCGCGATCGGGTTCGGCTTCTACTTCCCGCCGATGCACGCCGCCGGCAGCGCCGACTTCTGGTGGGCCTCGATGCTCTTCCGCACGACGGCGCTGGTGGTCGTCGCGTCAGCCTGCGTCGCGCGCAGGCCGGCGCTGCGGCTCCGCCGCCGCGACCTCGCGATCGTCGTCGCGGTCGGCATCGGCGACACGCTCGGCAACGTGCTGTACGCCGCGTCCGCGGGGCACGGCCTGATCAGCCTCACCTCGGTGCTCGCCTCGCTCTACCCGGTCGTGACGGTGCTGCTCGCTGCAGCGGTGCTGCACGAGCACGTATCAAGGCCGCAGCGCGCCGGGATCGTGCTCACGCTCGCGGGCGTCGTTCTGATCTCGGTGTAACGGGCTCCCGCGTACTCACTCGGCTCCGCGTCGCGTTGGGACGAGCATCGGGCTTCCTTTGACCTCTCGGCGGCGGACGAGATCCGCGCCAAGATGCACGCCGTCGCGCCGTGTGTGAGGACGGTGCCTGGCACCAAGATGCCAGGCACCCGGGTTAGACGTTGAAGCGGATGTTCAGCACGTCGCCGTCGCGGACGACGTACGTCTTCCCCTCGAGACGCTGCTGGCCGCGCTTCGCCACCTCGGCGTGCGAGCCCGCGGCGACGAGGTCCTGCCAGTCGACTACCTCGCAGCGGATGAAGCCGCGGGCGATGTCGGAGTGGATCGCTGCGGCGGCGTCGAGGGCCGTCTGGCCCGACCGCAGCGTCCAGGCGCGGGTCTCCTTCTCGCCGGCGGTGAAGAACGTGATCAGGTCGAGGGCGTCGCGCAGACGGCGCACGACCTCGTCGAGCGCGGAGGCGGTGCCGTCGCGGAAGGCCGCGGCCTCCTCCTCGGGCAGCTCCGCCAGCTCCGCCTCGAGCTTCAGGTCGACGCCGCCGGGGCCGTTGACGACGGCGAGCAGCGGCTTCGTCGTGAGCGGCTCGAGCTCGCCCGGAAGCTCGCCCGGGTAGTCGGCAAGCGAATGCCCGGCGTCGACGTGGGCGAGCACGCGGCCGAGCTCCTCGACCTCCGTGCGCAGGGCGGCGTCGCCCGATTTCGCCTGCTTGGTGACGCGCTCGAGCCGCCGCTCGACGTGGTCGCGGTCGGCGACGAGCAGCTCGAGCCTGAAGGTCTCGAGGTCGCCGTCGGGATCGGCTCCGGGGCCGAAGCCGCCCAGGACGACGAGCAGCGCGTCGGCCTGTCGTAGGTTGCCGAGCTGCGCCTCTCCGGCGCCGGGGACGTCCTGTACGCGGATCGTCGCGGCCGTCACCTTCCGCGCCTGCACGACCTCGGCGAGGGCGGCGAGCCGTTCGTCGGCGATCGGGGCGATGCCGACGTTCGTCTTCCCGTACTCGCCGCCGGACGCCCGAGTCAGGGCGGTGAAGAGGGACGTCTTGCCGCTGCCGGCAGGACCGACGATCCCGACCTCGAGGGCCATGCCGGCCGCTCAGCCGTTCGAGCCGAAGCCGACCCGGCTCTCGCGCGCGAAGCGCTTGACGTAGACGACGCGCCGCAGCAGCAGCGTGTAGCGGCCGTCCTCCGCCTCGAACGCGAACGTCGTGTCGCCGCCGCCGCCGAGGGCACGGTCGAGGTCGTCGGCGACCGCGGGCGTGACGAGCAGCGACAGCACCTGGTTGCCCTCGAACGCGATCTCGATCCGCTGCCGCTCAGCCGTCGCCATCGGCCACCAACTCTGCCAGGACCCCGCCGGTCGCCTCGGGGTGAACGAACGCGACCTGGAGCCCGAACAGCCCGGGCCGGGGGGCCTCGTCGATCAGCCGGACGCCGCCGGCGCGGAGCCGGGCCACCTCGGCGGGGAGATCGGCGACGGCGAACGCGACGTGATGCATGCCGGGACCGCGCTTCGCGAGGAAGCGCCCGACCGGCGTGTCCGGGGCGAGCGCGGCGAGGAGCTCGATGCGAGAGTTGCCGACGCGCAGAGACGCCGCCTCGACACCCTGGTCCGGCACCACCGCGCGGTGCTCGACCGTCGCGCCGAACAGCCGGGTGTACACCTCGATGCCGCCGCCGAGATCGTCGACCGCCACGCCGAGGTGGTGGACCTCTAGCTTGCCCACTCGCGTTCCAGGATCGCGTACTGCAGCCCGCTCTGCCACTCGCCCTTCACCCACTCGTTCTCGACGAAGTGGCCCTCGAGCCGCATGCCGACCCGCTCGAGCACGCGCGCGGAGGCCGCGTTGCGGGCCTCCGTCGTGCCGATCACCCGGTGCAGCCCGAAGACCCGGAACCCCCAGTCGAGCAGCGCCCGGGCCGCCTCGGTCGCGTACCCGCGGCCCTGGTACGCGGGATGGACGATGAAGCCGACCTCGCCGGTCCGGTGCTCGACGCTGCGCCAGCACAGGCCGACGTCGCCGACCACCGCCCCCGACGACCGCTCGACGATCACGGACGACACCCAGTCGTCCTCGGCCGCGAGCTCCCGCGCGGCCAGACGCACGGCGAGCTTCTCGCGCGCCTGCTCGAGCGTCATCGGGCCGTCGTAGAGGTACCGCGCCACCTCCGGGTCGGAGCGAATCTCGTGGAAGACCGCGAGGTCGGACTCCAGATGCGGGCGCAGGTCGAGCCGCTCCGTCCGGAGCGGCCATTCGGGCACACCCGGCGTCATCCGGTGGAGGCTACCGCTGCGGATCGGCGCCGAGCGCCCGAACGACGCCCACGGCGTCGGAGGAGAGCGACTCGTGCTCGACGTCCGCGAACAGCTCGAGCAGCTCGTCGCGAGAGAGCGTCTCGTGGTCGAGCAGCGCCGTGGCGATGCGATCGAGGGCGGCGCGGTGCTTGCCGAGCAGCCGGACCGCCTCCGCGTAGGCGTGATCGGTGAGGCTTGCCTGCTCGGAGTCGCGCAACTTCTTCGTCTCCTCCGAGAGCGCGTAGTTGTCGGCGCGGAGCGTCCGCGAGGTCACGCTCTCGCCCATGCCCCACTCGAACACCATCGCGCGGGCGATCAGGGTCACCTTCTCGAGGTCGTTGGCGGCGCCGTTCGTGACGCGCCCGAACACGATCTCCTCGGCGCCGCGGCCGGCGAGGCCGACGACCATCCAGTCGAGCAGCTCCTCCTTCGTCTCCAGGTAGCGCTCCTCCTCGGGCAGGTGCAGGACGTAGCCGAGCGCGGTGCCGCGCGCGATGATCGACGCCTTCTGCGGCTCCTTGCCGACGAGGTGCGACATCAGCGCGTGCCCGCCCTCGTGGTAGGCGAGGATGCGCTTCTCCTTGTCGGTGACGACGCGCCGCTGCTGCAGGCCGGCGACGACGCGTTCGAGCGCGTACTCGAAGTCGGCGGCCGAGATCGTCATCGCGTCCTTGCGCCCGGCGCCGATCGCCGCCTCGTTGCAGATGTTCGCGAGATCGGCGCCGGTCAGGCCTGCGGTCTGCCGCGCGACGCTCTCGAGCTTCACGTCGTCTGCCATCGGCTTGCCTCGCGTGTGGACGCCGAGGATCTCGATGCGCCCCTTGAGATCGGGCGGCTGGATCAGGATCTGCCGGTCGAAGCGCCCCGGCCGCAGCAGCGCGTGGTCGAGGTCCTGCAGGCGGTTCGACGCGGCCATCACGACGACCTGGTCGCGCGGGCCGAACCCGTCGAGCTCGACGAGCAGCTGGTTCAGCGTCTGGTCCTGCTCGCGGTTGAACGAATGACCGCTGCGCGCCTGGCCGACGGCGTCGAGCTCGTCGATGAACACGATCGACGGCGCGTTCTTGCGCGCGTCGTCGAAGAGCTTGCGGATCCGCGCGGCGCCGAGGCCGGCGAACATCTCGACGAACGCCGAGGCGCTCTGCGCGAAGAAGCGCGCACCCGACTCGTTCGCGACGGCCTTCGCCGCGAGCGTCTTGCCGGTCCCCGGCGGACCGTGGAAGAGGATGCCCTTCGGCACGCGGGCGCCGAGACGCTCGAAGCGCTTGGGGTCGCGCAGGAAGTCGACGATCTCCTGCAGCTCCTCCTTCGCCTCGTCGAGGCCGGCGACGTCGGACCACGTCACGGACGAGTCCGAGCCCGGGGTGATCTCGTGCGGCTTGACGCGCGGCATCAGCCGCACCGTCTTCCAGAGCAGGAAGACGACCACGCACATCAGGCCGAAGAAAAGGACGGGCAGCCAGGTGAGAGCGAAGTCCCTGGCGGAGGACCCGAAGTCGAAGCCGACGACCATCCCGAGTCTCATCGGCAGCACCCCGGGCGACCTAAAGGTCGGCGAGAACCTCATCGACCGACGCGAAGCGGACACCCAGCCCGCGCCAGTCCTCGACGCACGCTGCCGTCCGTGCGGCGTCGAGGCCGCGCGAGGCCTCAGAGACGAACGTGACCGTCCGGCCGCGCGCGACGAGACCGCGGATCGCCGCGTCGTCGCAGACGTCGGTGGCGACCCCGAAGACGACGACCTCGCCGGGATCGAGCAGGTCGAGCAGCGCGTCCGCGTTCGGGTTCGTGAACACGTCGAAGTGCTTCTTCAGCAGCAGGAACTCGCGGCCCTCGAGCCACCGCGCCGGCACCGGTGTGAGCGCGAGCGGCACCGGGTCGGCCTGCGCCGTCTCGGGCACCTTCCCGGCGCCGCGTGTGCCGCGCAGGCAGTGCGGCGGGTAGGTCTCGCGGAAGTCGGGCTCGGGCGAGATCTCGTCGTCCGTCAACTCGTGGTCGTCGGCGGAGGCGACGTGCACGAGCCCGGCGTCACGCCAGCCGCCGACGAGCCGCGCCATCGCCGGGACCGCCGCCTCGGCATCCGGAACCGCCAGCTTGCCGTCGGCGCGGACGAAGTCGACCTGGGTGTCGACGTCCCAGAGGACCCGCGTCACTCGACGGGCTCGAGCCGGGGATTCGGGCGGATCCGCCTACCGACCTTGGCGACGGGCGCCCCGTCGACGCACACGATGTCGGCGGTGAAGTCGTTCGAGCCGCGGATCAGCGACGAACCGACTCCGTAGGCGTCGACCGGCACGCCCGCGGCCTCGAACTCGCGGATCTTCTCCAGCGTGAAGCCGCCGGAGACGACGATCTTCACCTCGGGAAACCCGGCAGCGTCGAGGGCGTCGCGGACCTTCCGCACGAGGCGCGGGTTCACGCCGGTCGGCTTGAAATCGCCGAGCTCCTCCCAGAGCGACCGGTCGACGAGCGACTCGGCCGTGTCGAGACGGACCCCCCAGAGCCGGGGCCCGAGCGCGCGGGCGACGTCGAGCGCGGTGCGCACCGAATCGTTCTCGAAGTCGACGAGCACGGTGACGTTCATGTCGTCGGGCGCCCAGTCGGCGAAGTGCTTGGCCGCGACGACCGTGTCGCCGCCGTACGCGGCGATCAGCGCGTGCGGCACCGTGCCGAGGCCGCGGCCGCCCCACCACGAGGCCTGCTCGTCGGTGGTCACGCCGATCGGCGAGCCGGCGACCTGGCCGGCGACGTACGCGGCGTAGCCGTCGCCGGTCTGCACGCGGTGGTGGTCGTGCCGCGCGGGCATGAAGATCAGCGGCTTGCCGTTCGTCGCGTCGAGCATGTGCACGACGTTGGTGGTGATCAGCGTGCGGCGGGCGAGCGTGCCGAGATACACCGTCTCGAGGTGCGCGAACGACGTGTAGTCGCCGGCGATCGTCAGCACGGTCTCGAAGGGCTCGATGCGCTCGCCGTCGTAGAGCGCACGCACCTCGAGGTCGTCGAACCCGTCGGCGCAGAGCTTGAGGATGGCGATCGCCTCGTCCATCCCGCCGAGGTACGAGTCGCACTTCTGGAACACCTGCATCAGCACCTGTGGGCGGCGGCCGTCGCGAAGCAGCGCGGCGCGGGTGTGGTTGAAGTAGGCGTCCGTGTACCACCCGGCGCGCATCTTCTCGACCGGCAGATCGAAGACGGCCGGGTCGAGACGCGTCCGCGTCGCGATCACGGAGTCTCCAGCTCGAGGCAGGCCGCGAGCGCGGCGTCGGCGACCTCGAGCTGCGCCGCCGTGGGCTCCCGCGTGCCGAGACGGTGCTGCAGCTCGTGGCCGGGGAACGCGAGCGCCCGCGAGACCGGATGCTCCGGGTTGCGCGCCATCCAACCGAACGTCTCCACCGAGGCCGCGAGCGCCCCGAAGGCCGCCGCGGCGCGCGCGGCGGGACGCGCCTGCTCGGGAGCACGTTCCGCGAGCAGCCGGCCGACGGTCGACGTGACGAGCAGCGGCCCGACGAGATGCGAGCCGCAGCGCTCGTGCTCCTTGGGGCGGTCCTCGCCGTGCTCGTAGGCGCCGATCGACATGTGCTCGGCACCGTGGTAGGCGGCGAGCTCGCCGCCGCGCAGCGCGAGCACCGCGGGCGCGAGCGACAGCAGCCCGGAGACGACTTCGCGTGTCGCCGGCCTGAGCCCCGTACGCTTGAGCAGCTGCACCGCGGCCGCCGTGCCGACCATCGCGACGAGCACGCGCCGACGCTCCATCGGCAGGACGGCGACGGGCAGCGCGCGCTTCACCTGCGGGAGCAGCGTGAACACCTCGGCGATCCGGGCCGGCCCGCGCAGGAGCGGCGACGAGACGCGCGCGGCCGAGAAGCGCTTGCGGCGCGCGACGACGCGGAGCTCGCCCTCGGGCGTCCGGACGGCGCACGCCCATGCCTGCGGCCCGTGCACGAGCACGCCGTTCGAGAGCGCCATCCCGCCGAGCCTGACCTTCTGCTCCATCTCGAGGGAATTGAAGCCTAACGGCGGGTGCCGAGCACGAGCAGGTAGCGCCGCGGGGCGTGGATCCCGCCCTCCGGGGCCGTGTAGCCCTCGTACAGCTCGACGAATGCCCGGTGGAACTCCTCGGCGCGGACGTCGTCGAGCCGCCTGAGCAGCGCGAGCACCGGCGGCGCCGAGGTCGAGAACAGCTCCCAGATCTCCTCCGCGCCCGCGGCGTCCAGGTAGAGCGTGCCGTCCTCGAAGTCGAGCTCGAAGTCCTCGCCGAGCATGTCCTCGACGTGCTCCTCCCGACCCCACTCGTACGCCTCGCGCCCCTCGAGCGGCTCGTCCGTGAAGCGCCGGTACAGCTCGCCGAGCCGCCGGTTCGGCCGCCACGCGGTGAACCCGAGGCGGCCGCCGGGACGAACCACCCGGCGAAGCTCGTCGGCGACGTTCGCGTGGTCCTGGGCGAACACGAGCCCGAACGACGACGCGACCACGTCGAAGGCGCCGTCGTCGTACGGCAGGTGCTCGACGTCGCCCTGGTCGAAGCGCACGTCGACGCCGGCGGCGAGCGCGGCCGCGCGCGCCTTCACCAGCATCGGCTCGGCGAGATCGAGCCCGGTCACCTCGGCGCCCGCCGCCACCGCGCGGATGGCGACCGCACCGGTTCCCGTCGCGAGGTCGAGAAGGCGCTCGCCCGGCTCGACGTGCAGCGCATCGACCAGACGGTCGTGCACCGGGGTGAACAACGCCGCCAGCCGCTCGTACGTGCCCATGTTCCAGACCTCGCCCACGCAGCACCGGGAGCATACTTTCGGGGTGGGTGACCTCTTCTCGGAGGCGGCGTCCCGCCGGCTCGACAGGACGGCACCGCTGGCGCAGCGCCTGCGGCCGGAGACGCTCGACGAGTTCGTCGGCCAGGCGCACGTGGTCGGCGAGGGTCGCGCGCTCCGGCTCGCGATCGAGGCCGACCGCGTCCCGTCGCTGATCTTCTACGGGCCGCCGGGCTCGGGGAAGACGACGCTCGCGCGCATCGTCGCCGCGACGACCGGCGCCGAGTTCGAGGAGCTGTCGGCCGTCTCGGCGACCGTCTCGCAGGTCCGCGAGGTGCTCGCCCGCGCGCGCGAGCGGCTGGGCTCGAGCGGGCGCCGGACGATCCTCTTCCTCGACGAGATCCACCGCTTCAACAAGGCGCAGCAGGACGCGCTCCTCCCGGGCGTGGAGAGCGGCCTGCTCACGCTGATCGGCGCGACGACCGAGAACCCGTACTTCGAGGTCAACTCGGCGCTGCTCTCGCGGATGCAGCTGTACGAGCTGGAGCCGCTCGGGCCCGACGAGCTGGGCCGTGTCGTCGAACGCGGCGCCGCCGAGCTCCAGGTCGACCCGCCCGCCGGCGTGCGGGCGCTGATCGTGACGAGGGCGGGGGGCGACGCGCGCACGGCGCTCGGCATCCTCGAGCTCGCGACCGACACCGCGCGCGCCGAGGAGGCGGAGCTCGCGGAGCGGCACGTCGACGATGCCGCGCGCAAGCGGCCGCTGCTCTACGACAAGGGCGGCGACGCGCACTACGACCTGATCTCGGCGTGGATCAAGTCGACGCGTGCGGGCGACGTGCAGGCGTCCGTGTACTACCTCGTTGCGATGCTCGAGGGCGGCGAGGACGCCCGCTTCCTCGCGCGGCGGATGATCGTGCTCGCCTCCGAGGACATCGGCAACGCCGACCCGCAGGCGCTGCTCGTCGCCGTCGCGGCCGCGCAGGCGGTGGAGCACGTCGGCCTGCCGGAGGCGCGCTACCCGCTCGTACAGGCCGCCGTGTACCTCGCCCGTGCGCCGAAGTCGAACGCGGCGAAGGTCGCACTCGGCCGTGCCGTCGCGGACGTCCGCGAGCACGGCGCGCTCGTGCCGCCGGCCGAGCTCCGCTCGGACGGCTTCCACGGTGCGAAGAAGCTCGGCCGCGGCGTCGGCTACCGATACCCGCACGACGACCCGCGGGGCTTCGCGTTCGACTGCCTGCCCGAGCAGCTGCGCGGGCGCACCTACTACGAGCCGTCGGGGCACGGCGAGGAGCAGCCGGCCGAGCGCTCGGCCGACGCGAAACGCGAGCCCTGACCGGTGCCTGGCACCCCGGTGCCAGGCACCTGCTCAAGGTCACAGAATCCGCGCGCCGAGCGCGCTCGCGACGAGCTCGACCGCGAGCGTCCCGGTCTCGTTCTCGCGGTCGAGGATCGGGTTCACCTCGACGACGTCGAGCGAGTCGGCGAGGCCCGACTCGGCCACGAGCTCGAGCGCGAGGTGCGCCTCGCGATACGAGAGCCCTCCGCGCACCGGCGTCCCGACCCCCGGCGCGAACATCGGATCGACGGCGTCGAGGTCGAGGCTCACGTGCACGAACGCCGATCCGCGCAGGTACTCGAGCGCCTCGGCAGTGCACACCTGGACGCCACGCTCGTCGAGCTCCTTCATCGTGTAGACACGCAGGCCGAGCTCCCGGATCAGCGCCCGCTCACCCGGGTCGAGCGAGCGGGTGCCGAGCAGCGCAGCCTTCGTCACCGACGGCGCCGGGTACGTCGCCGCGGCGAAGGCCTCGCCGGCGGCGCCGAGCGCGGCCGCGAGCGGCATCCCGTGCACGTTGCCGGTCGGCGAGGTGTGCGGACGGTTGAGATCGCCGTGTGCGTCGATCCAGAGCACGCCGCCGGTACCGCGAGCCGCCGCCATGCCCCCGAGCGTCCCCATCGCGATCGAGTGATCGCCCCCGAGCGTGAGCGGGACCATGCCGCGCTCCGCCGCGCCCGTGACGAGGTCGGCGACGAGGCCGCAGGCCGCCAGGATCGCCCGGAGATAGTGCGCGTTCCCCTCGCCGGCCTCGGTCGCCTCGGGCACGGGCGAGGGGATGTCGCCCTCGTCGTGCACCTCGCGGCCGATCGCCGCGAGCCGGGCGGCGAGGCCGGCATAGCGGATCGCGGACGGGCCCATGTCGACGCCGCGACGGCCCGCGCCGAGGTCGAGGCCCGCGCCGATCACCGCGACCGGCTGCGACGAGGTCGGCGTCATACGCGCCACTCGGTGCTCGCGCGCCGCTGCGCCTCGGTCAGCCCGTCGAGCTCGATCCCGAGCGTCTCGAGCTTCGTCCGCGCGATCAGCTCGTCGAGCTCGTCGGGGAACCGGTGCACGCCGGCCGCGACGTTCCCGGCCGCGAGCTCGCGCACCGAGAGCGCCTGCACGGAGAACGACAGGTCCATGATCTCGATCGGGTTGCCGTCGAGACCCGCGATGTTCACGAGCGCGCCGTCCACGAGCACGTGCACCTTACGGCCGTCGAGCTCGTAGGTCACGACGCCGTCTCGCGGACTGCTCGAGCCCGCCGCGGCCGCGGCGATCGCGGCGACGTCGATCTCGCGGTCGGAGTGGCCCGCGTTCGCGAGCAGCACCCCGTCCTTGAGCAGCGGCAGCGCATCGCGGCCGACCGCCTCCACGAGCCCGGTCGCCGTGAGCACGACGTCGGCGTCCGGCAGCGCCACGCGAAGCGGCGCGACGCGGTAGCCGTCCATGTGCGCGACGAGCGCGCGCACGGGGTCGACCTCGACGACGGTGACGCGCCCGCCGAGCCCGTCCGCTGCGCGCGCGAGCCCGCGGCCGACGAAGCCGTAGCCGACCACGCAGAACTCGCGGCCGGCCGCGAGGACGTTGGTGAGCGCGAGCAGCGCGGTGAGCGTCGTCTGCCCGGTGCCGTACGGGTTGTCGAAGAGGTGCTTGCAGCGCGCGTCGTTGGCGGCGACGGCCGGGAAGGGCAGCCTCCCCGCCGCCTCGAGCGCGCGCAGGCGCGCGACGCCCGTCGTCGTCTCTTCGCTGACGCCGGCCAGGCGCTCGTAGACATCCGGGCGGTGCTGCTCGACGCGACGTGTCAGCTCGAGCCCGTCGTCGATCACGAGCTCGGGCCCGGTGCCGGCGACGGCGAGCAGGTCGTCGGTGAACTCCTCGGCCGACGCGCCGTGCAGTGCGTGCACCTCGATCCCGCGCGCGACCAGCGCGGCGCAGACGGCGTCCTGCGTCGACAGCGCGTTCGACCCGGCGGCGACCACGTCCGCACCGGCCTCTGCGAGCGCGAGCACCAGGCACGCGGTCTTCGCCTCGAGGTGGACGACGACCGCGACGCGGCGGCCGCGGAGCGACCCGTCGGAAAGCCGGTCCCGCGACAACCGTGCCAGCACGGGCATGTGCTGCTGCGCCCACGCGATCCGCCGCTCGCCCTCCGGGGCGAGGCCGGCGTCGGCGATCCGCGACCGGGCGGCGACGTCGGGATGCGTCACCGGGCAAGTCTCACATGCCACGCAAACTTCCGGCCGGAGCGCTCTACGTCGGCCGTATCCGCGCACTCGACGTCGACCGCCAGAAGGAGATCGAGCGGCAGCAACGGGGCGCGCGTGAGCGTCGTGTTCGACACGTCGGTACTGATCGACGTCCTCCGCTCCGACCCTGCTGCACTGGAGTACGTCCGCTCCGTGGACGAGGTGCCGATCTGCAGCGAGCTCACGCTACGGGCACCGTATTGACCGAGCGAGGCTCACCCGTTCTTCGGTGAGCTACGCTGCAGAGCCTCCGGGCGAGGTAGCTCAGTTGGTAGAGCACACGGCTGAAAACCGTGGTGTCGCCGGTTCAAGTCCGGCCCTCGCCACTTCCCTCACCGACCGACCACCGCCTGCAGCTCCAGGTGCCCCCGGAGCCCGGAGAGGTCGATCGTGTCGCTCCGCCGGTCGAGCTTCGCGCGCCGGCCGTCGACGCGGACGGCCGCGAGCTGCTCGCCGCGCGGGAGCCGCACCCTGAGCCGAAGCGACGCGGGTGCCGGCCGCGACGGCACGTCGACGCTGCCCGCCAGGGTCGCGCCGGCACGCGACAGCGTGAAGGAGACCGGCCCGAAGCTCGTCGGCGCCTGCTCGACCGTGATCGTCTGGCCGGCGACCAGCCACTGGCGCGGTGTCGAGAACGCGAGCTCGAGCCCCGTCGGGGCGTCGTCCGGCCCTCGCGTCTCGTGCACGAGCAGCAGTCGGAGGTTCTCGAGGAACGCGGCGTTCGCGCCGCTGTTCGGCGGCTGGAACATGGTGCGGTAGAGCCGGCCGTGCAGCGGCGTCACGCTCTCGCTCTCGCCGGAGACGAACGTGCCCGGCGTCATCGCCGCACCGAGCATCCCGTACAGCGAGAGGACGAGCTGGTCCGGCTTCTCGGCGTCGGCGAGGAAGCGGTCGACGTTGACGCCGTAGACCTGGTCGATACCGGAGTCCGGCTTCGGCGGGTACCGGCCGTACAGCCTCCCCGCGCCCGCGCGCACGAGACCGAGCATGCGCCCGCCGTGGCCGAGCAGGTACCGGAGCACGCCCTCGGCGATCCGTCCGTGCGGCGGGAAGAGCCCGGACGCGAGGGCATACGGCATCACGAGGTTCCAGTAGGTGCCCGCACGCGAGAGAGCGAGGTTCGGGTACGGCTGCTCGCCGGCGAGCAGCGCCGCAGGCACGAACACCGAGCCGTCTCCGGCGCGGCGCGCCGAGTGGGCGACGGCCCGGTCGAGCGCGCCGTGGAGCTTCGCGGCAAGCGCCCGGCACCTGGCCGCGAGCTGCGGATGATCCGTCGCCGACCAGACGCGACCGAGCTCGGCCAGGCCCTCCCAGACGACCGCCTGGCCGTGCAGGGCGTACACCTCGCGCGCGACGTCGGACGAGAACGGCTCGCGGTCGAGCAGCCCGTTCGGGCTGACGGCGAGCTGTCGCCCGATCGCGTGCACGATCCCCGCCAGGTGGGGCGTCTCCGCGTCGAGGAACGTGCGGTCGCGCGCGAGCCGGTAGAGCTCGGCGTGGGCGACGAGGAGCTCGCCGGCGCGCCAGTTCGTGAAGCGCAGCGGCAGCCGCTTGAGCGCGAAGCGCAGGATCGTCTCGGCGACGTCGGGGCGGCCGTACTCGGCCATCACGCGCGCGACGTCCGCGGCCTCGGCGAAGGAGAGCTCCTCGTACGAGTTGCCGGCGCTGTAGCGCCACGTCAGCAGCAGCTGCTGGACGAGCAGCGCCTGTTCGGCGTCGACGACCTGCTGGTCGGGAACGTCGTAGACGGTGCCCTCGCCGAGGCGCGACTGCCAGTAGCCGGAGACGGCGTCGAGCGCCGCATCGTAGGTGCGCTCGCCGACCTGGAGCGGCCGGCCGTCGTTCGGCCCGCTCGGCACGGCCACGTAGACGTCGCTCGCCGTTCCCGCCGGGACGTCGAACCTGACGACGCGCCCCTGAACGGTCGGGTCCCCGCCCCACGCGAGCCGCGTCGATCCCCGCTGAAGCAGTTGCTCGCCCTTCGCGGCGAACGATCCCGGCGAGAGCACGAAGCGCACGACCGCGCCGGAGGTCGAAGCGGTCGCGTCCACGTGCAGGTGCACGTAGCTCAGCGAGATCGTCCCGTACGCGCGCCCGACGAACGACTCCTGCTCGTACCGCGTCCCCGCCGCGTCGGTGTACGACGTCTCGAGAATCGGGAGGTAGCCGTCGGCCAGCGAGGCTGCCTCGAGCCGGGCGAGACAGGATCCGTAGCGCTCCGTCCCGGTCGGGCCGACGTCGACGGTGACGCTCGGCCCGCCGACGCGGCGCGTGACGATCTCGCTTCCGTCGGCGACGTGGAGCGCGAACGGACGGCTCCCGTCGACGTTGAACGGGTACGCGAAGGGCAGGTAGTACACGCCGGAGTCGGTGAGCTTCCTGCCGCGGGCCCCGGTCGCGTACAGCAGCGGCGCGAGGACGTTCTTCGCCCGGGCGTACGTCGGCCCACCGGGCGCACGAAGCAGGCTGCGCCCGAAGACGTCGTCGCGCGCGCGAAGCGCGGAGCGGACCCTGCCGGCGTACGCGTGCGAGGCGAGCGGCGCCGCACACACCGGGCGGGCCGCACCGCGGGCGGCGCTTCCGGCGCCGGCGGCCAGCAGCATCGCGCAGGCGACGAGCGCCAGAAAAAGGACGTCCGGACCGGTGTTACCGCGTCGCGAACGCCCCTGTGCGACAACCTTAGGACGTCTCGGCACGCCGGGCAAGCAGCGCCACGCCGGCGCCGGCCGAGAAGTTCGCTACGTGCGAGAAGCCGCGTCGCTCGAGCTCCGACCGCACCCGTTCGAGCGGCACCCAGATCGGGGTCTGCGGGCCGCGCGAGAAGGCCACCGCGATGTGACCGCCCGGCGCGGTCACCCGCGCCAGCTCGTCGAAGAACGGGATCATGTTCAGCTGGGTGACGAGGTCGAACGCCGCGTCGCCGAACGGCAGCGCGGAGGCGTCGGCGACCTCGTACCGCTGGTGGTCGGCCGTCGCGCGCGAGCGCGCCTCCAGGATCATCGGCTGCGACGCGTCGACGCCGGTGACCGGCGCTTCGGGGAACCGCCGCGTGATCGCACGCGCCCCGGCACCGGTGCCGGTGCCGAGGTCGAGCGCGTTCGCCGGCGCGTCCGGCACCTCCGCGAGCGCCGCCTCGAGCGGCGCGACGTGCTGCGGCGACACGCGCTTCTCCTCCCAGTCGGAGGCGATCGCGTCGAACATCCAGACGAGCGGACGCCGGAGCACGCGCCAGGCCTCCGGGCGGGCGATGACCGCGTCGGTGACCAGACGCGCGAAGCGCTGCCGCACACGCAGGTCGATCACGTGCGCGCGATCCTCAGCTCGTCGCCGGCCGAGACGCCCGCCAGCCGCGCAGCGTTCCCCTTGCTGATCGCGAGCGTCATCAGCCCGTACGAGTCCTCGTAGAGGATCAGCTCGCCGGGCGGCGCGTCGGCGAATGTCCCGGCGAGCACCGCGAAGTAGCGGTCGAGCTGGAGCCGCACCTCCACGCGTTCGCCCTCCTCGCACGCGAGCGCGTCGATCTCGGCACGCCGCACGTTGGTCGCGACGTTGCCGAACCGGTCGACGATCAGGACCGTTGCGTGCACCTGCGTGCGTCCCACCTCGGGCCGCGGCAGCTCGATCCGCACGAGGTCCGCCGGATCGAGGCGCGGGCCGAGCTCGGCGATCGGCACCCCGCACGCGAGGTGTGCGGCCGCCGGCGCGAAGATGTCCCGCGCGTGAAAGGTGCGCGAGACGTCGGCGAGCCGGTATCGCGCATCCGCGAGCTCGTGCACGGCGTCGATGCCGAACTCGTCCGCCGCGAGCAGCAGGAGGCCGTTGTCGGGGCCGACGAACATCCGGCCGCCGACCGCTTCAACGGCGATTGCACGCCGGTTGCCGCCCACATCGGGATCGACGACCGCGAGGTGGACGCCGACCGGCGTGTGGCGAATTGCGTTCCGCAGCACCAGCGCGCCCTGCAACACGGCCTGGGGCTCGATCCCGTGCGTCAGGTCGATCACCCGCGCCTCCGGCGCGATCGTGGCGATCACGCCGTGGCACGTCCCGACGAAGTCGTCCTGCAGGCCGAAATCGGTCAGGAAGGTGATCGTCTGCATCCGGCTCAGGAGGACTCCATCAGATCGCGAACCGCGGCGGCGAGGCCTTCGGCGTCGTGCGTCGCCGCCTCGCGGACGACGGCGAGCCCGGCGGCACGGGCGACGCGCGACGTTTCGGGCCCGATCGTCACCGCCGCCGCAGTCCCGCCCGCGTCGGCGTAGGCGCGCGCCGCCGACCCCGATGCGAGCACGACGACGTCGCCGGCCGGCAGCGCGGGACGGAGCGGGCGCGTGCGGTAGAGCGCGACGAAGTCGGCGCCGAGCTCCTCGACCGGCCCCGGTCTCGCCCCCTCGGCGGCGGCGAAGAGCACCCGTCCGGCCGGCCGCGGGAGCTCGGCGAGCAGGCCGTCCTGCGAGGCGGCGGTCGGCACGAACGCGGGCTCCAGGCCCTCGGCGCGGAGCGCCTCGGCTGTCGCGGGACCGACCGCCGCGATTCGCGGCAGGTTCCGCCCGCGCCGCGCCAGCTCGGCGACGCCGTTGGCGCTCGTCACGATCACCCAGTCGTACCCGGCGCAGTCGACGGGCTCGTCGGAGACCCGCTCGATCTCGATCAGCGGGCACTCGACGACGTCCGCGCCGAGCGCGCGCAGCCGTGCGGCGAGCGGCCCCGCCTGGGCGCGGGGCCGGGTGACGATCACTCTCATCGCACCGCGGCAGTCAGCTCGAGCAGTTCGCGCGCCAGCGCGCCGGGATCGTTGCCGGAACGCCGGTGGAGCCAGCGTCCGTTCTCGTCCGCGACCAGCGCGTGGAGGGCGATGCCGTCGTGATGCGCGGCGACCGGTGCGAGGCAGCCGCCGCCGATCGCCGCCACACAGGCGCGCTCGGCCTGCACCCTGCGGCGTGTCTCGCCGTGGTCGGACGCCGCGACGAGGTCCTCCTCCCCGGCGCGCACCTGGAGCGCGAGCGCGCCCTGCCCCGCCTCGGGGAGCATCTGCTCCGGGTCGAGGCGCAGCCCGATCTCATCGGCGAGCCCGAGCCGGTCGAGGCCGCACGCCGCGAGCACGATCGCGTCGAGGCCGCGCTCCCGCAGCTTCCGCAACCGGGTGTCGACGTTCCCGCGCAGCGGCTCGACGACGAGCGTCGGCTCCGCGGCCAGGAGCTGGGCGCGGCGGCGCGCGGACGCCGTGCCGATGCGCATGCCGGGCGAGACCGCGTCGGCGCCGACGAGGGCGTCGCGCGGATCGTCGCGCTCGAGGTACGCACCGACGACCAGGCCCTGCGAGTCCTCGCTGGTCATGTCCTTCGCCGAGTGCACGGCGACGTCGATACGGCCGGTGAGCAACGCCTCCTCGAGTTCCTTCACGAACACGCCGCGCGCGCCGATCTCGCCGAACGGCTTGCTCCGGTCCCTGTCGCCCGACGTGGTGATCGGGACGAACGCCAGCTCGACTCCCGGGCGTCGCAGCGTTCCCGCGGCCTTCTCGGCCTGCGTGAGCGCGAGCCTAGAGCCGCGAGACCCGATGCGGACGAGCACAGATCGACCTCGGGATGCGTGTGGTTCGCCCGCATGTGAGCGGGCCGCGGCGGACCCGCAGGAACGCCGACGGCGCGACGACCGGGAGCGGCCGCTCGATCCGTTTCGGCTCGTCGTCGCTCACCGCTCCTCCTCGTCGAGCCCGAAGAGATGGCGCACCGCGTCCGCGTACAGCACGCCGTCGGGGCCGACGGCCGCTTCCTTCATCCGCACGGTCGGCAGATGCAGCAGCTTGCCGACGATCTGCGCGGTGACGGAGTCGAGCTTCGCCCGCTCGTCGTCGGTGACCCGGCCCCCCAGCTTCGCGAGCTCGGCGACCCTGATCTCCTCCGCGCGCGCCCGGAGCGACGCGATTGCGGGAACGACGTCGAGCGACGCGCGCCACGACCGGAAGCGCTCGACCTCGTCGGCGGCGAGTGCCTCCGCACGCTCGGCCTCCACCCGGCGGCCGGCCAGCGTCTCGGCGACGACGGCCTCGAGGTCGTCGATGTCGTAGAGGAAGCACCCGTCGAGCGCGGCGATGGCCGGGTCGAGATCGCGCGGCACCGCGATGTCGATGAAGAAGAGCGGCCGGTGGCGCTTCGCCGGGACGTCTTCCGGACGGAGCACGAACCCGGGGGCGCCGGTCGACGAGACGACCACGTCGACGTCCGCGAGCGCCTCGGCCGGGGACGCGAGCGGAACGCCCTCCCCGCCGAAGCGGGCGGCGAGGCCGCGCGCGGCGTCGATCGAGCGGTTCGCGACGTACGCGATCACGGCGCCGCGGGACGCGAGGTTGGAGGCCGCGCGCTCGCCGCTGCGGCCGGCCCCGACGAGCAGCACCCGCCGGCCCTCGAGGTCGCCGAAGACCTGCGACGCGAGGGCGGCCGCCGCCGACGGCACCGACGCAGGGCTCTCGCCGATCGCCGTCTCGCTGCGAACGCGCTTGCCCAGTGCCAGCGCCTGCCGGAAGACGCGGTCGAGCAGGGGCCCGGGCTCGGCCGCCTCGAACGCGCCGCGCACCTGGCCGAGGATCTCGCCCTCGCCGGGGACGAGCGAGTCGAGCCCGGCGGCGACGCGGAAGAGATGGAGCGCTGCATCGTCGTCGTGCAGCCGGTAGAGCACGTCGTCGAGCGGCTCGCCGGCGAGCGCAATCAGCGCGGCCGCCGCGTCGTCCTCGTGGCCGCTCTCGAGATACACCTCGGTGCGGTTGCACGTCGAGAGGCAGACGGCCGAGCCGAGCGAGCGGGCGAGCATCGCCGCCTGGTCTGCGTCGAGCGCCACGCGCTCCCGCAGCTCGACCGGGGCGACGTGGTGCGACAGCCCGACGAGGGCGATCTCCGTCATGCGAAGTGACCCCCGGCGAGCGCGAGCCGCGAGACGACCACGAGCGCGAACCCGAGCAGCGCGACGTAGGCGGCCCGGCGGCCCACGGGGCGGGCGACGAGGAAACCTCCGTACAGGAACCAGGTTCCGACCGTCAGCCACTCGAGCGGATCGGTCGAGTCGCCCTGCTGGCGCAGCCGGACGAGGCCCGCGGCGAGGCCGAGCGTGAGCAGCGGCAGCGAGAGCACGATCGTGCGTTGCGTCAGGCGCTCGAGCGCCTGGAGCGGCGGCACGCGCAGACGCAGGATGTCGGGCGAGCGGCGCTTGAGCCGGCGCTCCTCCCAGAGGTAGAGCCCCGCGAGGCCGGCCGCGAGCGTGAAGCCCGCGAACGCGGCGAGCACGAAGCCGACGTGGAGGACGAGGAACAGGTTGGGATAGTGCGAGCCGGCGCCGTCGCCGAAGCCGCCGCCGAGCCGCGCGACGACGAAGAGGAGCGCCGCCGGCGGCATCACGCCGAGCCCGAGCAGGCGGAACCGGGGACGGCAGCCCCAGATCAGGTAGGTGGTCACGACGAGCCAGACGAACAGGTTCAGCGAGCCGGCGAAGGTCGCCCAGGGGAAGCCGTCCGACCGCCGCGCCTGGGCGACGAGCAGCGCGGTCTGCGCGAGCCAGCCGACGCGCACGCCCCACGTCGCGGCGCGCGACGTCCGCGGCGACGCATACGCGACCGCGGCCTCGCCGTAGCCGAGGAGCACCGGCCAGAACAGCGCCTCAACCATGCTGCTCCCGCTCCGGCGCCGGCCAAGCGGGCACCTCCGCTCCTTTCGAGCCTCCGTCCAGCCCACGGCTCTGCTGCTCCCTGGCGAGCTCGACCAGCCGGGCGACCTCGCGCTGGAGACGCTGCAGCTTCGCCGCAATGATCACGACGTACCCGAGCACCGCGACGAACACCACGAGATACGCGGCCGCCGTGTACTTCTCGGACGGCGTCACGGTCCTCGCTCCGGCGCCGTCGCGACCGGCGTCTGCGCTCTCGGCCCTCCGCCCGGCCTCCGGCTCCCGAGCACCTCGCGGAGCTCGCGCAGCGAGGCGTCCAGCCGCTTGCCGGCGAGCTCGATCGAGTAGAGCGTCACGAAGAGCCAGAGCATGGCGAGCAGGCAGACACAGAAGGTGAGGAACTGCGCGTGGGTCATCTGCGGTCCGTGCGACGCGAACACCACGGGATGGATGAAGTCGTGGGAGAGCCGGATCGCGAGGAAGGACACGGGCACGAGCACGATGCCGAAGAGCGCGTACACCGCGCACATGTTCGCGCGCTGCAGCCCCGGGTCGACCGAGTAGCGGAGCATGAAGTAGGCGCAGTAGAAGAGGAAGAGCACGAGGAAGAGCACGAGCTGGTCGGAGCTCCACGACCACCAGACGCCCCAGGAGATCTTCGCCCAGATTGATCCGGTGACGAGGGTCAGGGCCCCGAACATGACGCCCTGGTGGATCGCGACGTAGCTCTCGAGGTCGGCGTCCGGATCGCGCTTCCACAGGTGCGAAAGCGCCTTCCACGCGCCCCAGCCGAAGCAGACGTAGGCGGTGAAGGCGAGCGGCACGTGGAAGTAGAAGATCCGCTGGGAGAGGCCCTGGTTCGCGTCGGTCGGCGCGTAGAAGAAGGCGAGGGCGATCGCGACCGCGAACAGGGCGACGCACCCGCCCGCGACCACGGGCAGCCGTGAACGTGCGGCTCTCACAGGCCGAATCGTAGACCCAACCGCGGGTCAGGCCTCGACGACGACGTACTCGAAGGTGCCCCAGGCGAGCACCGCGAAGAGCACGTCGTAGAGCGCGAGGAACCAGAGGAAGCCGCCGACGCCGCCGACCACGATCGGGACCGCCGCCGGCAGGAACAGCAGCGGGAGCAGGAGCTCGCGCGCCCGTCCCGCCACCGCCATCGCTCCGAAGAGCGTGCCCACGGCGCAGATGCCGAGGTCGGCCAGGACGACCGCGGCGATCGTCCGGCCGTCGATGCCCGAGAAGAACGCCGCGAACGCCGGCAGCGCGACGAGCTCGGCGCAGACGAGGAACGCGAGCACCGAGATCGCCTTCGCGAGCCAGATCGCGCTGCGGTCGCACGGGGCGAGCACGAGGGCGTCGAACATGCCCTGCTCGCGCTCGGCGACGAACGCGCGCGTGAGGCCGAGGAGGGCAGTCAGCACGAGCGCCGACCACAGCAGCCCGAGCGCGGTCGCGTGGCTGCTGCCGTGCGGCAGGGCGAAGTGGAAGATCGTCAGCGTCGCGACGACGAAGAGGAGCATCGCGGGCAGCGTCTCCTTCGCCCGCAGCTCGAGCAGCAGGTCCTTGCGCGCGAGCGCGCCCACGTCGCGCAGGTACCTCATGCGACTCCGCTCCGGCGCCGGCCGAGCCGCCGCCGCCGCTCCCTGGAGCCTCCGTCGAGCCGACGGCTCATGCGAAGGCGAGCCGTCCGGTGGCCAGGCGCTCGACACGCACGGGATCGTGCGTCGCGACGACGCACGCGCGGCCGCCCTCGGCGAGCAGCGAGTCGAGCAGCGCCGCGCCTTCCCGGTCGAGCGCGTTGAACGGCTCGTCGAGCAGCAGCAGAGACGGCTCGTGCAGGAGCACGCGGCACAGGCCGAGCCGCTGCTGCATCCCGCGCGAGAACGACGAGACGCGCTCGCGGCGGACCTCCCAGAGGCCGAAGCGCTCGAGGAGCATCCCGACCCGCTCACCGCGCTCGGGGATGCGATAGAGCCGCGCGAACAGCTGCAGGTTCTCGAGGGGCGTCAGCTCGCGGTACACGAGCGGCTCGTGCGCCAGGTAGCCGACCGCCTCGCGCGGCGGCAGCACGAGCTCGCCGGCGGTCGGCGCGGCGAGCCCCGCCAGCACGCGCAGCAGCGTCGTCTTTCCGGACCCGTTCGGCCCGGTGACGACGAGGAAGTCGTCTGTGCCCACGTCGACGTCGACGCCCGCGAGCACGCGCCGGTCGCCGTAGCGCTTCACGAGCCCGCGTGCGCGGATCACCCGCGATACACCTCGGCGGCGGCGCGATGGAAGCCGTCGGGAGCGCCGGCGGCCGCGAAGGTGTCGGCGATCTCCTCCATCTCGGCGATCCAGCGCCAGCCCTTCTCGGCGGCCGACCGCTCGGCTGCTGCGAGCCGCCCGGGAAGCTCTGGCGCAGACTCGCGCCACTCGGACTGCAGGTCGTCCCAGATGCCGTTCGCGCGGGCGACGTCGCGGATCGCGAGCAGGAGCGCCGCGGTCCCCTTCGTCCACGCGGCGTAGACCATCTTCATCGCAGACGCGTCGACGACGACACGCGTGCCGACGACGCTCCCGTCGAAGAGCGCGGCGACCTCCGGCGCCTCGTCGCCCGACAGGTACAGGCGCGCGTCGCCCGGCGCCCGCGGCGGGGAGCCGACGATCCCGCCGTCGACGAAGCGCGGATGGAACGACGCCACCTCCCGCGCGGTCGCGGGCGAGACGGCGTTCGCGTCGACGTAGAGGCCGGCGAACCCCTCGACGGAGGCCGCCACCTCGACCGCCGCGTGCGGCGGGCAGACGGAGAGCAGCACCTCGCTCTCGCCGCCGAGCGCCGCGACGGTGCCGACGTCGCGGAAGCTTCGCGCACGGTCGCGCGTCGCACCGCTCCGGCCCTCCGAGGCCCAGAGCACCTCGTGCCCGCACCCGCCGAGCGCGACTCCGATCGCGGCGCCCATCGCGCCCGGATGGATCAGGCCGACGATCACAGCACGTCGGCGAGCACGAACGCGAAGAAGGCCAGCGAGATCACGCCGTTCATCGTGAAGAACGCCGCGTCGAGCCGCCGCAGGTCGCCCGGGCGGACGAGCGAGTGCTCGTATGCGAGCAGCGCCGCGACACAGGCGACGCCGGCCCAGTAGAGGGCGCCGACGTCGAGCCCGAGGCCGACCGCGATCAGCAGTAGCACCGTCAGGACGTGCAGGGCGCGGGCGCCGAGAAAGGCACCGGTCTCGCCGAAGCGCGTCGCCCAGGAGTGCAGCCCCTGTTCCTGGTCGACGTCGACGTCGAAGAGCGCGTAGAACAGGTCGAACCCGGCGACCCAGGCCGCGACCGCCGCGCCGAGCGCCCACGCCTGCCAGGCGAGGTCGCCCCGCACCGCGGCCCAGGCGCCCACCGGCGCGAGCCCGTCCACGGCGCCGAGCCACAGGTGGCACAGCCACGTGAACCGCTTCAGGTAGGGGTACACGACGAACATCACGACCGGTATCGGCGCGAGCGGCCGTACGAACGGGTCGAGCTGCCAGACCGCACCCAGGTAGACGACGAGCGCCGCGACGCAGAATCCGACGACCGCCATGGTCGACAGCGCGCCCGTCGGCAGCTCCCGGCCGGCGGTGCGCGGGTTCGCCGCGTCGATGCGCGCGTCGATCAGCCGGTTGAGCGCCATCGCGAGCGAGCGGGCGCCGACCATCGCAACGGTGATCCAGAGCAGGTCGTGCCCGGAGGGGATGCCGCCGACCGCGAGCACCGCGCCGACGTACGCGAACGGCAGCGCGAAGATCGTGTGCTCGAACTTGACGAGCCGGTAGTAGAGGCGCGCCGCGCGCATCAGGTCTGCCGGTGGTCGGTCGGCGCGCCGGCGACGAGCGCCACCGCGTGCGGAAGCGCCTCGCGCAGCAGCGCGTAGCCGTCGCGAGCCCCGCCGGGGGAGCCCGGCAGGTTGACGACGAGCGTACGCCCGAGCACGCCCGCGGTGCCGCGCGAAAGCAGCCCGTGCGGCGTCTTCGCGAGCGCGTCCGCGCGGAGGGCCTCGCCGATGCCCGGGACCTCGCGCTCGATCACGGTGCGCGTCGCCTCCGGGGTCACGTCGCGCGGCGCGACGCCGGTGCCGCCGGTCGTGAGCACGACGCTCGCGTCGCGTGCCAGCTCGGCGATCGCAGCGGCGATCTGGTCGGTCTCGTCCGCGACGACGCGGCGGGCGACGTCGAAGCCATCGGCACGCAGGCGCTGTTCGAGCTCGTCGCCGCTCGTGTCCGCCGCCTCGCCGCGCGAGACCCGGTCGGACACGGTGAGCACCCCGGCTCTCACGACTTCACCTTCTCGACGAGCTCGACCGTGAGGGTCATCGTCCTGTCGACCGCCTTCGCCATGTCGTACACGGTGAGCGCGGCGACCGAGGCGGCGGTGAGCGCCTCCATCTCCACGCCGGTGCGAGCGGTGGTGGCGACCTCTGCCCGGATCTCGACGCCGCCGTCGACGATCTCGAGCGAGACGTCGACGTGCGAGAGCGGCAGCGGATGACAGAGCGGGATCAGCTCCGCCGTCCGCTTGGCGGCCATGATCCCGGCGAGCTGCGCCGTCACGAGCGCATCGCCCTTCGGCAGCGTGCGCAGCCTTGCCGCGGCGGACGTCGCGACGAACGCGCGCGCGACCGCGCGGCGGTCGACCTCGGGCTTGGCGCCGACATCGACCATCCGCACCGCCCCGGTCTCGTCGACGTGGGAGAGCTCGCTCACCCGCGACAGGTTACGCCGACACGCGCGCCAGGTCGTCGAGCAGGCCGCTGATCCAGCGGCCGAGGTCGTGCGCACGGACCTCCGAGGCGAGAGCGGCGGCACGGCGCTCGCGCTCCGGCGCATCCATCGACAGCGCGGCGTGCATCGCCTCGGCCTGGCCGAGCACGTCGAACGGGCTCACCGTCAACGCCCACTCGCCGAGCTCCTCGTGCGCGCCCGCGTTCTCCGAGAGCACGAGCACGCCTCCACACCGGTTGACGAGCGGGCCTTCCTTCGCAACGAGGTTGAGCCCGTCGAAAACGGCGTTGACGAACAGGACGTCGTACTGCACGTACGCGGCGACCGACAGCGGGAAGTCGTCGGCGACGCGCAGGTCGATCGGCCGGTAGCCCTCGGCACCGTGCCGCGCGTTCACGGCATCGGCCTCGCGCTCGATCGACGCGCGGTAGTCGCGGTACTCCTGCACGTTTTCGCGGGAGGGGTCGAGCAGCGCGAGCATGGTCGCGCGTCCGCGCCACTCGGGGTGACGGTCGAGCAGCAACCCGAACGCGATGAAGCCGCGCACGATGTTCTTGGACGGATCCACACGGTCGACGCGCACGACGAGCCGCTCGCGGCGGCCGGCACGAATCTGCTCGCCGCGCTCCACGACGGCGGCGCTCGCCGCGAGCGCGTCGAACTCGGCGCAGTCGATCGAGATCGGCCGCGCGGTGAGCGCGGTCGGGCGTCCACGGTGGAGCAAGCGGCCCGGTGCCTCGTGCTCCGCACCGAGGACGTCGCCCGCGCTCGCGGCGAAGTTCCGGCACCAGCGATGCGTGTGGAAGCCGACGAGGTCGTTCGCGAGCAGACCGTCGTGGACGGCGCGCCGCTCCACCTCCGGCAGCACGGTCCAGCCCTCCGCCTGCGGCCACGGAATGTGCACGAAGTGCGCGAGCAGCGCATCGGGACGCGCGTCGCGCGCATGGCGCGGCGCGAGGTACAGGTGGTAGTCCTGGAAGAAGACTGCGGCTCCGGGCCTGTTGTCCAACTCGGCAACCGCGGCTGCTGCGAATGCCCGGTTGACCTCGTCGTATGCGCGCCACGCGACGGCGAACGACTCGTCGAGCACCGGCTCGCGGGCGAGCCCGTACAGCGCGTGCTGGACGAACCAGAGCAGCGGGTTCGAGACGACGTTGTAGAAGCCGTCGTACGCGTCGCGGTCGTGCGCGAGCAGCACGAGGCGGCACCCCGCCCCGTCCGCGATCTCGACCTCGACCCCGCCGCCGCTCTCCGCGGCGACGCGACGGTCCTCGTCGCCGATCGCGCTCGCGATCCACGTCACCTCGTGATGCGCGAGCAGGCCGCGAAGGGCGGTCGCGAGGCCGCCGGCGCCGCGGCGTATCACGCGCTCGCCGTTCCCGTCGCGGCCGTACGACACCGGGCCCCGGTTCGAGACGACGATCAGCGTGCGCCGGTTCACGGCGAGGCGCAGCTCATACGAGCGTGACCTCGCTGCCGCCGGTGTCGTTGCCCGCGAGCAGGTTGAGGAGCACGAGCCAGTCCCGGAGGAGGCGCGGCGACAGGAAGCGCCGGCGCACCTGTTCCTTCCCGCGCAGCGCACGAGCACGCGCGGCCACGCCGTCGTCGATGATCGCGGCGCACGCATCGGCGCACTCCTCGGCCGACTCGACGAGCCAGCCGGTCGCGCCGTCCTCGATCTGCGCGACGATGCCGCCGACGCGGCCGGCGACCACCGGGCGGCTCTTCCAGAGCGCCTCGGTCACGGTCAGCCCGAAGCCTTCCTTGATCGACTTCTGCAGGAGCGCATGCGAGTGGACCTGGAACGCGTTGATCTCGACCGCGCCGACGTTGTTGAGGTTGCTCAGGATGTGGATGTCCGGGTCGCCGTCGGCGTGCGCGACCGTCCGTTCGTAGTACTCCCAGCCCTCCGGGTCGTCGTGTGCCATCGAGCCGACCAGCGCGAGCTGCACCTCCCGCCGCCGCCGCTTCACGAGACGGTAGGCGTCGATCACGCCGAGCGGGTCCTTCCACGGATCGAACCGCGAGACCTGGGTGATCAGCGGACGCTCCACGTCGACGCCGAACTGGTCGACGATGTACGACGCGTCCTCGTGGGAGAGCGCCATGTTCTTCGGCTGGAGCGGGTCGATCGCCGGCGGCCAGATCGCGACCCGCGGGAGCCCGCCGTCACGCGGCACGTACTCGCGCAGATGGAACACGGCTGCGTCGTAGCGGCGCAGCGACGGCAGCAGCGCCGCGAAGACGTCCGCGTTCGGCGTCGAGAAGTCGATGTGCCCGCGCCAGATCCAGCGGGCGCGGCGCTCGGGATACGAGTCGATCGTGGCCGCGGGCTGCGGGTCGTGGACGACGACGAAGTCGTACGCGTCGGCGTCCAGCGCGTCCGCCGTCTCCTCGTTGTACCGCGCGAAGACCGCAAGGTCGTCGTGGTCGAGGCCGCGGGGGTCCCCCTGCAGCGCGTTGTGGATCGTCTTCGTGACGCGGAAGAACTCGTCGGCGCCGCGCATCACCCGCCACTCGACGTCGAGGCCGGCGTCGGCCGTCAGCGGCACGAGCGTGTAGAGGATCTCCGCGACGCCGCCGCCGAACGGCGTCGCGGACAGATGCAGCAGCCGCTTGCCCTCGAGCGGCGCGGCGAGCCGCCGCACCTCGTCCATGAGCCCGCGCGAGACCAGCGTCGCGTAGTCGCCGAGCGACTTCCGCCCCGCGTTGACGAGCTGCAGCACTGCTACGCGACGGCGAGCGGCAGGCGCTTCACGAAGCGGAGCCTCGCTCCGCCCTGCTCGCGTGCCGACAGCTCGAGCTCGTCGGCGAGCGCGCGGATGATCGCGATCCCGAGCCCGCCCTCGACCAGCTCGTCGTCGCCGGCCAGCGTCGGCGCCGGCTCGAGGTCGAACCCGTCGCCGTCGTCGGCGACCTCGATGACGAAACGGTCGCGGTAGAGCTCGTAGACGATCTCGACGAGCCCGTCGCCGTCGTCGTAGGCGTGCCGCACCGCGTTCGTGCACGCCTCCGTCAGCGCGAGCTTCAGGTCGGCGACGACCTCGTCCGGCAACGGCTCGCCGTCGAGGCGGGCGAGCCCGCTCAACGCCAGCCGGCCGAGCCCGATGAACTCGGCCTTCGCCGGAATCGTCAGCCGGACCGTGCCGATCCGGGCGTCCTCGAGCGCGCTCATCTACTGCGGCACCTTTCCCGCTCCCGGGGTCGGAGCAAACCTCGGAGATTCTGCCGGATTCTCAATTCCGGTTCGCGATCCTCCTGCACGACTCCTGCCTGCCCGCAAACCCGCGCCGCTAACCCGCCGGCCCAGGCCGCGTGTCGAGCTCGACCGGGACCGTCAGACGCCGGTGGCCGCGCACCACCGTGAAGGCGGCGGTCTCGCCCGGCTCGAGCCGCTCGGCGACGATCCGCACCACGTCCTCGGCGCTCCGCACGGGGATGCCGTCGATCGCCACGATCGCATCGCCGCCGACCCGGACCGTCTGCCCCTCGAACGACTCGAGCCTCGTCGCGGCTTTCAGCCCGGCACGCTTCCCGGCGGGATCGCCCGCCGCGAACGAGTCGATCAGCGCGCCCTGCGAAACGGCGTAACCAAACTTCTTCGCGATCGAGCGGGTGAGGTCCTCCGTGGTGATCCCGACGTACGCGTAGGTCACCTTGCCCGTGCGAAGGAGTTGCCGCAGCGACCGCCGCGCCGAGTCGATCGGCACGGCGAACCCGACGCCCTCGAAGCCCGACACGTTGCCGGTGGAGCGGATCTGCGCGTTGATCCCGACCACCCGCCCCCGCGCGTCGAGGAGCGGCCCGCCCGAGTTGCCGTGGTTGATCGGGGCGTCCGTCTGGATCGCGTCGACGAGGTCGTAGTTGCTGACGAGCGACGGAATCGAGCGGCCCGTCGCCGAGACGACGCCGACGGACAGGGACCCCGGGTTGCCGAACGGGCTGCCGATCACCGCCACCGGCTGGCCGACGACGACCCGGCTCGAGTTGCCGAGCGGCACCGGCGCCAGCCGGTGCGCCCCCGGGTCGACGCGGAGCACGCCCACGTCGTCGAACAGGTCGTACCCGGCGATGCGCGCCGGCACCCGGTCGCCGTCGGCGAAGCGGACGTAGACCGTCCGGGCACGCGCGATCGGCCCGCTGCCGTCCTGGCCCGCGGTGGTGATCACGTGCGCGCTCGTCAGGATCGTTCCCGCGCGGCCGACGACGAAGCCCGACCCGACGCCCGCGACCGCGTCCGGAGACCCGGGCGTGCCGAAGGCGCTGTAGATCGTGACGACGCCGGCCGCCCGGGCACGGTAGATCTGGGCCGGCGCGAAGCCGTTGCCGGCGAGCGGCTTGGCCACGACCACCGGCGTGGCGGCAGCGCCGGCCGGGACGCGGACGACCGTCGCCGAGTCGCGGCCGCGGTTCAGCCAGCCGGACGCGCGCGCGACCGCCAGCACCAGCGCGCCGCCGATCACCGCGGCGACGAGGGAGACGGCGGCGAGCTGCCCCGGGCGCACCGCCGGCCACTGTACCCGCGTCCTTCGGGACCGGATGCGGCCGTTTCCACGTCGAAACGGCCGGCGTCAGACCGGCTCGAGCTCGCGTTCGGCCACCTCGGCGCTCAGCACGAGCGTGAACGACGTCCAGCCGTCCGGCGCGTCGAGCTCGAGGCGGCCGCCCATCAGCTCGGCGAGCTCGCGCGCGATCGCGAGCCCGAGCCCGCTCCCGGACGCCCGTGTGCCGTCGAGACGGTAGAAGCGCTCGAAGACCTGCTGCCGCGCGTCGCGGGGGATCCCCGGGCCGTCGTCGGCGACCGTCAGCGTCGCCCGCCCGCCGTCACGCGCGGTCGAGACCCGGACGGTGCTTCCGGCAGGCGTGTGCAGGAGCGCGTTCTCGACGAGGATGCGGCCGATCCGGAGCACCCGGGCGACGTCGCCGCGCGCGAGCACGGGCGTGCCGGCCGCCGTCTCCAGCGTGTGCCCGAGCGCGGTGGCGCGCGGCTGCAGCTCCCGCGCGACGTCGGCCGCGAGCTCGGACAGGTCGACCTCCTCCCGCCCGACCGCGAGCCGTCCCGCGTCGAGCCGCGACAGGTCGAGCAGGTCGGTGGCGAGGCGCCCGAGCCGGTCGACCTGCTCGCGCATCTGCGCCAGGAACGCCTGGCGGGTCGCCTCGTCCAGGGTGTCGTCGTCGAGCAGCTCGAGGAAGCCGCCCAGGGAGAAGAGCGGCGTGCGAAGCTCGTGGGAGGCGTTCGCGATGAACTCGCCGCGCGCACGGTCGAGACGCGACAGGCGCAGGCGCATCCGCTCGAAGGCCCGGGCCAGCTGCCCGAGCTCGTCGGAGCTCGCGTCGACGACCGGCTCGGCGAAGTTGCCGGCCGCGATCTGCTCGGCCGCCGCCTCCAGCCGGCGGATGCGGCTCGAGAGCCGCGCCGCTCCGGCATAGCCGAGCAGCAGGGCGAACGCGAACGCGATGCCACCGGCGATCAGGACGCGCCGCCGCACGACCGCGACGGTGCGCAACTGGTCGTGGAGCGGGGCCGAGAGCAGCACGACGGAGCCGTTGATCGGATACGCCACCTCGGCGTACTCCTGGTCGCCGCGATCGACCGTGCCGCGGGAGAGCGTCTTGCTCACGATCGCCTCGTTCGCGACCGGATCGTCCTGCATGTCGGTCGAGTCGGACTCGTCGGCCGAGTCGGCGACCGGCTGGAGGTTCAGCGGCACCAGGTTCTGCAGGTCGTAGACGACGATCCTCGCGTTGACCGTCGGCGCCCACTTGTCGGCGTACGCCTGCTTCGAGTACTCGACCTGGCTCGCCGGGTAGTTCGGGATCGCGACCGTGCGAATCGACGTCTCGAGGCTCCGCAGCTCGCTGTTCTGGAGCGAGCGCTGGTACGACGGCACGACGATCAGGTAGACGATCGCCAGCACGCCGGCCACGACCACGAGCAGCGCGAGCGCGAGCCGGCCGCCGACGCCGCGGAGGCTGCTCATTTCCGCTCACCGGTCATCGGTCGCGGAACCGGTAGCCGACGCCGCGCACGGTCAGGATGTATTCCGGCGTCTTCGGCTCCGTCTCGAGCTTCTCGCGCAGGTGGCGGACGTGGACGTCGATCGTGCGCGGGTCGCGATAGTCGGCGCTCTTCCAGAGCGCCTCGAGCAGCATGCGGCGGCTGAAGACACGCCCGGGCTGGGCCGCGAGGGCCCGCAGCAGCTCGAACTCGACGTAGGTGAGCTGCACCGGCTCCCCACGCATCTCGACCGCCCGGCGCGGCACGTCGATGACCAGCCCGTCGTGCTCGATCCGCTCGTCCCCGGCGGCATCCGGCGCGTGCGGCGCGCGGGCGCGGCGCAGCAGGGCCCGGACCCGCGAGCGGAACTCGCGGATCGAGAACGGCTTGGTGATGTAGTCGTCCGCTCCGAGCTCGAGCCCGATCACCTTGTCGAGTTCGTCGTCCCGCGCCGTCAGCATGATGATCGGGACGGTGCTCCGCGCCCGGAGCCGCTTGCAGACCTCGAGACCGTCGAGCCGGGGAAGCATGATGTCGAGCACGACCAGGTCGACCGGCTGCGCGTCGAACTTCTCCAGCGCCTCCTCGCCGTCGGCCGCCTGGACGACCTCGTACCCGTCCCGCTCGAGGGGGAACGCGAGCACGGTGCGGACCGCGTCCTCGTCGTCGACGAGCAGGATCGTGGGTGGCGAGTCGGGCATCGGCGGCTGCGCCTGCCGGGCGCGCAAGCGAGACCGCTCGTTCAGCAGTCGCCCTCCTACTATAGCCCTGCCCATGAGACCGACCCCCGCTGTCGAGCGCCGGCGCCGGGCCCGCCGCGGGTCGGTCGCGCGGCCGGTGAACGGCCGCCTCTACCGCGTGTCGTTCCTCGTCGCGCTCATCCCGCTCCTCCTCCTCGCGTTCGCGAGCGCGCGCACCGGCGTGCTCGCCGCCCCGCAGCTGCCGCCGAACTTCGACGGCCCGGGCGCGGCCGCGCTCGCCACCGAGCTGGCGACGAGCTACCCGAACCGCGCACCGGGCAGCGCCGGAGCGCTCGGCGCGGCATCGTGGGTCCACGAGCAGCTGCAGGGCTTCGGGCTTCCGGTCTCGACCGACACCTGGAGCGAGCAGCTCCCCGGCGGCGCGGGGACGGCCCGGCTCGAGAACGTCTGGGCGGTCGCGCACGGGCAGTCGCCCGCCGCGATCGTGGTGATGGCGCACCGCGACGACACCGGTGTCGGCCCGGGCGCCAACGACAACGCCAGCGGAACCGGGGCGCTCGTCGAGCTGGCGCGCGGCTACGCGGCGGCGGCGGGAGCCGCCGGCGGGCCCGCGGTGCGCCCCGCGCACACGATCGTCTTCCTGTCGACCGACGCCGGGGCCGCCGGCGGGCTCGGCGCGGTGCGCTTCGCGCAGCGGCCGCCGTTCCCGGTCGAGGCCGTGGTCAACCTCACGGGAATCGCCGGCCGCCGGGCGCCGCGACTCCTCTTCTCGGGCGACACGCCCAACACCGCCGCGTCACTCCTCCTCGAGACCGCGGCGCGGCGGATCTCCGAGCAGACGGGCGCGGCGCCGCAGCGCGCGACCGTGCTCGCGCAGCTCATCGACCTCGGCTTTCCGTTCACGCTCGGCGGCCAGGGGCCGTTCGTCGCACGCGGCATCCCCGCGGTCACGGTCACCACCGGCGGCGAGCGGCCGGGAGCGGCGTTCGGCGACCGCCCGAAGGCGCTCGACGTGGCGCACCTGACCCAGCTCGGGCGGGCGGCGCAGGAGCTCGTCGGCTCGCTCGACCAGGGCCTCGAGCTCGAGCACGGGACGCCCCCATTCGTCTGGGCCGGCGGCCGCGCCGTCCGCGGCTGGGCGATCGCCCTGCTGATGATCGCGCTGCTCGTGCCCTACCTCGTGGCGGTCGTCGACCTCCTGGCGCACACCCGGCGCCGCCGCATCCCGATCGCGCCGGCGTTCCGCAGCCTGGCGCGGCGGCTCGCGTTCTGGCTCTTCGCGGGCGTGCTGTTCGCCGTGTTCGGGCTGCTCGGCGCGTGGCCGCGCGATCCGTCACGGCCGCCGAATCCCGCCACCGCGGCGGCGGGCGACTGGCCCGTCCTCCCGCTCCTCCTGCTCGCGCTCGTACTCGCCGCGTGCTGGCTCGCGTGGCGCGGGCCCCTCGTTCCCCGGCGGCACGTCGGAGCCGGAGAGCTCCTCGCCGGAAACGTCGCAGCGCTCGTCGGAGCCGGGGTCGTCGCGTTGCTCATCCTGGCAACGAACCCGTACGCGTTGCTCTTCTGCCTGCCGGCGCTCCATGCGTGGCTCTGGCTCCCGCAGGTCCGTGACCGCCCCGCCGCCGCTCGCTGGCTCCTCTTCGCGGTCGGGCTGGTCGGGCCGCTCTTGCCCGTGCTGTCGCTCGCCCTGCGCTTCGGGCTCGGGTTCGACGCGCCCTGGTACCTGCTCGAGCTCGTCGCGGTCGGCTACGTGACGCCCGTCGCCTTCGCGATCACGCTCGCCGGCGCGGCGTGCGCCGCGCAGCTCGCAGTCGTCGCGGCAGGCCGCTACGCGCCGTATCCGCGCGCAGGCGAGCGGCGCGCACGCAGGTCGATCCGCAGGGCGGCGCGCCGCGTCGACACCGGCCGCTATCCGGCGAGGTAGCGAGCCGCCGCGCCGGCCGCGAGCTCACCCTCGCCGCGGGGCACGAGCACGAGCGCATCGGCGCGGGAGGCACGCGCGATCATGTGCGACTCGTCGCCGGCGACCGGCTCCAGCTCCACGACATCCCCCTCGAGACGGCGGCGCGCACGGACGAGCTGGTCGCGCTCACGGCTGCGGTGGACGGAAACGGCGAGACGGCCGGGCTGCCAGCGGGGCCCGGGCTCCGTCGCGCCCTGCAGCGCGAGCACCGCCGGGCGCACGAACAGCTCGAAGCCGACGAGCGACGAGACAGGGTTCCCGGGGAGCCCGAACACGAGCGTCGAACCGCGCACGCCGAACGCGACCGGCTTCCCCGGCCGAACGGCAACGCGCCAGAACAGCTCCTCGACGCCGAGGGACGCGAGCGAGCCGCGCACGAGGTCGTGGTTGCCGACCGAGACGCCGCCCGAGGTGACGAGCACGTCGGCGGCGAGCCCCTGTTCGAGCCCGCGGCGCGTGTCGGCCTCGTCGTCGGCCACCGGGTCGAGCCTCGTCACGACCGCACCCGCCTCGGCCAGCTGGGCGGCCAGGAGCACCGAGTTCGACTCGTAGATCTGCCCGGCGGCGAGCGGCTCGCCGGGCGCGCGCAGCTCGCTGCCCGTCGCGAGCACCGCCACGCGCGGCCGCCGTGTGCAGCGAACGGCCGTGAGCCCGACCGCGGCGAGCGCGCCGACCGTCCACGACGTCAGCCGAACGCCCGCCTCGGCGACCGGGTCGCCGGCGCGAATGTCGCCGCCGCGCGGGCGAATGTTGTCCGTTTCGCCAACGTGCTCGACCTGCACGCTCCCGTTGCCCGAGCTCGTCCGCTCGACCGGGACGACGGCGTCCGCCCCGGGCGGGACGACGGCCCCGGTCGAGATCGGCGCCGCCTCGCCCGTCTCCACGCCGGCCCCCGACGGGCGCCCGGCCGCAGACGGCTCCACGACACGGAGCCGTCCCGGCGTGTCGGCGGCACGGACGGCGAACCCGTCCATCGCAGAGCTGTCGAACGGCGGCAGGTCGATCGGTGCGAGGACCGTCTCCGCGAGCACACGGCCGGGCGCCGACGCGAGCGCGACCTCCTCGTGCTCGAGCGGCTGCACGCGCGCGAGCACCAGCGTGCGCGCTTCGTCGATCCCGAGCAGGGCCTCCATCGCCGATCACGATAATCCCGCGCAGGTGGCGGGACGGCGGTGAGGATCCTCTACTTCGGCACGTACGACCGCGAGCACCCCCGCAACGTCAACGCGATTGCTGCGCTTCGCGACGCCGGCGTCGAGGTCGCCGAGCGTCACCTGCAGCTCGGGCGCGGCGGCATCCTCGGACTGCTCCAGGTGCTGCTCGCCGAGGCCCGGCTGGCGCTCCCGGGCAGCAGGAACGCGGACGCCGTGATCGTCGGCTACCCCGGCCACTTCGACGTGCCGCGGGCGCGGCGGCTCGCCGGCCGGCGGCCGCTCGTCTTCGACGCCGTGCTCTCCCTCGAGGACGAGCTCGTCTCCGTGCGCCAGCAGTACGGGCCACGGTCGGCCGCGGCGGCGGTGCTCCGCGTCACCGACGCACGCGCGCTGCGGCTCCCCGACCTCGTCGTCTGCGGCACGGAGGTGGAGGCCGCCTACCTCCGCGAGCTCGGCGCCGGCCGCACGGCCGTCGTCTTCCTCGGCGCGGACGAGGACGTGTTCTGCCAGACATGGACGCCCACCTACCCGTTCTCCGCGCTCCACGAGGTCGACGGCTCGAGCGACGTCGTCGACGAAGCCGCGGCGCTCGTTCCCGAGGTGCCGGTCCGGAGCATCAGGCGGGCCGATCTCGAGCCGGACGACGCCGGCCTCGCATTCGGCCGTGCGGGCATCGTGCTCGGGTCGTTTCGCGAGTCTCGCTCGATCCCCGCGGGCGTCTTCGGCGCGCTCGCGACGGGAGCGCCGGTGATCACCGCCGACACCCCGGCGGCACGTGAGCTGCTGCGAGACGGGGTGTCGGCGCTGCTCGTTCCGCCGGAGGATCCGCGCTTGCTCGCGGATGCGATCAGGCGACTCGCGGGCGACGAGACGCTGCGGCGGTCGGTCGCCGTCGCCGGCCGGCGTGTCTTCGCGGAGCGGGCCGCCCGCAAGGTGCGGGGAAGGCAGTGGCGCGCGCTCGTCGAGGAGCTACTCGCCTAGCGTCAGTGCCGCGAGCCGCCCGCCGAGTTCGGCCCCGCCGGCGCCTTCGGCGGCGGCTTGGCGGTCGTCGTCGTCGCGGTGGTGGTGGTCGTCGTGGGGGCCGACGGCGGCGGGCTCGTGTATTGCAGGTAGCCGTAATCGTGGTGCGTGAACGTGCGGAAGGTCGGATAGGCGTTCGGCGTCGCGAAGGGTATCGCGGGCCGCCTCCAGAGCGCCGCGGCCATGTAGTCGTGCCAGATCGGAACCGGGTAGGTCGCGCCGGCGACCGGCACCCCGTGCACGTCCAGCATCGGGATCTCGCCCTGCTGGTAGCCCATCCAGACCACCGTGCTCAGCTGCCGGGCGAACCCGTCGAACCACGCGTCCGCATGGTTCTCGGTCGTCCCCGTCTTGCCGGCGTTCTCGTGGACGCCGTCGCCCGAGCCCGCGCCCGTGCCGTACTCGGCGTTCTGGCGGAGGACGTCGGTGACCTGCCACGCGACCCCCTCGGACAGCGCGCGCTTCGTCTGCGGCTTCCCCCAACCGCTCGCGGCGTCGACCTTCCCGTTCGCGAGCACGACCCTGGTGATCGCCATCGGCTTCGCGTAGATCCCCATCGCGGGGAACGTCGCGTACGCGGCCGCCATGTCGAGCGGCGAGACCGCGAGCGTGCCGAGGCCGATCGAGGCCACGGGCTTGTCGGGCGTCATCTGCACGCCGAGCCGGTGCGCCATCTGCCAGACGTACCGCGGGCCGGCGTCGAGCGTCAGCTGCGCGTAGACGGTGTTGTCCGACTGCAGCGTCGCGCGCGTCACCGATTCGCTGCCGCTGTAGCTGTTCTCGTACGTGTGCACCTGCCACGGCTTCGCCGGGTCGCACCACGGGCCGAGGTTGCAGGTGAACGGCGCCGAGACGTAGTAGGTCGCGTTGGGGTCCATGCCCTGCTCGATCGCCGAGGCGAGCACGAAGGTCTTGAACGTCGAGCCCGCCTGGCGCGACGACTGGGCCGCGAGGTTGAACTGGTTGCTCGCCCTGCGCACGACGGCTGTCATCGCGCGGATCGCGCCGGTGCCCGGCTGGATCGAGACGATCGCGGCAGCCGGGTCGGTCTTGTAGGGGAGGACGTCGTTGATCGCCTTGATCGCGAGGCGCTGCAGCCGCGGGTCGATCGTCGTGTACACCTTGAGCCCGCCCTCGCGCACCGTGCCGGCGCCGTACGCGTCGATCAGCTGGTCGGTCACGTACGAGAAGAAGTACGGCTGCTTGATCTGCGTGTAGATGTTGCCCGGCTTCAGGCCGAGCGACTTCGCGCGCACGGCGGCGCGGTACTGCGACGCGCTGATCACGCGGTTCGTGAGCATCGCCTGCAGCACCTCGTTGCGCCGGCCAAGCGCTGCCTTCGGGTTCTCGAACGGGTCGTAGACCGACGGCGCCTGCGGCAGCCCGGCGAGCAGCGCGGACTGCAGTAGCGTCAACCGGCTCGCGCGCCGCGAGAAGTAGGTCTGCGCGGCCGCCTCGACGCCGTACGCGTGATTGCCGTAGTAGGTCGTGTTGAGGTACTCGTCGAGGATCTTCGGCTTCGACCACTTGCGAGCGAGCTTGATCGCAAGGCACGCCTCCTTGATCTTGCGGCTGAACGTCTTCTCCCGCCCCGTGTAGAGGCCACGTACGAGCTGCTGCGTGATCGTCGAGCCGCCCTCGACCGCCCTGCCCGCGGTCACGTCCGCCCACGCCGCGCGGGCGATGCCGACGTAGTCGACGCCACCGTGGGACCAGAAGCGCCGGTCCTCGATCGCGACCGTGGCACGCGGAAGCCACACCGACATCCGGCTGAGCGTCACCGGCTGGCGGTTGTGCTCGGCGGGGATCACGCCGAGCAGCGACCCGTCGCTCGCGTAGACGAACGAGTTCTGCCCGATGTTCACCGGCCGGAGCGAGCTCAGGTCGCAGCTCGCGGAGAGCGCGACGCCTGCGCCGAACCCGACGGTCAGCGAGGCGAGCACGAGCGAGACGACGATCGCCGCGAAGATGAGGCCCGCGCGGCGGCGGCGCTTCGTGCGCTCCGTACGCTTCCGCTTCCGGCCCCGCTGCGCGAGGATGAAGTCGAGGTCGTCCTGCTTGCGGGTCATGCCTCCTCCGGCGTCGCGTAGACGCCCGCTGCGCGCAGGCGCTCCGCCACCTCGACCCGCAGGTCGGACGCGGCGTCGCCGAGCGGTCGCGCCCCGGACGCCCGGCGGCGCACACTGATCGTCACGTCGCTTGCGCCGAGATCCACGACCCGCGCCACGGTTCCGTCCACCGCCAGGGATTGCAGCACGCCGCGCAGGTCAGCCGCCAGGGGCAGCTTTGCGGTCGCCTCGATGAACCCGCCGGGGCTCCGGATCGTCGAGTTGCGGATCGTCTCGGAGGCGAGCTTCTCGTTCGGAACGACGACGCGATTGTCGTCGGCCGTGCGCAGCCAGGTGTAGTTGAGGCCGATCTCCTCGACCACGCCGCGCGCGCCCTGGACCTCCACCTCGTCGCCGAGGCGGAGCGGCTGCGTGAACGCGATCATGATCCCGGCGACCGCATTGCCGATCACGCGCTGGCTCGCGAAGCCGACCACGAGGCCGATCACCGCCGACGACGCCAGCACCGCGCCGGCAACGGCGCGCACCTGCGGGATGACGAGCAGCGCCGAGAGCACGCCGACGAACACGATCGTCACGAACAGGATCCGGCGGATCACGCGATAACGGGTCATCACGGTCGGCGGCAGGTTGCGCCGCGCAATCCGGCGGTCGATCACCTTCGCCACGATCCACGCCGCCACGATGACGACGGCCGCGATCAGCGCGTGCTGCCAGAACTCGGACATCTACGACCCCTCTTCTTCGCCCCAGTCGACCGGTTTCCGGCCTGCGAATCCCTCGTCGTAGCCGTGCCAGTAGCCGACCGCCGGCTCGCCCACGTGCCAGCAGAGCAGGACCGGCGAGCCTTCGCGGATCGCCGGGAAGTCGACCAGGCCGAGGTCGGCGTCCTTGACGAGCACGCCCAGCGACTCGAGATGCTCGACGCAGGCGGCCGCCGCGCCGGCCAGCGAGACGATCTCGGACTGCGTCTCGTCGAGGTCGCCGGCCGCGTGGCCGCCGCCGTTCCCGCCGATCGCCGTCACGAGGCGGCCCTGGGCCGACCCGAGCTCGCGGAGCCGTTCGCGGAGGCGGAGCAGGCGCTCGGCCGCAGGGCGCACCTCGCCGAGGGCGCTGTTAGCCTCGGCCGGAGTGAACGTGCGGTCGAGCACGGCGCCGCCGTATCGTACGAGGGAGAAGCACCGGCTGGCGCTGTGGTTCCTCCTCGTCGGCGTGCTGGCGGTCCTCCAGTACGCGGGCCGGTTCTCCTCCGGGAAGCCGAGCGCGCAGACGCTGTACGAGTGGACCACGGCGATCGGGACGGTCATCCAGGACGGGATCATCCTCGTCCTCGTCCTCCTGATCGCGAAGCCGCGCTGGGACCTGCTCGCGCTCCGCCGGCCGAAGTCGATCGCGCGTGCGGCAGGGTACGTCGTGGTGACGCTGGTCGCGATCTACGTCTTCGAGGGCGTGTACGGGGCGCTGACGCACCCCGGCAACGAGCAAGGCCTGACACCCAAGCACTGGGAGTCGGCCCGCGCCGCGCCGTACGTCGTCAACGCCCTCGTCATCTGCACGTTCGTCCCGTTCGTCGAGGAGCTCACCTACCGCGGCCTCGGCTTCTCGGTCGTGAGGCCCTGGGGGCGCTGGCCGACGATCCTCGTCGTCGGGCTGATGTTCGGCCTCGCGCACGGGCTGCTCGTGCTGCTGCCGGTGATCGTCGCCTTCGGCTGCATGCTCGCCTGGATCCGCGACCGCACCGACAGCGTCGTGCCCGGCATGTTCGCGCACGGGATCTTCAACCTGATCGCGCTCGTCGCCGCCGTGGCCGTCTCGCATTAACGGGAGGCCGGTGCGCCGCGCCGTTCTCGTCGCCCAGGCCGGGTGCGGCGTCACGGCGACGCGCGTCCACGGCGCTCGGCGCACGCGGCCCGGACGTGGTGGCACTCGAGCAGCGGCTGCGCACCTTCGCTTTCCTGCGCGGATTCGCGGTGCACGGCTACCCGGACGTGCCGCCGTCCCCGGCGTCACACGGCTGCGTGCGGATTCCGATGTGGATCGCGACGCGGGTCTACGGCGACGTCGCGGTCGGGCCGCCGATCTACGTCCGCGCCTAGTCGTCCTCGTCCTGCTCGTCGTCCAGCTCGCCCGCCTCGGCCTCCGCCTCCGCGCCGGCGAAGTCCTCGGCGGAGACGCGGTCCAGGAAGCGCTTGAACTCGTCGACGATCTCCTCTTCGTTCACCTCGTCGCCTTC
>DASUZZ010000015.1:0-8682 GCA_036376615.1 Gaiellaceae bacterium
ACCGGTGGCGCGCTCGGTTACGAGGGCAAGCAGGTCTCCGTTCGCGGCTCGCGGTACCGGCACTCGCTGTCCACGCATCCGCCTGCGCGCCTGCTCTACCACGTCGGCGGCGCTGCCTCGCGCTTCCGCTGCCGCGTCGCGCTGAACGACGACGTCCCCGCCGGCGCCTCGAGGGCCGACTTCCAGCTCCTCGCCGACGGCCGGGTCGTGGCGGCGGCGAACGACGTCGTCGCGGGCGAGCCACCGCGGGAGCTGGAGGCCGCGATCGACGGCGCGTACCTGCTCGAGCTGCTGGTGACGACGACGCGCTGGGGCTTTGCGCACGCCGTCTGGCTCGACCCGGAGATCGACGGCACGCCGGCCGACGACGCGCCCGCGACGACGACGGACTGCCTCGCGCGCGCCGAGATCGAACTGCCGCCGGCGCTGCCGCCGGTGGGCCGCTGCGTCGCGACCGTCGCGTCCCCGGGGTTCGAGCTGATGCTCGACGACATGCTCGGCTCGCTCGCGGCCAACGGCAACGTGAACGACGGTCGCGTCGTCGTCCTGCTGCTCGGCACGAGTGACGGCTGCGAGCGCGTCGTCGCGAAGCACCGCGCGCTGCCGATTCGCTGCCGCCCACGCGCGACGCTGAACGTCGGTTCGAAGGCGCTGCTCTACTCGATCGGCCGCATCGTCGACGCCGAGCGCTACCTCTGCCTCGACGCCGACACGATCGTCCTCGGCGACCTCTCGCCGCTCCTCGACGCCGTCGACGCCTGCCCGCCCGGAAGCGTCTTCGCCTGCCGGGAGGGCAACGGCGACGGCTACCGCGACGTGACGGACATCCTCGGTCATGCCTACGGCGGCTCGGAAGGAGACGTCGCGCGCATCCTCGGCGAGGACCGAGGCGAGGGCTCGTACCCGCTCGTGGTCAACGACGGCGTCTTCGCCGGTGCTCGCAGCGCGCTGCTCGCACTCGATGCGGCGATCTCCGCGATGCCGGGCGCTCGCGCCTGGCTCGACGAGCGCGCCGACCTCGCCTGGCGCAACCAGCTCGTGTTCAACCTCGCGCTGGCGCAGCTCCGCTGCGGTGTCGAGCTCGATCCGACGTACAACGTGCAGCTCCACACCTCGAACGCGCGCGTCGACCGGTCCGGCCGTGTGACGTGGGAGGAGCGTCCGGTGCGCGTGCTGCACGTCAACGGGCACGGACGGAACAAGCTGCCACGGCTCCGCGGCCGGTACGCAAGCGTCGAGGAGCCGCTTGCCGGGACTGGCGACGGCGACCTCTACGCCGTCTTCCTCTCCGCCCTACGCGGCTGGGTCGGACGCAACGGGATTGGTGCGCTGACGTGGAGCTTCTACGGAAAGCAGGACGCAGTCTCGGCGGGTGTGCGCGATCCGTCGATGCTGCCGGTGCTTGCGCTGCTCCACTACCTCGTGCGCGCGCAGGGATGTGCGCGCGTGCTCGAGACCGGCACCGCCCGCGGCGTCTCCGCCGCCTGCCTCGCGTCCGCAGTGGCGCACCGTGAGGGAGCGCGCGTCGTCACCTTCGATCCTTGGCAGGCCCCGGAGCGCAACTCGCTCTGGGCCGCGCTCCCCGGACGGATGGAGGAGTGCATCGAGGCGCGCGCAGTCGACTCGATCGCCGGGATGCGGGCCGCGCTCGACGCAGGCGAGCGCTACGACGCCGCCCTCCTCGACTCGATCCACACCGCCGAGCACCTCGGCGCGGAGCTGGAGCTCGCGCACGAGCTCGTCTGTCAGGGCGGTCTGATCCTCGTGCACGACGGTGCGTGGGTCGAGGGCGTTGCGCAGGTGCTCGAGCGCGCGCAGCGCGACGGATACGGCGTCGCGCGCCTGCTCGCTGCGGACTGCGGCGTCGCCGAGGAGGACGGGCTCGGTATCGCCGTCGTCGAGAACCGCCTCCACGCATGACGCGCGTCTGCGTCGGCGTGCACGCGCACGAGGATCCGCGGCGGCTGGCGCTCACCCTCGACGCGCTCGCGGCGAACACGCCGCCGTACGAGCTGCTGCTGCTCGGGGACGGCCCCGATCCGGCCACGCGCGCGGCCCTGCTCGATGCCGGGAGGGTCTCGTCCACCCATGAGCCGCAGGGGCCCGCGGCGTGCTTCAACCGGCTCGCACGGGAGAGCGACGCGGACGTGATCGTGCTGCTGGAATCGGGCTCCCTGGTCGCCCCGCACTGGCTCGAGCGTCTGCTCGCGGCCCTCGAGCGCCCCGGCGCGGGCCTCGCCGGCCCGTCCACCAACAGCGCCTGGAACGAACAGTGCGTGCTGCCTCGCTCACGGCCCGACGCGCTCGAAGAAGCAGCGAAGGACGTAGCGGCCCGGTTCGGCGGTGAGGCGCGGACGCTCGAGCCTCTCCTGAGCCTCGCCGACTTCTGTTACGCGGTGCGACGCGAGGTTCTGGACGCGATCGGCGAGGCCGACGAGGGATACGGCCTCGGCCCCTGCTGGGAGATGGAGTACAACGCGCGCGCGGCGCGGGCAGGCTTTGCCGGCCTGTGGGCGTGCGACGCCTTCGTCCACCGGCTGCCGTTCACGGCCCGGCGCGAGCGCGAGGAGCGCGCGCGCTTCGACGACAGCAGACGCCGCTACCAGGACGCGCTCTGCGGGCTGCGCCTGCGCCACGCCCGCTGGGGCTACGAGAGCTCGTGCCGCGGCCTCGCGTGCGAGCAGTTCGCACCGCCCGACCTGATCCGGCTCGAGCGCCGCTCGCAGTCGCCGCCGCAACCGCCCACACCGCCGTCGCGGCCGCTCGTCTCCTGCGTGATGCCGACGCGCGACCGGCGCGCGCTCGCCCTCAACGCCGTCGAGCTGTGGCGCCGGCAGACGTGGGAGGAGCGCGAGCTGATCGTCGTCGACGACGGAGACGACGATCTCGAGGCCGCGCTCCCGAGCGACCCGCGCATCGTGTATCTGCGGGCGCCCGCTGGCGAGTCGATCGGCGCGAAGCGCAACCGCGCCTGCGAGCGCGCGCGCGGGGACGTGCTCGTCCAGTGGGACGACGACGACTGGTACGGGCCGTCGCGCCTCGCGGTGCAGGTCGAGCCGATCTTCGACGGAGGCGCCGACGTGACCGCGTTCCGCTGCGACACGGTGCTCGACCTGGCGGCGTGGAAATGGTGGTCGCCCGACGCCGCCGTCCATGCGCGGCTGTTCGTCGGGGACGTCCACGGCGGCACGCTCGCGTTCCGGCGCGAGCTGTGGCTGCGCGGCTCCCGCTATCCGAACCGCTCGATCGCGGAGGACGCTTGGCTCCTCGGAGACGTGCTGCGGCGCGGCGCGCGGCTGCACCGGCTCGACGGCCGCGGCCACTTCGTCTACGTGCGCCACGACTCGAACAGCTGGCAGCAGTTCGGACTCGGGAGCGCGGGCTGGCGGCCGATCGCCGAGCCCCCGCTGCCGCCGCTCGACCGCGCGTTCCTCCGCAGTTGCACCGCGGCCAGGCCGCTCGTCACGTGCGTGATGCCGACGGCAGACCGGCGCGAGTTCGTCCCGCTGGCGATCGACTGCTTCCTGCGGCAGGACTACGAGCCGCGCGAGCTCCTGATCCTCGACGACGGCGCCGACCGCGTCGTAGACCTGGTGCCCGACGACCCGCGGATCCGGTACGTCGAGCTCGACGACGGTCTCGTCCTCGGCGCCAAGCGAAATCGCGCCTGCGAGCTGGCCCGCGGCGAGCTGATCGCGCACTGGGACGACGACGACTGGCACGCGCCGCACCGGCTCTCGTATCAGGTCGGAGAGCTCGAGCGCGCCGCGGCCGATCTCTGCGGGCCGTCGCAGCTGCTCTACGCGTCGCCGGCCGACCGCCGCGCCTGGATGTACGCCTACCCGCAGGCGCGAAAGCGGTGGGCGGCGGGGAACGCGCTGCTCTACCGCCGCTCCATGTGGGAGCGCAACCCGTTCCCGGAGGTCGCGGTCGGCGAGGACACGCGCTTCGTATGGAGCGGTGCCGCCCGCAATCTCCACGTGCAGGCGGACCATCGCGTCGTCGTCGGCGTCGTACACGGGCGCAACACGAGCCCGAAAGGCGTCGACGGCGCCTGGTGGACGCCGGTGGACTGGTCGGAGATCGAGGCGGTCGTCGGCGGTGCGCTCGACCGAGGCATTGACATCGGCCCCACGCCGCGGGATCATCGCCGGGAGATGACCGCAGGACGTCCATCGGGCGTCCCGCGCGGAATCTGCGGCTCGTGTCGGGACGAAGACGAGTCCACGCCAGCCGGGACGGCTGCCGAATGACCGTCCCGACCGCCGGGGAGCAGACCTGCCCCCGCTGCGGCGCGAGCACGGGCGGGGCGCCGTGGTGTCCCACATGCGGCCTGAACCTTCGGCTGCACACGCCGGAGACACCCGCGCCCGCGACCGCCGCGACGCCCTCGCCTCCGCCTCCGCTGGCCGCGCCCCCACCCGCCCGGAGCGATCGCACGCGAAGACGCGCCGTCGCGCTGATCGCGGGGGTTCTCGTCCTGGGCGGCGCGATCGCCACCGTCGCGGTCCTGGCGTTTCGTTCGTCCTCGCCGCGGAGTAGTGACGCGGCGAAGACGGTGGTCAAGACGGTCGCCGTGACCGATGTCGTGACCGGCGGCGATGCGTCCACGCTGCCTCCGGTGACGGTCGACGAGATGCACAACGAGCTGAACGCCTACGCCCGCGCGTACTCCGACGAGAGCGTGGGAGAGCTCGCGAGTCTCTTCGCCCCCGATCTCCGTCGCCGCAACGACCACGATCCGGTCGAGGATCTCGCCGGCGCGCTCGGGACGTACCGGCAGCAGTTCGCCCAGCTCCGCAACCCGAATTACCAGTTGACCGACCTCCGGTACCAGCCGGGGCAAGGCTCGGGTACAGCCGAGGGTCGCTACGTGATCACCTCCTCGGCCGGCGAGTCGACGGGCGGGATCGCGTTCGAGTTCGTCGCGCGAGGCGGATTCCTGTACATCGACAAGATCGCGATCGCCCCGGCGTGACGATCGCCGGCGATCCTCTGGTCTGTCCGCACTGCGGCACCGCGGTCGGCGCGTCCGACACGTGCACACAGTGCGGCCTCCAGCTCGCCGGCCTCCCGGAGCTGCCGAGGCGGTCGGAGTGGGATGCGCGGTCACAGGCCGCCGCCCGGCCCGAGACGCGGCCGGTGACCATGGCCGCCTCGATCAAGCCGCTCATCCACCCGACGGAGCCGTCGCGGCTCGCGCTCGCGCTCGTGGCGGTCGGCGTCGCGCTCGTGATCCTGATCGTCGTCCTCGCCGCCGCCTCAAACGCCGGCGCGCTCGGCTATCTCTTCGTCCTCGCCCTGTTCTTCGGCGGGTTCCTCTGGTTCGGGCAACAGCTCCTGCGCGCCCGCCTGCTCGGCCGGTCGGTGCGGGTCGGCGCCGACACGTTCCCGGCGCTCCAGGAGCTCATCGACGAGGTGCGCTCGACGCTCGGCTACCAGAAGCGGATCGACGTGTACGTCGTCGACAAGGCAGCGGCGCCGATCGCGATGTCGAGCTATCTCGGCACGAGGATCGTCGTCATCGAGGGCGGGCTCGTCGCCGACATGCTGACCCCCGAGGGACGCGCCCAGCTCACGTTCCTGATCGGCCGCTCGATCGGCGCGCTGGCCGCGAGGCACACGCGACTCAACACGGTCGTCGCGCTCCTCGGCGCAATGGACGCGCTGAAGTACGTCAGCCCGTTCCTCCGGCCGTGGTATCGCGCGAGCGTGTACTCGGGCGACCAGATCGGGATGGCGTGCTGCTCCAACCTCGAGGCTGCGCTCCTCGCGACGCGGCGGCTGCTCGTCGGCAAGGAGCTCGCGGACGACCTGCCGTCGGGGAACGTCGTCCCGCAGGCGTGTCTCGTCCAGCGGAACCTGCTCCCGCGCCTCATCCAGCTGCTCGCGCCGGAGCCCCACGTCACGAACCGGTACGCGAATCTCATCTGCTTCGCCCGCTACCACGATCCCGTCCTCTGGGAGCAGCTCCGGGCCGCGATGCCGCCCTCGCAGCAGGCGGCGGTCGACGTGCTGTGGGCGCGGTCGCCGTACCGGCTCCGCGTCGCTCCCACGGGCGGCCTCTCGGCGCCGGCGGCGTAGCTAGCCCGGCAGGCGCCTGGGACGGACGCGCGGGTAGCCGACCGGCAACAGGAAGGTGCCCCGGGTCGTCCGGTAGAGGACCTGCCAGTGGTAGTAGCCGGAGAACGCGTGCCCGTCGGTGCGCATCTCCCGTGCGTAGGCCTCGACGGCGACGACGTACGAGCGGCTCGGGTTGTAGTGCAGGAGCGCGCGGCCGATGCTGCGGCGACCGCCGTTGGCTACGAGGAAACGGGCGGCGGCCATGATCGAGTCGCGCTGGCTTTCGATGCTGCCTCTGCCGTATTCCGCCCAGGTGGCGGGCATGAACTGCATCGGCCCCTTGGCACCCGCGGGGCTGAGTCCACGGATCCGGCCCATGCGCGTCTCGACCAGCTCGATGGCCGCGAGGTACCTCCAGGGGATCCTGGAGGCGGCGGCCGCCGCCTGGAAATAGCCGAGGAGCACGTTCGGCGCGGGCGGCGCGACGATGCGCCACTTCGGGAAGCGGCGCTCGGTCGGCACGATCCTCGCCAGGGCATCCGAAGCGCGCAGGGACGCCTTCGCAGCGGACCGGGCCCTAGGCGTGAGCCGCGCGAGCGTCGGCCGGCGCAGAGGTCGACGGTCGGCGAGCTGCCGAAACGAGAGCTGCTGGGAGAGAGCCGCCCGCTGCAGACTCGCCTGCGACCCCGACGCGTCGTCGATCACCGCCTGCGCGCGATCGATCTCGGCCGCGAGCCGCGCCGGATCCGCCGACGTTCGGGAGCCCGTTGTCGCCGTCCCTCCCTCACTCGCGCCGCAGCCGAGGCCGGCCACGCCGAGCAGGCACACGACGAGCGCGCTCAAGAGGAGCCGCCGCCGGGACCTCATCTCAGCTGAACGGCGGGTGCAGCGGGAGCAGGAGCGGCGGCTGCGGCTTCTGGGAGAAGTCGAAGTCGCGTGCGAGGTTGCCGAGGATTCCGGCGTTCTCGCGCACGTCGGGGCGGGAGTCCCGCCGCCCATCGGTCCTGGGGTTCAGCCGGCGGCCGCGGAGGAAGTCGTCCTCGATGAACTTGAGGTAGGCGTCGAAGCTGAGGATCTGATGGTCGACGTAGCCCTTCCTCGCGTAGGGGCTGATCACCAGGGCCGGCACCCGCAATCCGTAACCCTCGCCGTCGACGCGCGGCGGCCTGACGTGGTCGTAGAAGCCTCCCCAGTCGTCCCAGGCGAGGAAGATCGCCGTCGACTTCCAGTCGGGGCCACGCATGATCGTGTTGATCACGCGCGTGACGTACGTCTGGCCGTCCGTGACGAGGCCGGGCGGATGCTCGCTCACCTTCTGCGACGGCGTGACCCAGGACACAGCCGGCAGCCTTCCCTTGCGAGCGGCGCTGTAGAAGTCGCGCAGCGGCGCGACGTTGTTCACCTGGTGGTCCTTCTGCACCGTGTCGAACTGGGGCAGGGGGTTCCAGATGCTCGGCGTCCCGGCGCGCTGTGGCACGGGCGGACAGGCCATCTGGTTGTCCGCACAGTCGGGCTGGCTCCCGTCGGCGACGTAGTAGCGCCAGCTCACGCCGTACCTGTGCAGCAGATAGGTCAGGTCGGTCCAGGGATAGTCGAGCTTCTTGCCGTGTCCCGTGGCCCCGTACGGCGCCTGGAGCGCGGGCTTGCAGCTCATCGGGTCGCCGTGCTTCGAGCAGCGAGCCGACCAGCCCGAGACGATCGCCAGGCGCACGGGCAGGCTCCAGCTGTTCACCGACGCGAACATGTGGTCCTGGAGCACGAAGTTGCGCGCGTAGGCCCAGTAGTTCGGGATCTCGTGCGAGTCGTGGTAGCCCATCACATCCGGCTTCGACGGAATCGACTTGCATGCGGGCGACGCCGAGTCCTGGCAGACGTGGAACCGACTGAGCCGCGGCCCGGCCTGGAAGCCGTCCATCTTGCCGTGGTCGATGTCCCGGATCGCATCGACCGTGTCGTGCGGGCCGCCGGCGTTGCGATTCGACGTGTCGTGGTACGGCTTGACGCAGACGTGGGTCTTCGGGTCGGGTGAGCAGACGGTCGGGACGCCGTCCTTCATCGGGATCCCGTCCGCGCCCGGGTACGTCCCGAAGTAGGAGTCGAACGAGCGGTTCTCCTGCATGACGATCACGACGTGGCGGATCTTGTGGATCCCGCTCCGGCTGCGTGCGGCCTCGGCAGGGTGACGGTCGAGCTCGTGGACTCGACTGCGCGACTCGGCCCGCGCGCCGTGGTGTTGCGCGCGTAACCCCACGACCAGCAGGCCTGCCAGCAGGAACCCCGTGAGGACGATCGCGACCCGTTTCAACCGCGCACAGGGTAGTGATCGTTTCGCTCTCCCCGGTGTGCGGAACCACCAAGTCGTGCCGACCGAGATCGAGCGCCTGTATCGAGAGCATCGCGCCGGCCTCGTGCGACTCGTCGAGCGCGAGCTGCACGACCACCACGATGCCGAGGACGTGGTGCAGACGGCGTTCCTCGATGCCCAGCGCGCCCTCGAGCGCGGCACGATCCCGCGCAACCCGCGTGCCTGGCTCGCCGCGATCGCGCTCAACGCCGGCCGCCGCCTGCGGCGACGGCGCCTGAACGCGGAGCCGCTCGAGGAGTACGCGGTGCGGGAGG
>DASUZZ010000016.1:0-13527 GCA_036376615.1 Gaiellaceae bacterium
GCCCGAAATGGAAGGCCATCACTGCCGCCACTGCGAGCAGCCGCAACCCGTCCAGCGCGTCGTTCCGCGACGACGAGCTCGAACGCGTATCCGGCACGGTCATGGCTCGTGGAGTAGCGAGACGGCGTGAGAGACCGGTGAATGGCCTCACGGTGCGGCCCGGTCGAGAACCGCTCCCGGTCGTAGCAGTGTCCCGTAGATCAACGTCGCTCCGGCTGCAATCCCGAGGGAGGCCCAGCTCGCCGTTGGCTGCAGCATGTAGGGGAACTGCCAGGCGACGAGGTCGCGCTTGACGATCTGTTCGAGCCAGAAGTCCTGGAGTGCGTTGGCAGCTCCGTACGCGATCAGCAGGCTGAGGTAGCCGGCGAGGACGCGCCGGTGAGTCAGGCTGCGCATCCGGGGAAGGTGCCCGGCCTGACCACGAACCCGCATCTCACCGTGGCGTGCGCCGGTGTCGACCGTTTCGCCGCGCGGGGTCCGCGTCGCTGGAGAAGCCTTGACGGTGACGGGACCTGGCGTCGGACCGCCGTGGGCTGAAACGCCAACGCCCGCCAGCTACGAGAACTGCGGCTGTCATGGCAACACTCAATGATGGTCGTGGCGGTCGTCGTCGATGTGCTCGAGGTCGATCTCGGCACGCCTGACCTCGTGCCATGCCTCCCAGGTGATGTGGAGGATGATCAACGTGATCACAAGGCCGATGATCGGGTCGGCGATCTGCACGCCGAGTGAGACGACGAGCGCGCTGGCGACGACGCCGAGCGAGACGAAGCCGTCAGTCCGAGCGTGCTTGCCGTCGGCGACCATCGCTGCCGACGCGAGCCGCCGCCCCGCCCTCAGGCGCACTTGTGCCGCGAGTTCATTGCCGGCGAAGCCGATCACGCCGGCCGCCGCGAGCAGCCAGAGGTGGCTGAGGTGCTCAGGGTGGATGAAGCGCATGACGGTCTCGTAGAGGGCGACGCAGGCGGAGACGAAGATCGCCAGGACGACGGCGAGCCCGGCGATCTTCTCTCCGCGGACGCTGCGCAGGAAGAAGGCGATCCCGAGCGGGATTGCAGTGAGGGCGTCGCCGAAGTTGTGGATCAGGTCGGCAAGCAGTGCCACCGAGTTGGAGACGAGGAAGATCGCCACCTGCGCGCCCGCCGTCAGGCCGAGGATCAGCAGCGAGAGCGCGACCGCCCTGACACCGGCGCGGCTGCGCAGAATCGAACGATCGACGAGACCGTGTGGGTGGTCATGCCCGTCCCCGCCGACGTCGTGGCTGTGGTCGCTGGACGCCTCTTGTTTCTCCGGAAGGGGTTCGTCGTGCTCCTCCTCGTGCTCACACAGCACCGACCCGTCGGCCGCTCGCAGGTGGCTCACGCCTCAATCGTAGGTTCGACGCGGAGCGTCGGAGCGAACGTTGCCGGTCAGTCCACTACTTCCTATGGGCGGAACCAGACATTGCGCAAACCACCCAGCTCTGGCAGTGGATCCGATCTCGGTCTCGGCATGACTCACTTCCGGAGGCTCCACCGTCCTGGAGTGTCTCAAGGGGCCACTTGCGGCCTATGTCAAACTGTGAGCAATGACTCAGCGTAGAGCCAAGTCGAGCACCAAGTCGACCTCTTCCAGGAAGACGACCGCTACTCATGGCATCCGCGCCGCGACGAGCAAGGTCAAGGCGAAGACGTCGATCAACTTCTCGCGTTCGGTTCGCGGTAAGTAGCGCGTGCGGCCACGCGGGCGGCCGCCTTCAACGCGGCAGGTCTTCTCGTTCGAGGACCCAGAGACACCGCTACCAGCAGCCGTTCTCCTCGAATACCAGCTACGTCGTCGAGGCACTCATCGTGTCCCAGCCGCTCCACTCGGCGGCCGTCAACGTTCTTGTTCGGCTCGCCACGGAGGACGTTCGGATCAGGTTCAGCTCGATGCTGGAGCTCGAGCTGGCCGAGACCGCGTTCCAGATCGCTCTCAAGGAGAACCACCCGAAGGATTGGAAACGCTTCCGCCACGACGGGCGGGCCAGACGGCGTGCGAGCCGCCTTATGATCGGCGTGGACGAGGCCTGGACGTCGGTTCTTGCGTACCTCGACTACGTTCGGATTGACGTCGATCAAGTGATCGAGGAAGTACCGAGGCTGATGCGCGCCTATGGTCTGGCCTCGTACGACGCAGTACATGCAGCCACGGCTCTGAGGACGGATCCAGTAGCGATCGTGACGACGGACGTGGCTTTTCCGCACTTCCGGCGGCGAACACGACGATCTTCACCGACGCAAGTCGTGTTGCTCGTTGCCGCGAACTCCGAGCGCGACGCCGCTGAGCTGCGCGACTTGGTTTGCGCAATGTCAGTTATGGGCCGGGCAGGGATCGAACCTGCGACCTTGGGATTAAAAGTCCCCTGCTCTACCAACTGAGCTACCGGCCCGCGTGCGCGGAGTAGCCTCCACGCATGGGCAAAGGGTACGCCGAAGGCTCGGCGGTCGAGGAGCGCATGGCCGCGCTCGAGCGCGGGGACGATCCCGACCGGCGCCTCGACACCGGCCGCGCGGCGGTCTACGGGTCGACGGAGGACGAGCCCGAGCGGCACTTCATCGGCTGGGCTGACGAGGTCGACGCCGAGGAGCTGTTCGCGTCCGGCCGGGCGTGGGGGCTGCAGGTGATCGGGCGCGCGACGCGCGTCAGCCGACGCTGAGCGGATCGCTCGTCTGCTGCGTGACCGTCCCGGGATTCACCCGCGAGACGAGGCGCACGTCGATCGTGTACGAACCGGCGCCGAGCTTCACCTTCGGGATCGTGACGTTCGCCGGCGCCGCGCCGCCCTTCATCGCACCGCGGACCGCGGCGACCGGCTTCCTGTCGGCACCGTCGAGCGTCGCGAGGTAGAGGCAGTCGCGCGTGCACGCGAGCTGGAAGGTGGTCGCCGCCGCCGACGAGAGGCCCGTGGGGTAGGTGAAGGCCGAGGCGTCGGTTCCCGTTGCGACCCCGGGGCAGACGACGGAGCCGCGTTGCGCGGGCGCCGCGGCGGCCGTCACCGCCGCGGCCGACGCCTTCAGGTTCCCGCCCGCGTAGACGATGCCGGTCGGCGCCGCCGGCAGCGTCGCGCTGTCCTGCAGGCGGTCGAGGATCACTCCCGCGACGGCGGGCGTGCACGCGACGCTCGTGATCGACGCGGCGTACGCCGCTCCCTGCGCCGTCGCCGAGACCGCGCCGGTCACGGCCGGCAGCCCGGCGGTGTATCCGCCGAGCTCGGCTGCGGGAACCGTCGTCGGCGTCGCGAGCCCGTCGATGAGGACGGGAGGCGCGGTTCCGCCGAGCGCGTTCGCGGCGGCCGTGACGAGCTGTGGAACGTTGGCGTCCGTCCACTGCGCCGTCGTCGCCGGCGCGGGTGCGGGACGAAGCGCGATCACGTCGGCGAACGGCGCCGTCGCCCCCGATGCGGTGAAGGCGCGCCCGAGGGCGGCGACGATCGCCTTCGGCGAGGCGGCGCCGTCGACCAGCGGCCCGACGGCGACGCTCGTGGTGACCGATCGGACCGCCTGGCGCACTGCCGTCAGCGCCCCCGCATAGGCCGCTGCAGCCTGGGGAGTGGGGGCGGGCGTGAGCAGCAGGTCGCGGAGCTGCGGCTCCTGCTGCGCGAGCGACGCGGCGTACTGCGCGAGCGCGCTCACGCCGGCGTCGTCGGTCGGGAGCGGCGACGCGGCGAGCTCGACGACGACACCCAAGCCGGCGGGCAGACGCTGCAGCGCAGCGACCAGCGATGGATCGGGAACCGCCGCGCCGGCCGGCCACGCGACGCCGAGGCGGACGACCCGCAGGCCCAGCTTCTGGCCGAGCGCGCCCTGCGAGGGATCGTCGAGCGCCGCGCCGACCACGGGAGGCGGCGCGGACGGTGCCGGCGTGAGCGCGCTCCTCTCCGACGCCGCCTTCTTCGCGGATGTCGTCGCGACGCGCACGATCGGCAACGTGTCGAAGCTGGCGCGGTTCCCCGCCCAGTCGGTTGCGCTCACGCGCACCGGGTACACGCCGGGGCCTGTCGGCTCGCGGCCGGCGATCGTCGTCCAGCCGCCCGAGACCGAGACACGGCGCGTCGGGCCTGCCGCCGAGTTGATCTGCAGGGTCGACGGCTTCGACACCCACAGGCGCAGCGAGCCGAGCGGGCCGTTCGCGACCATGAACGCCGGCGGCTGCTTCGCGTAGGCGGCGATGCGCTTGCGCGCAGCGGCGAAGCGCGGGTCGGCCGGCGCGAGCTTGGCGAGCAGCTGCACGACGTACTGCTGGTAGTCGACCGGGGAGAGCTCGTGGGGAAGCGAGTAGTAGGTCCAGTAGCCGGTGTCGAATCGCGGCAGCGTCGCGGCCGCGGCGTTCTGCATTCGCGTGGCGAGGGTGGCGGCCGCCGGGTCCTTCGCGGCGGTTGCGTAGTCGCGGAGGGAGACGACCGACTGCAGCTGGGCGTTGAGCACGGTCAGCGACTGGAACCCGTACAGGCGGATCCACGGCCCCGCGGCGACGCTCGTCAGCAGTCCGTGGGGGATCAGCGCGTATGCGTTGCGGGCGGCGCGGAGGTACGCCGTGCTGCGCTCGGGGACCAGCGCGGCGGCGCGCGAGAACGCCTGCGCCGCGACCGCCTGCGCCATCCCCGACAGCCACGGCGCGCGGCCCCCCGAGATGCCGAAGTAGTACTCCCAGCCGACGCCTCCCGTGTGCTGATAGACGCCGCGCGCGATCAGCGCGTCGGCGAGGCGCTCCGTGCCCTCCACGTCGCCGGCGGCGATCCGCGCGTTCAGCGCGCCGAAGTCGGCGAGCGGGTGGAGCTCGAAGCACCGGCCGGCGAAGTAGCGGTAGACGACTCCGTCACTGTCGGTGATGTCGGTCTTGTCGGCGGGCGCCCAGTGGAGCGCGAAGTAGTCGTCGTTCGCCTTCAGCTGCCCGACCAGCGCGAGCGTGCGTGGCAGCGTCAGCTTTCCGTCGAATGCGGCGAGCTCGGACAGCGCGACCGCAACGTGAGCGCCGCGGCCGGCGGGCAGACCGCGGATCAGGCGCGACGCGCGCGCGATCTCGGCCCGTGCACGCGCGGCGGTGGCACCGTCGATGCGACCCGACTTCGCCGCCTTGCCGACCGCCTGAAGCGCCGTCCTCTGCGACGGGAGCAGCGACGATCCCGCGGACGCGCCCGTGCTGACGAGCGCCGCGGCGACTGCGACGAGAACGGCGAGACCCCTCACCAGAGTTCCCTGACGACGGCGGGACGTCGTGGTTAGTCCGATCCCGTGCTCTCCCATTCGGCAAGCAGGCGCTCGACGTGGTGTCGCTGCGCGTCGTTGAACGGCATCAGGCGCACGATGCGGCGCGCCTCCCGCGGGTCGTCGTTCGCGATCGCGGCCTCGAGGCGCTCGCGCTCGGGTGTCGGCTCGCGCAGCTGCTGTCGCAGCCAGCGCAGCAGCGAGACCGCGGTCGGCGTGGCCGTCACGCCGTCCACGGTAGCGAAGGTCCTTTCGCGCTACTGGTTGGCGGCGCGGAGGGTCGGGTCGTTGCTGGCCGCGACCAGCGCCGCGATCTCCCCGGCCGGGACCGGCTTGCTCAGGTAGTAGCCCTGCGCGAAGTCGCATCCCAACGCCTTCAGGTGCGCCCACGCCGCGGCCGTCTCGACGCCCTCGGCGACGACCCTCAGGCCGAGGTTGCGGCCGAGCTCGACGGTCGAGCGCACGATGGCGGCGTCGTTCCGGTCGTCGGCCATCTGCATGACGAACGAGCGGTCGATCTTCATCTCGTCGATCGGCAGCCGCTTGAGGTAGCAGAGCGACGAGTAGCCGGTGCCGTAGTCGTCGACGGCGAGGACGACACCCATCTCGCTCAGCCTGCTGAGGATCGAGCGGGCGCGCATCGGGTCGGCGACGATCACGCTCTCGGTGATCTCGAGCTCGAGCGCTGTCGCGGGGACGCCGTGCGTCGCGAGCAGCTTCGCCGTCGAGGAGGGGAGGGTGAGGTCGTAGAGGTCGCGTGCAGAGAGGTTGACCGCCACGCGGATGTCGATCCCCAGGTCGCGCCATGCGCGCTGCTGGCGCAGCGCCTCGTCGAGCACGCGGAGCGTGAGCTCGCGGACGAGCCCGGTCGCCTCGGCGAGCGGGACGAACTGGTTCGGGGCGAGCAGGCCGTGCTCCGGGTGCTGCCAGCGCACGAGCGCCTCGACGGCGACGATGCGGCCGTCGTTCAGGTCGGCCTTCGGCTGGTAGTGCAGGACGAGCTCGCGCTCGTCGAGGGCGCGCCGGAGCTCGGCCGCGAGCGCGAGCCGGTGCGGGCTGTACTCGTCGCGGTCGGCGGCGTAGAGCTCGCAGCCGCTGCGGTCCTCCTTGGCGAGGTACATCGCCACGTCCGCACGCTGGAGCAGCGCGTCGACGTCGTCGCCGTGCTCCGGGTAGAGCGCGACGCCGATGCTCGCCTCGAGGTCGAGGGTGACGCCTTCGAGCGTGAACGGCCGGCGGAGCATCTCGCGGACACGCTCGCCGAGCACGAGCGCCTCCTTGCCGTCGGCGACGCGCGGGAGCAACAGCCCGAACTCGTCGCCACCGAGTCGCGCGACACTGTCGGACGCGCGAAGCCCGCCGCCCAGGCGTGCGCCGATCTCCTGCAGCAGCAGATCGCCGTTGTGATGCCCGAGCGTGTCGTTGACCTCCTTGAAGCGGTCGAGGTCGAGGATCATCAGCGCGACGCCGGACCCGTCGCGGCGCGCGGCGAGGATCGCCTGCTGCGCACGGTCGTGGAAGAGGCTGCGGTTCGGAAGGTCGGTGAGCGGGTCGTGCAGGGCGAGGTGCTCGTTCTCGGCCGCCTGGCGCCGCAGTCGCGTCGATGCGCCCCAGACGATGCGGAAGAGCAGCAGATAGAGGAGCGTCAGCCCGGCTGCGAGGAAGAGGTACAGGCGCTGCGTGTCGTGTGCGATGTTGGCGGCGATCGGCCGGTAGGGCAGGTAGAGCTCGAAGGCGCCGCGGACGGGGCCGTCCTTGCGGAACCTGACCGGCGTGTAGACCTCGAGGAGCTTGCCGAAGCGCCGGTCGCCCGCGTTTTCGGCCTTGGTGAGGTTGTCGACGTCGGAGGCCATCTGGCCGTCGAGCGCCTTCTCGAGCTCGTCGTCGATGGTCGCGAAGTGCTTGCCGATGATCGAGTGGTCGGTCGCGTAGTCGACGCGGCTGTCGCGGTTCCAGACCTTGATGCGCGCGATCTGGCCGCCGCGCAGGCTCGGGGCCAGGCTCTCGTCGAGCAGCGCGACCTGCGCCGGCGACAACCCGCGCTCGAGGCTCTGCGGCGTCAGCTGCGGCCGGACGAGGGAGGCGTCGACGAGGCGCGCCGTCCTCCGCGCGTCGCTGAGCGCACGGTTGCGCACGACGGTGTCGAGCGTGTGGGCCAGCACCACGCCGAGCAGCGCGACCGCCACGAAGCTCGCAAGCGCGAAGCGGGCGAGCAGCCCGAGTCGCGGCAGCCTTATCGCCGGAAACCTTCTCATTCGACCGCAGTCCTGGCCGGAATATCGGCCCGCGCGGGAGCCTCCTTGAGTCGGGATCCCTCTCCGGTCGTAGCATCGACGCACCATGCCCGTGCGTGTGCGGATTCGCGTCGATGCCGATCTCGGACCGTGCGTCCGCCTGCTCGAGGCCGTTCATCGCGAGGACGGCTACCCGACACACTGGCCCTCCGACCCGGCACGGTGGCTCTCGCCGCGCGAGACGCTCGGCGCGTGGGTCGCGCATGGCGGAGGGGTGGTCGCCGGCCACATCGTGCTCCGTGCGACGACTGCCGATGGCGGTGCGGACGTGTGGTCGGCGGCGACCGGTTTGCCGCCGGAGCAGATCGCGGCGACGACGCGCTTCTTCGTCGCGCGGGAGAGCCGCGGGGCGGGCGTCGGCGGGGCGCTGCTCGATGCGGCCTGCGCAGAAGCTGCGGCACGTGACCTCATCCCCGCGCTGGACGTCGTGGAGACGAACCGCGACGCGATTCGGCTCTACGAGCATCGGGGCTGGCAGCGGGTCCACGACGAGGTGTGGGACGACGCGCCCGACGGGGAGACGATGCTCTATTACTATGTCGCGCCGCGTGCGATGTGCGCGGTCGAGTAGACGTCCTTCCGCGCGATCCGTCCGTCCCTGATCGGCATGACGTCGACGCCGTCCCACTCGAGCTTGCGCCCGTCGGGCCCGGTGGCGTGCGCCGTCCACTCGCTGACGCACACCGCGTCGCCCAGGTAGAGGCGCCGCGACGAGAAGCGCAGGTCCGGCCAGCGACCGAAGATCCCCGCGATGTGCGCGAGAACCGACGCGCGCCCGGCCACCGCCGCCTCGCCCGCGGTGTGGTTCTGAAAGACGACGTCGTCCGTGTAGACCGCGTCGAGCGCCTCGACGTCGTGGTCGTTCCACGCACGATCGTGTTCCTCGATCAGCCGCGCCACGTCTGCCATCGGCCCCTCGTTCCGTCGTAGACGGCCGCCGCCGCAGGTGGAGTGCCCGCGGCGGCGGCCCGAGCATCACGCGGCGAGCCGGCTCCTTGCCTTCTGCAGCGACGGTAGCGCCGACTTGGTCTTCGCAAGCACGCGCGCACGGACGTCGACCGATGCCGGCTTCGGCGCGATCGTCATCACCTCGCCCGTCGCAGGGTTCCGGCCTTCGCGCTCCTTCGTCGGCGGCTTGACGCGGACGGTCAATTGCACCAGGTTTCCGATCTTCACCTTCTCCGCGTTCCCGATCTCGCCGAGGACGACGTCCTCGAGCGCCTGGATCGCCTCCTTCGCCTGGGTCTTCGACAGACCCGACCGCTCGGCAACCGCCGCGGCCAGCTGTGTCTGGGTAAGGGCCATTCGCTACTCCTGTCGTGGTCGTTGGCGCGACGGATTCAAGCGAGGGACGCGGACGGAGCCGCGCGTCGCTATCCGTGCGGGAAAGGGTAGTCGGACGGATCGGCCGACCAGTGACCGCCCTCGATCTCGCCCCGTTCGACGCTTTCCGTCCGCACGAACGGGCCGTGAGCGTCCCGCGCCTCGAAGTAGAAGCCATCGAAGGTGACGGCCTCCCCGCTTCGCGGGTCGAGGTCGGCGAGGATCGCGGACACGTCGGCGACGAGTTGCCGCCGCGACCGGTCCGTCGCCACGACCGGAAGAGGTGCGAGCTGGAACGGATGCGCACGATGGCGCGGGGTCACCGCGAACGCTGTAGCGCACTGCCCCGCAGAGGCACCCTCCGGTGCGCATTCGTGCCCGCACGCGCGGAGGTGCTAACGCGACATCGCGGTGCGGTTCCGTCCTATTCTTCGCGGGCATGAAGGGGATCCGCTACGCCCTCCGCAACTTCACGGCTCTCTCCGTCAAGGAGCATCTGCGCTCGCAGATCGACGGGCCGGGTGGCGAGGCCGAGCTGACGCCGAACGAAGTCGAGCTCGTGCGCTTCGCCGCCGAACGCTCGGATCAGTTGAAGCAGCTTGCAGACCGCTCGTCGGCCGGCTGAGCCGGTGGAGCCGACGCGGTAGCCGGCAGGTGGCGCGGGCCGAGACCCGCGCCACCCGTGGAGGGTTGCCTCGTCAGTTGTCCGAGATCGGGGTCGTGACGTTGTGGAAGTGGTTGTTCTGGACGGTCGATCCCGCGACGTTGAGCGTCCAGATGCCGACCTCGGCGTCGCTGATCTGGTTGTTCGCGATCACGGTGCCCGTGATCGGGGGAAGCGGCGGCGGTCCCGGGAACGGCCAGCCGGCCGCAACGAGGATGTCCGTGGTGTACGGGTCCGGCGTGAGGAAATCGAAGTCGCCATCCAGGTTGTTGTTGCCGAGATGGTTGTTCGTGATCACGTTGTTGTTGAAATTACCCGGGAAGTGGTCGTGAATCACGATCCCGGCCAGGCCGTTGCCGGACGCCTCGTTGTTGCTGACCGTGTTGTCGTGCACACCCGTCCCGGCGGCGGCACCGGCCATCAGGATCCCGGCGCCCTGGCCGGCGACACCGTTGCCGTCGGCGACGTTGTGGTCGATCGTGTTGCCGTAGATCTGGAACGGCGAATGGCTTGCGATCGTGATCCCGCAGTCGTCGGTGTTGTCCAGCGCCGAGTCGTAACTGATCGTGTTGCCGGTCGCCGGGCCGAACTCGTCGGTCATCAAGATGCCGCCGGCGTTGTCCTGGATGAGCGAATGCTCGACCGTGGAGTTGGTCGCCGAGACGAGATGGATCCCTTCGCCGCAGTCGCCCGGAGCGAACGGTGTGGTGTGGCACTCACCGGCGCCCTGTCCGACCTGGTCGGAGAATCCCTTGTCGTTGTCGACCACCGTGACATGGTCGACCGTTACGTCGTCGATCGGCGACCCGTCGAAGAGTGGGTTCCCGAGCGCATCGACGACATGGCTACCGACCAGAATGCCGGCGAACTGTGCGTTCATCACCGTCCACCCGGCGATCACCGACCCCGACCCGCCGGGGCCCGAGACCTCGATGCCGTACCCGCTCTGGGAGGTCGTCGCATCCAGCACGGCGGCAGGGCCCTCGAGATCGAGCTGCTTCGAGAACGACACACCACCCTGGTAGACACCGGGCAGAGCCTTGACGGTCGAGCCTGCCGGTGCCGACGCTACCGCCGTCGCCAGCGAGCAGGGAGCGTTCGCCGTACACGCCGATCCCGAGCCGTTCGGCGAGGCAAAGATCATCGTGCCGCCGGCGCTCGCACCTCCGGCGATCACCAGTGCGAGCCCGGCAACCGCGACCGCCGTCGCAGCGCGCAACGCATCCAAACGCATAGTCATCCTCCCCATCCCGAGCAGATTCGATCGATGTCGACCGCTTGGCGATGGTTAGTCAAGCAGAGATCGAGCCGGGGACGACGCGCAGTGGACTTACGCGTGCCGTGCCGTGACCGACCCCGGAAGGGTGAGCGGGTCGAACTCGCCGAGCTCGAGAAGGACGAGGAGGTCACAGCCGAAACGGCCGCATTCGCACCGGAACTGGAGCACGTCGAGGCTCGTGGCGCCGTATCGCAACGCCATCGCCAGCGTCGACTCGTTGGCGCGCCTCCGCGCCCGGCAGACCCCCAGCGTCTCACCAGCCTCGCGGTCCAGCGTCGTCATCGTCGTTGCCTCCGCTCGATGTGAAGCCGCAAGTAGTGCGAGCGCGGCGTGAACGCACCGGATGGTTTCCAGGCTTAAGCGTCGTTAAACGGTGGCCCGAGCCCGAGCCGCGTGGACAGTCGCTGTTTCGGGGGCGTCACCGGCCGACGCGGTAGCGCACGTGCGTCGCGAGCGGCGAGTGGATGACCTCGACCGGCTCGAGCCGGGGATCCGAGACGCCGTCGAAGAGCCGCTCACCGGAGCCGAGCAGGACGGGGGCGAAGTCGAGGACGAGCTCGTCGATTACGCCCGCCGCAAGCGCCTGGCGTACGGTCGACGCGCCACCGGCGATGTCGACTCCGCGGTCACCTGCGGCCTCCGAAGCGCGCGCGAACGCGGCGTCGAAGCCGTCACCGACGAACGAGAACGTCGTCCCGCCCGCGAGCTCGATCGGCTCGTGCTCGTAGTGGGTGAGGACGAAGACCGGAGCGTGGTACGGCGGCTCGTCGCCCCACCAGCCGCGCCAGTCGCCCTGCCACGGACCGCGAATCGGCCCGAACATGTTGCGTCCCATCACGTACGCGCCGCGTGGGCGCAGCAGCAGGTCGCGTGCGCGGGCGTCGGCGTCGTTCAGCGGCTCGTCGAGATGCCAGTGATGCAGCTCGATACCGCGGCGGCCGAGAGGGTGCTCGAGGCTCTGGTCCGGTCCTGCGACAAAACCGTCGAGCGAGATGGACATGTGACAGGTGGTTTCGCTCATGTGTGGCCGAACGTCGAAGAACCTACCGCCCGGGCGTCCTCACAGGAGCAACCGCCGGCTCGGTGGAGCTCGCTCACGGCCGGCTGATCTGGTTGAGGTCGTCGAGGAGGGTGCGCAGGTCGGCGAAGCGTTCGGGGCCGAGCTGTCGTGCCCAGTCAGCCTCGATCTCGGCGACGGCTTTGCGGATCACCTTGCCTGCGGCCGTGCCGCGGGGGGTGAGCGCGATGCGTTTGGAGCGTAAGTCGTCGGGGTCTGGTCGGCGTTCGAGGTAGTCGAGGCGTTCGAGTTCGCCGAGCAAGTAGTTGAGGGCCTGCTTGCTGATCCGCAGGCGGGTGGCGAGTTCGGAGGGTCTGAGGCCCTGTGGTCCCGGGTAGCGGACGACGGGGAGGTACGCGGGGTCGAAGTCGTCGAAGCCGCGTTCGTGCAGCCGTTTGAGCATGTGCGCCTGCACGGCCTCCCAGGGGACGCGCAGGAGGGCGCCGATCATCGGTGGCCCGAACGGCTTCGAATCGATCTCGGAAGATTTCATAAAGCGACTTGACAAATAGTCGTGAACCGAGTTAGAGTCAAGCGACTTTACCAGTTAGGTCTGAAGGAGGAGCGAAACAATGGCGACGAGCACCGGTGAGGAGATCAAGGTCGGCGGGATGGCGATCCGATTCCTGCTCGAGGGCTCGCAGTCGGACGGCTCGGTTGCGGTCTTCGAGTTCGACGTTCCCGCCGGCGCGAGGATTGCGGGAGCCCACAGCCACGACGGCTACGACGAGACGATCTACGGGCTCGAAGGCGTCCTGACCTGGACGATCGAGGACACGGCGATCGAGGTCGGCCCCAACGAGGCGGTTTTCATCCCGCGCGGTGCCGTCCACCGCTTCGACAACCGCGGCGACGTCGACGCCAGGGCGCTCGCGATCGCCACCCCCGGCATCATCGGCCCCGACTTCTTCCGCGAAGTCGGAGCAATCCTCGACGCCGCTGCCGGTGGCCCGCCCGACCTGCCCGCGCTCGCCGAGGTCATGCGCCGCCACGGCCTCACACCCGCACCCTGACGGCCGACCCGAGAAAGGACTTGTCCGTGTCCGTGATCGCCACCACGCAGACCCACTTGGCCACGACCGGCACCCTCATCCGTCTGCCTGCGGCGCGAGTGGTGCCTGCGCAGCGGATCCTCGCGGTCGAGTTCGGCTCTCCGGCCGGGCACACCTGGACGGCAATCGGCGGCGGCGAGACCGTCGCAGCGGCCATCGCCTCCGCACGCGAGAGCTGCCCCGACGACACCGCCTGGTACCCGCTCCACTGGAACGACCTCTATGGCGACTAGCTCCTACGCTCCAGCCGGCTACGGCGAGCAGATCGTCGACAGCCCGACGCGGGAGGGCGGCTTCATCGTCGCCCGGGAACACCTCACCGTCACCCGTGCCCGCTACGCGGCAGGCGAGCACATCGCCGGCCCGCACGTCCATCACCGGCACACCGACGCCTTCTACGTCCTCGAGGGCCGGCTGGTCTTCGAGATCGGCCGCGAAGCCCGAACGATCACGGTCTCCGCCGGCGGATTCCTCGCGGCGCCGCCGGGAGTTGCGCACTCGCTGCGCGTCGCCGACGACCGCCCCGCGCGCTGGCTCACCATCCACGCACCCGACGGCGGGTTCGCCGCCTTCATGCGCGGCCTCCGTGACGGCATCGACGTCGAATGGGACATCCACGCCGTTCCTGCCGAC
>DASUZZ010000017.1:0-13105 GCA_036376615.1 Gaiellaceae bacterium
CGACGCATTGCCGCGGTAGACGACCGATGCGGCGGCGGACCTGCGACCCGGACGGCGCGCGACCACGACCGTCTTCAGGTCGGGCGGACGCTTCCAGCTGAGCATCGCGCTGCGGTCGCCGACCGTCGCCGCGAGCTTCGACAGCCGCGGGCCCGAGCCGTCGTAGCGGATGTCGACGCTTCCCGCTGCCGTGTTCCCGGCTGCGTCGCGGCACGTCCCGGTCACCTTCGCGGCGGCGCCGTCAGGCCCCTTGAATGTCTCGGGGGCCGCACACGACGCGATCCCGGACGTCGCGTCAGTACCGACGAACTTCGCCACCACCGGCTTCGTGTACCACCCGTTCGCGTCCGGCTTGCGCGCGAGGTCGACCGTCACCTTCGGCGCGGTCGCGTCGTAGCGGAACGACGACGACGCGGTGCCCGTGTTACCGGCCTGGTCGACACACGAGCCCGACGCCGACGCGCTCGCGCTGTCCGGGCCCGAGTACGCGACCGGCGCCGTGCACGACGCGATCCCCGACGTCGCGTCGCTGCCCGCGAACGCAACCTGCACCGAGCGGGAGTACCACCCATCTGCGTCGGGAGCGCGCGCCGGCGTCGCGGTCACCGACGGTGCCGTCGCGTCGTACTTGAACGCGAACGCGCCCGCGCTGCTGGTGTTGCCGGCGTTGTCCTTGCACGTGCCGCTCACCGACGCCGACGCGGAGTCGGGCGAGCTGTAGGAGAGGCTCGTGCACGACGCGATCCCCGAGCCCGCATCGGAGCCGACGAAGGTGATTGTGAGCGGGTGGTTGTACCAGCCGTTCGCGTCGGCCGGCCTGCTCACCGACGCCGAGGTGACGGTCGGCGACGTCGTGTCGATGTTGAACTGGACAGACAGGGTGGTGCATGTGCCCGTGCAATCCCGGCCGGTGCTCGCGTTGCACGAGAACGCCGGATCGCCCTGTTTGAATGTCGTTACCGCCGGACACGTCGTATAACTCGCGCCGGTGACCTGGAACGAGATCGTTACCGAGCTGACGTACCAACCGTTGTCGCCAGGCGTGCCTGACGTGACCGTGTAGCCGATCGTCGGACCGGCAGCGCCCGCCGACGGCGCGACCACGATCGCCAGCGCCAGCACGAGCCCGACGGCAACGCGCCTCATGTGCGCCGGCTCCAGACGGAGACGAGCCGCGCGCCCGACCCCGCGGTCGCCGCTGCGAGCAGCAGCGCGAGACCGGCGAGCGCGGCGTCGCCGTCGTGCGACGAGGACGCCGCCGCGACCGCGGCGAGCGACGGCACGGCGATCTGCGGGAGTGCGAAGCGAACGGGCGGCTTCGGCTTCCGCCCGGGCTTCGACTTCGCGACCGGCGTCCGCTTGCGCGCGTGGTGCACCACAGCCGCGTGCTTCACGGGCGCCGGCGCCGCGTGCGTGACCACCGGCGCGACGTAGGCCGGCTGCGTGGTCGTGGGCGGCGCCGTCACGGGCCGAGGGGGTGCCTGGCTGGTGCCAGGCACCGGGTCAGGGGCGAGCGTCGCCGGCACTGCCGGTGCGCGGTCGGGCGAAGGCGCGCCGGCGGCTGCTGCGGCCGGAACGACGACGAGCACCGCCGCCGCTGCGGTCGGCAGCGCGTATCGCCGCAGGAGCTCACGTGCAGGCCGCCCCCTCATCTCAACCTCGCTCTTTGCGACTTTCCCTGGCCGGCTCAGCCTACTCCTCCACTCCGGTAACGCCAAGACCGGCGGTGGGGAGGGCAGCGCGCCCTCCCCACCCGACGGTCCGCATCACATCAGCTGTGAACCGAACTGATGCGTGAACCCGAGATTCCCGCCGTTCGCCTTGGAATCGTCGGTGTTCTGCTGTCCGACCGTGCCGCCGTCGCCCCAGCTGCCGATGCGCACCGGGGAGTCGGCGTTCTTCGGATCGATCTGGAACGCGGCCGACCCGGCGAGCGCGAACTGGCCGAGATACGACTTTTGCCCGATTGCCTGGATCGGCAGCGAGTGGCACTCGCAACCGCCCTTCCCACCGAGCGTCTGATTCGCGTTCTGGAACGTCCCGGCCGCGTTGCCGGCGTTGGCCGCCGACGACACGCTGTTCGTCTGGTCGACCGTGCCGCCGCCGCCCGGGCTCCACACCCGGACCGGCGAGGCAGAGTTCGACGCGCCGAACTGTGCGGCGAGGGAGCCGGCCGCGGCTGCCTGCCACGTCCCGGCCTCCTGGCCGACAGCCTGGATCTGCAGGCCGCTGCCGCCGCCGGACTGCTGCGACGCGTTCTGCACGGTCCCGGCCTTGTTCCCTGCGTTCGCCGTCGAGTCGACGGTGTTCGCCTGCGTCAGATTCCCGTCGGTCCCCGGGCTCCAGACGCGCACCGGCGAGGCCGTGTTGCCCGACCCGCCGTCACTTCCACCACACCCGCAGCGCGACGGCTCGCCGCCGAACTGCTGGATCGCGCCCGACAGCGCCAGTGCACCCTGAGTGGTGTCCGCCTTCTGGCCCGCTGCCTGGATGGTGCTGCCGCCGCAGCCGCACGGCGAACCGCCGGCGGACTGCGTCGCGTTCTGCTTCGTCCACGCTGCATTGCCCGCGTTGGCCGTCGAGTTCACCGTGTTCGACTGGGTCACGTCGCCGCCGTCGCCCTTGCTGTTGATCCGCACGGGGTAGTCGGCGTTCGAGGCACCAGACTGCACGGCTGCCGAGCCGGCGATCGCGGTCTGCGAGGTGGAGGCGTCCTGCCCGATCGACTGGACGCCGAGTGCCGGGGAGCTCGCGGGCGCGACGGCCGAGCCCGTCGCGGGGTCGCTGCTCACGGGCTGGGTGTCCGCCGACGGCTGCGTGTCCGTCGACGGCTGCGAATCCGACGGCACCGGGATGGTGCCGCAACCACAGCTTGCTCCCGCCGTGCCCTGCGACGACTGCTGCTGCGTCCAGGCAGCGTTGCCGGCATTGGCGTTCGAGTTCACCGAGTTGGTCTGCGTGACGTCACCGTCGTTGCCAGGGCTGTTGATCCGGACCGAGACGTTCTGGTTCGACGGATCGACCTGGACTGCCTTCGAGGCGGCGATCGCGGACTGCTGGGTGTTGGCCGACTGGTCGGCGCTCTGCACGCCGCCGTTCGAGCCGCCGCAGCCGCACGAGGTGCTCTGCGGTGTGCTCTGCGGTGTGCTCTGCGGCGCGCTCTGCTGCGTCCCAGCGGCGTTGCCGGCGTCACCCGTCGAGCCGGCGTCGTTCGACTGCGTGCCCGACGAGCCGTCGGCGGTCGCCGGAAGCGTGCCGCGCTGCGGCACGTTCGAGATCGGCCACCACGTCGGCGGCGCGCTCGGAGCCGGCTGACCCGCAGACTGCGAGGTCCCGGCGATGTTCCCGGCGTTGGCCGACGAGTCGGCGCTGTTGGTCTGCGTCACGTCGCCGTTGTCGCCCGGGCTGTTGATCCGGATCGACACGTTGACGTTCTGCGGCTGGTACTGCTGCGCGGTCGACAGGGCAGCGGCCTGCTGCCCGGTCGTCGCCGACTGGGTCACCGCCTGAACCGGCGGTGGCGCTCCGTCGGCGAGGGCGACGGCGGCCGAGCTCAAGCACACGGCTGTCGTCGTCCCAAGCGCAACGAGGAACTTGCGCATTCCTATCCTCCTTCGAAATCGATCGATGTGAGGCCGCGGTCGTCACCGCAGCCGAGGACTGGTCTCGGACGCGCTCGCCGAGACTCAGCCGGGCCGATCGATTCGGTCGTCGCTCCCACGCCGTCGCAACGGGACCGACGTGCTGCGCGCGGCGGTCGTGGGAGCACGGGCCGCGGCGACACCGAACGCGCTCACGGAGGCGGAGACCGTGGCGCTACCGGTGCCGTGCGTGCCCGAGGAGGAAAAGGTGAGAGCCGACGGAGGCGGCGCCTCCGGAGAACGGCCGGGGGGCGCCGGGGTGAGAGGCGCGGGCGCACTGCCCGCGCCCCCGGGTCGACGAACCGGCTTCGAGCGGGCCGGCTGCGCGTCGTGGCGCGCCGCCTGCCTGTGCGCAAGCTCCGTCACCGCCGCCACCTGCTGCGCCGGCGGCGCTAGGTCGCGCACCTGCCCGCCCGCGGGTGCTGCGGCGGCTCCGCGCGGGTCAGGCTCGGGCGTCTTGCAGCGCGCGATCTCCGAGCAAGACTGGACATGCTTCTTCTCCGGCTTTGCGAGCCTCTTCCGGTGCAGTATCACGCGCGGGTCAGGCGTAATACCACTCGAAATGTACTCCGGCGTTTTTCCGCTCGACGGTTCGACCGCCTGATCGCCGGGCGCCCCCGCCCGACTTCCGCCGCCAGCGGGCTCCCCGGCTGGGGACTGCGGCGTTCCCGCCGGGGAGCCTGGCGTGGGAGGAACGGGCGGCGGAGGCGATACTGCCGGTGGTACCACCGGCAAAACCTGTGATACTGCGGGCGTTTCCGGCACGACCGGCATCTGCGGCGCCTCGGGAACGACGGGCGTCGAGGCTGCGATCGCCTCCTGCGCGATCGCCGCACCGTCGACCGGCACGGTGATCGGATCGTCGGCCAGCGCCTTCGGCACGGCGACCGCCGCGAACAGCAGCGCGACGATGATCGCCGCCTGACGCCGAGTCCTCCCCACGCTCTGCATCACCAGAGCAACTACCCGAGGCGAACGACATCTATGCAAAAAATCGCACGGGAATCTTTCCAAAATCGCGGCGAGCCACTACGATCGGTGCGTGGCGGCGGTTCCTCTGCGCGCGGACAGAGCACGGCAGCGCCTGATCGAGGCGCACCTGCCGCTCGCGCACGACGTCGCCGGCCGCTTCGCCCAGGCCGGCGAGACGCGCGAGGACCTCGAGCAGGTCGGCGCGCTCGCGCTCGTGCGCGCGATCGACCGGCGCGACCCGGCGCGACCCTCGACGCTGCACGCCTACGTCGCGCGCTGCGTCGAGGGCGAGGTTCGGCGGCATCTGCGCGACCGGGCGGCGGTCGTGCGCGTGCCGCGCCGTGTCCAGGCCGAGGAGGCGCAGGCCCGCCGGGCGGCCGCCGGGCCCGATGTGCGTGCGGCGACGGCGCGCCGCCCGCTCGAGCTGCAGGAGTCCGATCCCGCCCCCGACGCCGTCGACCTCGACGAGCTCGCCCTGGCCCGGACGCTCGTGAGCCGCGCCTCGCGCGCGCTCGCGCCGCGCGAGCGGGAGATCGTCCTGCTCCGCTTCTTCTACGACTGCACCCAGGCCGAGGTCGCGGCCGCGCTCCAGATCTCGCAGTCCCAGGTGTCGCGCCTGCTCGCCTCGGCGATGGTCAAGATGCGCCGGCGGCTGGAAGTGGAGCAGACGAGCAGCTACGCTCGGTAGATGGCGACCCCTGCCCGCCAGGTGCCCCGCGGGAAGCTCCGGCGCAGCACGGAGGCGATGTCGCAGGCCGACGCCTCCCACAGCGGGCGTCTCCTCCTCCGCATGCCGAAGGGGCTGCATGCCGCGCTCGCGGGCCGCGCGGACGCCGAGAAGGTCAGCCTCAACCAGCTGATCGTCCGCATGCTCAGCGAGGGCGTGGCGGGCGAGCCCGGCGCGCCGGCCGCGCCCGAGCGGGTGCCGCGCGTCCTGCAGCGCGCGCTCGTCCTGAACGCGGTCGTGGTCGCGTTCGCCGCCTGCGCGTGCATCGCGATCCTCATCGTCGCCTGGCGCTAGAAGCGTAACCCCGGGTGCCAGGCACCGGCACTACGGGATCACCGCCGCCTTCAGCAGGTCGCGTGGCGGCGCCGCGAAGAGCGCAGGCAGGTCGGCGAGCGCGACGCGGTGCGTGACGAGTCGCTCCCACGGATAGGCGCCGCTCGCGATGAACCCGAGCGCCGCGCGCACCGTTGCCGGGGTGTGGTGGAACGAGCCGCGGATCGTCAGCTCCTCGTAGTGCAGCCGGTAGGCGTCGACCGGCGGCCGCGCCTCCCGCGGCAGCCCGCCGAACATCACGACCTTGCCGCCCGGGCGGACGAGCCGGACCGCGTCGCGCCACGCTTCCTCCGTCCCGGCCGCCTCGATCACGATGTCGGCGTCCCGGCCGTCACCCGCCTCGGCCCCGAACGCGACCGCAAGCGCCCGCCGCTCCTCGCGCCCGCCGACGATCACCGGCCAGCCGCCCGCGTCGGCGACGCACGCGGCCAGCATCAGCCCGATCGGACCGGCGCCGAGGATCGCGACCGTCTCCCCCGGCCCGACCTGCGCGCGCTCGGCGCCGCGCAGGCAGCACGCGAGCGGCTCGACCATCGCCGCGACCTCCGGCGCGACGCCGGGCGGGACGTCGTGCAGGTTGACGGCGGCGATGCGCTCGGGAACGACGATCCAGTCCGCGTACGCGCCGGCGAGAAAGACCAGCTGCGTGCACTGCTCTCCGCGCTCGCAGCCGGCGCAGGCGCCGCACGGCGCACTGTTCGCGGCGACCACGCGCCGGCCGTCGACGATCCCGCAGAGCTCGTGGCCGAACGGCGCGGGCGACTCGGTCGCCAGCACGGGATGGCCGCGCCGAAACGTCTTCAGGTCGGTGCCGTCGGTGAGCGCGAGCTCGATCTGGACGAGGACGTCGCCCGGCCCGGGCTCGGGGCGCGGGACCTCTTCGACGCGGAGATCGCCCGGCGCGTGGAGACGCGCAGCCTTCACGGCACGAACGCGACCTTCAGCGCCGCGCCCGAGCGGTAGCGGTGGACGCCCTCCGCGAAGCGCTCCAGCGGGAGCACGTCGACCGGCGGCAGCGTGAGCGAGGGCAGCAGCTCGATCGCCGCGGCGAAGTGCGCGGGCAGCGCCGAGCGCGACCCGACCAGCCGCAGCTCGCGCCGGTAGACGGCGTCGAGGCTTGCCGGCGCCGGGGAGGCGAAGACGAGCAGCGTGCCGCCGGGGGCGAGGTGCCGGAGCGCGTCCTCGACCCCGCCGTGCGCGGTGAGCACGGCCGCCCCGGCCTCGTCGCCGCCTGCAGCCGCCCCCAGCTCGAGCGCGCGGCGGAGCCGGTCGTCGCGCGGGTCGGAGACGGAGACCTCGTCACGGCGGCCGGCGAGCACCTGCACCCAGAGCAGGCCGATCGCACCGCAGCCGACCACGTGGACGGAGCCGCGCGGTACGTGGCCGGCGGCGCGCAGCACGCACGCGAGCGGCTCGACCCAGATGCCGTCGAGGTCGCCGAGACCCCCCGGCAGCGGCACCACGTGGGTCGCGCGGAGCCGCTCGGCGAAGCCGCCCGGGTCGATGCGGATGCGGCCGAACTCCTCGCACGTCGACCCGTGGCCGGCGCGGCAGCGCTCACAACGGCCGCACGGGACGCGGTGCATCACGGTCACACGCGTCCCGTCCTCGCGCTCCCCGGCGATCTCGTGTCCGAGCACGGCGCCGGCGCGGCCGCCCGGCCCGAGCTTCTCGAGGTCGGAGCCGCAGAGGCCGCAGCCGCGGACGTGCACCAGCTCGCCGGAGCCGAACGGCTCGGGTCGCTCCTCGAGCCGGGCCGTCCCGTCGGCGTCGAGGGCGACCGCGCGCACCGCCGTATCGTACGGCGGCGCGCGCGGCTCATCGGAGGCTCAGCCGTTCAGGTTCACGGGGAAGGACACGAGCCGGCGGGACGAGATGCCGGCGAGGAGGTTCTCGCCCGACTTGCGCGCGCGGACGAACACGGCGAGCAGCTGCTGCCGTGACGACGCCGGGAAACGGCTTGCGCGGTGGAACACCACCGTGGCCCAGCCGTCGGAACCGGTGGTCGCCTCGGGCGGGACGCCGAACTGCTCGAACGGGACCGCCGTCGCATAGACGAGCGCGCCCTGGATCGGGCGGCCGCCGCACGCCGAGACGTGGAACTTGAGCGTCACGTCGCTGACCGAGCTGGTGATCGTCGACGGCGAGGCCTGCTGGCCGTCGATGAGCAGGCGGGCCGGCGACGCGACGTCGGCGATGCCGAGCGTGCCGGAGCCGCTCGTCGGGCACCCGCCGCTCGTCGTCGGCGGCGCCGCGGTCACGACCGCCGTCGGCACGGACGTCGACTGGTTCGAGCCGCCGCTGTCCTTCGCGGTCACGCGGACGCGAAGCGTGTTGCCCGAGTCGACCGGCTTCAGCGCGTACGTCTTGTCGGTCGCACCGCTGATCGACGAGCAGCTGCCGCCGTTCTGGTCACAACGGCGCCACTGGTACGTGTACGTGATGTTCGTGCCCGTCCACTTGCCGGGGTCGGCGGTCAGCGTCTGGCCGACCTGCGTCGTGCCCGAGATCGTGGGCGGCGACTGATTCGTCGGACCTCCCGCGGCCAGCGAGATCCTCGCCGCGACCAGCGCGGCCACCGCCGCGGCGGCGAGCAGCGCAGCGATCGATACCGCCTTCTTCTTCCTGATCCTCTTCATCGCACGTTCTCCTTTCATGGATACCGAGCGGTTCCCGCGAGTGGGAAAGAAGGAGTGATTGACTTGTGAGTACGAGGTAAAACCGGGACGCGGCAGAAAGGCATACAGTGGCCTCGTCGTGGCGGTGAAGCTGCACCGGTGCCGGTTCACCTGGGTCAAGCTCGGAGGCCATCCCTGCTGGCGCGTCCAGAAGGCGCTCGACGAGCAGGGGATCGAGTACGAGGTGGTCGCCGGCCCCTCCTCGTCGCGCAAGCGCACGGAGATCGAGCAGCTCAGCGGTCAGCGGAAGTACCCCGTGATCGAGTTCGAGGACGGAACCGCCTACCGCGCGGAGTCGAAGGAGATGGCCCGGCGAATCCGTGACGGCAAGCTGTTCGAGGGCCACGGCGCGACCGCACCCTCCGCCGACACGGGCTAGACTGTCCTCCGCCCGGGGCTATAGCTCAGTTGGGAGAGCGCCTGGATCGCACCCAGGAGGTCGGCGGTTCGAGCCCGCCTAGCTCCACTCCTTGCTCGGTCGTGAAGTGAGCTTGCAGGACGATCGGGTCGACGCCTTCCGCCGGCTGCATGCCGGCGGCTGTTTCGTGATGCCGAACCCGTGGGACGTCGGCACCGCGCTCGTTCTCGAACGGCTCGGGTTCAAGGCGGTCGCGACGACCAGCGCCGGCTACGCGTGGAGCGCGGGTCGAGCCGACAGTCGCCAGGTCCCGCTCGAGCAGACGCTCGAGCACCTACGGATCGTCGCCGCGGCCGTGACTCTGCCGGTGAACGCAGACTTCGAAGGCGGCTACGCCGACGAGCCGGAGCAGGTCGGAGCAAACGTGAGGCTCGCGGCGGAGACCGGCATCGCCGGGCTCTCGATCGAGGACTCGACGGGCGACCCGGCCGCGCCCCTGTACGAGCTCGATCACGCGGTCGAGCGCATCCGGGCAGCGCGGCAGGCGATCGACGAGACTGGCACCGGCGTCGTTCTCACCGGGCGATCCGAGGGATTCGTCGTCGGGCGACCCGACCTGGACGAGACCGTTCGACGGCTCCAGGCCTACGCCGACGCGGGCGCCGACTGCCTCTACGCTCCGCGAATCGAGTCGGCCGACCAGGTCTCCGCGATTGTCGAGGCGGTGTCACCGAAGCCGGTCAATCTCCTGGTCAACGCGCCGTTCGTCACCGTGCCGCTCGCAGCATCGCTCGGCGTGCGCAGGATCAGCGTCGGCGGCACCCTTGCCCGCGCCGCCTGGGCCGGGTTCCTTCGGGCCGCCGAGGAGATCGCGAACGAGGGAGCGTTCACCGAGTTTGCAGCGCTGCCGGACGTCGATGCGCGATTCTCGTCCGCCTAGCGGCAGGCCAGTCGCAAGAGTGCGACTGCCTTGACACATTCCGATATCGGCATATATTGACGGCGTGGCCCGCTCCTCCACGACGGCGGACGTCTTCAACGCGATCGCCGAGGCGCGCCGCCGCGACATCCTCGACACGCTGATCGCGGGCGAGAAGCCGGTCGGGGCGATCGTGACCGACCTCTCGCTGTCGCAGCCCCAGGTCTCGAAGCACCTGCGGGTGCTCAGCGAGGTGGGGCTCGTCACGTCCCGGGCGGAGGGGCGCCGGCGGCTGTACCGCCTGGAGCCCACCCATCTTCAGCCGCTGCAGGACTGGCTGACCAAGTACGAGCAGGCGTGGAACGAGCGACTCGATCGGATGGACGACTACCTCCAGGAGCTCCAACGAGAAGGAGAGACACAGTGACACCCACACGACACGGAACGGCAGTCATCGAGTATCCGAGCGAGCTCGAGATCCTCACCACCCGAGAGTTCGACGCTCCGATCGAGCTCGTCTTCGACGTTCTGACGAAGCCGGAGCACGTGAGGCACTGGTTCGCTCCGTTCACCTGCGAGGTGACGGAGTGCGCGATCGACCTGCGCGTCGGCGGGGACTACCACATGGTCTTCGTGACCGAGGACGGGAGCGAGTGCTCGTTCCGCGGGACCTTCTTGGAGATCGAGCCGCCGACGCGGATCGTCCAGACATGGCTGTTCGAAGGGTGGCCGGACGCGCATGCCGTCGAGTCCAACGATCTACACGAGACGGACGGCGTGACGACGCTGACGGTGAAGCTCGCGTTCCGCGACCAGGCCGGCCGCGACCACATGACCAAGTCCGACGGCCAGGAGGACAGCTTCAACAAGCTGGAGGACTACCTGAGGTCACTGGTCGATCGGGGGACCGCCGCCGCCGGGTAGCCGCGCACGCGCACCGCCGGCGCGGAGACCGCGCCGGCGAGTCGTGCAGTCGATCACGGCGTCACTACAGGCGCATCAGAGTCGCGTCGGCAACCACCTTGGTCGACGAGCCGAGGTGGTAGAAGCGATTCAGCGCCTGACCGCGCAGCTTCAGCGCGTGAATCGCCTGCGCGGTCGAGCTCGCAGAGGAGCCGAGGTGGTAGATGCGGTCGAGAGCCTGCCCGCGCAGGACGAGCGCGCGAACGGCCTGCTTGGCCTGCACCGACTGTACGGGCGGCCGCGTTGTTGCCGCGGCGAATGGCACCGCGACCAGGGCCGCGAGCACTGCGACTGCGAAGACGTATGCGTTCCGGGTGCGCGACATGTGTGGCTCTCCTTCTCGACTCCGGTCACCCTGCGCGACCGACTGGTTCGACCGTACGACGTGCACGGCGCGGCGTCGTTTCGCCGTCAGACGCTGGGACTGTCTTCGTGCGAACAGAGCGTCCGGTGACTACCGCGCACGGCGGGCGAGCTCGGCCGCGTCGAGGATGCGTGTCCGGCCGCGCTCGAGCGCGATCGTCCCGCGCCTCTCCTCCTCCCGCAGCACCTGGTTGACGGTCGGACGCCCGGCGCCGGAGAGCTCCGCGATCACCTCCTGCGTCAACGGGACCGTGACCGGCCCCTCGCCCCCGTCGCCGTAGAGCTCGGCGAGCTCGAGCAGCCGGCGGCGCACACGTTTGTCGACCGGCAGGTAGAGCGCCTCGAGCAGCCGCTCGTCCAGCAGGCGCACCTCGTCGACCAGGAATGCCCACAGGAAGCGATCCGCGCTGGGATGGGTCGCCCGAACGTGATCGAAGTCGGTGCGGTAGACCGAGTAGGTCTCGCCGTTCTCGACGGCGGCGACCGTCGCCGTCCGCTTCGCGTCGTCGGCGAGGAGCGCCATCTCGCCGAAAGCCGCACCCGGGCCACGGATCGCGATCGTCGCCGTGTCGCCGAGCGGCGTCATGATCCGGATCGCGAATCGGCCCGACGCGACCAGATGGAGGCAATCGGCGGGATCGCCGTGGTGGAAGACGACCTCGTTCCTCGCGAACGTGCGGCGGCGCGCGACCTGCAGGATCTTGCGCACGTCGTCCTCCGGCACGCCTGCGAGCAGCGCCCACTGCATCGCGCCAGCCTACGAGAGCCGGCGTCGCCCTGTGTATCGTCGAGCCATCGCGGCCACACCACTCCGACTCATGCGGAGCCAGATCCTCGCGTTCCGCCGACGGGTCGGCGCGCTTGACCAGCGCCTCCCGAAGAACGCCGAGTCGCTGCGCCGCGCGGCGTGGGCTGGGCTGCAGGACAGCATGCCGCGTGCCGCGCTGCTCTCTCTGCACGCGCGCGTCGACGGCATCGGCCCGGGGGCGCTGGACGATCCGTCGCTCGCACAGCTCTGGGGCCCGCGCTACAACGCGTACGTCGTCCCGAAGCGCGACTTCGCGCTCTTCTCGCTCGGCCGCCTCCCGGAGGACGGCAAGGGCCGCGCCCGGGCCGAGCGCATGGCCGAGCTGATCCACGGAGGCCTCGACGGCGCGCGCATGACCGACCGCGAGCTCGCACGCGTGATCGGCATCGGCAACGCGATGCGGTACGCGGCGACGACCGGCACCGTTGCGATCCGCTGGGAAGGCGCGCGGGCGCCGCTCGTCTGGGCAGTCGACGCCGCAGACGTCGACCCGGCCGACGCGCGGCGCGAGCTCGCGCGCCGCCACCTGCACGTCTTCGGGCCGACGAGCGCCGACCGCTTCGCGCGCTGGGCGGGGATCTCGCGCCGCGCCGCGGCGGCCGCGTACGCGTCGCTCCACGGGGAGCTGGTGCCGGTGCGGACGCCGCTCGGCGACGAATGGTCGCTCACCCGCGACGAACGGGAGCTGCGGGCCAGCGAGTCGGAGCCCGCGCCCGCGCGCCTGCTGCCGAGCGGCGATGCGTTCTTCCTCCTCGACGGCGCCGAGCGCGAGCTGCTCGTCCCGCAGGCCGACCGGCGCCTGCTCCTCTGGACGCCGCGCGTGTGGCCGGGCGCGCTCCTCGTCGACGGCGAGATCCGCGGCACGTGGCGACGTGCGCAGCACACCGTCCGGATCGAGCCCTGGATCCGCTTCTCACGCGCCGCCCGCGCCGCGGTCGAGGCTGAAGCGGCCGCGCTGCCGCTGCCGGACCTCGAGCGGCCGATCGAGGTCGTCTGGGCGCGCTGAGGCGCCAAGGCCAGGACTTCCGGCGGGCCGGCGCAGTCGACCTGACCGCCCTACGAGACGAGCTGCGCGAACGCCTGACGGAAGACGTCGAGCGGCTGCGCGCCCAGCACGATCAACCGCCGGTCGAGGACGAACGCGGGGATGGCGTTGATGCCGTGCGACTGCGCCTCGCTCGTCGACTGCTCGACGCGGTCGAGGTACGCGGACGTATCGCCGATCACGCGCTCGACGCCGTCGGCGTCCAGCCCGGCCTCGTGTGCGATCCGCCGCAGCTCGTCCGGGTCGCCGATGTTCGCCGCCTCCGACCAGTAGGCGGCCATCAGCCGCGCATGGAAGG
>DASUZZ010000018.1:0-2352 GCA_036376615.1 Gaiellaceae bacterium
CCTTCTCGAGGCAGTAGCGGACGATCGCGCCGGGCGCGTCGACCCACACCCGCCGGCTCTCTCCTTCGGGCGTGACGGAGCGGACGGCGCCGACCGCGTCGACATGACCCTGTACGACGTGGCCGCCGAGCGGATCGCCTACGCGGAGCGACGGCTCGACGTTCAACCGGCCGCCGGGCTCGAGCCGGCCGAGCGCGGTTCGGGAAAGCGTCTCGGGGACGACGTCGAACGCGAGACGTCCCTCCTCCACAGCGACGACCGTGAGGCAGACACCGGCGATGGAAACCGAGTCGCCGACGGCCACGCCGGCCGCGGTCTCGGGCGCGGCCACGACCAGCCGCGAGCCGTCGAAGGCGTCGACGGTCCCGAGCTCGCGCACGATCCCCGTGAACATGCGACAAAGGTTACGGCTCGTGGAGGTATGCCTCGAGCAGGACGTCCTCACCCGACGGCTCGGCGCGCACGTGGAGGAGCTCGAGTGGAGCCGCGAGATCGCCGAATGCAGTCGGACCGTCGCCGGCCAGCACCGGGGCGAAGAAGAGCAGCAGCTTGTCGACCAGGCCCGCGGAGAGGAACGCCGTTGCGAGCGTCGGCCCGCCCTCGAGCAGGAGCGACTGGACGCCGTCGGCGGCCAGCTCGCGCAATTCCTCCTCGAGAGGGCCGCTGCGCAGCTCGAGCTCGGACCCCTCCGGGAGCGGCCCGCGCCCGAACGCGAGGCCCCGCGGCTGGCGGACGGCGTCGACGTCACGCGCATCGAGCCGCGGGGCATCGGCTCGCACCGTCCCCATCCCGACCGCAACGGCGTCGGACGCCGCGCGGAGCTCGTGGACGCGCCGCCTCGACTCCTCGCCCGACACCCAGCGACGGCCCGGGACCGTGACACGCCCGTCGAGCGTCAGCGCCGCCTTGTAGGTGACGAAGGGCCGGCCGAGGCCTTTCCAGACGCGCCAGGCCTCGTTCTGGCGGCGCGCGGCAAGGTCGCCGAGGAGCTCGACGTCGATCCCGGCGGCGCGGAGCCGTTCGAGCCCTCGACCGTCGACGGCCGGATTGGGGTCGCGCGCGCCGACGACGACGCGGGCGACTCCGGCGTCGACGACCGCATCCGCGCAGGGAGGCGTGCGGCCGTGATGGGAGCACGGCTCGAGCGTCACGTAGAGGGTGGCGCCGCGCGCGGCCTCTCCGGCCTGCTCGAGGGCGACGACCTCGGCATGACGGATTCCGGCGTACTCGTACCAGCCCTCCCCCACGACCTCGCCTGCGTTCACGACCACCGCACCGACGAGCGGGTGGTCGCGCGTCTTGCCGCGGCCGCGCTCGGCGAGGTCGAGCGCGCGCTCGTAGGGGGTCACGGAATGTCCTGCAGGAGGCGCCGGTACGCACGCGTCACATCGTCGCGGCCGAAGATCGCCGAGCCGGCAACGAGGAGCCTCGCGCCCGCCACGTACGCGCGGCCGACGGTCTCGTGGTCGATGCCGCCGTCGACCTGGACGTACACGCGCTCCGGCAGAGCCGTTCGCAGCCGCTTGATCCGCTCGACCGCCTCCGGCATGAACTTCTGGCCGCTGTAGCCGGGGTGGATGCTCATGCAGAGCACGAGGTCCGCGTCTCCGGCCACCGCGGCCACGTCCTCCGGCTCGCTCTCGGGGTTGAACGCGACGCCCACCTGGAGGCCGTGCTCACGCGCGGCGGCGATCGTGGCCGGCACGTCGTCGACGACCTCGTAGTGGAAGGTGACGCTGTCTCCTCCTGCGCGCGCGATCTGGGGGAAGTGGCGCAGGGGGTTGTCGACCATGAGGTGACAGTCGAGCACTCCGCCCGCCTTGTGCACGAGCGGCGCGATCGACTGGAGGACGATCGGCCCCATCGTGATCGGCTCGACGAAGTGGCCGTCGCCGACGTCGAAGTGGAAGATCCGGCACTCCGCACGCAGCAGGGTGTCGATCTGCTCGCCGAGACGCGCGAAGTCCGCCGCGTAGAGCGACGGCTCGACTTCGACCGTCCGGATCCACTCCCGCCAGCTCACGCGGCCGATCGTACGCAGTCCCGAACCGTCAGCCATGTCCTGACCCGACACGGCCGGTACCTGGTACCGGCCGTGTCGGGTCAGGACGTGTCAGTTGACCGCGAGGCGGGCGATGAAGAACCCGCTCGTGCCGTGCACGTGGGGCAGCGTGAGCAGGAACTCGGGCCGCGTCGGATGCGCGAATGCGGGCCACTCCTCGCCCAGCGGTACGACGCGGAGCCCGCTCGCGTCGACAATGGCCTCGCACTCGTCGGGGTTCAGGGTGCAGACGGAGTAGACGATCGTGCCACCGGGCCGCACTCGTTCTGCCGCGGAGCGAAGGAGGGCAA
>DASUZZ010000019.1:0-29146 GCA_036376615.1 Gaiellaceae bacterium
GGCCACTCTCGTCGAGACGGGGTTGAATTTTCCGGACCCGCCAAGTACTAGTACTCCCCACAGCAACCAGGGGATGCCCGCGTGGGAGACGGCTCGAGCGTTGCTGCGGCGCAAGGGGGCGCTGTGCGCGTGTTCGTCGCTGCCGCCGTGCGGATGTACGAGGAGGGCCTGGCGAGCGTCATCCGCGACGACAGGCGCTTCCTCCTCGCGGGCACGGCCGCGTCGCGGCACGCGTTGCTCGACGCGGTCGCCGTGCTCGAGCCTCCCCCGGACGTGGTGCTGGTCGATCTCGGCCGCGACGAGGGCATCGCTGCGGTGCGGGCGCTCGGCCGCACGCTCCCGGGGACCCGCGTGATCGCGCTGGCGCTGGGCGAGGAGGACGACGTCGTGGCGTACGCCGAGGCCGGAGCCGTCGGACTCGTCGCGCGCGAGTCGTCACTCGAGGAGCTGGGCGAGCTGATCCAGTCCGTCGCCGGAGGCGGCAGCCCCGTCTCGGCGCGCCTCGGCGCGGTGCTGCTGCGCAGGCTCGCCGTACACGCCGAGCGCGCACGCGCGGGCCACGATCCCCGCTCGCTCACGGCGCGCGAGCGCGAGGTCGCGCAGCTCATCGACCGGGGCCTGTCGAACAAGGAGATCGCGACGCGTCTGCGCATCGAGCTGCCGACGGTGAAGAACCACGTGCACTCGATCCTCGAGAAGGTGGACGTCAACCGCCGTGACGAGGCGGCTGCGGTGCTGCGGGGCCGCGGCCTCCTGGACTAGTCCCTCCGCGCCCGGGGTCCGGTCCTCGGACCGGATCTCATTCGGATCCGCGATCCATTGTCCGGGCGCGAGGCAGGCCGGAGGATCGGCCGTGTGCCCGTCGCGCCGGTCCGGATCGTCCTGATCGACATGCCGCTCCTGCTTCGTGACCTCCTCGAACACACGCTCGCCGCGGAGCCCGACATGGTCGTCCTCGCCGCGGAGCCCGAGCTCGAAGCGCTCGCCAGCACCGCGCACGAGACCGAAGCGGACGTGGTGATCGTCGGGCTCGAGGACGGCGAGCTCCCGGCGCCGGCGCTGGAGCTGCTGACCGAGTACGACCGGAGGATGGTCATCGGGGTCGAGACCGTCGGCGGCGAGGCGGTCCTGTACTCGCTCCGTCCCGAACGCACCTCGATCGGCACGACGACCCCGGCGGCGCTCGCGACGGCGATCCGCGCGACGGCGGGAGCGCGCTAGTGGCGAGCCCGTCTGCGATCGCGGCGACCACGGCGGCAATCAAGGCGCTGCTCGACCGCGCCGCTGCCGGGTCGAGCGACTTCTCGACCGTCACCGTCTCGACCTTCCGCACCGACGACCTGCAGACGCCGCCGACCGGGGAGGCGTCCGCGCCGGTCGTGTCGATCTACCTCTATCGCGTCACGCTCAGCTCGGTTCGCGTCGGCCGGCCCGCGATCGTCGACCGCGACGGCCGCCGCGTGCGGGCGCCGATCGTGCTCGACCTGCACTACCTCCTGACCGCGTGGGCGCGCTCCGCGCTGATGCAGCAGAAGCTGCTCGGCTGGGCGATCCGGGCGCTCGAGGACAACCCCGTGCTGCCCGCGACGCTGCTCAACGACGGCGGCTGGGACGGGACGTTCGGGGCGACGGAGACGGTCGAGCTCGTGTGGCAGCCGTTGACGCCGCAGGAGGAGTGGGATCTCTGGCAGGTCGCGCAGACGAGCCAGCAGCCGTCGGCGATCTACCTGGCGCGCGGCGTCGCGCTCGACTCCCTGATCCCGGTCGTCGAGGGGCCGCTCGTGCAGACCGTCGAGCTCGACTACGCGGAGGCGCCCGGATGAGCGCCACCGTGTCCGAGGCGATCACGCGGGTCGCGCCTCTCGGCGTCCGCTTCGTCGACGACGTGACGGGCGAGACCGTGTCGGACGGGCTGACCGTGCTGTACCCGAAGGCCGGCAGCGACGTCCCTGCGCTCGCCGCCGTCAACCACAGTGGCGTCTTCGTGCTGCACGGGTTCGCGGGAACCGGCGAGATCGAGTGGGGACGGGGCGACGAGGCGTTCTGGACGTCGCCGCTCCCGTCCGTCACGGCTCGCATCGAGCTGCACGACCTGCTCGGCCGCTACCACGACACGACGTTCGACGCGCGGGTACCGACGCGCGGGCTGTTCGCGCCACTCTGCGGCTCGCCGCCGTCGCCCCCGTCCACCGAGCCTGCGGTCCCGCTCGTCTCGACGCCCGCACGCCCGGTCCCGGCAGGTGTCGCCGTCCTCCGCGCCACTCTTCGCGACGCCGATACCGGCGGGCCGGCCGCCTGGGCGCTGCTGGAGGTCGGCACGGGGCGCGGCGTCGCCGACGCGCGTGGGGAGATCGCCGTCCTGTTCCCGTATCCACCGCTCGCGTCGTTCGGCGGCTCGCCCCCCGCGTCGACGCGCCGTCCGCTGCTCGAGGAGGAGTGGACCGTGACGATCGCCGGCTTCTACGACCGGCTCGCACCGGACGCCACGCCGGACCTCTGTGACGTGCTCGCGCAACGGCGGGCGGACACGCTGCAGTCCCTGTCGCCGCCGACGACCGTCGCGCCCCAGACCCTGACCTACGGCCGCGAGCTCGTCGTTCCCGAGCCGCTGCACCTGGCCCCGGCCCCGTAACCGCGCAAGGAGAAGAGACGCCATGCCCGAGTACCTCGCCCCCGGTGTCTTCGTTGAAGAGACCTCGTACCGAAGCAAGTCGATCGAAGGAGTCAGCACGACGACCACCGGGTTCGTCGGGCCGACGCGCTATGGCCCGACCGACCAGGAGCTCGAGGTGATCACGAGCCTCGTCGACTACGAGCGCACCTACGGCGACGGCCAGCCGCTCGTCTACGACGGCGTCTCGACGACCAACTTCATCTGGCAGGCCGTGCGCGCGTTCTTCGAGCAGGGCGGCAGCCGGCTGTACGTGAAGCGCGTGTTCCGGGAAGGCGCCGACGACGGCCGCGCGATCGGGACGATCGGCGGCGGAGGCGCCGAGCTGCGCATTCGCGCGCGGTTCCCCGGCGCCGCAGGCAGTGCCCGTGTCCGCGTGGCGCTCAGTCTCGGCCCGAACATCCTCTCGCGCGCGCTCGACGGCTCGACGCAGGCGAACGGCCTGCGCGAGTTCGACGTCGTGTGGCTCTCGAATCAGCCGAGCCCGCCGGGCTCGTCGCCGCCCGCTGCGCCGGCGGACGCCGGCGACTTCTACGTCGCGGAGCAGTCGGCGACCTCGACCGGCAGCGAGTGGGTCTTTCGCAGCGCGAGCGGCGGCGGCAGCCCGGCGGCGCCGATCCGCCTGGCGGATCTCACCGCAGACCCGGATCCTGGCTGGTCGGACAAGGTGCGCGTCGTCACCGCGACCGTCACCGTCTATCCGGACACGGAAGGCGCACAGCCGCTCGTGTGGGCAGGGCTGCCGCTCGACCGCCGCCACACGGTCGCCGGCGCGTCCGACTCGCTGTTCGACATCTTCGCCGAGACGCCCGCGAGCCGCGCGCTCGCTCGGACCGTCCCGGTCGTGATCGACAACGGCGGCGCAACCGACCTCGAGGGCCTCGAGGTGCTCGACGTGCTCACGACGGCCAACGCGGGTCTCGCCGCTGCGCTCTTCGACACCGAGGCGACCGAGGCGGATCGCGCCGTCGACGTCGCGATCGGCGGCGGCAACGACGGCGTTCGGCCGACCGCCGCCGAGTACTCCGGAGAGACGGCCCCGCCCGACGAGAAGTGGGGGCTGCGCGCGTTCGAGGACATCGACGACATCTCGATCGTCGCAGCGCCGGGGTCGACCTTCGGCTACGAGGGCACCTACCGCGCGAACGCGGCGACGATCATCCAGAACCTGATCGCCCACGCCGAGCTCATGCGCTACCGCGTCGCGGTGCTCGACTCGGGCGACGGGCAGACCGTGAGCGACGTCTCGGCGATGCGCGGGACGATCGACTCGACGCACGCGGCGCTCTACTACCCGTGGATCCACGTGCTCGACCCGATCACGCAGGTCGAGATCGACCTGCCGCCGAGTGGCTACGTCGCCGGGATCTACGCACGCAACGACGTGAACCGCGCCGTGTACAAGGCGCCGGCGAACGAGGTGGTGACCGGCGCGATCGGCTTCGAGCGCCTGCTGAACAAGGCCCAGCAGGAGGTTCTGAATCCGCTCGGCGTCAACTGCTTCCGCTTCTTCGAGGGGCGCGGGTACCGCCTCTGGGGCGCGCGCACCGTGTCGTCCGACCCGGAGTGGAAGTACGTGAACGTACGCCGCTACTTCGCGTACCTCGAGCACTCGATCGACCGCGGCACCCAGTGGGCGGTGTTCGAGCCGAACGGCGAGGCGCTGTGGGCGAACGTGCGCCGCACGATCTCCGACTTCCTGTTCAACGAATTCCAGATGGGAGCGCTGCTCGGTGACAAGCCCGAGTCGGCGTTCTTCGTCAAGTGCGACCGCTCGACGATGACGCAGAACGACCTCGACAACGGCCGGCTCGTCTGTCTGATCGGCGTGGCCGCGCTGAAGCCTGCCGAGTTCGTGATCTTCCGCATCGGCCAGTGGACCGCCGACGCGAAGAAGTAGCGCGCGAGAAAGGAGCGAGACATGCCAGCGAAGCGGGAGCGGCCGTACGCGCAGTTCAACTTCCTCGTCGACCTCGGCAGCGGCACCGACGGCGTCGACGCCGGGTTCCAGGAGGTGTCGAACCTCGGCATGGAGGTGACGGTCGCCGAGTACCGGAACGGCAACGAGAAGGACAACTCGGTGCGCAAGATCACCGGGCTGAACAAGGCGACCGACGTCACGTTCAAGCGCGGCGTGATCGGCTCGGACAGCCTGTACTCCTGGCTGAACGACATCCGCAACGGCAACGAGGACTCGTTGCGGACGGTGCGCGTGCACCTGATGGCGGAGGACCACTCCGGTCCGGTGCAGTCGTGGAACCTCCTGCGGGCGCGCATCATCAAGTACGTCAGCGGCCCGTTCAACGCCAAGGGCACCGACGTGGCGATGGAGGAGCTGACGGTCGCCTACGAGCGGATGGAGATGGAGGTCTAGTTGGCGCCGGCGACCGCGGCCCGCCCACTGCCCGGTCTCCGGTTCGAGGCCCAGCCGCCTCCGTCGCCGGTCGTACTGCCGCGCATGGACGTCGCGGCGTTCGTCGGCTTCGCGACGGCCGGGCCGTTCGACCTGCCGGTTCCGCTCGAGGACCCGGCGCAGTACGCGGCGGTGTTCGGTGACGAGGAGGTCGAGCTCGGCTGGGACGACAGCACGGGCGAGCCGGCGACGTCCCTGCTCGGGCCGGCGGTGCGCGCGTTCTTCGCGAACGGCGGCCGCCGCTGCTACGCCGTCCGCGTCGGGCTCGGCGCGGACACCGCGACGCTGCCGCTTCCCGGTCTCGTGCAGCGCGACGGGCGGGGGTCGTTCTCGCGCGTGTCCCTCGCGGTGCGATCGCCCGGAACGTGGGCCGACGGCGTCGCGGCGGCCACGTCACTCGAGGCGACGCCCGGCGGGATCGCGGGCGGCTCGCTGCGCCGGCTCTCCTTCGACCTCGAGCTGCCGTCCGTGACCGTCGGCGATCTGTTGCGCTTCTCGACGCCGAACTGGGAGCTCCTCGTCGTCGCGGGGAAGGTCGAGCCGCAACGGCACGGCATCGTGCACGTGACCGGCGACCGCGCCACGGTCGTGTGGATCGACGCCCCGCCGGCGGTCGACGGAGCCCCGTGCCTCGTCGAGGTGCTCGGCGCCGACGGCATCGTGCGGCACGACGTCGCGGCGACCTTCCACAACGGCGTCGAGGGGCCGGAGCTCGAGCTCGACGTGCCGGTCGCCGGCGCCCCCGAGCCCGGCGCGATCCTGTTCGTGCAGGGGCTCGGCACGAACAGGCGCGCGCTCGTCGTCACGTCGGTCCTGCCGCCGCGCGGCACCTCCGGCGTCCTCGTCACGGGAACGCTTCGCCGGCTCCGCCGCGCCGCCCCGGTCGCGTACCGCGACGCCCACCCGGACACCGTCGAGCGGCTCGTCTTCTCGCTCTGGACGCGGCGCGGAATCAGCGAGCAGGCCCGGATCGACGGAATGGGCTTCGCCGCGCGGCATCCACGCTGGCCCGGCCGGTTGCCATCCGACGCGCGGCTCTTCGACCCGGAGCTCGCGGCCGACCCGATCTGGCGCGAGGTGCGGACGCCCCGCTTCCCGCTCGCCGGCGACGGCCTCAATCCGCTCGCGACGTGGGTGCCGCTGGACATGGGCGCCGTGCCGACCGCGTGGACGCGCCCGTTCCCACCCACGGGGAACGACCAGCAGCGGAACGGCGTGGAGGTCTTCGACGAGCACGTCTTCGTCGACGGCGCGCTTGCGGGTACCCGCCTCGACGCGCTCGCAGCCCAGGCCGAGGCGATCCGCTGGCTGGCCCCGGAGCCGCGGCGGTTGCGGGGACTGCACGCACTCCTCGAGCTCGACGAGGCGACGATCGCCGCCGTTCCCGACGCGGTGCACCGCGGGTGGTCGTGGATCGAGCGGACCCCCCTGCCTCCGTCCACCGCCGACCCGGCGCGCCCACACCCGGGCACGAGCGGCTTCCACGACTGCGACGTCACGATCCTGCCGGCGCCGGTCCTCAGCGTGGCAGCGGTGGACGAGTCCGGCCGCTTCACGCTCGTCTGGAGCGCGGTGCCGGGCACCTACGTCGTCGAGGGGTCGCCGGATCCCGGCTTCGCGGCGGCGGAGGAGGTCTACCGGGGGCCGTCGGCCCAGCTCGACCTGTACGCGCGCGGCGCCTCCTACTACCGCGTCTACGTCTCGAGCGGCTCGAGCTCGAGCGACTGGTCGAACGCGGTCGCCGTGGACGCCTCGCCCGCCGGCCGGGTCGTCGTCGACCCGCCGTCGAGCTGGTCGCCGCAGCCGCTGCTGGCGGTGCAGCGCGCGCTCGGCCGCATCTGCGCGGCGCGCGGCGACCTCGTCTCCGCGCTCGCGCTCCCCTCGCATGCGCATGCCGGCGACGCGCTCGCGCACGCGGCGGCCCTCACCGCGCCGCCGGCGGCCGCCGACCCCGCTGCGCTCGTTCCGCCGCTCGACGCGAGCGAGCAGGCGGCTCTCTCCTATGTCGCGCTCTACCACCCCTGGACGTACCTGCGCGACGGCACCAGGGTGCCGCCCGACGGCGCGGTCGCCGGGACGCTCGCCGACCGGGCGGCGACGCGGGGAGCGTGGGTAGCGGCGGCGAACCTGCCGCTGCGGGACGTGACGGCGCTCGCCCCGATCGTCGGGAGCGCGGACCTGCAGCGGTTGCAGGACGGTCGCGTCAACCTCGTGCGTCAGGAACCCCACGGCTTCCTCCTCCTCGACCAGGACACGCTGTCGCGGGACGACGACCTGCGGCCGCTCAACGTGCGCCGGCTGCTCTGTCTGCTGCGCCGGCTCGCGCTCCTGCACGGGCCGCGGTTCGTCTTCGAGCCGAACGACGCGCCGCTGCGGCGGTCGATCCAGCTCCGCTTCGAGGAGCTGCTCGGCCTGATGTTCGACCTCGGCGCGTTCGCCGGCGCGACGCGCGCCCAGGGGTTCCAGGTCGTCACCGGCGATCCGCCGAACACGCGACAGTCGATCGACGAGGGCGAGCTGATCGTCGAGTTGAAGGTCGCCCCCTCTCGTCCGCTCGCGTTCCTGACCGTCCGGCTCGTGAACAGCGCCTACGGGCTGCAGGTGGAGGGCGCGTGATGTCGAGCACGGCCGCCGAGACGGTGCAGCCGCCCTTCGTCGCGTACAACTTCGCGGTCGAGCTGTCGGTTCCCGAGGTCGCCGAACGCATCTGCAGCGCCGCGTTCGCGGAGTGCGACGGGCTCGAGCAGACCGTCGACGTCAAGACGATCCGCGAGGGCGGGAACAACGGGGTGCAGATCCGGCTCGCCGGCGCGACCGCGTACGGGACGCTGACCCTGAAGCGCGGCATGACCAAGGCCTTCGACCTCTGGAAGTGGCTGGACACGATCTCCGCCTCGCCGTGGACACGCGGGACGTGCACGGTCGTCGTGCTCGCGCCCGACCACAGCGAGCGCCTGCACTTCGTCCTCGGCCGCGTCCTCCCCGTGAAGCTGAAGGCGCCGCCGCTGAACGCGAAGGACGGCATGGTCGCGGTTGAGGAGCTGCAGCTGGCGTACGAGTGGCTCTCGCTGAGGGAGGCGACCGGTGCCTGAGCCCGTCAAGCTCGAGAAGGCGCAGTTGCAGGAGCTCGACGCGACGCTCGAGGACCTCGCGCCGGGGTCGCAGCCCGTCCCGGTGCAGTTCAACCCGGAGACGCTGAAGCTCAGCTTCGCGAACCAGGTGCAGCAGCCGCAGAGCGGCGGCGGCTCGAGCGGCCAGCAGTCGCGCCAGTTCGTCGGCACCGGCACCACGAAGCTCGCGCTGCAGCTGTGGCTGGACGTGACGGCGCCGCCGTACTCCGACCAGGGCATGACGGACGTGCGCGAGCTGACGTCGAAGGTGACCTACTTCATGACCCCCAAGCCCGCGGACGGCTCCACGGGGAGCAGCGGCGGGAGCGGGTCTGCGCAGCAGACGCAGCTCGTGCCGCCGGGGGTGCGGTTCGCGTGGGGCACGTTCCAGTTCGACGGCGTGATGGATCAGCTCGAGGAGAGTCTCGAGTTCTTCTCGCCCGACGGAAAGCCCCTGCGCTCGAGCGTCTCGCTCACGCTGTCGCAGCAGAAGATCTTCAACCCCGAGGTCGCTTCCGGCCGGCGCGGCCCCGGCGGGCCGGGCACGAGCCCGCTGACCGCGGCGCCGCAGGGCGCGTCGCTGCCGCAGCTCGCCGCCAACGCGGGCGCCGCGGCGTCCTGGCAGTCGATCGCATCCGCCAACGGGATCGAGGACCCGCTGCGGCTGCGGGCCGGCCAGCTCGTCGACATGAACCTGAGGAGCGGCCGGTGAGCGTGATGGTCAACGAGTTCGAGGTCGTCCCCGAGGCCGAGCAGCCGACGCGGGGGCAACACGCCGGAGCCGAGGCGGCCCCGGTGGAGCCGTCGGAGGTGGAGCGGATGGTGGAGGAGGCGATGCGCAAACGGGCCGCGCGGGTGGAGAGGCTCCGTGCCACCTGAGTTCCTCGCCGCACGCCCGTCGTTCACGGTCGACGGACAGGCCGCCGCCGATCTGTCCGGCGGTCTCGTCGACCTGCGCGTCGAGGAGAGCACCGCCGGCCTCTACTCGTGCGAGGCGACATTCGCGAACTGGGGCCCCGCGGGCTCGAGCGCGACCGGCTTCCTCCTCTTCGACCGGCAGAAGCTCGACTTCGGCAAGACGCTCGTCGTCGACGTCGGCGGCGACGTGCTCTTCCGCGGCCGCATCAGCGCGCTCGAGGCGGCGTTCCCGGAAGGACGGCCGCCGACGCTGACCGTCCTCGCGGAGGACCGGCTGCAGGACCTGCGCATGAACCGGCACAGCGCCAGCTTCCTCAGGCAGACCGACGCCGAGATCATCCAGACGGTCGCACAACACCACGGACTCACACCGGACGTCGACCTCGACGGTCCGCAGCACGACCACGTCCACCAGCACGAGATCTCCGACCTCGCGTTCCTGCGCGAGCGCGCGCTCGCGGCCGGCGGCGAGCTGTGGGTCGAGGACAAGACCCTGAAGACGCGAGTGCGGCCTGCGCGCGCCACGGACACGATCACGCTCAACTACGGGAACGAGCTGATCGACTTCGTCGTCACGGCCGACCTCGCCGATCAGGTGTCGAAGCTGCGGGTCACCGGCTGGGACGTCTCCGGCAAGCAGGCGATCACCGAGACGTCGGACGACTCGACGCTCGGCGTGGAGCTCGGCTCCGACGCCAGCGGCGCCTCGATCCTCGCGACGGCGCTGAGCGACCGTACGGAGACCGTCTTCGACAACGTGCCGATCACGAGCAGCGAGGCGAAGGCCTACGCCGACTCGCTGTTCAAGCGCCGGGCGCGCCGGTTCCTCGTCGGCCGGGGCACGTGCGTCGGCAACGCCAAGCTGCACACCGGCGTGAAGCTGACGCTGCAGGGCCTCGGGCCGCTCTTCACCGGCGACTACTACGCCGCTCAGGTACGCCACTTCTTCGACCAGGCGAAGGGCTACCGGACCGAGTTCGAGGTCGAGCGCGCCGGGCTGGGGAAGGCTTCATGAGCTCTGCGCTGACGGCCGCCGCAGCGAGCGTGCACCCCGCGCCGCCGCATCGCTGGTTCGGCGTCTTCCCGGCGCTCGTGTCGGACCTCAACGACCCGGACGGGCAGGGCCGCGTGAAGGTGACGCTGCCCTGGGCGCCGGACTCCGACAGCGGCCAGTACGAGATGTGGGCGCGGATGGCGACGCTGATGGCCGGCTCGAACCGCGGCACCTGGTTCATCCCCGACACCGGCGACGAGGTGCTGGTCGCGTTCGAGGCCGGCATGCCCGACCGCCCGTACGTCGTCGGGATGCTCTGGAACGGCAACGACTCGCCGCCCGAGTCGATGGACGGCGCGGGCAGCAACTACATCAAGTCGGTCCGCTCGCGGAACGGCGTCAAGATCACGCTCGACGACCACGACGGGCAGGAGAAGCTCGTCTGCGAGACGCCCGGCGGCCAGAAGGTGACGCTCGCAGACGGCCCCGGGACGATCACGGTCGAGGACTCGAACGGAAACTCGATCAAGCTCGAGGCGGCGGGCGTCACCGTGACGACCTCCGCCAAGCTGACCGTGAACGCGTCGACCGTCGAGGTCTCGGCCGGCATGGTCACGGTCAACGCCGGCATGTCGAGGTTCAGCGGCGTCGTGCAGTGCGACACGCTGATCTCGAACTCGGTCGTCAGCGCCTCCTACACACCCGGCGCGGGGAACATCTGGTGACCGTCCTCGCGACCGAGCACGTCGCCGTCGACCATCCGGTGCAGTTCGTCACCGCGTCGCCGTTCTGGACGGATGCGCTGGGCGACGAGCTGCGCGACGCGACGAGCGACGAGGAGGAGCGGATGCAGCGCCCGGTCATTCTCCGCTTCGCGTCGGACTCGTTCATGGACGATCTCGCGCAGCTCCTCGCGAACGATCCCTCGACACTGACGGCCCAGGAGGCCGTCCCCGTCAGCTTCCGCGCACGCCCGCCCTTCACCGCGGGCGACTGGCCGCCGGTGCCGGCGCAGCTGAAGCTCTTCACGCCGCTGCACGGCGACTTCAACCTCGTCGCGGCGTCGCTCGTCTGCCGCATCCGCGGCCTGCCCGAGCACACGGTCCGGCCCGAGGTGCGCGAGCGCGTCGGCTTCGTGCTGCGGCGCCTCGACGACCAGGGCGCCGAGCTGGCGTGGGTCGACCGTCAGTGGACGGCGACGACGGACCCGTCCCTGCTCGCCGGCGGCGAGGACGTCAAGCCGATGTTCCCGGTCGCGTACGCCGACGGCGACCGCACGCGCAAGCTCTTCGTCGGCCTGATCCCGACGGGCGGCGACGAGCCGGGCAAGAACACGGCCGGCAACGCGATTCCGGTGCAGCAGGGCGCGAAGTCGATCCAGGACCCGCGGCTCGACACGCTCGACCTGAAGATCATCGAGCCGCTGAAGGCGCTGCAGAAGCCGCCGACGAAGCCGGACAACCTCGACGCCTCCGGGTGGACGGCCGCGCAGGCCGCGATGCGGACCGGCCGGGTCGACGCGTCGCGCTTCCTCCTGCTCGACTTCGCGGAGTTCCTGCAGACCCACCTGCCCGACGTTTGGGGCCGCATCGCGGCGCACGTCAACGGCACGACGACGCTCGAGGTCCGGCTGCGCCAGAGCTCCGCCGACAGCGGCCTGACCTGGGTGGACGCCCTGCGCTCGGCGACCGCGCAGGCGGCACAGATCAACGGCACGGGAAGCGGCGCGCCGACGCTCGACGTCGACCTGCTCAACTCCGGGCCGGACGCGAAGACGCTGCGCGGCGACGTCCAACTCCTGCTGGCGGCGAGGGCGCAGCCTCCGACCGGCGAGACGCCCTCGACGCCGGGGCCGGCGACCGCGAACCTGCCCAAGCTCGACCCGACGGGCAACGCCTTCTACCGGATCCGTTGCGTGTACCTCCGCCCGGAGTGCGGCGCGCTGCACGACGACCTCGTCAGCGAGCCGACCGTCGACTTCCAGATCGCGTCGCTGTTCGACCCGGACGCCCCCGCCCGCCCGATCCAGATCACGCTGCCGATCGATCCGAAGGACCTGCGCGGCTCGGTGAAGAACGTCAGCGTGCTGCTCTCGGACGCGATGCGGGAGCAGGTGAGCCGCGCGACGGATCTCGCCGCGATGATGAAGGGCAGCGTCGGCTCGGGCGACAGCTTCGACGTCGGGCTCGTGTGCTCGTTCTCGATCCCGATCATCACGATCTGCGCGCTGATCATGCTGATGATCATCGTCAGCCTCCTGAACATCGTCTTCTGGTGGCTGCCGTTCCTGAAGATCTGCTTCCCGATCGGGCTGACGGCGAAGGCGGGAAGCTCGTGAGCGCCGACGGCGCACGGCTCGGGTCCGGAATCTCGTTCCCGCCGCGCGTGGGCGCCGACGGGCGCGTCGCCTTCTCGGCCGGCGAGGACAACATCCGCGAGTGCATCGAGGTGGTGCTGCGCACCGAGCAGCGCGAGCGCATCCGGCTGCCGGAGTTCGGCGCCGGGCTCGGCCGCTTCCTCTTCGAGCCGAACACGACCACGACCAGGCGCGCGTTGCAGGACCGGATCCAGAAGGCGCTCGCGGCATGGGAGCCCAGGGTCGTCGTCCAGTCGGTGGCGGTCGACGAGGATCCGGACGACCCAGAGGCGGCGACCGCCGTCGTCACCTACAGGCTCGTCGCCACGCAGGCCGTCGAGCGCGTCTCCCTCACCGTGAGGCTGGCCGGCTGATGGCTGCCGTGCCGGAACTCGACCCGCGCACCCAGGACGACCTGAAGGCGGAGGCGCTCGCGCGGATCCCCGTCCACAACCCCGAGTGGACGAACTACAACGAGAGCGATCCCGGCGTCACGCTCGTCGAGCTGTTCGCGTTCCTGACCGAGAGCCTCGTCTACCGCGCGAACCAGATCCCGGAGCGAAGCCGCCGCAAGTTCCTGTCCCTGCTCGGCGTGCCGCTCTCGCCCGCGTCGTCGGCGCAGGGCCTCGTCCAGATCGCGAACGAGAAGGGCGCGCTGCAGACGACGACGCTGGGCGCGGGCCTCGAGGTGCGGGCCGGGCAGGTGCCGTTCCGCACTGAGGCGGGGCTCGACGTCCTGCCGGTCGAGGCACGCGTCTACGTGAAGCAGCCGCTCGACGACCCGCCCCAGCAGGTCGTCGACTACTACAAGCAGCTGTACGCGTCCTACCAGGGCAACAAGCCGCCGCTCAACGACCTGCGGCTCTACGAGGCGGTGCCCCTGGACACCGCGGCGCCCGTGGCGCTCGCGGACACGGTCGACGGCTCGGTCTGGATCGCGCTGCTCCTGCGCGCGAGCGACGCCGCCGATCCGTCGCTGCTCGACGCGCGCCGGCGTGACGCTCGCCAGGCGCTCGCGGGCAAGACGCTCAGCCTCGGCATCGTCCCCTCGATCGACGAGCCGACCGCGACGCTGACGCCGACGGGCCTCGTTCGCCCCGGGTCGGACTCGACCCTCGCGTACTCGCTGCCGGTGGGCGGCGCGCTGCCCAGCGACCCGTCGCAGCGGCTGCCGCAGTACCGCCCGCTCGACGCGGTCTCGACCGCGAACCCGCTGCTCGATCCGGCCGTCGTGCAGCTGTCGCTGCCGCAGGACGCGAACGCGTTCGCGCTCTGGACGAACCTCGACCCGCTCGAGTCGGGTGTCGGCGACTTCCCGCCCACCCTCGAGGACTCGAAGCTCGCCGACCGCCTGCTCACCTGGGTGCGGGCCCAGGTGCCGGCGGGGTCGGCCGCAAAGTTGTGCTGGGCCGGGATCAACGCGACCGCGGTTTCGCAGCGCGCGCACGTCGCCGGCGAGGTGCTGCCGCCCGCGAACGGGGAGCCCGATCAGAAGGTGACGCTCTCCCGCACGCCGGTGATCCCCGACTCGGTGCGCCTCCTCGTGACGACCGTGACGGGCGCCGAGGAGTGGACGCTGACGGACGATCTGCTCGCGGCGGGGCCGGAGGTCCCGGCACCGAAGCCCGCGGACCCGCCGGGATCGCCACCTCCGCCCGCCGCGCCCTCGAAGGTGTTCGTGCTCGACCAGGCCGCGGGCGTCATCACCTTCGGCGACGGCGCCCGCGGCGCCCGCCCGCCCGCCGGCGCGATCCTGCGCGTGAGCTACGACTACGGCGCCGGCGACGCGGGCAACGTCGCCGCCGGCGCGATCGCGCAGGCGCCGGCCCTGCCGGCCGGGATGAAGGTGAGCAATCCGGTGCGCACCTGGGGCGGCGCCGAAGCGGAGAGCGTCCCCGAGGGCGAGAAGCAGGCGGCCCGGTACCTCCAGCACCGCGACCGGCTCGTCAGCGTCGCCGACTTCGAGTCGATCGTGTGGCGCACACCCGGTGTCGAGCTCGGCCGGGTCGACGTGCTGCCCGCCTTCAACCCGGAGCTGCAGCCGACCGAGCCCGGAGACGCACCGGGCGCCGTGACGGTGATGGTCGTCCCGCGTTCCGACCCCGCGCACCCCGACTCTCCCGAGCCGGACGCCGCGTTCCTCGACGCGATCTGCTCGTACCTCGACCCGAGGCGCCTCGTCACGACCGACCTCTACCTGCGCGGGCCGAACTACCGCGGGATCACGATCTCGGTCGGCATCGACATCGTCGCCGGCGAGAGCGAGGCGGTCGTGCGCGAGGCGGTGCGCACCGAGCTGCTGCGCTTCCTCGCGCCGGTCGATCCGACGCTGCCGCCGTGGTTCGAGGACGTTCCGGTGTCGATCGACTCCCCCTACGTACACGAGGAACGGGGGTGGCCGCTCGGCAAGTCGGTGGTCGGGCTCGAGCTGCAGGCGGTCGCGAGCCGCGTGCCCGGTGTGCGCTTCGTGCGGCCGGTGCAGATCGCCGAGGGCGCGAGCGCCGCCGATCCGATCGAGTTCCGCGGCCTCGACCTGCCGCGCGTGATCGGCCTGTCCGTGGCGATCGGCGAGCCCGCGACCGTCGCCGCGCCCACGCAGCCGACCCAGACCGTCGTTCCCGTCCCCGTCGTCCCGGAGAACTGTTGAAGAACGCGAACGGCACCGGCTACCACCTCCTGCTCGGCGCGGCCGACTGGGCCTCGTGCACGCCGCCCCCGGCGTGGGACGAGACGCGCGGCGAGGCGACGCTGCCCGAGCGGCTCTACCGGTTCCCGGCCGGGACGGCCGGTCGTCCGCCGCTGCTCTCGGACCGCCGCGGCGCCGGACGCGACCGCTTCGGCAACTGGTACTGGATCGACGACGCGCGCACCGGGATCAGCGTCCAGTCGGTCGGGAGCGGGGAGACCACGGAGTTCTGGTCGTCGCTGCACCCGGGCCGGCGGCCGGGGCCGGCGCCGACCACGCGCCCGGGCGACTTCGGCGACCTCGACGCGCCGGCGCCGCCGCGGCCGCTCGAGCTCGCGGCGCTCGCAGTGACCGAAGACCACTATCTCGTCGTAGGCGTGCTCGACCCGCACGGCGTGCTCGTGTTCGATCTCGCGTCCGGCGGCCCCCCGGCGCAGGCGGTCTGGCCCGCCGAGGTCGCGTTCGCGCCCTGGGACGCGGCGACGAGGCCTGGTGGCGGCGCCTTCGTCCTCGACCGCGACAACAAGCGCCTCTGGGAGCTCGACCGGGAGCTGCTCGTGCTCTCGCGCGGCCCGGCGCCGGCCGACGACGTCGCACCGTTCCGGCCGCTCGACGGCTCGGCGCGCACGCCGGACGCCCCCGCGCGGCTGCACGCACACATCGCGGACTGTGACGCGCTGCCGCTCGACGGCGCCGACCCGATCTCGGTCGAGGCGGCGGCGGACGGCACCGTCCTCGTGCTCGATCGGGCAGCGACGGGAGCATCGCTCGTCCGGCGCTACCGCGAGGGGCTGCCCGTCGATCCCACCATCGCCCTCGCGGAGGTCGCGCTCGACGTCGAGCTGACGGCGCACGACTTCGCGCTGGTCGGCGCCTCCTTGTTCGTGGTCGACACGACGGGCGACCAGGCCTACCGCTTCGACCTGCACGACGACGGAACCGCGACGCTCGCGCGCGACTACTACCCGCTGCGCCTGTTCGGAGGCAAGGCGATCGTCGGCACACCCGACGGCGCGTACTACGACTTCGGCGACGGCTGGATCGCGCTCGCCGAGCAGCGCCGGCCGCGCTACGCGCTCGACGCGACCCACGACACCCGCGCGTTCGACGGTCGCGAGCCGGGCTGCGTCTGGAACCGCGTGCTGCTCGACGCCTGCATCCCGCCGGAGGCCGAGCTGCACGTCTGGAGCCGCGCGGCCGACGACCTCCCCGATCTCGCGCAGGCGGAGTGGCGCAGCGAGCCCGACCCGATCCTGCGTGCCTCCGGCAGCGAGCAGCCGTTCGCCGCGCCCCTCCCGGCCGGATACGCGACGTGGGAGACGCTGCTGCAGTCCGCCGTCGGCCGCTACGCGCAGCTGCGGCTCGAGCTCGCGGGCGACGGCCGCGTGTCGCCCCGGCTACGCGCGCTGCGGCTCTCGTACCCGCGCACGTCGTGGCTGCACGAGTACCTGCCCGCCGCGTACCGGGAAGACGCGACGTCGGCGTCGTTCCTCGATCGTTTCCTCGCGAACCTCGAAGGGCTCGAGACCGCGATCGAGGATCGCATCGCGAACGCCCAGGTGCTGTTCGACCCGCGGACCGCGCCGCCCGCGACGCTCGCGTGGCTCGCGAGCTGGTTCGACGTCGCGCTCGATCCCGCCTGGAGCGAGGAGCGCAGGCGCGTCTTCCTGCGCAATGCGGTGCAGTTCTTCGCGTATCGCGGCACGGTCGCCGGTCTGGAGATCGCGCTGCGACTCGCGTTCGACACGTGCTCGGGCGACGAGATGTTCACGCGGCCTCCGGAGCCGTGGGAGCGCGGCGCGCGGATCGTCGAGACGTTCCGCTCGCGCCGCCTGCCGCCCGTCGTCGCGGGCGACCCGACGGGCGGCGCGCTCCGGCTCGCACCGCAGGCCGGCGCCTGGACGCCCGCGGACGGCCCGGACGCGATCGACGAGGCCTGGCGCGCCGCTGTTGCGGCCGCCGGCGTGGCGCTGCCGTCGTCGGCGCCGTTCCCGCTCACGCCGCCGCCGGGTCTCGAGGACGCCTGGACGCAGGTCGCGCAGAGCGCTCTCGGCTTCGTCCCGCGGATCGCGTCGACCGACGTGGTGCGCTGGCGTGCGTTCCTCCTCCGCAGGCACGGGCGGGTGGAGGAGGTCAACGAAGCCTACGGGCTCGCCGGCGCGGACACGCTCGGCACGATCGACGACGCGCAACTGCCGGACGTGCTCCCACCCGACGGCGCCGCCTTGCAGGACTGGTACCTCTACGAGACCGTCGTGCTACCGATGCGCGCGGCGGCTCATCGGTTCACGGTGCTGCTTCCCGTCTCGCTCGGCACCGCGGACAGCGGCGACGAGGAAAGCAGGCGTGCGCTCGCGACGCGCATCGTCGACCTCCAGAAACCGGCCCACACCGTCTACGACATCCGCTTCTTCTGGTCGGCGTTCCGGCTCGGCGAGGCGCGCCTCGGCGAGGACACCATCGTCGACCTCGGAAGCAGGTCGCCGCGCCTGCTCGTCGACGCGGTGCTCGGCACGGCGCACCTCGGCGAGTCGGAGCTCGGCGGCCCGCCTCCTCCGGTCCTCCGCGATCGCCCTTCGATTGGACGCGACACCTTGAACCCGTGAATCGATCACGTCAGGAGAGCTCATGACCACCTCCTTTGCGCCGACGCCGACGCTGCCAGCCGTCGCGCCGCTCGATCCGCTCAAGCACGTCAACTACGTCACGGGGATGGTCCTCGGCGTCCAGGACTTCACGCAGGAGTACGCGAACCTCGCCGGGCACGACCGCCGGATGCTTCGCGACGTCGTCGGCTACGGGACGCTCTGGGGGCTGAAGGTCTCGCTCGACGACGGCGACGCCGGCCCGCGTGTCGTCGTCGCGCCCGGCGTCGCGGTCACGCCGTGCGGGCAGCTCATCTGCGTGACGCCGGCGCAGTGCGCCGACCTCGACCCGTGGCTCGACTCGAACCGCGACGAGATCGACCGGCTGCTGACGACCGTCGGCTCGCCGCTGCCGGTCTACGTCGTCCTCTGCTACCGCGAGTGCGAGACCGACGACGTGCCGATCCCCGGCGAGCCCTGCCGCACCGACGACCAGCTGACGGCGCCGTCGCGGCTCAAGGAGGACTTCCGTCTCGAGCTGCGGCTCGACCGGCCGTGGCAGCCGGACGAGGAGGCGACGCGCGGGGTCGTGCGCTGGCTGCGCGCGATCCCGATCGTCGACGGGCCGGGCACGGCGTTGTCCGACTTCCTCGACGCGTTCCGCACGGCCGTCTCCACCGTCGTCGAGTCGCCGCCCGCGTCGCCGCCGCTCGCGTCGCCGCCGTGCGAGGAGCCGGAGCTCGTCTTCTCCTCCCCGCCGTCGACGCTCGCGATCCCGCGCGACGACATGTGCGCCTACCTCGGCGGCGCGTTCCGCGTCTGGACGACCGAGATGCGACCGCTGCTGCGGACGTCGTGCGGCTGCGAATGCGGCTGCGGCGGCGACTGTGGCTGCGGGTCGGCGGCGACGGGCGACACGTGCGAGGACGAGGTCCTGCTCGCGGCGCTCTCGCTGCCGCTGCTGCACACGCCCGAAGGCGTGATCCAGGTCGACACCGGCGCGGACGTCGACGACACCGACCGCCCCTACCTGCTCAACCTGCGCGTGCTGCAGGAATGGCTCCTGTGCGGCGCCGTGGAGGAGCTCGGCTCGCCGCCGGCCTCCGGAACCGGCGGCGTCGGACCGGCGGGACCGCCCGGGCCGCCCGGACCTCCCGGACCGCCCGGGGCGGACGGAGCGCCCGGCAAGGACGGCGCTCCGGGAGCCGACGGCGCGCCCGGAGCGCCGGGTGCCGACGGGGCCGCGGGCGCAGACGGCGCTCCAGGGCCGCCCGGGCCCAACATCATCGAGGCGGCCGGCGTCTTCAACCAGAACGGGACAGTGCAGGGGAAAGCGATCGGCGGGCTCACGGCGACGCGCATCGTGCCGCCGGCGCCTCCGATCACCGACGTGCCGGTCGTGCCGCCACAGTTCTTCTACCTGGCGTATCCGGCGTTCAACCCGGATGACACGCACGTGGTCAAGGGGACACCCGTCCTGAACACGGCCGGCGACCCGATGCACACCTTCGAGGTCGTCCCGGTCCCCGACGGCGATCCGTTGCTCGAGCTGATCAAGGCCGCCCTGTCGAAGGCCTCGGCCGCGGTGCAGGCAGCTGCACAGAGAGGCGGCATCCTCGTCCGCATCGCGGCCTCGAGCACCAACGGCAAGCCGGTCGGCTTCATGGCCGAGATCACGAACGTGAGCGCGGGGCTCTGAGATGACGATCCACCTCGACGAGCCGGTCACCGCGGGCGGCAACAGCTTCGTCCACTTCTTCAACGGCCGGCTGCTCACCGGCGAGGACCTCGGCCGTGAGCAGTCGGCGAACGAGCGAGCCCGGCGACAGCTCGGCATGTCGCTCGGCACGGGTGTGGTCGCGGGACTCGAGGTCACGCCGACGGTCGGCGCCCAGCCCAACGCACCCTCGGTCACGGTCGAGGCGGGCCTCGCGGTGGCGCCCGACGGGCAGGTGCTCGAGCTGACGGCACGCACGGACGTGTCGCTCGTCGAGCAGGCCAGTGCGCCCGGCGCGGTGCCGCAGGTGGTCTTCAGCGATTGCACGCCGCCGCAGCCCGCCACGTACACCACCGGCGCCGGCGTCTACCTGCTGTCGATCCGCGCGGCGCAGACAGCCGACGGCCGGGCGCCGACGAGCGGGCTCGGCAACACCGACGCCGGCTGCAACACCGCGTACTCCGTCGAGAGCGTGCAGTTCGGACTGCTGCGGCTCTCGCTGCCCGTCGCGGCCGTCAGCTCCGACGCCCTCCTGCGGAACCGCGTCGCGCATCTGATGCTCGGGACGGCGGACCCGGCTCGCGCGGCATTCGACGCGAACCCGTGGGGCGCCGTCCCCCTGGCGTACGGGATGCTCGACGACCTGCGCGCGGGCTGCCTCGCGGACGACGAGGTGCCGCTCGCGCTGCTGCACTGGACCGGCACCGCCGGCCTGGTCTACGTCGACCGCTGGGCCGTGAGGCGGCGCGTGACGCGCTTCGACGAGACGCCGCGCTGGCCGCTGCTCGCGGCCGACCGCGTGCTCGCGGAGGGCGAGGCGTCGTTCATGCAGTTCCAGGATCAGGTCGACGAACTGCGGGCGGCGACGAGCGGCTCCTCGCCGCCGTCGGCGCTCGCCGCAGGGGACGTCTTCGCGTTCCTGCCGCCCGTCGGGATCCTGCCGATCGGCGGCGCCGGGTCGCCGGTCGGCTTCGACCGCGACACGTTCTTCGGCGCACAGGCGTCGGGCGACGTCGCGTTCCTCGACGCGGCCCACCTGCCGAGCCTCGTCCGCGAGAGCTTCGCGCACGAGGCGATCCCGGTGGACGGCAGCGAGAAGGTCCAGCTGTACGCGGTCTGGGAGAACGTGAACGCCGTCGCCGCCGGCAGCGTCACACAGCTCGCGCTCGTCTTCGCCAAGCAAACGCTGCGCCTGCGCGGCTCGGCCCGCTACGGCTCGTCGTACTGGGGCGCCGGTCGCACCGCGCAGGTCGTCGACTAAGGAGACACCAATGGCACAGGTCAGCTACACCCGGTCCTACTCCGCCTCGGCGGCGCAGTACACGGGCGCGCAGTACGCGGGAACCCAGTACACGGGCACCCAGTACACCCCCGGCCAGTACATGATCCCGATCGACTGGGGGAACATCTACGGCGGCATCTACGGGACCGGCGGCGGAGCGACGGCGCCCCCGCCGACCCCCGCGCCGGCCCCCGTGACGCCGCCGGCCCCGAGCGGGCAGTCGCTGCAGGTCGCGCTCGGGGCGATCCCCATCGCGCACGACGGCGACGTGATCAGCGCCGTCTACCACAACGCCATGCGCGACGCACTCCTGCAGATCGCCGGCTTCCTCGGCGACCAGGCGACCAACCAGCAGGTGACCGTGAACTACCTGCCGGCGTTGCAGCCGGACAACGGCGCCGGGCTCAACCCGTGGAAGCTGATCAACTGCCACGCCGAGCAGGACGGCACGAAGCACCTCCTCGGCTGGATGGCGCTCGAGCTGCCCGACGGGATCACGATCACCGGCATGGCGGGATTCGGCTCTCTCGGCGCCGACGCGCCGACCACCTTCCAGCTCAAGCTCGTCCGGCAGTCGATCGCGGACGGGACCCAGACCAACCTCGGCACCGTCGACCTGCACGACCAGACCGGCACGTTCAACAAGAGCCAGACGTTCACGGGCAACGACCTCGACCGCACCGTCGACAACTCGAGCTACGAGTACGTCGTCGTCGCGGAGCTCGATCCCGGCTCGGGCGCGAACGTGAACGCGAAGCTGTTCGGGTTCCAGGTGCGGGGCCTGCGCTGGTGAGCCAGGCCGCCGTCGCCGTGCGCCGCGCGCGCGTGCGCGACACGCGAGGCGACCCGCTCGCGGCGGAGCTCCGCCTCGCGCGTCTCTTCGCCGCGGCCGACGTCACGACCGGCCTGCCGCACGGGTCGCGGCTGATCGTGCGCAGGCTCCCGGATCCGTTGCCGGGCGCGCTCGGAGTCGAACGGCATGCGCTGCGGCCGCCCGCGGCCTGGGAGCGGGCACTCGGCAACTCGCTGTTCGAGATCGCACGGGCGGCGGCGCGGCCCGCGCTCGGCGCCGTTCCGGCCGGCGCCAACGCGGTCTTCTTCGCCGACGAGTCGGAGTGGCTCGCGTGCTTCGTCCGCGAGGTCGCCGTCGACATCGCACCCACGAGCTGGTGGCTGGAGGACGTGCTGGGCGCAGACGTCCCGCCGCGAACGGCGCTCGTGAGGACGCTCGTGACGCGTCCCCGCCTCGTACCGGCGGCGCTCGCGCGACTCTCCGAGTGGCGGATGCTGCCGCGGGTCGTCGCGCTGCTCGGCGTGGAGCAGGCGACGGCGGTCGCGGCGGCCGTCGCACGTGAGTTCGGGGTGGCGCCTGCCCCTGCGCGGCTCGCGAAGCTGGATGAAGCCGCGCCTGCCGAGCTGCAGGCCGTCGAACCGCCGGTCGTCTCGCTCGCGGCGCGACTTGCCGCAGTGGCGCCCGAGGTGCACGGCCTGCCGCCGCGCGCGACGGAGACGCGCCGGCTCGTCGCGCTCGCACTCGTCCTGCGCCGTGCGCCCGCGCTCGCTCGCCTCGAATCGTTCCCCGCGGCGCTCGGGCTGCTCGCCGCCCGCCGCGAGACGCCCGCGCCGCTGCGTGTGCAGCCCACCGTCCCGGCCACACCGCCGGCGGGGACGCCGACGAGGCGGGCGAGCGTCGAGCGGGCGCCGGGTGTCCCTCCGGAGGACGAGCGCGAGACGCGGGCGGCTCCTTCCCCTCCCCATGTCGACCTGCAGCGGCCCATGCCGCCCGTCGTCGTACAGCCCCCGCCGCCCGCGGTGGACGTGCGGCCGGGACGGATGGTGACGACGGAGCTCGGCGGAGTGCTCTTCCTCACGAACGTGCTGCTCGCGCTGGGCGTGTACGGCGACTTCACCGAGCCCCGCCGCCCCGGCATCGAGCTCGATTTCTGGCGCTGCCTCTCGCTGCTCGGCGGCAGGCTCCTCGCTCGGCGTCCGCAGCGGCGGGACCCGCTGTGGCGGCTGCTCGCCGACCTTGCCGGGCCGGACGCACCGCACGACTGGGACGACGGCGACGCGATCGCGCGCGCCGCGAGGTGCGTGCGCACGAGGCTGCGCGCGACGGGCGTCCGGACGGATCTGCTCCTGCGCCGGCCCGCGCGCATCGAGGTCGGCGAAACACGCGTCGACGCGACGTTCGAGCTCGCCACGCACCCGATCGAGATCCGGCTCGCCGCGCTCGACCACGACCCCGGATTCGTTCCCGCAGCCGGGCGCACGCTCGCCTTCCACTTCGCATGAGGACGGTCGACGCGCTGCCGCACACGCCCGAGGCGCACTTCCGCCTCCAGTTCTTCGGTGCGGTGCTCGCGCTGCGTGAGCGGCTGCCTATCGACCTGCAGGACGCGGGTTTCCTCGGCGCCTACGCGGCGGAGGCCGGCGCCCGGAGCAGTGCCGAGTGGGATGCCGCGGTCACCGCGTGGGCGGCCGCGGCCCCGCACCTGCCGCTCGTGCGGCTCGCCGCGGACGCCGGGCTCGATCCGGCCGCGATCCGGCTGTTGTTCACGGCCGGGCTCGTCGACGAGGACGCGCGCTTCGGCGTCGTGTGGGAGGCGCTCGAAGGCCCCGGCCGCTCGCGGCCGACCGCGGGCCTCCTCGAGACGTGGGAGCCGGACGGCTCGGCGCGTGCCGCGGAGCGCCTCCTCCTTCGGCTCGGACTGCTCGAGGCCGACGACGCCGAGGGACCCCGCGGCGCGTGGACGCTCCGCCCCCCGGCGCTCCTCTGGGAGGCCCTGCGCGGCGAGCTCGACCCCGAGCCCGTGCCCTGGCTGCGAATCGAGGCGCACGCCGAGCTGCCGACGCTGGCCGAGCTGATCCTCGACGACAGGGCTGCGACCGGCGCCGCACGACTGCCGACGGCCCTTCGTTCCGGCGATCTGCGCTCCGTGGTCGTGCGCGGGCACGAGCGCAGCGGCCGGCGCACGCTGCTCGGCGCGCTAGCGCGGGAGCTCGGGCTGGGCGTGCTGCACGTCGCGCCTGCCGACGCGCAGTGGCGGCTCCTCGGCCCGCTCGCCACCCTCACCGGGTCGCTCCCCGTCTGCGTGTTCGAGCTCGCGCCCGGCGAAACCGCGGAGGTCGACCTGCCGACGGCGTACGCGGGGCCGGTCGGTCTCGCGCTCGGCAAGCAGGGAGGGCTGACCGGGAGCGCGGCCGAGAGCGCCGTCGGCATCGAGCTAGCGATGCCGGACGAGGCCGCGCGCCTGCGACACTGGCGCGCCGAGACGGGCGACGCCGGCGAGGCCGTGGCCGCCTTCGCCGCCCGCGCGCGGATGACCCCCGGCAACGTCCGGCGCGTCGCGTGGCTCGCACGCGCGAACGCGTCGGTCGCACGACGTTCCACGATCGAGCCGGACGACCTGCGCGACGCGTCGCGCGCCCTGCACGGCCGCCTGCTCGACACGCTGGCGGAGCGCGTCGACACGATCAGCAGCTGGACACGCATCGCGCTTCCCGACGAGACGGCGCACGAACTCATGCTGCTCGAGGCGCGCTGCCGCCACCGCGAGCGGCTCGCGGACGGAGTCGGCGACGCGTTGCGCTCGCTGACGCCCGGCGTGCGTGCGCTCTTCACCGGGCCGAGCGGCACCGGCAAGACGCTCGCCGCCGCGATCCTCGCCGCCGAGCTCGGCGTCGACCTCTACCGGCTCGACCTCTCCACCGTCGTCAACAAGTACCTCGGCGAGACGGAGAAGAACCTCGCGCGGGTGTTCGCACGCGCCGAGGAGGCGGACATCGCGCTCTTGCTCGACGAGGGGGACGCGCTGCTGACCCAGCGGACCGCCGTCACGACGGCGAACGACCGCTACGCGAACCTCGAGACGAACTACCTGCTGCAGCGGCTCGAGTCGTTCGAGGGGATCCTGATCGTGACCACGAACGCGGGCGATCGGATCGACTCCGCGTTCCGCCGGCGCATGGACGTCGTGGTCGACTTCCGCCTGCCCGACGCGACCGAGCGCTGGGCGATCTGGACGCTGCACCTGCCCGCGCTGCACGCGGTCGAGGCAGCGACGCTCGACGAGATCGTGGCCCGCTGCGAGCTGAGCGGCGGGCAGATCCGCAACGCGACCCTGCACGCGTCGCTGCTCGCGCTGGACGCCGGGGAGCCGATCCGCGGAGCGCACGTGCTCGCAGCCGTCGAGCGCGAGTACCGCAAGAGCGGCGAGGTGTGCCCGCTGCGCGTCGGGGAGCTCGCATATGGCTGAGCCCGCTGTCGCGCGCGCCCCGCGCGCGCCCGTCCAGCCGGAGCCGGCCCCCGTCCCGAGGCGCCCGTCCCCGCGCCACACGGCACCCCCCGTTCACCGCCTGCGTGCGGTGGCGACGCTGCCGGCGAGCGGCTCGGTGCCTCCACCCGCCTACGACGTCGTCGTCGCACCCGGTCCGGGCGACCCGCTGCCGCAGGCCGTCCGTGCGCCGCTGCAGCGGAGCCTCGGGATCGACCTCGAGGACGTCCGTGTCCACGACGACCGGCGCGCGCGCGACGCGGCTCGTAGCGTCGGCGCGCGCGCGTTCACGTACGGCGTACACGTGTACCTCAACGACGGGGAGAGCGCGACCAACCTGGACCTGATGTCGCACGAGGTCGCGCACGCGGTGCAGCAGCAGGGCGGACCGGCGATGCAGGCGTACGGCGGGCGGAGCGATGCGCTCGAGCGCGAGGCGGCCAGCGTCTCGCAGTCGGTGCGCCAGGGCGAGCAGGTGCGCGTCGGCGGGCGCACCGCACCGCGCGTGCAGCGGTCGTGGGTCGGACGCGCCTGGGACGCGACCGGCGGACGTGTCGTGCACGCGGTCGAGGAAGGCGTCGAAGCGGGCATCCAGTGGCTCGAGGACCGCGCGTGGGGCCTCGTCCGCCGCTTCGCCCCCGAGCTCGAGCCGATCCTCCGGCAGGGGATCATCGAGTGGCTGAAGGAACGGATCGGCGCCGCGCTCGAAGCCGTGTGGAACACCCTGATGGCGCCGGTCCGCAGCGTCACGGACTTCATCGAGACGCTGCGCGGCCACTTCCGCAACCTCGTCGACTGGATGCGGGAGGCGGCGACGAAGCTGGCGCACGGCGACTGCAGCTCGATCTCGGAGGCGGCGCAGAAGGTGCAGGACGTCGTCAGCGGCCTCGCCTCGCCGGTCATCGACCGCGTCAAGCACGCCGCGCAGCGCGTCGGCGACTTCTTCACGAACCTCTGGAACCGGTTCGGCGCGCCCGTGTGGCAGTGGCTGCGCGAGCTCGGCGGCGCGATCTGGGAGCGCATCCAGGCATTCGGCAGCTGGTTGTGGGAGAAGACGCAGCCCATCCGCGACGCGCTCTCCCGCGCCTGGACGTGGATCAAGAACAAGCTCGGCGTCGGCGAGGGGCCGGAGGGACAGAACGGGCTCCTGCAATGGGTGCAGCGGAAGGCGGGCGAGGCGTGGGACTGGCTGAAGGCGCGGATCGAGCCGTACAAGCGACAGCTGCTCGTGATCGCCGGCGTGCTCGTGATGCTCTCGCCGGCGGGTCCGATCATCGCGATCGCCGCGGTGAGCGGGGGCCTGATCTACGGCGCGCGCTGGCTCGCGCAGCGCCTCCGCTCCCGGGACGCGGTCGTGCAGGACCGCGGGCTCCTCGAGGGGCGGATCATCCCGGGCATCCAGAACACCGTGAACACGGTCGCGGGTGTTCTGTCGCGTGCCGCCGCGTGGGTGACCGACAAGCTGACGACGCTCGTCGGCCACTTCTCGAGTGCGGCGGGCGCGATCGCCGGCTCGATCTTCCGCTTCGCCCTCGGCGCGGTGCAGTGGCTGCTCTCGCGCTTCCAGCAGCTCGCGGCGTGGGCGAGCGAGCAGGTGCAGGGGGTCGCCGGCTACGTGCGGAGCGGACTGAACCGGCTGCTCGTCTGGCTCGCGCCGGTGCTCGAGGTGCTGCGCAAGCTCGGTCGTGTCGTCGCCAACATCTTCGCGATCGTCGAGCTCGTCGTCGGGCGCATCTGGAACGCGATTCCGGCGTGCATCAGGAACCCGATCGTCGACTTCGTGACGAACCAGATCCTGCGCCGCATTCCCATCTTCTCGACGCTCCTCGCGATCCCGGACATCTGGACGCGCATCCGCACGACCGCGATGACGGCGATCCGCCAGGTGTTCCGCGACGGCGACCTCGCCGGCGCCGCGATGACGGTGTTCCGCTTCCTGCTCGACGTGCTCCAGGTGCCCATCGACCTCGTCCGCGCGATCTTCACGAAGGCGGCGAGCGTGTTCGACCTGATCCTCGCCGACCCCGTGCGCTTCCTGCGCAACGTCCTCTCGGCGCTCAAGCAGGGCTTCGTGCAGTTCTTCGGCGCGATCGGCCGGCACCTGCTGAACGGCGTCGTCAACTGGCTGTTCGGCCAGCTGCAACAGGCCGGGATCACCGTGCCGACCGAGCTGTCGTTCGGCTCGATCTTCCGGCTGATCCTCGACATCCTCGGGATCACGCTCGAACGCGTGCTGACGATCCTCGCGCGCAAGGTCGGCCAGCCGGTCGTCGACCGCATCCGCCGAATGCTCGGCTTCCTCACCGGCGTCTGGGAGTTCGTCTCGCGCCTGATCACCGAGGGGCCGGCGGGGCTGTGGCGCTATCTCGTCGAGCGGCTCTCGAACCTGTGGGAGACCGCGCGCGACATGATCATCGGCTGGATCACGAACACGATCATCGGCCAGGTCTCGGCGCGGCTCCTCTCGATGCTCGACCCGACCGGGATCATGGCCGTCGTCAACTCGATCATCGCCTTCTACCGCGCGGTGCAGTCGGCGCTCGAGTACCTGCGGCAGATCCTCGAGATCGTCAACACGTGGCTCGACACGCTGACGGGGATCGCGACGGGCGCGATCGGCGCGGCGGCGACGATGTTCGAGAACCTCCTCGACCGCGCGATGCCGGTCGCGATCGGCTTTCTCGCCAACCAGGTCGGCCTGCGCGGACTGGGCCGGCGCATCCACGAGATGATCGAGGCGATCCAGGAACGGGTCGAGCAGGGGATCGAATGGCTGATCGACCGCGCCCTCGCGGCCGGGCGTGCAATTCTCGAGCGGCTCGGGCTCGGCCCCGCGACAGGCGGTAGCGCATCCGCCAGCTTCGGCGAGGGCCCGGATCGCCATACCGTCACTGCGGACGAGGAGGGCGGCCGGCCGCGGACCATGCTCGCCACGACACCGACCCCGGCGCGACAAGCCGTCGACGCGATCATCGCGCGCATCCCCCAGGAGATCCCGGCAGCTGCCGGTCGAGACCGCGCGTTACAGCTCGCGCGCAACACGCGGAGGGAAATCGACCGGTGGGAGAATCCACCGGCCGGGGCGCCTGCGCCGGCCCAGGGAAGCGCCGCATATGTGCAGCGTCTCGCGGAGCTCCTCGGACCGCTGTACGGCCTCATCGGCCATCCGGACGCACCGGAGACCGTCATGCAGTCGCCCACGGTTGCGGCCAACGGGATGGCGTCTGCCGTCGAGGCACGACCTCTGACCCGGAAGGCGCCGGCGGGCGCCCCAGGGCAGGACTCGACGAGCGCGCCGATCCCCTCCGACACGGCGATGAGGGCGATGAACGCCGTCCGGCAGATGTGGGTCAAGCTTCACCTCATCAGCTTCCGCCTCCATGGGCGGGATCAGAGCACGAACTTCGCACCGGGGAACAAGGCTGCGAATGACGCGATGGAGCGCGTCGAATGGGAGGTGATCGAGGCGCTCCGAGCAAGCGAGGGGCGCGCCGTCTGGGCGTATCGCACCGAGGTCGTCTACAGAACACGGACGCTGCCACCGCCGAGCCCCAATGCGCTTCTCTTCCCCCGTCTGATCACCATGCGCCGCGGCCCTTACGACCCGGTCGGCAACCGGCTCCTTCCGGGGTACCACAGCACGTCGATCGAATCGCCGAGCCCGACCGCCGGCGCGGCGAGCCTGAGCAGCGCCTCCGTCGACCAGATGGTGAGCGTCGGGATTCCTCGCACGCTTGCGCAAACGGTGTACGACGGCCGTGCCCTCTTCGGACGGCCGTATCGCAGTCCCGACGATCTCGTCCAGATGATCACGCAGACAGCCCGCTTCGCTCCGGCCCGTCTCGTCGGCGGCCAGCTCGCGGTGGAGCGGCAGGTCGATGCCCTCAACAACCTTCTACGAGCGGGCACCGTCGTCTGGCAGGACCAGGAGGCCGATTGACGCACCTCGACACCCTCACGCCCCTGCAGGCCCGCGTGGGCTACGGCAGCCTCGGCACCGGTGGCGCGCTCGGTTACGAGGGCAAGCAGGTCTCCGTTCGCGGCTCGCGGTACCGGCACTCGCTGTCCACGCATCCGCCTGCGCGCCTGCTCTACCACGTCGGCGGCGCTGCCTCGCGCTTCCGCTGCCGCGTCGCG
>DASUZZ010000020.1:0-33249 GCA_036376615.1 Gaiellaceae bacterium
CGTCCTCGAGGGGCCGATCCAGACGGCGCGCGACCTGCTCGGCCGCGTACCGCTGTTCGGCATCTGCCTCGGCCACCAGCTGCTCGGCCTCGCGCTGGGCCACGAGACGATCAAGCTCCACTTCGGCCACCGCGGCGCGAACCATCCGGTGCAGGACGTGAAGAGCGGCCGGGTGCTCGTCACCGTGCAGAACCACGGCTTCTGCGTCGCCGCCGAGGACGACGCCGCGTACGTCTCGCTGAACGACGGCACGTGCGAGGGCTTTCACGGCGACGGCTACGACAGCGTGCAGTTCCATCCCGAGGCGTCACCGGGCCCGCTCGACGCGCTTCCCTTCTTCGACCGACTCGCCGACACGTGCCGAAGCGCGCCGACCTTCGCTCGATCCTGATCCTCGGCTCCGGCCCGATCCGCATCGGGCAGGCGGCGGAGTTCGACTACTCCGGCGCGCAGGCGTGCCGCGTGCTGCGGCGCGAGGGCTACCGCGTCGTGCTCGTGAACTCGAACCCGGCGACGATCAGGACCGACCCCGAATGGGCCGACGCGACCTACCTCGAGCCGCTCGACGCCGGGACGATTCGCGAGGTGATCGCGCGCGAGCGGCCCGACGCGATCCTGCCGACGCTCGGCGGGCAGACGGCGCTCAACCTCGCGGTCGAGCTCGTCGGCTGCGGCGTCGAGCTGATCGGCGCCGATGTGGCCGCGATCCACCGCGCCGAGGACCGCGAGCGCTTTCGCGAGACGGTGCAGGCGGTCGGGCTCCCGGTGCCGCGCTCGGTGGTGGCGTCGACGGCCGACGTCGACTTCCCCGTCCCCGCGATCGTACGTCCCGCGTTCACGCTCGGCGGCACCGGCGGAGGCGTCGCGCGCTCGAAGGGCGAGCTCGCCGCGACGATCGCGCGCGGGGTCGCGGCCAGCCCGGTCGGGCAGGTGCTGGTCGAGGAGTACCTCGAGGGCTGGCAGGAGCACGAGCTCGAGGTGATGATCGACGGTGCCGGCAACGCGGTCGTCGTCTGCTCGATCGAGAACCTCGACCCGATGGGCGTGCACACCGGCGACTCGTGGACGGTCGCGCCGCAGCAGACGCTGTCCGATCCCGCGTACCAGCAGCTGCGCGAGGCGGCATTCGCGACCGCGCGTGCGGTGGGCGTCGCGACGGGCGGCGCGAACGTGCAGTTCGCGGTGCACCCGCAGACGCACGAGCTGCGCGTGATCGAGATGAACCCGCGCGTGTCGCGCTCGTCCGCGCTCGCGAGCAAGGCGACCGGATTCCCGATCGCGAAGCTCGCCGCGCTGCTCGCGGTCGGCTACACGCTCGACGAGCTGCCCAACGACATCACGCAGCAGACGACTGCCGCGTTCGAGCCGGCGCTCGACTACGTCGCCGTGAAGGCACCGCGCTTCGAGTTCGAAAAGTTCCCGTGGGCCGCGCGGACGCTCGGTGCCGAGATGCGCGCGATCGGCGAGGCGCTCGGTCTCGGCCGCACCTTCGCCGAGGCGTTCTCCAAGGCGTTCGAGGGCCGCGAGTCGTCGCCGGTCGCGTTCGACGAGTCGCTGCTCGGCGAGCCGCTTCCGGAGCGCTGGGACCTCTACGTCGAGGCGGCCCGCCGCGGGCTCGAGCTGCCCGGCATCCATCCGTACTTCGCAGAGCAGCTGCGCGAGGTTGCGGCCGCAGGGCCGCCGTCGGGGCGCGCGGTGCGGCTCGCGGTCGACTCCTGCGCCGGCGAGTTCGAGGCGGAGACGCCCTACTACTACGTCACGCACGAGGGCGTCGACGAGGGGCCGCCGCCGTCGGGACGTGCGGTGATCGTGCTCGGCTCGGGGCCGAACCGGATCGGCCAGGCGATCGAGTTCGACTACTGCTGCGTGCACGCCGCCCGGACGCTGAAGGAGCTCGGCTACGAGGCGGTGCTCGTCAACTCGAACCCCGAAACGGTCTCGACCGACTACGACACGTCCGACCGCCTGTATCTCGAGCCGCTGACCGCTCCGCGCGTGCTCGAGGTGTGCGAGCTCGAGCGGCCGCTCGCCGTCGCCGTCTCGTTCGGCGGGCAGACGCCGCTCCGGCTCGCGCCTGCGTTGGCTGCGGCCGGCGTGCCGCTGCTCGGCGACCCGCTCGACGCAATCGACGCCGCCGAGGACCGCGCGCGCTTCGCCGAGCTCGTCGGCGACCTCGCGCCGGAGTGGGGCGCGGCGCGGGACGCCGACGAGGCGCGCGGCATCGCGGCGCGCCTCGGCTTTCCGGTGCTCGTGCGGCCGCATCACGTGCTCGGTGGGCGGGGCATGCACGTCGCCTGGAGCGAGGGCGAGCTCGACGTCACCGGGCCCTGCCTCGTCGACCGCTACCTCGCCGGCGCGCTCGAGCTCGACGTCGAGGTGCTGAGCGACGGCGAGGAGGCGTGGACGGCGGCGATCCTCGAGCACGTCGAGCCCGCGGGCGTGCACTCGGGCGACAGCGCGTGCGTGCTACCCGGGCCGTCGGTAACGCGGGAGCTCGACGGGCGCATCCGGGAGGCAGCGTCGCTCGTCGCGCGCGCAGTCGGTGTCCGCGGCCTGCTGAACCTCCAGCTCGCCGTCGCCGGCGGCCGTCTGTACGTGCTCGAGGCGAACCCGCGCGCGTCGCGGACGGTCGCGTTCGTCGCGAAGGCGACCGGAGTCCCGCTCGTCGAGCACGCGGTGCGGCTCCTGCTCGGCGAGTCGATCGGCGATCTCGGCCTGCCCGAGCGCGCCGAGCCGACGCGCGCGTGGGCGAAGGAGGCGGTGTTCCCCTCGGAGCGGTTCGCCGGCGCCGACGCGCGCGGCCCGGAGATGCGCTCGACCGGCGAGGTGATGGCGTCGGGGGCAACGCCGGTCGAGGCGTACCGCCGCGCCCTCCGCGCCGCCGGGAAGGGTGCTCGGGGCGGCCGCGTGATGCCGCCGCTGCAGGATCGGGAAGAGAGCCTGCGGTTCCCTTCCCGAGGCCCATCCCTCCCTCTTCGCGTGCCGTCGCGCTTTCGCCCTTCGCCTCCCGGCCGGCCGAGCCGGCCTTCGGCGGCAATCGACTGATGGCATCGGGCCGGCAGGCCGCGCCTACATCGCTGCGCTCCACCACGATCTCGCGCGGTGGGGCTACGCGCGCCTGACGTAGGTCAGGTGCCGGGCACCGAGTGCCTGGCACCGCGATCTTCGGCGGCCTGACGGTTTCTTCACAGATGGGCGGCACCCTGGCCGGGTGAGGCGTCTCGCCGCCGCCGGAGCCGCACTCGCGGTCTTGCTCGTCCTCGCGCTGCCGGGACCGTCGGGCGCGACGGGGCAGCGCAGCGCCGACGTGTTCACCGGCTTCGGGTTCGAGACGTGCACGGCGCCGTCGGTCGCCGCGCTCACCGCATGGTCCGCGTCGCCCTACCGTGCGGTCGGCATCTACCTCGGCGGCGTGAACCGGGCGTGCAGGGACGGCAATCTCTCCTCGTCCTGGGTGGCGACCACGCTGTCGATGGGCTGGAGCCTGCTTCCGCTCTACGTCGGCCTGCAGGCTCCGTGCGTGAGCGACTCCGGGCTCGCGAAGATCTCGTCGAACCCGACGACTGCCGCGGCGCAGGGCTCGGCCGCTGCCGACGACGCCGTGTCGAAGTCGAACGAGTTCGGCCTGCCGGCGGGCAGCCCGCTGTACCTCGACGTCGAGGGCTACGCGACGAACAATGCGTCGTGCACGAGGTCGGTGCAGGCATTCGTCGGCGGCTGGGTCGGCGAGCTGCGCGCGATCGGCTACGTCGCCGGCGTCTACGGCAGTGCCGCGTCGACGATCCGCGACGTCGCGGTCCTCGGCGCCTCGATTCCCGACGCCGTGTGGATCGCGAACTGGAACGGCGTTCAGGGCGTGTTCGGCGACCCGCACGTCTCGGACACGCTGTGGGCGAGCCACCAGCGCGTGCACCAGTACAAGGGCGGCCACGACGAGACCTGGGGCGGCGTGAAGCTGAACGTCGACGACGACTACGTCGACGGCCCGGTCGTCGGCGGGGTCGCGGCACCGCTCCCACCGCCGACGACGACGCCGTCGCCGGCGGTGCCGACGACGGGGGGCGCCGTCGGCTCCGGCGACGGCAAGGCGGCCGCGTCCTGGCCCGCGCAGGCGTTTGCAGAGCCGGTGGTGGTGACGCTGACGCCGACCTCGCAACCCGCGACGACGACGGGATACGCGGTGCAGCTCACCGTCACGCGGGCCGATACGCAGGCCGCGGTCGATCGCTTCGACGCGCCGCTGACGCTGCACCTCCTGGTGCCTGCAGCAGGGCTCCAGCCGTCGTACTCGGCCGACGGGACGCACTGGCGGGCGCTGCCGAAGCTCGCTGCCGGAGCCGTCCCGGTCGACGCCGGCTACGCGCTCGATCCCGACGGCACGCCCGAGATCCAGACCTTCCTGCCCGGCTACTACGGCCTGCGCACGGACACGACCCCGCCGACGCAGCCGCCGGCGTTCGCAGGCCGCTTCAACGGCGCCGCACTCGTCCTGCAGTGGCAGGGCGCGACCGACGACAGCGGCACCGTCGCCTCGTACCAGGTACTGCTCGACGGCACGCCGGTCCAGACGCTGAAGGGAAGCTCGCGCCGCGCCGTCGTGCGCGCGTTCCATCCGGGCGCGCTGACCGTCTACCGGGTGCGCGCCGTCGACCCTTCCGGCAACCTCGGCAAGGTTTCGCACCCGGTTGCGGTGCGGCCGCGGCTGCGTCCGGCGACGGTGCCCAAGGCGCTGCCGCGCTGGGCCTTCTCGCTGTTCGAGTGGCAGCACACGGGAGGCAAGCGGCCAGCGACGGCGCCGAAGAAGCCTCCGGCCTGGTACTGGACGTGGGCGGCGTGGCGGCTCACGCCCTACCGCATCGCCGGCTGACGGCGCTTTTCTAAATCCTGCTAGCTTGGCGTTAGAAACAGATGGACGAGCTGAGCGCCATCGGCGACCCCGAGCTACGGGCCACGCTCGTCCATGCGCGGTCGCAGTCGCGGCCCGTCACCGCCGACGAGGTCGCAGCCGCGCTCGACGTCCATCGCAACGTCGCCCGCTCGCGGCTCGAGCGACTGGCCGCAGCCGGCCTGCTCGTCGCCGGCTACGAGCGCCGGACGGGCAGGTCCGGCCCGGGCGCGGGGAGGCCTGCCAAGACCTACGCCGTGCCGCCCGAGCTCGTCGCGATCGAGTTCCCGGCGCGCCGCTACGAGTCGCTGCTCGGCCACCTGCTCGATGCACTGCCTGAACGCGGTCGCAGGGCGCGGCTGCGCGAGGTCGGCGTGGCGTTCGGAACGGAGCTGGCCGCTGCGGCGAAGCTCCGCCCGTCGGCGTCCCTCCGGACCGGGTTCGAGCGCGTCTGCGCCGCGGTCGGGCGGCTCGGCTACCAGGCGTCGGTGGAGGAGGTGTCCGAGCGGGGAGCCGTGCTCGCGACGCCGACCTGCCCGCTGCGGCCGCTCGTGCGCGCACGGCCCGAGGCTGCCGAGATCGACCGCGGGATGTGGATCGGGCTCGCCGCCGAGGCGCTGACCGGCGTCGAGGTCACCCAGGTCGAATGCGAGACCCGCGACTGCCTGGCCGATCACGCCGCTTGTCGTGTGCTGATCACCCTCGCCGTGCGCGAGGGCGGCTCGAAGCTGCGCAGCGGCTGATCTCCGTCTTGCCCGCCGCCGTGGGGCTGGATGACTCGTCGCCGTCCGCCGAGCCGACCTGCTCCGACGACGGGACGCAGCTCGCGCAGACGTCGCTCGACGGGATCGCCACCTTTTCTTTAGGTTGCGCCCATGGCCGGCGCGCGCGTGCGGGTCTTCGGGATCGTGCTCGCGGGCGGCGAGGGCAAGCGGCTCGCGCCGCTGACGGACGACCGCGCGAAGCCGGCGGTGCCGTTCGGGGGCAACTACCGCCTGATCGACTTCGCCCTGTCCAACCTGGTCAACGGCGGCCTGCTGCGGATCGTCGTCCTCACGCAGTACAAGAGCCACTCCCTCGACCGTCACGTGGCTGCGACCTGGCGCCTGTCGCCGCTCCTCGGCAACTACGTCGCGCCGGTGCCGGCGCAGATGCGCCGCGGGCCGTACTGGTTCCAGGGTTCGGCGGACGCGATCTACCAGAACCTCAACCTGCTCTACGACGAGCGGCCCGAGTACGTCGCGGTGTTCGGGGCCGACCACATCTACCGCATGGACCCGCAACAGATGATCGAGCAGCATGTGGCCGGCGGCGCCGGGGTGACGGTTGCCGCCATTCGCGTGCCGATCGAGCAGGCGAGTGAGTTCGGCGTGATCGAGACCGGCCCCGACGGGCAGTCGATCGGCGCGTTTCGCGAGAAGCCGAAGGACCCGGTCGGGCTTCCCGACTCGCCCGGCGAGGTGTTCGCGTCGATGGGAAACTACGTCTTCACGACGAGGGCGCTGATCGACGCGGTCACGGCCGACGCCGCCGACGGACGCTCGAACCACGACATCGGCGGCGATCTGATCCCGCGATTCGTCGAGCGCGGCGACGCGCAGGTGTACGACTTCGGGCTGAACGACGTCCCGGGGACACACGAGCGCGAGCGCGGCTACTGGCGCGACGTCGGGACGCTCGATGCCTTCTACGACGCTCACATGGATCTGATCTCGGTCGATCCGATCTTCAACCTCTACAACCGGCTGTGGCCGATCCTCACGTGGCCCGACCCGCTGCCCCCTGCGAAGTTCGTCTTCGAGGAGAGCGGACGGATCGGCCACGCTGTCGACTCGATGGTGTGCGCCGGCGTCGTCGTCTCGGGCGCGACCGTTCGTCGGTCGGTGCTCTCGCCCGAGGTCCGGGTTCACTCGCACGGCGAGGTCGAGGACTCGATCCTCATGCACGGCGTCGACGTCGGCAGGCAGGCGGTCGTCCACAACGCGATCGTCGACAAGAACGTTCGTGTGGAGCCGCATGCGCAGGTCGGCGTCGACCTCGAGCGCGACCGAGAGCGCTTCACGGTCTCCGAGGGCGGGATCGTCGTGATCGGCAAGGGCGCGGTCGTCGAGGCGGACTGACGTGCCTGCGGTGGTCGCGCTGCTCCGGGCGGTCAACGTCGGCGGCAGGAAGGTGCCGATGGCGGACCTGCGCGACGCCGTCGAGTCGCTCGGCTTCGTCGACGTGCGCACCTACATCCAGAGCGGCAACGTGCTCTTCTCTGCACCGCGTGTGCCGAAGCCCGATGCGCTCGAGCACGCGATCGTGGATCGCTTCGGGATCTCCGTCGACGTCGTGATCCGCTCGGCCGCCGACCTCCGGCGAGCGCTCGAGCGCGACCCGTTTCCCGACGTCGACCATTCGAAGCTCCACGTCGGCTTCATGGCGGAGAAGCCGGTCGCGTCTGCCCTCTCGGCGATCGACCGCGACGCCTTCCTGCCGGATCAGTTCGCCGTCGCCGGCCGTGAGCTCTACCTGTACCTACCGAACGGGATGGCGCGCACGAAGCTGCCGGGTCACCTCCTCCGTCGCCTCGACGTTCCGACGACGATCCGAAACTGGAACACGGTCACGAAGCTCGCCGAGCTGGCAAGGACTTCGCCGTGAGGGCGCTGCGGTCGGTCGTCGTGGCGCTCGCATCTGTCGGTGCGGCTGCTTCGCTCGCTGCTGCGGGCGGGCCGGTGCCGCGCACGCTCGCTGCCAAGTGCGGCGACACGTCCGGCGTCACGGCGAAGCCCTTCTGGCTGCGCGCATCCGACGGGGTCCGTCTCTACGCGGTCGATTCCGGAACGGGAACCATCGGCGTCGTGCTCGCACACGAGTCGCCCGCCGACCTGTGCGGCTGGCTCCCGTACATGGCGACGCTCGAGCGCTCGGGCATCCGGGTGCTCGCCTTCGACTTCCGCGGCTTCGGCGACTCGCAGCGACCGGCATCGATCCGCAGATCGCTCGCGTTCGGCCGCGACTTCCGTGGCGCGATCGCGCGGCTCCGCGCCGACGGCGCGCGCAAGGTGTTCCTGATGGGGGCGTCGTTCGGCGGCGCCGCCGCGCTCACCTACGCGCCGGGTCTTCGGCTGGCGGGAGTCGTGAGCCTGTCGGGAGAGCCCCAGATCGCCGGCGCCGGGCTGAACGGCCTCGCGGCGGTGCGGCGGCTGCACGCGCCGCTCCTGATCGTGGGCTCGCGCGAGGACCGCTACCTGTCGGTGGCCGATGCGCTCCGGCTCCTGCGGCGCGCGGGCTCACGCGACAAGCGAACCGCGCTCTATCCCGGCGCCTTCCACGGCTGGCAGCTCGTGGAGGACGCACCGTACGCGCCGCGCGTGCGCGGGCTCGTGCTCGCGTGGCTGCGTTCGCATTCGAAGGCGTGACTGAGATGATGAGCACGTGCTGTTCGTGCTCGCGTTCGTGCTGCTCATCGTCCTCGGCTCGCCGTGGAACATCGTCGGCTTCGGGACGTGCTTCATCCTCGGGATCGGCGAGCTCTACCTCTGGAGCCGCACTGTCCGCCGGAGGCCCGTGGCGGTCGGCGCGCACACGCTGGTCGGCCGCGAGGCGACGGTGATCTCCTCGTGCCGGCCCGAGGGCCAGGTGCAGCTCGACGGCGAGATCTGGCAGGCGCGCTGTGCGGCCGGAGCCGGCGTGGGTGAGAGCGTGCGCGTCGTCTCGCGCGACCAGCTCGTCCTCGTCGTCGAGCCTGCTCAGGGCGGCGACAGGTAGCGCCCGGCGCGGAACGCTCCGTCGGCGACCTCGAGCACCCAGGTCGAACCCTTCTCGAGCAGCGTCGGCCCGGTGAGCGGGACCTGCTTCGTCGTCAGCTCGTCGAGGACGTGCTCGATGATGTCGCCGTGGGTGGAGAGGGCCACCGGGCCGTCCTCGGCGGCGCGAAGCACGAGCCCCACCGACGCCGCCCGCGACGCTCCCTCGGCGAGCTCGTCGACCTCCTCGACGGGTAGCCCGCGCGCCTCGGCGAGCGGCTCGAAGGTCTGCACGCAGCGCAGGTAGCGGCTCGAGAGCAGATGCGCGAACGGCTGTTCGCCGAACAGCTCGACGAGCGCGCATGCCTGCCGCCGGCCCTTCTTCGTGAGCGGTCGCAGCTCGTCGTCGTCGGTCCAGCGCTCGCGGTGGCCGGCCTTCGCGTGGCGGACGAGGTAGACCGGCCCCGTCACGACGCAGCCGGCTTGGCGCGGGCTCTCGCCGCCGTCTGCTTGGGCGTCGGCGCCGTCTTCAGGCGGTTCGAGAAGAACTCGAGCGCGGTGCGCGTCTTCGTCTGCTGCTCGCCTCCCAACGTGACGCCGCGCCCCGTCAGGAACGCACGCGCCTCTCCGGTGACCTGGAACGCCTCGCTCGGGAGGCACTTGGTCGACAGCTCGAGGATCCATCGGTCGTCGGGGTACAGCCACATCTCGCCGACGAGCTTGCGCGCGAACCCCTCCGGCGTGTACTTCAGCTTGAGCACGAAGACCGGGCCGAGCACGGAGAGCTCGTCGAGCGCGACGCCCTCGGGTGCGTACTTCTCGAAGAGCGAGCGCTGCTCTTTCGAGAACAGCTTGGCCAGGCGCTTCCTGCCGCCGAGGAACTCCTTCACGGAGCCTGCCGGGAGGGCGTTCTTCATCGAGCCGGAGCAGACGAAGCCGCCCGGCATCGCGTCGACCTCGACGCCGAAGCTCGGGGACTTGCGGATCGAGCCGGGAAGCTCGGACGGCATGATCGGCCGCAGCTTGACGACCGAGTCGTCGCCCTTTCCCTGGATGCGGCGCGCGCGGACGACGATGCCGTGCTGGTCGAGGGTCAGGTCGGGCGTATCGAAGAAGAAGACCTGCCGGATCTGGGCGTCGAGCGGGTCCATCCCGAGCGAGCTGATCGTCGTGCGATGGTCGGTATCAGGCACGGTCAGCTTGAGCTCGACGCTGTCCGCGTCCTTGATCAGCGCGGCGAGGTCGCGGAACTGCTCGTCGGTGAGAGTGGGGCGAGCGGGCGTGGTGGTGGCCATGGATCCTTCCTTTCTCCTCAGTGTGCCAGCACGGTCTTGAGCACGACGAGCGCGAGGCCGAAGGCGAGGTTGATGCTGACGGAGACGATCATCCCGATCGTACTCAGCCGCTCGAGCCGCGCGAAGCGCACGCCCTGGACGACGAGGGTGGTGACGCCGATCCCGACGGCCAGCCAGAGCGCCGTGTCGGTCTTCAGGACGCCGACCGCGCTGAGCGCGATCGCCACCATCGGGAGCACCGCGGCCCGCGGGATCGCGAGCTCGCGGCGGGCGATCACGGTCAGCTCCCCGTGGTCGAGGCGGTGCCCCTCCTGAATGCTCTCGCCGAGGATGTGCGTGTAGACGTGGGCGAGCCAGAAGACGCCGACCGTGAGCCCGGCGATGATCTCGAGCTTCCACTGGTTGTGCTCGAACGCGGGCGCGCCGGCGGTCAGCACCGACAGGACGATGATCGTCCCGTACACCGTGCCCGCGATCGTGTCGCGGGTGCCCACCACGAGTGATCTCAGCACGAGTGGTCAGGTCCATGAGTTGGTCCGTGATCGGTCGCGGCCACGATGCGCGCATTCTCGCGCGAGCGTCGGCTCGATGCCTGGAGTGCGCCCCGCCGGCTCGCCCGCCGCAGCGACGGACCTCAGCGCGGCGAGACGGCGTCGTTCACCAGGCGAACGAACGCGTCGATGTTCGGCGAGTCCTCGCCGGCGACCCGCACCGCGAGCCCGTTGATCACGACGAGCAGGAATTCGGCCAGGTCGGCCAGCGGGAGATCGGAGCGAAGCCGGCCCTCGGCCTGCCCGCGGGCGAGTGCCTCGTACATCTCTTCGTCGTTCTGCTGCGACGTCTCCATCCGTCGCTCGAACTCGGCGTCGTGCCAGAGGCGCACCTCGGTCTCGACGAGCACGGTCAGCCAGTCGCGGTCGGCGGTTGCGATCGCGCGAATGACCGCCTCGATCCCCTCCTCGGTGAGCAGGCGCTGGTAGCGCTCGTTGTCGGCGCGCGCGAGCTCGGCGAAGAGGTCGAGCTTCGACTCGAAGTAGTGGAAGATCGCCCCCCGCGAGAGGCCGATCTCGGCCTCGAGCCGCGCGACGGTCGTGCCGTCGTAGCCGTGCCGCGCGAATGCGCGGCGCGCTCCCTCGAGGATCTCGGCCCGACGGGCCTCGAGGTGCTCCTGGCTCACCTTCGGCACCTTCCTACTCTAACTTTACAAAACCGTACAGACGTATTATTATCGGCGGATGCCGCGCAGCCGCTCGCTGTCCGGACTGATCGTCGCCGAGCTCATCTCGTTGACCGGCTCGGCGATGACGTTCATCGCGTTGCCGTGGTTCGTGCTCCAGGCGACGGGGTCGACCGCGAAGATGAGCTGGGTCCTCGCCGCCGAGATGCTTCCCGTGGCGGTCGTCGGCATCCCGGCCGGCTCGGTGATCGCACGGCTCGGCGCGAAGCGGACGATGCTGATCTCGGACGCCGTCCGCGGGCCGCTGCTCCTCGTGATCCCGGTGCTGCACCGCACCGGCCACCTCTCGTTCCCGGCGCTGCTCGCCGTCACGTTCGCAATCGGCGTCTTCACGGCTCCCTACTTCGCGTCGTCGCGGCTCGTCGTGCCGGAGATCGTCGGCGACGACGAGCGCACGGTCGCGCAGGTCAACGCGGTGCTGGCGGGGGCGAACGAGATCACGCAGATCGCAGGCCCGGTGCTCGCCGGCCTCGTGATCTCGGCGGCGAGCCCGTCGGCGGTGCTCGTCGTCGACGGCTGCTCGTACCTGCTCTCGTTCCTGACGATCGCGCTGCTCGTGAGCGCGGGGTCCGCCGTAGCGTCGACCGCCGAGTCGCGCGGGATCTTCGCCGGGCTGCGGTTCCTGCTGCGCGACGGGCTGCTCGGGCCGGTGATGATCGTCGCCTGCGCGTTGAACTTCGCGGTGCAGGGGATGATCGTCGGCCTGCAGGGGCTGGCGTACTTCCGCTTCGACGCCGACGCGCGCGTGCTCGGCCTCCTGTTCGGCGCGTTCGGGGCGGGAGCGCTGTGCGGCGCGCTCGTTGCGCAGCGGCTCGTGCGCACGGTCGACCTGCCGAAGCTCGCGGCGGTCGCGATCGTCGCGATGCCGCTGCCGCTCTTCCTGCTCGCGTTCTCGCTGCCGGCGACGGCGTCGATCGCCGTGGTGGCGGTGGTCGGGTTCTTCACGCCGCTCGTCAACGCCCCGATGATGGGGCTCCTCACGGTGCGGACGCCCGAGGCGCTGCGGCCGAAGGTGCTGACCGCGGTGATGACCGTCGCGACGATGGCCGGGCCGCTCGGCTTCGTCGCCGCGGGCGAGGCGCTTCGCTACGTCCCGCTTTCGCGCTTCTTCGTCATCCTGCCGGCGCTCCTGACGATCGGCGCGCTCGCGTTCGCGGCGGTGCTGCTCCGCCATCGCCGCGAGCAGGACCTGTCGCTGTCCCGCGTCGCGCACGGCTAGACGTGCGCGGCAGGCGGCGGAGGCGCCAGGCGCGCATCCGCGATCTCGGCGAGCAGCGCGGCGGGCGTCGTGCCCCGGAGCACGCGCAGTCGCGGCAGCCGGTAGCGGTCCTCCCGGGGTGCCGCCCAGCCCGGCAGGATCGTCGTCGCACCCACGTAGCCCGCGCGCCGCGCCTCCGCCACGACTGCGCGGTCGTACTCGCCCGAGGGGTAGCAGAACCAGTTGACCGGGACGCCGTAGCGCCGCCTGAGCTCCGCGCGCGCGACGGCGAGCTCGTGTCGTAGCGCCGCCGCGTCGAGCGAAGGGAGGTCGGCGTGGCTGAAGCCCTGCGTGTCGAGCTCCCAGCCCGCCGCCACGAGGGCACGTACCTCGGCCGGGCCGAGTCCGCCCTGCGAGGGCGGTAGCCCCTGGAGCTGGAGGTTCTCGACCCCGACCCAACCGAGCCGGCGCAGAACCGGCAGCGCCCGGGTGTACTGCGTGCGGTAGCCGTTGTCGAAGCTGATCACGACGGGATGCGGCGGCAGGGCTGGCCCGTCGCTCCACGAGCGTTCGACCTGGTCGAGCGTGACCGCGTGGAAGCCGGCCCGGCTGACCGCGCTCATCTGCGCCCGGAACTGGGCGGGCGGTACGTACAGCCCCGGGAACGGCGAGTCCCGGAAGGGCTGCGCGATCACGTGGTAGACGAGGATCGGGACGCGGACCCGCGCCGGGACGGACGTACGGGTGCGATGCGACGTGGCGCGCAGCCGGGCGGGCGCGGGCGGCGGCTGCGTTCTACGCGCAGCGTGCGGGGCCGCGGGGCCCGAGGCAACGGCCAGGGCCGCTCCGGGGAACGCGATCAGGGCGACGCCGAGAGCGAGCGAGACCCTCCGCGGGCGGCGCTGCCGACCGTCGTCCTCCGGGTCCTTGCCGGTCGTCGCCCCCCGCCGGTCCGGCGAGCCGTCCACGTCAGCGGGTCGGATGCTAACGCCCCGTCGCGGGTTCGACTGGTGTGCCGGGCAGACTTGGCCACGGATGACCTTCGACCTGCCGGCGGAGCTCGTCGAGATCCGGGCGGCCGTCGCGGAGCTGTGCGGCCGGTTTCCGGGGGAGTACTGGCGCGGCCTCGAGCCCGACGGCTATCCGAGCGCGTTCGTTCGGGCGCTCACCGACGACGGCTGGCTCGCGGCGCTGATCCCCGAGGAACACGGCGGCGCCGGGCTCGACCTGACGGCCGCGAGCGTCATCCTCGAGGAGATCAACGCGTCGGGGTGCAACGCCGCCGCCTGCCACGCGCAGATGTACACGATGGGCACGATCCTCCGGCACGGGAGCGCCGGGCAAAAGGAGCGCTACCTCCCGCGGATCGCGAGCGGGGAGCTACGACTCCAGGCGTTCGCGGTCACCGAGCCTGCCGCCGGCTCCGACACGCTCTCGATCCGGACCGCCGCGGAGAAGACGGCCGCCGGCTACGTCGTCCGCGGACAGAAGATCTGGACGTCGCGGGCCGAGCATTCCGACCTGATGCTCCTGCTCGCGCGCACGACGCCGCTCGAACGGGTCGAGAAGCGGAGCGAGGGCCTGTCGACGTTCCTGCTCGACATGAGGGACGCCGGGACACGCCTCACCATCCGCCCGATCAGGACGATGATCAACCACGGCACGACGGAGGTCTTCTTCGACGGCGTCGAGCTGCCGGACGACGCGCTCGTCGGCGAGGAAGGGGAAGGCTTCCGCCACATCCTCGACGGCATGAACGCGGAACGCGTGCTGATCGCGTCAGAGTGCGTCGGCGACGGCCGCTGGTTCGTCGACAGGGCGAGCCGCTACGCCTCCGAGCGGATCGTCTTCGGACGCCCGATCGGCGCCAACCAGGGTGTCCAGTTCCCGGTCGCCCGCGCCCATGCTGCGGTCGAGGCGGCGTCGCTGGTCCGCTTCAAGGCGGCCTGGCTCTACGACCGGCGGGAGCGCTGCGGCGCCGAGGCGAACATGGCGAAGCTGCTCGCGTCGGAGGCATCGTGGGCCGCGGCGAACGCCTGTCTCGACACGTACGGCGGGTACGGCTTCGCCGCCGAGTACGACGTCGAGCGCAAGTTCCGCGAGACGCGTCTCTACTCGGTCGCGCCCGTCGCGAACAACCTCGTGCTCGCGTACGTCGGCGAGCACGTGCTCGGGATGCCCCGCTCGTACTGAGCCGCGCGTCAGGACGCAGCGACGTCCCGAGGAGCGAACGCGCTCGTTCCAGGACCCTTGCGCCGCAAGGCTCAGGCCGCTATCATGCGGCGCATGGCACCTGGCTCGCAACGGCGGACGGAGCTCCTCCGAGGCGTGCTCGACCTGTGCCTGCTGGCGGTGATGGACGACGGCCCGGCCTACGGCTACGAGATGACCCGGCGCCTGCGCGACCGCGGCCTCGCGATCGTCGGCGAGGGCTCCATCTACCCGCTGCTCGGGCGTCTGGAGCGCGACGGCCTGGTCGAGACCTACCGCGCCGCGAGCGACGGCGGCCCGCCGCGAAAGTACTACCGCCCCTCGGGCGCCGGGCGGCTGGCGCTCGCGATGGGTGTGTCCGAGTGGCGAGCCGCCCGCGATGCCGTCGATGCGGTGCTCGCTCCCGTCAAGATCGAGGTGGTGGCTTCATGAGTGATTTCGTCGAGCAGTGCCGTCGGGAGTGGAGGCGCCTCGGCGTCCCGGACCACCTTGCCGAGGAGATGGCGGCGGATCTGGCCTCCGATCTCCGCGAGGCCGAGGCCGACGGTATCTCGGCCGAGGAGCTGCTCGGCAGGAGTGCGGCCGACCCGCGTTCGTTCGCGGCCTCCTGGGCGGCCGAGCGCGGGATCGTTCCCGAGCCCGCCGGTCGGGAGAACGCCCGCCGTCGACCGCTCGTCCTCGTCGCGTTCACCGCGGTCGCCGCGGTCACGGTCCTCGTCGCGGCGCTGCTGCTCGCGACCGGCGAGCCCAAGGTGTCATTGGGCACGTCCGGGAAGCGGCCGCCGCACGCTCCAGCCGCCTTCGTCCTGACTCCGGCCCGGAACGTCCAGGCGAGCGCGGCCGCCCCGATCGAGTGGATCCTCCTGTTCGTCGCGATCGCCGCGCTCGCCTTCGCCGCCTGGCTGTGGTCGAGCCGGGGCCGCTGGCAACCGCCCGCCGTGCCCGTCAGCATGCCACCGTCGGCTTGACGCCAGGCACGCTGGAGACGCCGAGCCTGCTCTGCAGGACGACGTTGCCGCAGACCCGGTCCTGCGGCTGCCGGAGCACGAGGAAGCCGTATCCCTCGTTGTCCACGAGGACGTTCCCGATTGCAGTGTTGTGCGTCCCGTCGGTGGCGCCGTACCCGCCGAAGCGGATTCCGGCGCCGGCATTCGCGGCCGACACGTTGTTGCGGAACAGGTTGTCGTTGCCGCGCGCGTCGAACCCCGATCCCTTCGGGTCGCGCGAGTGGGAGCAGTCGTTGCCGACGACGCGGTTGTGGTCGGCCGCCTCCTTGATGTCCACGCACTCCGCTGCGTACGTCGCGATCGTGTTGTCGACCACCGAGTTGTGATCGGAGGCGTCGGGGGCCGAGGTCGGATTCCGGCCGAGCTGGTACGGGTCGGTCCCGATGTAGACGCCCTCGCCGTTGTGCTCGTTCTTGGCCAGGTCGAAGCCCGTGAGCCCGCAGTGGTCGATCGTGTCGTGCGCGATGGTGACGTCGGTCGACAGGTACTTGACGCGGATGCACTCGCCGCCGGCGTTCTCGAGGACGTCGTCCTCGACGAGGACGTGGTGAGCTCCTTCGATCCAGACGAGCTTCTCGGCCTCGCCGATCGTGAAGCCGCGAAGCGTGATGTAGTTGCTCCGGATCTCGACCTGGTGGCCGGATCCGTTTCCGGTCAGCCTCGCGCCGCGCGCGCCGGCGATCGTGATCGGCGCTCCGGGCTCGCCGGAGCGCACGGTCGACACCCGCTGCGTGTAGTTGCCGGCGGCGACGCGGACCGTGTCTCCCGGACGGGCGACCGCGAGCGCCTGCTGGATCGTGGCGAACGGGTGCGACGCGCTCCCGCTCCCGTGCGCCGGCGCAGCAACGGCGACGTGGATCGTGCGATCCGGAAGGGTGCCCGCCCGCGGCGAGGAGCCGCAGCTCGCTCCGACGATCGCGGCGACGGCTCCGCCGGCGCAGAGGAGCGCCAGCTGCCGCCTCCCGACGCTCATTGGGCAACCTTCGGTTGGCCAATAGTCTCCGCTCCGGTACCGGCGAAGCCGGCACCTCCGCTTTCGATGAGCTCCGTCAAGCCTACGCTCATGCGGTCGCGGCGGCCCGGAGCCGCTGCCGGCGGTCCCGCGACCGTCTGCTTCGAAACGTGAGCCACCACAGGAGCGCCGTGAGCGGAACGGCGACGAACCAGATCGCCGCGACCCGCTCCGGTTCCCACTCGCCGCCGTTGTCCTGCACCGCGTTGCCGGTGAGAGTCACGCCCTGCGCCGCGAGCGCGTTGCCGCTGACGTCGTTCCCGCGGATGAGCCTCTGGCGATTCGCTCCCCGCACCAGGATGCCCACGCGATTGCCGCGGATGCGATTGCTCGTGACCGTGTTGTCGGCAGAGTCGGCGAGCACGACGCCGTCACCGTGGTTGTGCTCGACCACGTTGTCCGTGATCACGTTGCCGGTCGAGCTCGCGTCCATCATGATCCCGTTCAGGTGGTTCTCGCGCGCGGTGTTGCCGCGGACGAGGCTCGCCGTGACGTCCTGGGAGAAGATGATCCCGTGCCGGCCGTTCTGCTCGGACAGATTGCCGACGACCGTGATGTGGCCGCTGTGACTGTGCGGGTCGATCCCGTACAGCGTGTTGCGCCGTAGGACGTTGCCGCGGATGAGCAGGTCGTGCGCCGCATCGGTGTAGATCGCGATGTAGCAGTTGGCGAAGCGCGAATCGACGACCCTGCCGCCGGAGCCGCTCGCCCACGTCACGCCGTAGGAGCTGTTCCAGTCGTGCCCGAGGTCGCGGAACGAGCTCCCTCGGATCACCATCGTCGAGCTTCGCTGGGCGACGACGAACGGCCTGTCGTCGGTCGTGCCGACCGGCCCCGACCTCACATCGACGCCGTCGAGGCGGAGCCTCGCATGGCGCGCGCCGAGGAAGACGCCTGCCCGGCGTGTCAACACCACTTCGCGCGTCAGCGGCGCGGAAACCCGCAGGACGCTGCCGCGGTCGGCGATGACCGCTGCGCGGAGGGTCACGATCCCGTGCGACTCCGACAGCCAGTCCGGATCGCGAACGCTCCGCACGATCGCCCGGAGCGTCGCGGGCGACCTCGGCATGGCGATCGTTCGAACCGGCTTGCCCGCGGCGAGCAGCACGATCCGCCCCGGGTGGACGACGATCGCCCGGACCCCGGCGTGCGCACCACCGCGGTGCGTGCTCGTCGCGGTCGGCAGCAGCCCGCGTTCGGCGGCGCTGATCGGGTCGAAGGCGTTCGAGACGATGTGCCGATGGAAGCGCTCCGTGGTCGAGTAGAGCGTCCGGCGGTTCTTGCCGACGACCACGGTGGCGATCGCCGCCGTGCCGATCACGATGGCAAGCACGAGCACGTAGGCGCCGAGGCCGTTGCGTCTCCGCTTCCTCATGCCGCCTTCCGCTCGCGGTCGGAGCTCTCGCGTGATCCCGCCGTCTTCGGGATCACCTCGAAGCTGCGCGGGTTTCCCATCCACAGCGTCGTCACCAGCGCCACGATCGTCCAGGTGGCGGTGACCGGAGCGAGGATCGTCGCCGCGATCGTCTGCCAGACGCGGTTCGTCCAGAACGCGAGTGCGGACTGGCCAGGCTCGCGCCGCCCGGCGTTGACCCATCCGCCGGCGGCGTAGTTGCCGAGCCAGATCACGAGCGAGCACCAGAAGAGCGCAAACCACCACGACGCGACGTGGACGACGCCCGACAGGATGAGGACGATCGCGATCCCGGACGCCACGAACGTGTAGAGGCTGAGCAGGTAGCGAATGCCCACCCGTACGGCCGCGCCGAGCGGCAGCACGTCGCGGTGCGTGATCGCATGGATGTTGCCCCACATCCACCGTCGTCGCTGCTTGAGGTAGGCGCCGAACGTCCAGGGAGACGTGAGCTCGACGTACTCGTGGAAGTAGCCCCAGCGCTGTCCCCGCGCGGCGGCGTTGCAGCCGAACGTGAGGTCCTCCGACGCGAACACCGGGTAGTCCCAGGTCGTCACCTCCTCCGCACGGCCCGTGACCGTCAGGCCCTCTCCGTGGACGAAGAGCGGCGCGTTGAAGACGCCCTGCGAGACGGAGCAGTACGTCATGCAGTTGTGGAAGCGGAGATCGTCGACGTGGCTGAGGAGGAAGTGCCACAACGGCAGGCTTCCGTACTTGATCCGCGGCGCCGTCGTTCCCTGGCACACGTCGTAGTCCGCCGCGAAGGCCGTCTCGAGGTACTCCCAGGTCGGCGAGGTGTCGTCGTCGAGGAAGACGATCTTGGTCTCCGGGCCGTTCAGGCCGAGCGCGCGACGTACCCGTCGCGAGTACTCCAGTGCGCGCGCCTTGTACTGGGCGCGAACCGTGAAGTCCGACGGCGTCGTGACGACGCGGTCGGCATCCGGATACGTGTCGCCGTGCCCCGGCTCGTTGACGACCCAGATCTCGTACGGCATGGAGAGCGGGTACGAGCGGATCTCCGCGATGATCTCGTTGACGCGGACCTGCTCCCTTCCGACGGTCGTGATCTGGACGATCAGGCGCGCGAACCGAGTCGGGTCGCTGAGGAAGCGCGCCCGCACCCACCAGTGCCCGAGGACGAGGACGTAGATCTCCGCGAGCGGGCGAAGGAACGCCGCGAAGAGCAGCCAGCGAGCCCAGCTCATCCGCGGGTCACCTCGGCCGCGCGTGTGTTGCCGCGACCAGCGCTTCCTCGACCACCGCACGCGCGGCGGTTCCGTTCCCGCTACCGTCGACGCCGTCCTCGATGCGCTCGTTGACCGCGTCGACCGCCTCGAGGAGCGGCGTGTCGAGCCCGAGCGCGGCGGCGAAGCCGAGAAACCCCTTGGTGTCCTTCGGCAGGCACGCGCCGCCGTACGGCTCGCCGCCGCGGATTCCGTACTCGACGTTCGTCGAGCCCTCTGCGGATCGCGCAACCGTCGACGCAACGTCGGCGTGGCTGACGTGGAGGCGCTCGCACACCCTCCACATCTCGTTCCAGAAGCTGATCTTCGCGGCGTTGAAGAGGTTGTGCGTGCACTTGATCAGCTCGGCCGTCGTCGGGTCGGCAAGCCGCTTGATCTCTCCGCCGAACGGGCCGAGCAACGCCGCGAGGCGTTCGACCGTGCGCGGGCTGTGCGAGGCGACAACGGTCATCCACGGGTGCATGAAGTCCTCGAGCGCGCTGCGCGCGCGGAGGAACTCCGGGTTGCTCGCGACCGAGTAGCCGTCGCCGTGCGGACGCCCGATCGTGTGCTCGAGCAGCGGCACGACCAGCTGATCGCACGTCCCCGGGGGGACGGTCGAGCGCACCACGACCGTCTGGAACGTATGGCTGCCCCGCAGCGCCTCGCCGAGCGCGCGCGTCCCGGCGACAAACGCGTCGAGCTGCCAGCGGTAGCCGTCGTTCGGGGTCGGGAGCGTCAAGAAGACGAAGCCGGGCTCGTCGAGACGCGGGCTGTCGTTCGCGTCGAGCCCGTCGGTCCGGAGCGCGTCGATCCGGCGCGGATCGACGTCGACGAACGAAACGCGGTGACCGTACTGCGCCAGACCGACGCCCGTGGCCGTCCCGACCACGCCGGCGCCGATGATCCCGATCGTGGGCATTGTCCCCCCTTACGTCGAATATGCGAGCGCTGCGAAGCAGCGGCGTCCTCCGTGTTCCCGGGCGTTCTCGGGGTGCTGCTCGCATCGCCGAGGCCGGAAACCTCGCCCGCGTAAGGGGAACGTTAAGGTCGGGACGTGCCCGCGACCTCGCCGCAGAAGGGCCGGCTGAACGTCGGAGGGCTACGCAGACGCGCTCGGCGGCTCCGGTCTCCGGCGGCTGCAATGGCCGTCGCGATGCTCGTGCTCGCGCTCGCGGCGTGCGGGAAGACCACCACGACGACGACGACCGCGAACGGCCAGGTCGTCACGACCTGTCACATCAGCTTCGCGAAGACGAAGTTCCTCCTGCATGCGGGCCTGGCTGCAGGAGCGTTCCACCGCTACGTCTACAAGCCCTACCGGGCGGGCGCATTCGCGAAGGGGGCCCCGGGGCGGAAGAAGGCGCTCACGAAGGCGGCCGCATCGGCGCTGTTCGCCTACCACGAGCTGAAGGTCGCCGCCGAGGACGCGCGCTGTGACGGGCCGGTGCTGAAGCAGCTTGCGAGCCCGCTTCAGGCCGCGGTCTCGGCGATCTCCGCGCTCAGAGGGGTTCTCGGGACCGGGAGTCTCGCCGGCATCGGCGGGGCCGCCGCCGCGCTCGACGGGCTGGTGTCGAAGGCCGCCCATCACGGCGTTCAGATCAAGGACCGCTAGCGAGGCGTCGGAGCGAGGAGAGGCCGCGTTCGGCGGCCTTCCGGGCGAGCGCCAGGCCGATCTCACGGGCAGGTGAACGGCCGGGCCGCGCGAACACGAGACCGTGGAACCCGTCGTCTGCGAGCTCGAGAAAGGACAGTGATGGACGCCGTACTCGGACGCAAGCTGGTCGTCGAGTTCGTGGGCATGTTCTTGTTCATGTTCACGGTCGGGATGGCGACCGAGAAGGCCGGAGCGGGTGCGTTCGCGCCGCTCGCCATCGGCTCGGTGCTCATGGTGATGGTGTTCGCCGGGGGTCACGTCTCGGGCGGTCACTTCAATCCCGCCGTCAGCACCGCCGTGTTCCTCCGCCGGAGGATGGCGGCGAACGAGTTCGCGGCGTACGTCCTGACCCAGGTCGTGGCGGCCGTCATCGCCGGGTTCCTGGTGCGCTACGTCGGTGGGCGTGAGTCGCACCTTGCGGTGGCGAGCTCCGGGAAGATGCTGATCGCGGAGTTCCTCTTCACGTTTGCGCTCGCCTGGGTCGTCCTGCACGTGGCGACCGCGCGCGGGACGCTCGGCAACTCGTTCTACGGGCTCGCGATCGGGTTCACCGTCGTCGTCGGCGCCTACGCCGTCGGCGGGGTCTCCGGCGGCGCCTTCAACCCCGCGATCGCGATCGGCGCGATGGTGACCGGCCTCTTCGAGTGGAGCAAGATCTGGGTCTACCTGATCGCGGACTTCCTCGGAGCGGCCGCCGCCACGTACGCGTTCCTGTTCGTCCTGCCGGGCGAGAAGAAGGGCGGCGACCTCGAAGCCGCCAGCACCGAGTAGTCGCGCACGTCGAGGTCAGCGTTCGGCTGCCGGCGACCCGACCGTCTTGACCAGGCGCTGGGACTCGGAGACGTATCCGAGGCTGCGATAGAACGCGAGCGCGCGCTCGTTGGTGGCCCAGACGTCGAGATCGATTCCGTCCAGGCCGTGCTCCGCGCACCACACCTCCGCGGCGCGCACGAGCGTCGTGCCGACTCCTCTCCTCCGCGCCTCCCGGCTCACCGCGAGGTCGGCGATGTGGCAGCGGGGCCCGGAGCCGATTGCGTCGGCGATGCGGAGCGAGATGAACCCGAGCGGCCGGCCGTCCCGATCCTCGGCGATCAGCGTGGCCGCCTCCGGCCCCTCGTCGTCGAGCGCCGTGAGCAGCGCGGCCCGATACCCGTCGGCGAGCTCGCCGGGCCGGCGCCACATGGGTGAGCCGAACTCGAGCAGGCTCTCCACGAGCCCTCCGATGAACGGACGGTCGTCGTGCTGCGCGGGCCGGACGGTGAACACTCGTTCCTCCTGACTGGATCGGTCGTTGACGTGTCTCATCGGCGTCCCTGCCGGCGATCGCGCTCTCCGCTCGACGTGCCAGGGCGCCGACGGCGGTTGACCGCGACGCGGGCTGCGGGCCGTTTGTAACGATCCCGCGGCCCTGTTCCCCGTCTCCCGGGGGACGAAAGAGAACCAAGGGGGAAGAGACTATGCGTCGGATTCCTGTCCCACGACGCCTCGGTCTTGCCGGAGTGATCGTCGTTGCGATCGCTGCGGCCGCAGCCGTGCTCGGGGCGGCGGATGTGCCGAAGACACACGCCGCCTCGAACCTGCCGCTGTGCGTACAGCGGCCGCAGCTGTGCACCGAGCAGAACGACCCGTGGTCGTGGCACGGGTACCAGTACGTGTCGGGTCACGACGAGCCGTCGTTGCTCTTCTATTCGACGGTGCCGGGCTCCGGCAATTCGGTGAACGCCAACCTGACCCTGCCGACCGATCCCGCCGCGCCGCCGAAGCAGGACGGCACCGGCAGCACCTGGAACTTCCAGCTTCGCCCGGCCTTCTGGTTCGGGATGATCATGTGCGACGACCAGGACGCGCCCAATCCGGGCGTCGCATGTCCTGCCGACTCGGACAAGAACATCTTCAAGAGCACCAACCCGAAGTCGGCGGACTATCTCGGGCTCACTCCGGGACAGGCCTACATGGAGATGCAGTTCTACCCGCCCGGATGGGGCCCGGTCAGCTGCACGGACGCGAACGGGAACCAGGACGGCAAATGGTGCTCGGCGCTGACGATCGACAGCGTGCAGTCCAACTCCAACACCGGCGTCGCCAACAACGCCACGTGCAACAACCTCCTCGGCCCCGAGCCGGTCAACTACGCGATCGTCACGAAGAGCGGCGTTCCCGTGGCGCCTGCAAGCCCGGACACCGGCTTCGGAAACCAGGCGGTGGTGACGGCGGACACGCTCGAATACAACAACGGCGACAAGCTCACCGTGGACATGCACGACACGCCGGACGGCTTCCAGGTCGTGATCCACGACCTGACGACCGGGCAGAGCGGCTCGATGACCGCGAGCACCGCCAACGGCTTCGGGCATGCACTCTTCCAGCCGACCGCGTCGACGTGCACGATGGTCAAGTACGCCTACCACCCGATGTTCAGCACCTCGGGTCCGAGCACACGCAACCTGTGGGCGGCGCACTCGTACAACGTCGCCTTCTCGGACGAGATCGGTCACTTCGAATACTGCAACGCGATCACGAACCGGTTCCGCTGCGCGGCGGCGGGCGCGCCCAATGCGACCGACCCGACCGTGGACAGCGACGACTTCCCGTGCTTCCCCGCTCCGCTGGTGGATCCGACGGGAACTTCGATCGGCTCGTTGACAGGGTGCGTCGGATCGGACAACGACTTCGATGGGCCCGAGTACCAGAACGGCAGTTGGCCTGGGAGCCCGGGCGCGGATCCAAGCTCGGTCTCCACACCGGTCCAGTTCACGAGCCCGCTCTTCACCGGGCCGGGGGCCAGCGGCCTCCGGAACTACCAGCAGGCGGCGTTCGAGGCCGACCTTCCACGCATCGAAGGGTCGGACTTCTCGAGCAACAACACCTGCCAGCGTCACGTCAGCAATCCGGCCGATCCGAGCCCGGGAACCGGGTGCGTGAATCCGCCGAACGGCGCGACGTTCTATCCGATCTTCAGCACCACCACCGCCGCTGACGGCTCCTGTCTCTGGCAGGAGGGCGGCGGCAGCATCCCCGGATCGACCAACACGTTCGGCGGGAACTCGGCCGCCGAGTACGGCGGCCTGTTGTTGTCGCCGTATCCCGCAGCGGGATTCACCATCACCGAGCGGTACAACAACTTCCAGAACGTTCTCGCCTCGAATCCCTGCCCGGCTCCGGGCGGGAAGAGCGGCTGAGCGTCCCCGACCGATGGACAGTGCGGGGCCGCCGGAACGCGGCCCCGCACTTTTTTCTCTTGTGTGTACCGGGGAGTGGCCGCCGATCGTCAGCCCGACGGGACGACGACCCGTCGAACGTTCGACCAGTGCACGAGGCAGTTGCGCAGCTTGGGAGGACAGTCGGTGATCCCGCCCTCTCCATTGTCGAACGCGACCACCTGCACGAAATAGGTCCCGGGAGCCAGCGTCTTCGTGCTCCGCCAGCTGACGACGCCGGTCGTCGACGGAGCGAGCTGGATCGTCTCCCGCAGGCGCACGTTCTTCGACATCAAGGCGCCGTACCCGTCGACCGTGGGGCGCGTCGCTACCGTCAGCTGCGACAGCCGCATGTCCCCGACCGCAACCTGGACGGCGACATGACGGTCGACGACCCGTGCAGAACGGAGGTTGGGCAACTGGCTCGCACCAGCCGCCGCAACGGCCCCGAGTGCGAACCCGGCCACGACCCCGGCGAGCAGCTTCCTCGCCATGGTCACATGCTAGCGATCGCGAGCGCCCCGCACGGCGGGGATCGGCCGTCGATATAGAGTTCCCGACGAACCGACCGGGGGTACGTGCGGTGCGTGGAGCAGCCAGAGTCTCGCGGCGAGGGCCGTCGGCGAAGACGCTGGCCGGTCGTTACCGGCTGGCCGCACCGGTCGGCGAAGGCGGCATGGGTGTCGTCTGGTGCGCTCGCGATCTCCGGCTCGGCCGCGACGTCGCGGTGAAGGTGCTGCGCCCGTTCGTCGCCTCCGACCCCGATCTCCGGCGCCGGTTCGAACGCGAGGCGCAGACGCTGGCCGGCCTCGCCTGCGAGCAGATCGTGCGCGTATACGACTACGTCGACGACGGCGAGCTCGCATTCCTCGTGATGGAGTTCGTCGACGGGCCGAACCTGGCAGCGGAGACGTTCGGCCGGCTGCCGCTCGGGCTTGCAGAGGCGGCGTCGTACGGCTCCCAGATCGCCGAGGCGCTGGCACACGCGCATGCCCGAGGCATCGTGCATCGAGACCTGACACCTGCGAACGTCCTCGTCGAGCGCGATTCGGGCCGGGTGGTGACGACCGACTTCGGGCTTGCCAGGATCGCCCGTTCGGCCTCGAGCCAGACGTCGATCGGGACGCTGATGGGAACACCGGAGTACTGGTCTCCGGAGCAGGCGACCGGTGAGAACGTGGGCGCCGCCGGAGACCTGTACGCGCTCGGCTGCATCCTGTTCCTCCTGCTCGCCGGTCGGCTGCCCTTCGCCGGCGACGACCGGCTGGCGGTTGGACTGCGACGCGCGCACGAGCCGGCTCCCGCGCTGCGCTCGGTGCGGTCCGATCTCCCGGTGGAGGCCGCCGCTCTCGTCGATGCGCTGCTGGCGCGTGCTCCCGCAGCTCGGCCGGATGCTGCCGCAGCAGCCCGGACGCTCCGCGCGTTCGCGCTCGCGCCGGCGGCGCTCGCAGCCCGGGCCGACGGAGTCTCGTCGACGCCGGGCACGGACGACCTTGCCAGCCGACCGACACAGCTTCTCCTCCCGGAGCGGGCGACGCTGACACGAGAACGCCACGAAGAGGCGCGAACGTTCCCGGCCGCACCGTCGCCTCCGTTGGCGGCTCGTCGTCGCCGCGCCTGGCGTCGGCGGCTGCTGGTTGCGCTCGCCGTTGCGACGGCGACGGGGGCGGCGATCCTCGCAGGCGTGTTCCACGGACCGTCGGTGCAGACCCCGAACGTCGTTCTGCTGAGCGAGGCGGCCGCTCACGCGAGACTCGCGGAGACGCTCCCGCACGCGACCGTCGCCGTGCGCCGCGTCTACTCGACGCGGACTCCGGCCGGGCGCGTGATCGGCGAGCGACCACCGGCCGGAGCGCGCGTCTCCGGCGACACGCAGGTCGTGCTCACGGTGAGCAAGGGGTCGCCGCTCGCTGATGTCCCGTCCGTCCGGATCGGCGTTGCGAGCGCTCGGGCGGCGATCGCGGCCCTCGCGGGGAAGGGGTTCTCCGGACGCGTCCGCTGGACGCCCTCCTGGACGATCAGGAAAGGGACCGTGATCCGCCTCACGCCGTCCTCCGGTAGTCGGGTTCGCCGGCCGGCGACCGTCCAGGTCCTCGTGGCGTCCGGCTACCCGCGTGCGGTCGTGCCGCCGGTCGAGAACGTCGGGCTCGAAGAAGCGCGTGCGCAGCTCGAGGCGAAGCACCTCCGTTCGTACCTCGTGTACCGGCTGGACGAGAACGCACCTGCCGGCCGGGTGCTGCGGCAGCTCCCCAGGGCAGGAGCGACCGTGTACTCGGGAACGCGTGTGAGGCTGACGGTGTCCCGCACTCACCGCTGGACGCCGGTGCTCGCCCAGTCCGGGAGCGGCAGCTTCGAAAGCGACCCGTTCGCGGTCGCCGGGCGCTGGCGCGTCGTCTTCCGGCTCCGCTCCGCCGGCGAGTGGCGAGCCCCGGTGGCCCAGGTCAGCTGGGCGGAGGATGGATCGTGGTTCACGAGCGGCGGCTTCGTCGCGCACGGAACCGGGATCCGCACCGTCCCGGTCAGCGGCGCGCCGGGCAGCTATCGGCTCGCGGTCAGCTCGTTTCCGGGCACGAGCTGGCAGGTCGAGGTCGATACCTTCGGTTGACCGAGCCTGTCGCCGGGAGTGACACACCGGCCGCGTAAGTTGCGTAGCGGCGATGGTGCAAGCTCGGTCGTCCTACCGATGTCGCGTCGCCTGTTCGCTCGTACGTTCGAGCCGTGGGACGAAACGAGTGAAAGGAGATCTCGTGAGAACGTTGGCAAGCGCCGGCGCTGCCGCTCTCGGCGCCGTGACCCTGCTCGCGCTGACGGCGGCGACCGCGTCGGCAAGACCGGCGACGCAGCACACGCGCGCGGCCGCGATCCCGTCGTCGCTCGTCACGCAACTCGCCGCCGCGCGGCAAGGGACCGCCAAGTACGTTACCAACCTGCCGCTCGCGAGGCGCGACGGCTACCGGATCATCACGAAGATGATCCCGAACATGGGCTACCACTACATGAACCCGGGGGTGAAGAGCTTCGACCCGCAGAAGCCGCCGATCCTCGTCTACGAGCACGCGGGATCGCACTGGCAGCTCGCCGCGCTCGAGTGGGTGTACACGGCAAAGCCCGCGAAGGCACCGTTCCCGGGCGCCCGGTACGGCGCCTTCGGCGCCGGCTGCCACTACACGGACGGCAGCTTCGTGCCGTCGGCCACCGAGGCCGGATGCCCGAAGACCGCGCCGGGATCGGCCGCGGCGTTCAGCTTCTGGCATCCGCTGCTGATCACGCTGCATGTCTGGCTCTGGTACCCGAATCCGAACGGGCTCTTCGCGAGCACCAACCCGCTCGTCTCGGCGTACAACCAGGGCTGAGTCCCGACGATGCCGAGATATCTCGTCGAGCGCACCTTCCCCGACGGCCAGCCCGCTCCGAGTGCGGACGCGCTCCCGGCAATCGTCGACCGGAACGCCGAGGAAGGCGTGACGTGGATTCACTCGTACGTCGCCGACGACGGCAAGACGACGTACTGCGTCTACGACGCGCCGACTCCGGAAGCGATTCGCCGCACCGCAGCTGCCAACAGGCTTCCGGTCGATCGCATCGCCCAGGTGCGGGTGCTCGATCCGTACTTCTACGCCTGAGGAAGCGAGGGCCGGGGCGAGCGGTGCGCCCGCCCCGGCCGGGTCAACCGGCGAGGCCGAGACGTTCCGCGGCCCGGACGGCCTGGGCGCGGTTGGCGGCGCCGAGCTTGCGGAGGATCGACGCGACGTGCGAGTCGACCGTTCGCGGTGAGAGGTAGAGGCGCTGTGCGATCTCGCGGTTCCGTAGACCCGCGCCGAGGAGATCCAGGACCTCGGTTTCCCGCCGCGTCAGGCCGCCGATGCCGGCGCGGGTCGAAGGGCGCGGGCCGCGGGGCAGGCCGCGTGCGCCGAGGCCGCGCAGGCGTCTCGTGACGATCGCAGCGGCGGGCCGGGCGCCGAGCCGCTGAAGCCGGTCGAGCGCGCGGCGCAGGAGTGCCTCGTCGTCGGCAGCCACCAGCGCGAGCGTGCTCTCGTAGACGCAGCCCGCACCGCGCCATGCCCGCTCGGCGCCGACGGGGTCGCCGGCCAGCTCCAGCGCGAACGGCCCACCACCGTCCCCCCGCACCTCCTCGACGATCCCGGCTCGGCGCCGCCAGACGGCGAGCTCCGCGATCACCCACGGGGAGCCTGCGGCGCACGCTGCTCGAAGCGTGTCGCCGGTGATCGCCTCGACCTCGTCCGATCGGCCGGCGAGCCACGCCGCTTCTGCCCGGGCGGCCGCGACCTGCCCCGTCCACCAGAGCTGACCGTTCGCCTCGGCGACCGCCGCTGCCTCCGCCAGCGGCGTCCACGGGTCGGGGTCGCCGCGCCGGGCGCGCAGGAGCCCGAGCACGACGCGCGCCTGGAGCGTCGACAGGGTGCAACCCAGCGCGATCGCGAGCTCGGCTGTCCGCGCGGCCTCGTCCCACGACCCGCGCGCGAGCTCGATCCAGCTCCTCATCGCGAGCAGGTTGCGTCCCCAGACGGGAAGGTCATGCTCCTCGCAGACCGCAAGCCCGACCGTGGCGTGGTGCTCCATCTTCGCGAGTGAGCGTTCCCGGTAGGCCGCCATCCCGAGCCGCGTGTGCGCGCTGCCGAGCTGATCGCCGGTGCCGTGCTCGAGCACGTCGGCGAGTGCCCGCTCGAGCGACACGCGGGCGCTCGCGTCCCCGCGGAGCGCGTCGGCGAGGGCGGCCAGCTCGGCCGCCGCGTTCTCGACGGCGGTGTCGCCGGCCCGCCCGGCGAGGTGCAGCGCCGTCCTCGCCGATCGCTTCGTGTCCTCGGCGTCCTCCGCGAGCAGCTTCACCGCGGCGACCGCACAGTGGGCGAGCGCGAGCTCGCGCGCGCCCGCGGTCGCGAGGAGGGAGACGGCCTGCTCCGCGGCCGGCAGCGCATCGCGGGCCCGCGCGGCGTTCCGGAGCACGATCGGCAGCAAGCGGACGGCGTCGCTCCCGCGCACGGGATCGTCGAGCTCGCGATAGGCGGCAATCGCCTGCCGGCACGCTTCCTCGGCCTCGTCGTCCTGCGTCGCGACGTAGCACTCGACGGCCCGCCGCTGCCAGAGGCTCCCCCGGGTCTCGGGCGGGCACCCGTCGGCGAACCGAAGCGCCCGCGCGTATTCGGCCGCCGACTGGCCGTGCGCGGCATGCGCGGCCGCGAGCTCCGCCGCCTCGGGCGCGTACCGCAGCACGGCCTCACGCTCGCCCGCGGCCTCGGCGTGGTAGGAGAGCCTCGCGAGCCGGCCGGGCGCCGACTCGTCCGCCTCCAATGCGCGCACCGCCGCGCGGTGCAGCAAGGACAGGCGCAGGGGCGCGATCGAGTCGAGAACCGCGAGCCTCGCGAGCTCGTGCCGGAACCGCACGGTCTCTCCGACGACGGACAGGAAGCCCGCCATCGCGCCCTCGTCGACCGCGGCGAGGCTGCCCGGTGCGACCACCTCGAGGAACGAGAGGCTCGCCGGCGCCGCGGAGACGGCCACCGCCTCGAGCAGCGTCCATGCTTGCGGCGTCAGCTGCGAGGCCCGTGCCAGTACCGCATCCCGGACGGTGGCCGGGACGTCCTCGGCGGCGCGAACCGCCTCGCTGACGAAGAACGGGTTCCCGCCGGTCCTGCGATAGAGCTCGTCGCCGTCCGCGCCGTGCTCCGCGGCGATCCTCTGCACCGCCTCGTAGGAGAGCGGCGGCAACCGAAGCCGCCGCACCGAAGCGCCCGGATGGATCTCTCCGAGCGCGCGTCGCAGGGGATGCCGAGGGTCGAGCCCGACATCGCGGTGGGTGACGACGACGAGTGCCGGCAGCGTCTCGTACCGCCTCCCGACCAGCCGCAGGACGTCGAGCGTCGCGTCGTCCGCCCAGTGCGCGTCCTCGAGCACGACGATCGAGGGCGGCTGCCGCTGGAGCTCACGCGCGAATGCGATCGCGACCGCATGGGGCGTCGTCCGCCGCCCGGCCACCTCCTCGAGCTCGCCGCCGCACTCGGCGGCGAGCTCCACGAGCGGCGCGAGTGGGCTCGGGGTCGCAAGCGGCTCGCAGGTCCCCCAGAGGGCGCGCCGGCCCGGCCTCGCCTCCTCGCAAAGCCGTCGCACCAGGGTCGTCTTGCCGACGCCGGGCTCGCCGGAGACGATCGCCAGCCGGCCGACGCCGTTCTCCTCGACCTGCGAGAACGCCTCGACGAGAACGCTCAGCTCCTGGTCGCGCTCGAGGAACTCCAACCCAGCATGCCGAAGCGAGGCGATGACGACCTCCGTGCCGATGACGATCCGGTGGATCGATGGTGCACCTCCCTCGAGCGGTTCGCAACCGCGGCAGCACAAGACCGGTAGCCGCGTGCCGCAATCTCGGTGATCGCGCCGATGCTGCGCCGACGCCCCTGTCCTACCGTCGGGCCCAGTCCACGAGAAGGAGGCAGGACGATGAGATGGACGAGAAGTCGAGTGGTGCTGGCGACGGCGGCAGTGGCGGCGCTGACCGTGCCGTCCATGCTGCGGAACGATGCGGCCGGTGCGGCGCGTGCGCCCGCAGGCCCGTCGTGCGGCGTCCACTGCCGCGCCGCGTACCAGGCGATCGCGCGTGCGTTGCCGGACGACTCGAGCAACACGCTGGTCCGGGCGATCGTGCGGACGCCGGGGTTCGGCTACCCAGAGTTGTCGCGGGCGCTCGGCGTGCCGACGGCGGGCGAGATCCTCGCCGAGTGGCGCGCGGCGAGCCGGCATCCGTAGCGCGTCACTCTAGGCGTGGAGGCTTTGTCGCCTCGCCTCGTCGGACAGGCCCAAGCAGACGAATCTCAAACGAATCGACTCCCACAAAATGCTCGTGCAAAGAGCCTGCCTCGGGCCACGTCCCGTCAAGTGGTGTACGGGGCTGAGTGCGTCATCCTCGCTTGACGTCTACGCGGCCGCTGCGATTGCCATCACCTCCTCGGGCTCGTCGAGCGGCGCGTCCGTGACGGCTTTGGCGATCGAGTCGGCGCTCATGTAGCGGCGGGCGACGGCCCACTCGTCGTGTTGCTCGGCGAGGACGGCGCCGACGAGGCGGACGATCGCGGCGCGATCCGGGAAGATGCCGACGACCTCGGTGCGGCGACGGATCTCCTTGTTGAGCCGCTCGAGCGAGTTGTTGCTCCAGACCGTCGAGCCGTTGCGGAGAGCACGTCAGCCGACGCGTGGCGCGGCCGTCGCCCGAGGCAGGCCGGCAGCCGCGAGAGATCGGTCGATCACGGCCCGCGCGACAGCCGGAGCGGCCTCCGGCGAGTAATGCGTTCCGTCGGGGCGAGCGAGCGACCCGTCCGGCAGCCTGTCGTTGCACGGGCTCGCCGTGTTGTGGCAGACGAGGCTCTGGATGCTGATCGACCGGACCCGCCCTGTTCGATGCGACCCGAGGAAGGCGTTCCAGGTGTCCTGGGCGGCGGTTGCTGTGATCAGCCGCCGCAGGAAAGGCCCGCACTGCTGGGGCGTGCAGCGTGTCGCCATCCCGAGGCCCGAGCGCTCGACCTGGACTGCGACCACGATCGCCCCGGTGCGCGTCAAGGCGGTTGTGCGGGCCGTGAATGCCTCCTGCTGGAGCTTCCAGTACGAGGGTGAGGCGAAGCGGACCGGTCGCCCGCGGGCGTCGACGCGGTCGGCGAGCTCGTAGCGGCTCCACCAGATCACGAGTGCCGGATGGAATCTGGCGATTGCCGCGTCCTGCCGCGCCGGCACGTCGGTCGCGCAGACCTCTCCCGCGCCCCAGGGCCTGCCCGTCACGCCGACGACGGCGACACCGGTCGCCGGGCAGCTGCCCCGCGTGGCCGAGACCACGACATAGCCGTACCGGGCAGCGGCGCGGGCGAGGGCCGGAGCGAGCCGCTGGGGAACCGAGTCGCCGACGAGCACGATCGTCCGCGTTACCCGGCCGAGCGCCGCGCCGGCGCGCGGCACGACGAGGCTGCTGTTGATCGCGAACATCGCCGCGAGCACGACAGGGACCGCGACGAGCAGCCGCCGGGGAGCGAGAAGCCGGGAGAGGCTGCCGTAGCGGACCGGTTTCTCGACCAGGTGGTACGACAGCGCCGCCAGCGCAACCGTCAGGGCTGTGAGGATGCCCGCTCTCCCCGGCGTGCCGAGCCCGCTCAGGTCCAACCAGCCGTACCGGCCCGTCCAGACCTGGAGCGGCCAGTGCCATAGGTACATCGCGTACGACAGCCGCCCGAGGTAGGCAACCGCCGGGAGCGCCAGCATCCTCGTGGCGCCGCTGACCCGTGTCGCGACCGCTGCGATGACCGAGGCCGTGGAGAGCGCGACCACGACTGCGCCGCCGTCTGCATAGACGCGGGTCGCCCCGCCGGGTCCACCCAGCGACGCCAGGCCCCAGGCCAGCCCGAGCCCGCCCAGCACCAGCAGCACCCAGTGCGCTCGGATCACGAGGCCGCGGGCCGCTGCCGAGGCGAGCAGCGCGGCGAGCAGCGCACCTGCGAGCGGCTCGAAGATCCGGCTGTCGGTGCCGAGATACGCGCGATCCTGCCCGCTGCTCGCCCAGAGCAGGCCGAGCCGGACCGCCGACGCCACGAGCCCCGCCGCTGCGATCACCCCGACAGCGGCAACGCGCCGGCGCGGCTTGCGCACGACCAGCATGACCACCAGGAGCAGGAGCGGCCAGACGAGATAGAACTGCTCCTCGACGGCGAGCGACCACGTGTGCTCGAGCGGGCTCGGCACGCCGTCGCCGGCGAAGTACGTGCTGGTGGCGATGAAGTGCCAGTTCGCGGCGTAGAACAGCGTCCCCGTGATGTCGCCGCGGAGCCCGTCGCGGGACACGGCGGGGGCGACGAGCGCTCCCCACGCGACCATGACCCCCATCAGGACAAGCACCGCCGGCAGCAGCCGGCGCAGGCGGCGCGTCCAGAAGTCGAGCACGTCGAGCCGTCCCTCATGCATCCGGCCGAGGAGCAGCGAGGTGATCAGGAAGCCGCTGAGGACGAAGAAGACGTCGACCCCGAGGAAGCCGCCGGACGTGCCGGGAAGCCCGAAATGGAAGGCCATCACTGCCGCCACTGCGAGCAGCCGCAACCCGTCCAGCGCGTCGTTCCGCGACGACGAGCTCGAACGCGTATCCGGCACGGTCATGGCTCGTGGAGTAGCGAGACGGCGTGAGAGACCGGTGA
>DASUZZ010000021.1:0-50248 GCA_036376615.1 Gaiellaceae bacterium
ACCCAGATGGCGCCCGAGAGCGTCTTGACCCATTGACGCGCGAGCGTCGTCTTGCCGTACCCGGCCGGTGCGAGAAGCAGGATCACCCGCGCCTCGCACTCGTCGAGCATCTTGGTTAGTCGCGGACGCTCGATGAGCCCGCGCTCTCGACGCGGTCCGCCGGTCTGAACGGTCGTCGCGGCCATGCCTGCTTGCTCCTGCCTGCTCGTTCCCCCTCGCGCTCCTGGAGAACCTACAGCGTCAGCGCCCGCGGCCAAGGGGCTGCGCCCGCGGCGGAGGGTTTCGCCGCGGGCGCCTGTTCGCCGTCAGCCCCCGTTGTCAGCTCGCGCCGACGCCAAGCGGGTCGCCAGCGGGTCCTCACCCGTCAGCAAACGGAAAGCCACTGGAATCTGGCGGCGGCGGGGGACGCCGAGCTTCTGCCGCAGGGCGTCGCTGTGCGCCTTTGCCGTTCTCGGCGAGATCCCGAGCACCACGCCGATCTCGTCGTTGGAAAGGCCCTGCGCAATCAACTCGACCACCTGTCGCTGCCGTGTGGTGATCACGAAGGGGTCATGTAGTGCCTGCATGTGTCGAGGCTACGGGCGTGGTCGCCCGGGCCCCATAGGCCAAAGGGTGTAAATCAGCGGCCGGGTGCGGAGGCGGCCACGCGCGGCTGCGGGCGGATGAACGACGCCTCGTGCCCACGCTCGTTCGCCTCCCGCAACTCGTCCTCGTCGAGCGCGCCGATGCGGAGCAGGAGCTCGAACTCGTCGCGGAGATGCGTCCGCATCATCTCGGGACCGTCTGTCGCGATCGTGAACCTGACGTCGTGCTCCACGAACGTCCTGAACGTCGTTCGCACGGCTTCCTCGTCTGCAAGCGCGCGGGTGAGGAGGTTCGACGTCGGGCAGATCTCGAGCGTCACGTCGGCCGAGCGCACCGCAGCCATCAGCTCCGGGTCGAGCGCCGCGAGCACGCCGTGCCCGATGCGGTCGGGCTGCAGAGACTCGAGCACCTCGCGGATCTCCGCCAGCCCGAGATCGCCGCCCTCCTCGCCGACGTGAATGGTGACGCCGAGGCCGCCGTACCGCGCGAGCTCGATGTGCTCGCGCAGCTGCGTGTAGTCGTACCGCGCGCCGCCGGGTCGCGGGCCTGCGATGTCGATGCCGACGATCCCGCGCGACGCGTACTTCAGCGCTTTCTCGACGACGATCAGGTTCTGGCGCGGCGTGAACGTCCGGTCCATCATCAGGATCAGTCCGGCGCGAACCTGCGGATACTCGAGCGACGCGACGTCGAGGCCGCGGGCGGCGGCGAGAATGATGTGATCCAGGTCGCGCTCGCCTCCGCGGTTGCGCTTCATCGGGTTGAAGCGAAGCTCGAGCGTCGTGATCCGCTGCGACCGGTACGCACCGCCGATCGCCGCGTGCACGCTCCGTTCGACCGCGACGGGGGAGCTCTGGATCAGCTCCGTGAGGTGGTAGATGCGGTCCAGTGCGTCGAGATCGGGGACCCCGCGCGGGTCGGAGACGGTGACCATCCGGTCGAACTCCCAGTAGTCGCGCGTCGGGAGCGCGATGCCCTGCTCGTGCGCGAGGCTCCACAGGATGTCCGACGCGACCGAGCCGCCCAGGTGCGTGTGCAGCTCGGCGAGGCCCTCTTCGAACATCCTCCGACTCTAACGACGGCCGGCGGACGGCCCCGGGGTGGGGAGTAGAGTCCGCCCCGGTGGGCGCCCGTCCGCAACGCCTGGACCGACTGCCGCAGCAGTACTTCGTGCAGCTACTCGGCCGCGTCGCCGAGGCTGCGGCCGAGCAGGGCGCCCGGCTCGTCGACCTCGGCCGCGGCAATCCGGACGTCGGGCCGCCGCCGCATGTCGTCGATGCGCTCCGCGAGGCGGCGCTCGCCTCCGATGTGCACGGCTATCCGGGGATCCGCGGTATGCGCCGGCTGCGCGCCGCGATCGCAGCTCGCTACGAACGCGACTACGGCGTCGCGCTCGATCCGGACGTCGAGGTCGCGGTCGTGCCCGGAACGAAGACGGCCCTGGCCGAGCTGCCGCTCGCCCTCGCCGAGGACGGCGACACGATCCTTCTGCCCGATCCCTACTACCCCGACTATCCCTCAGGCCTCGCGCTCGCGGGTGCGACCCTCGACACCGTTCCGCTCGATCCGGGCCGAGACTGGTCGCCATCGCTCGACGACGCGCCGCCCGCGGCCGCGCTGTACCTCAACTATCCGTCGAACCCGTGCGCCGTCTGCGTCTCGCCCGGCACGTTCGAGGACGCCGTTGCGTGGGCACACCGAACGGGTGGAGCTGTCGTTCACGATGCGGCGTACGTCGACCTCGTGTTCGACGGGCGCCGGCCGCAGAGCTTCCTCGCGACGCCCGGGGCGAAGGACGTCGGCGTCGAGCTGTGGTCGATGTCGAAGACCTACGGGATGGCCGGCTGGCGGATCGGGTTCGTCGTCGGCAACGCCGAGATCGTCGAGCGCATCAACCTGTTCAACGACCACGCGCGCGTGGGCATCTTCGCGCCGTTGCAGTCGGCGGCGATCGCCGCGCTCCAAGGGCCGCAGGACTCGGTCGCCCACCGCGTCGCCGGCTACGAGCGCCGCCGCGACGTTCTCGCCGCTGCGCTTCCCGAGCCGCCGGTCTGCGAGGGCACGTTCTTCGTCTGGGTCCGGCTTCCCGACGGCCTCACCGCCGAGCGTCTTCTCGTCGAGGAACGGGTGGCGGTCGCGCCGGGCGAGGGCTTCGGCCCGAGCGGCGTCGGCTGGGCGCGGCTGTCGCTCGCGGTCGACGACGAGACGATCGAGCTCGGTGCCGAGCGTCTGGGGCGCGCTTTCGCCGCGGCCTACGCATGAAGATCGGGATCGCCGTGCCGTTCTCGTGGTCGTACTGGGGCGGCGTCGTCGAACACGCCGAGCACCAGGCCGACGCGCTGCGTCGACGGGGCCACGAGGTCAAGGTGATGATGGGCCACGACCCACCCGGCAAGTTCACGCGCTTCCTCCACCCGCGCAGCGGCCGGCACGGGAACCTCCCGCCGGGCGTGATCCCGGTCGGGCGCTCGGTCGTCGTGCCCGCGAACGGCTCGCTGCCCAACATCGTTCTGTCGCCGCGCTCCGTCGGCCGCATCCGGCGAACGCTCGCCGACGAGGCGTTCGACCTCGTGCACCTGCACGAGCCGATGACACCCTCGGTCTGCGTGGCGACGCTGGCGATCGCGCGTTGCCCGATCGTCGCGACCTGGCACGCCCACGGCGACCTCGGCTGGTTGCGAGCCGGCGTGCCGATCTGGGGCTTCTTGATCGACCGCATCGACGCCCGGATCGCCGTCTCGCCGATGGCCGCCGAGTCCGCGTCCCGCTGGCTGCCCGGCGACTACCGGATCATTCCGAACGGCGTGTTCATGCCGGACGAGGCGCGCCCCGAGAACCGCGACCACCAGGTGGTCTTCGTCGGCCGCCACGATCCCCGGAAGGGGCTCGCGACTCTGCTGCGCGCCTGGCCGCGGGTTCACGCCGAGACCGGTGCCCGGCTGCGGCTGATCGGCACCGACCCGCTGCAGTACCGTTTGCTGCACACGCGCCTTCGCGTCGACGACGCGGGGATCGACGTACTGGGAATCGTGACGAACGAAGTGAGGACGGAAGAACTGCTGCGGGCGAAGCTGTCCGTGACGCCCGCCCTCGGCGGCGAGAGCTTCGGGCTCGTGCTCGCCGAGGCGTTCGCATGCGCGACGCCGGCCGTCGCCTCGAACATCCCCGGATACGCCGCCGTCGCAACGCCGGAGTCGACCAGGCTCGTCCCTCCGAGCGATCCCGAGGCGCTTGCAGCGGCGATCGTCGACGTGCTCTCGGACGAGGAGCGCCGGGTCGAGATGGGACGCGCGGCGCGCGTGCACGCGCTCGCCAACTACGCGTGGGACGACATCGCGCGCCGGCTCGAGGAGACGTACGTGGAGGCGGCCGCGTGAACCTTCGCGACCGCAGGTGGCGCGCATTGCTCGTGGTGCCGGTTCTCGTCGCCGCTTTCGTGCTGATCGCCTGGCGCGGGCCGGACTGGCGGCCGGTTCACGACGCGCTTACGGCGATGAACTGGAAGTGGGTCGTCGTCGCGTTCCTATTCAACCTGCTGTCGGTGCTCACGCGCTCGGTCGCATGGGACATCGCGATCAAGCAGTCGATGCCGCCGCCCCACCCGCGCTACCGCATCGTCTTCTCGGCGTTCTGCGTCGGGCTCTTCGGGAACGCCGTGCTGCCGGGTCGCGTGGGCGAGCTCGCGCGCGTCGCCGTGCTGAGGCGCCACCTGCCCGGAAGGCGCGCCGCCACTCCGCGGCTCGTCGGATCGGTGTTCGCGCACCGCATGTTCGACCTTCTCCCGATGATCCTCCTCGTGGTCTGGGTGCTCTTGTTCGCGCGCATCCCGCGCTGGGCGTATCTCTCGATCGAGGTCGCCCTGGCCGTCGGCGTCGTGCTGTTCCTCGTCGCCCTCGCGCTCGCCCGCATGCACCAGGCAGGCGTGGCCGACGGCGTCGGCCGTCTTCGCCTGCTCTGGTCACGCGCGCGGCAGGGCCTCGGCGTGATGCGCACCCCGCTCGCGGCGGCCACCGCGAGCGCGTTCCAGCTCATGGGCTGGACCTGCCAGCTCCTCGCCGTCTGGTCGACGATGTACGCGTTCCACCTCCATCTTCCGATCGTCGCCGCCGGGCTCGTCCTCGTGCTGATGAACGTCGCGACGATCTTCCCGCTCTGGCCGGGAAACGTCGGCCTGACGCAGGCGGCGATCGCGCTGCCGCTGGTCCGCTACGGCGTCGACTATGCGCACGGCTTCGCGTTCGGGATCGGCCTGCAGCTGATCGAGGCGTCGGTCGGCATCGGCATCGGGTTGATCTTCCTCGCGCGCGAAGGGCTTTCGTACGCGATGCTCAAGCAGTTCGAGCAGCCGGTCGCCGTGCCGGACGACGACTTCGGCGTCGAGGAGACCGACCAGGCGGAACGTGCTCGCGCTGGCGTCTCCGGCTAGCCTCAAGGGCGTCCTGTCGCCGGCGGAAGCTGCCGCCGCTCTCGTCCGCGGACTGCGCCAGGTCGACGGGGTCGAGGCGCGCGAGCTACCCGTCGCCGACGGCGGCGAGGGAACGGCCGCCGTCCTGCACGCGGCGCTCGGCGGCGAGTGGCGCAGCGCAAGCGTGTCGGACCCGCTCGGGCGCAGCGTCGACGCGCGCTGGCTCGTGCTCGACGACGGCACGGCGATCATCGACGCGGCGGCGGCGCTCGGGCTTCCGCTCGTCCCCGAGGAGGAGCGCGACCCGCTGCGCGAGACGAGCGACGGCCTCGGCGAGCTGATCCTGTGCGCCGTCTCGCAGGGCGCAGGTTCGCTCGTCGTCGGCATCGGCGGCACGGCGACGGTCGACGGCGGCGAGGGAATGCGCCGCATTCTCGGCGACCGCCTGCGTGACGTGACGGTCTGCGCAGCCTGCGATGTCCGCAATCCGCTGCTCGGCGAGCGCGGCGCCGCTCGCGCGTTCGGTCCGCAGAAGGGGGCGGACGCGGATGCGGTCGAGGAGCTCGAGCGCCGTCTCGCCGCAATGGACGAGCTCGCGCCGTACAGAGATGCGCGCGGGGCGGGGGCAGGCGGTGGTCTCGGCGCTGCGTTCGCGTCGATCGGTGCCGAGCTCGTCGAGGGCGCCGAGCTCGTGCTCGACCGGATCGGGTTCGACGACGCAGCGCGCCGCGCGGCGCTCGTGATCACGGGCGAGGGCAAGGTGGACGAGACGACGTTCGAGGGGAAGGGGCCGGGAGCGGTCGCCGCCCGCTGCCGGCGGTTCGGCGTGCGCTGCGAGCTCTTCGGCGGCCTCGTCGACTCCGGGATCGAGGCGCACGCGCTCTCGGGCGACCCGGAGCGGGCGGCCGGCGACCTCGCCGAGCTCGCGGAGCGCCTAGCCCGTCGTCCGTGACAGCTCTTCGATCCGGCCGCGCACGTTGTCGAGCTTCGTCACGCACAGGAGGTAGAGCTCCTCGCCGCGCTCCCACAGCTTCGTCAGCTCGTCGACATCGGCATCGCCGCGCTCGAGCCGCTGCACGATCGCGTCGAGCTCGCGCTGCGCCTCCTCGAACGACGGTTCGCTCACTCGGCTCTCGCCCCGAACCTGCCGCCCGCGACGAGCACGTCGAGCCGCTCGCCGCTCGCGACGTCCTCCGGCGAGCGGACGACGTGCTCGCCGCGGCGGACGATCGCGTAGCCGCGCTCGAGCGTCGCTTGTGGGGCGAGCGCGGCGAGTCGCGCATGCGTCGTGGCGAGCCTGCCCCCACGCCGCTCCAGCGTGAGCAGGGGCGCGCGGCGGAGCCGGTCGTGGAGGTGGGCGAGGTGCTGTGCGTGCCGCTCGGCTGCGACCGCGGCGCCGCGGTGGAGCGCGGCGCGCGACCGGACGAGCGCGGCTCGTAGCTCGGCCGCGTCGGGAACGACGAGCCTCGCGGCCGCGGTCGGCGTCGATGCCCGCACGTCGGCGGCGAGGTCGCAGAGCGGCGTGTCCTGCTCGTGGCCGACCGCCGAGACGGTCGGCACGGGGCACCGCGCGACGGCGCGGACGACGCGCTCGTCCGAGAACGGCAGCAGGTCCTCGAAGCTGCCGCCGCCGCGCGCGAGGACGAGTACGTCCACGCCGCGCGCGCACAACGCGTCGATCGCCTCGACGATCGCCGCCGGTGCGCGCGGGCCTTGCACGTACGTCTCGGCGACGACGACGTTCGCCGGCGGGAACCGCTGGGTCACGTGCGTGAGCACGTCCCGCTTCGCGGCCGCGTCGTTGCCGGTGACGAGCCCGATCAGCCGCGGGAAGCGGGGCAGCGGCCGCTTGCGCGAGGCTTCGAACAGCCCTTCCGCCGCGAGCGTGCGCCGAAGCCGCTCGAGCGCGGCGAGGTGCGCGCCGAGCCCGTAGCGCTCGACGGTGAGCGCGCGCAGCCGCAGCTCGCCGCGCTGCTCGTAGAGCTCCGGACGTCCGAACACGTGCACGCGCTCCCCTTCGGCGAGATGGAGCTCGAGGGCGTCGAACTTCGTGCGCTGCATCTGCACCGACAGGCACGCTCCGTCGTCGGGATCCTTCAGCGTGAAGAAGACCGACGCCCAGCGCTCCTGGCGACGGAGCTCGGTGACCTCACCCTCCACCCACACCGTCGGCAGACGGCTGAGCCACGATGCGACGCCGCGTGAGAACGCGCGAACGGCGTAGACCTTGCGTCCGTCGACCTCCGTCGCCTCGACCTTCACGGAGGCGATCGTAGCTTCGAGCGGAGCCGGCTAAAGCAGGATCTCGGCGGCCGTCGTGAACGTGCAGCCGGCCAGCACCAGCTCGACGGCGCGATGCAGGTCGGCCTCCGAATGGGCGAGCTTCTCGGCGAGCGCAAGCGGGTATCCAGCCTCGATCAGCACGTGCAGGCGCCAGGATTCGACCTTCTCAAGCTCCGTCTGCGGGTGTTCGATCGTCTGGGCCATGATGTGAGCGAGTTTTCGCCTTCCTCTAGACGAACCCTGCTCATGAAAGTTGGGCCGGAGGCGCGATCCGGGCGCTGTCGATTGGTCTAGGTGCGCGCAGCCAATTCGTCGAGTCGCCGCTGCAACTCGTGCATCCGCGACTCGAACACGATGCGCTCGGACTCGGCTTCCTTGGCGATCTCGCGCAGCCGGTCGCGGAGGCCGACCTCGACCGTGTGCGCGCGGTCCTCCAGCGCCTGGAGCGCCTCGTCGCGGTGACGGTCGAGTGCGCTGCGCGTCCTGCCGATGCGTTCCTCGATCCGTTTTCCCGCCGAGTCGGTGACGGCGTTGAGCCGGTCGGCCAGGACGGTCTCGGCCTCGCGCGCGAACCGGTCGACGGCGAGGTCGAGCTCCCGGCTGAGCCGCCGGGCCGCGTCCTCGCGCGCGGCGCGGATCGTCGTGTCGAAGCTCTGCGATGCTGCTTCCGAGTACCGCTGCGACTCCCGCGCGACGACGCGCTGCAGCTGCTCGACCTGCCGGCGCTCGACGTCGCCGAGTGCCGATTCCACCCGTCCCGCTGCCTCGTTGCTCTCCCGGTCGATGATCTCCTTGAGCTCCGCCTCGCGACGCCGCAGGCGGTCGGCGATCTCCTGGAGCGAGCGCCGGCGTTCGGCGCCGTGCTGCTCGAGGTCAGCGTTCGCCTGCTCGACGACCGTCTGCGCGGACCGGGCCAGCTCCTCTCGCTGACGGGCGATCAGCTGCCGCTGCTCCTCGAGCTGGCCCTGCAGCCCCTCGGCGTCCTTGCCGATCCGGGACTCGATCTCCGCCATCAGCTGCCGGTGTCGTCCCTCGAGGCGGCGCAGCTCTTCGGCAAGGCTCTCCTGGAGCTTCTCCATGTCGCTCGTCCAGTCCGAGAAGCGCTGTTCCACGGCCTTCTGTGCGGCGACGAGCTGCGCGGCCAGCTGCTCGCCGGCCGTCCGCTCGCGCTCGGCGACGTCGGCCCGCCGCTCCGACGCGATGCGGCGCTCCTCGTCGACGAGCAGGGAGAGTGACTCGGCGCGTTCGCGCGCGAGCGTCAGCTCGAGCTCGCGCCGGCGCTCTTCGACCTCGGCCGCCACCGCCGCGTCGAACTCGGCGCGGCCCTGCGCGAGCTCGCGTTCGAGCAGGCGTTCGCGCCCGCGTACGCGCTCGAGGATGCGGTAGCAGGCGACGATCGCCGCGATCGCGACGAGTGCCGCGACGATCGCGACGATTGCGGCGGCCCCGGTCACGGCGTCATCGTAGGCGGGCGGCGACCGCGGCGGCTGCGATGCAGACGGCTGCGATCGTGCCCAGCCGGAGCGCGCGCTCGACGGCTGCCGCCTCGCCCGGCACGCCGAGCGAGCGGCGGGCCGTGCGGGCGGTGGTCGAGAGCGTGCGCTGCGCGAGGCTCGCGGCGGTGGCGTACGCCGCGGCGATCACGGCTTCGACTCGAATCGTCTGTGCCTCGACGAAGTATCCCGTGAGGACGGGGAACGCGCCCCACGCGATCGCGAAGCCCCAGTCGGTGTGGATCCGGCCGCCGAACCACTCGAGGTTGTAGGCGGGAACGAGCAGCGCGCCGATCGCGACGAACACGAGGAGGCCGGCGCCCCACGCGACGGCGGCCGCCACTCCGATCGCAACCGCCCCCGCCAGCGAGACGGCCGCTGCCGCGACGAGCGCGGCGGCCGGGATCCGCGTGCCGAGCGGGCGGCCGCGCAGCTCGTCGAGCACGTGCGCCGCGATGCCGAGCGCGAGGAAGAAGGCGGCGAGTGCGGCCGCGAGCCGGCCCCGGTGGAAGTGCGGCGCGAGTGCAGCGCCGAGCGCGACGTATGACAGGTGCCAGAGCGTGTAGGGCGGGTGGAGCACGGTCACCCAGTCCCGCGCGCGGCCGGGCCGCAGCGCGTACCAGGCCGGTCTCAGCTCCGGCGTCCCCACGTCACGATCCCGCCGCCGAGGCTCAGCCGCCGGTAGGCGACGTCCTCCACGCCGGCCTTGCGCCAGAGCTCGAGCAGCGCCGGGAGCGGTAGGCGCTCGTAGTGCTCCCTGATCGAGGGCCCCAGGAACGTGCCGACCTCGTGCCAGCCGTTCCCGATCACCCGGCCGGCGCCGGGGAGTCCGTAGCGCACCCAGGCCTCCCAGGCAGGCCGCCAGACACCCTTCGGCACGCCGAACTCGAGCCCGGCGACGACGCCGCCTCGCTTCACGATGCGCGTCAGCTCGCTCAGCGTCGCCGCCGGATCGTCGACGTAGCGGAGGAGGTAGGTGAACGTCACCGCGTCGAAGCAGCCGTCGGCGAAGGGAAGGGCGCGCGCGTCGCCCTCGACGAGCCTGATCTTCTCGGCCGCCGCTGCGAGGGTCACGCGGCGCCGCCCCTCGGCGAGCATCTCCGGCGTCCGGTCGACGCCGACGACGAAACAGTCCTTCTGCCGGACGAGCTCGAGCGAGACCGCGGCCGTCCCGCACGCGACGTCGAGGACCGTGTCGTACGGGCCGGCCTCGACGCGCGAGACGAGGAACCGCCGCCAGCGCGGATCCTGCCCGAACGAGAGGATCGTGGCCCAGCGGTCGTAGGTCGGGCCGATCGGCGCGAAGAGCGCGGGCGCTTCCATTCCTCAACGTTCGCAGAAATCTCACAGAACACTTAGGTATCGGCAGCACTCGCGCGTGTAGAACCTGCGGTGTCGACACTGCGCGGGTTCTCCTCTGCCGTGGGGGGCGGGGATCGAGCCGGTGCGTGACCAAGGTCGGAGAGGCTGCCTTCCTCTCCGATCTTTGGTCCGTGGGGGACTCCGAACCCGGTGCCTGGCACCTCGGTGCCAGGCACCATGGCGTCGCGTGACGCTCGACGAGGACCTGGCCGCAGCTGCGGGCGCCGCCGCATCCCACGGCGACGTGGCGGGCGTGCTCGCGGCAGAACCGAGCCCCGGGCGCCGGCTCTACCTCGTCGCGCTGGCGGGCGACCCCGGCCGCTGGCTCGTCCTCGACCGTGACGGCAAACCCCTCGTCGGCCGCGCGGACGTCCTGAGCGCGGCCTCGATCGTGGCGCTCTGCGAGCTGGCCGGGGACGTCGCCGGCGGGGGCGACCTGGCCGCGCTCCGGCAGGAGCTCGCGCGGCTCCGGGTGGTCGAGGAGCCGGCCGGGATCGATGCGGCGGAGGGCGCGGCCGACGACCTCGAGCGCGTGATCGGCCGGCCGCCCCGTGTCGCCTCGCCCGCCTACCTCGACGCCGTCGGAGCGGCGACGGCGGCGCTCGAGCGCGCGCTCGGCGACCTGTCGTCGCCCTTCGCCGCTGCGCTCAGCGCCGGCTCGGGCGCGGTGGACGCGTTCGTGCGGGACGTCGAGCGCGGTTACGCGCTCCCGCTCCGCTAACGTGGTCGGCATGGAAGGCAGTGGATTCGGGATGCCGTTCGGGGGCGACCCCGAGGACCTGCTCCGGGGTCTGCGCGAGTTCGCCGAGCAGCAGGCGGAGTCGGTGCAGGAGGCCCAGCGCGAGCAGTTCGCGACGCTGACGCTGAACACGGCGGTCGAGCTGACCGCGGCCGCACTCTCCCAGCTCGCGGTCGAAGGGCCGGCGGACGCCCAGACGATGGCGCTCCGCGACGCCATGCGCGTCCTCTTCCCCGAGGCCGTGGCACTGGTCAGCGCAGCCCGCCAGGGCTTCATGCGCGAGAGCTGAGCGGCTGGCTCCGTCGACGGCCGGTCCCGCAGGCCCATCCGAAAGGGCGAGCGCGGACTAGCCGAACGCACCTCCCGAGCCCGCTCGGAGCAGGCGAAACTGGAGTGCATGGGGGGCCACGCCGGCTTGTCTGTCCACGTCCGGAGCCCGGAGCAGCCCGCCGTCGAGCCGACGGTGGTGATCGCCTCTGCCCATCCGCTGCTCGCGCTGGGCGTGCGCGGGCGGCTCGAGGGGCACGGGTTCCGCGTCGTCGGCGAGGCGCTCACCGCACCCGAGCTGGTGACGGCGGTCCGGTGCCACCGCCCCGACATCTGCCTGGTCGACGCGGCGCTGCCGGGCGGCGCGCTCGCTGCGGCGCGCGAGGCGCGAGCACACTCGAGGCTCGCGGTCGTCTTCCTGATGTCGGCCGACGACTCCGACGACGGTGCGCTGGCGATCGAGGCGGTCCGGGCCGGCGCCGCGGGCGTCCTGTTCGAGAACATGGATCCCGGCCGGCTCGTCTACGCGCTCCGCGACGTCGCCGCCGGCGGCTCCGCGGTACCGCGCATGCTCGTCGCCCGGCTGCTCGACGAGCTGCAGCTGTCGGCCTGAGCCGCTGCCTACTGGCCGTCGTAGAGCGGGTTCTCGATCAGGCCGTGCTGGTAGGCGAGGCGCACCGCCTCGGTGCGGTTCCCGACGCCGAGCTTGCGGTAGATGTTCGTCAGGTGGAACTTCACCGTCTGCTCGGCGAGCCACAGCTCCTTGGCGATCGCCTGGTTCGACAGGCCGCGTGAGAGGGCCCGCAGGATCGTCAGCTCGCGGTCGGTGAGCCCGAACTCGCGGATCGCATCTGCCTCGGCGGCGGCGTCCTGGCCGATGGCCGAGAACACCGTTCCCTCGATCGCCTGACGAAGCGCCGACGGCAGATCGACGGGGTTCACGCTCTTCACCACGAACGCCGACGCGCCGCGCTTGAGCGCGGTCTGGATCAGGTTCGGGTCGGTCGACGCGGAGAGGATCACGACCTTGATCTCCGGATGGTGCTCGCGGATCTGCTCGAGGCAGGCGAGCCCGTCCATGCCCGGCATCCTCAGGTCGAGCAGCACGAGGTCCGGCGTCGTGCGGCGGACGAGCGGCATCACCTGGCTTCCCGTGTTCGCCTCGCCGACCACCTCGAAGTCGTCCGTGTCGTCGAGCGCACGGCGGATCCCTTCGGCGATCAACCGGTGGTCGTCGGCGATCAGGACCTTCATGCGAACATCAATAGCAACATCGTGTGACAGCTCGTGGATGCGCATGCTGGGAGCGCCGGCAACCGCCGCTCCGAGCCGTCGAAGTCAAGGACGGCCGCCGGCGCCACGATCGCTTTCGCCCCTATGACCCGCTGTCCTCCGCCTCATCCCGGCGACCGGCCGGCCGGAGGCCGCCAGCGAGGCAGCGTCGCGCGCACGGTCGTCGGGCCGCCGGGTCGCGAGTCGATCGAGAAGATGCCGCCGAGCATGCGCACGCGCTCGCCGATGCCCGCAACGCCCATGCGACCGCGTAGCCGCGCCGACTCGAGCGACGTCGCGACGTCGAAGCCGACGCCGTCGTCGGACACGCAGACCGCGATCGCTCGCTCGTCGACCGTGACGCTCACGCTCGCGGACGTGGCGCAGCTGTGCTCGCGGACGTTGGTGAGCGCCTCCTGGACGGTGCGGAAGATGGTGATCCGCTGAGTGGCCGTCAGGTCGTGCACGTCGCCTTCGATCTCGAGCTCACCGTCGATCGAGTAGCGCTCGCGCAGATGCTCGAGCTCGCGGCCGAGCAGGCTGTCGAGCGGTCGCTCCACGATCGTCTGCGGCTGGAGCGAGTGGGCCAGCTCGCGGAGCGACTCGTCGGTGGCCTCGATCCGCCGCCGCAGCTCCGCGAACGCCTCGTCGATCCGCGAGTCGACGAGCCCGTGCTCGGAGACCTGGCGCCGCAGGCGCTCGAGGTCGCCGGCGAGCACGATCAGGTCCTGCGTCGGGCCGTCGTGGAGGTCGTAGCCGAGTCGCGCGAGGCGGCGGTCTGCGGTCGCGGTGAGGATCTCGTCGTGCGCTGCGTTGCGCTCGAGCAGCATCTCGCGCTCGAGCACCTGGGCGAGGCGGGTCGCGGTCGCGCGCAGGATCGATGCTCTCGTGCGGGCGTTCCCGAGCCGCGGCTCCCGCGGGAGGTGGGCGACGAGCGCGGCGACGGGCTGCTGCCAGCGCGAGATCGGGATCGCCGCGACGAGATCGTCCGCGTCGAGCCACTGCTCCTCCGACCGCGCGATCGCCGCGGTCGCGACGGGGCTCGCGGCGGGGTGCGTGCCCTCGGCGGCGAGCTGCGCCACGCACTCGACGGTGTTGCTCGACAGGACGCGCCAGATCGAGACGTCGGCCGAGTCGACGAACGCGCCGAGGAGCGCGAGCTGGCGTGCGATCGATGCCCCCGGGGGCAGCTCCGTGAAGCGCGGGTCGGCTGCCGCATAGGCGTGGATCTCGACGAGCAGGGTGTCCGCGCCCAGCGCGAGATGGTTGCCGGCCGCCTCGGTGAGGCTGTCGAGCAGCCCCTGGGTCGGAAGCCCCTCGACCGCCGACGTCGCGACCAGCCACGCGGTGAAGGCGATCGACCGCAGGCGCGGGTCGGCCGGGAGCTGCGCCGCGGCGTGCGCGGCGTCGGCGAGCGCGGCCGCGGACAGCTCGGTCCCCGACTCCGCCGCCACCCGGACCAGGTGGCCGAGATCCTCGTCCGCCGGGGGGAGGGTCGTCCGCGCCTGGTCCGCAGTTCCGTCGGGCGTTTCGCTCACCGCTCCGTTCGCCGCCGTCATCGGGAAGACGTCCTCGGCTACCGGTGCGCTCGGATACGCGACGGAGTCTCCGTCACGCACCGGTGCCCCGCAAGCCCTGTCCCCGATTCTCGTTGCCCGATTCGGCGGACTTTGCAACGTGGTTCATCGTGTGCAAACCCGGTCAGGCCTGCAGTCGCCGCGCCCGTGGGGTCTCGGAGCGCGTGCGCTTCGCCCGGTACATCTGATCGTCGGCCTCGCGCAGCAGGACGTCGAGATCGGTGTCCTCGCTCACCGGGGCCACGGCGTATCCGATGCTCGCCGGAATCAGCAGCCGTCCGTGCGGCCCGATGTGCGGCGAGTGCTCGAGCGCGCGGTGAATCCGCTCGGCGACCGCACGGACGTCCTCCGGCGGCGTGCGCGGCAGGACGAGCGCGAACTCGTCGCCGCCGAGTCGCGCGACGATGTCGGCGCCGCGGACGGCCGAGGAGAGCTGCCGCGCGACGTGCTTGAGGACGGCGTCGCCGACGTCATGGCCGCAGGCGTCGTTGACGGACTTGAAGTCGTCGAGGTCGACCAGCAGGAGCGCCGACGAGAACGTTCCGGCCTGCGCAAGCGCCAGCTGGGCGGCGGAGAAGAAACCGCGGCGGTTGAGGAGCTGCGTGAGGTCGTCGGTGCACGCCTGCTGCTCGAGGTTGCTCCGCGTCTTGAAGTTGACGAGCGCGAGCGTCGCCGCGTCCCCGAACTGCTGCGCGAGCTCGAACTCCTCCTCCGAGAAGACGTTGCCCTCGGCCTCCCGGTACATGCTGATCGCGCCGAGCACGACGCCGCGCGCGACGAGCGGGACCGAGATGATCGCCTCGGGCTCCGAGTCGGGCGTCCCCTCGACGTGACCGGCGCGCGGGTCGACGTTCGCGTCGTTGGCGAGCACGGGGCGTGCGTTCGCGGCCGCCCAGCCGATGAGCCCCTCGCCGAGGCGGGGACGCAGGTCCATCACCGTGTCCGCGAAGCGCCCGCGGGCGAGGATCGGCACCAGCACGTCGCGCGTCGGGTCGACCTCGGCGAGGAGCAGCGAGTCGCACGGCACCAGCTGCACGATGCTGTCCGCGATCCGCTCGAGCAGCTGCTCGAGATTGTCGTGCGAGAGCAGATCGTGGTAGATCGCCGTCAACCGGCGATACGAGTCGACGAGGTCGACCCGGTCGGTTGTCGTGTGCCGCATGTGGGCTCCCGTGCCGCGTGAGTCCCTTCCGTCCAAGTCTCCCTGCAGGTCAGGTCCGTTGCCTCCCCCGGACGGGGTACGAATCGGGGTCGTATGCATGTCGCCACGGTGATCGACGTGCCGGCCGCGTGGCTTGACCCCCTGCCGGGGGCTCAAGGTCTCAGGCGAGGAGCGAGAACCCGCCGTCGACGATCAGCGTCTGGCCGCGGATCATCTCGGCGTCAGGCGAGCAGAGGAACGCGACGGCCCCTGCGATGTCGTCGGGCTCGACGAGCCGGCCGACCGGGTTCGCGGCGCCGCCGGCGAGCATTCGCTCGCGGTTCGGGAAGTGGTCGAGCGCGCCCGTGTCGACGATGCCGCCGGACACGGAGTTCACCCGTATCCCGTTCGGGGCGAGCTCGACGGCGAGGTAGCGGACGAGCGCCTCGAGCGCCGCCTTCGACGTGCCCACGAGGACGTAGTTCTCGAGCACGCGCTGCGCGCCGAGCGACGAGATCGCGACGATCGACGATCCCGCCCCGAGGTTGGGAGCCGCAGCGCGCGTGAGCTGGAGCAGCGCCCGCGCGTTCGCGTTCAGCGTCCAGTCCCAGTGCTTCTCGCTCACCTCGAGTGCCGGGCGGATCACGCCGGTGGCCGCGTTGTGCACGATTGCCTCGAGCGGCCCGAGTGCGGCAACCTGCTCGAGCACGCGCCTCGACGTCACGTTGCCGCGGACCAGCACCGGCTCCGCGCCGGCCGCCTCAATCGCGGCCGCCGCCTCCTCGGCCGCGCGGTCGTTGCGCAGGTAGCCGATCGCGACGCGGTGGGCCCCGTCGCGGGCGAAGCGCAGCGCGATCGCGCGCCCGATCCCGCGCGAGCCGCCGGTGACGAGGACGGTCAAGCCCGGCCGGGCAGCGGGTCGTCGGCGGGCGCCGAGGACGGGATCTCGGCCCACCCGAGACCGCCGCGCGCGACCTGCGGGCCTTCGTCCGCCTTCGAGGAGGCGTGGCCGAGGCGGTCGAGCCGGTCGATCTGGGCGGCGGCGTAGCGGCGCACCGGGTGCGTCTCCGGCAGGTCGGCGACCAGCTCGCGTACGCGGGCACGCAGCTGGTAGGCGAAGGCTGGAGTCGCCGGCCCGAGCAGGACGTCCACGTCGTTGCGCGTCGGCTCGTGGTCCATCGCGAGCCAAGCCTACCGGGCCGCCGGGCCGCTAAGGTCGCTGTCGATGCGGTCCCTGAGCGCCGTCGATGCGATGCTGCTCGGGACCGTCCTTCTCTGGGCGCTCAACATCACGGTCACCAAGTACGTGCTCGATCACGGCTTCCAGCCGCTCGCGTACGCGACCATCCGCTACTTCGCCGCGACGACGCTGTTCTGGTGCTTCACGTACGTACGGGAGCGGTCGTTCCGGATCGAGCGCCGCGACCTCGGGCTCGTGCTCCTCGCGGCGATGCTGATCTTCCTCAACCAGCTCGGCTTCGTCTACGGCGTCGACGATGCCGACGCGTCGACGGTCGCGCTGATCCTCGGGACGACGCCGATCTTCATCGGGATCATCGCCACGCTCGCGAAGGTCGAGCGGCTGCAGCGGGCCTTCTGGGCTGCCGCGGCCGTCTCGTTCGCCGGCGTCGGCTTCGTCGCCTGGGGCAGCGGCGGCTTCGCCGGGCACGTGGGCGGCGACGTGCTCGCGCTCTTCACTGCCGCGACGTGGGGCGCGTACTCGGTGACGATCGCGCCGCTCATGCGGCGCTACTCGCCGTTCCGGATCAGTTCGCTCGTGCTCGCGATCGGCTGGATCCCGCTGGCGTTCGCCGGGGCGGGGCAGACGGCGACCCAGTCGTTCGACTTCGGCACCGCGACGTGGGTCGGCTTCGCGTACGCGGTGATCGGGCCGCTCTTCCTGACGAACATCCTCTGGTTCACCTCGATCGGCCGCGTCGGCCCCTCCCGCGCGTCGCTGTTCGCCAACCTGCAGCCGTTCTTCGCGGTGCTGTTCGCGCTGCTGATCCTCGGCGAGCATCTGAACCGCTACGAGCTGCTCGGCGCCGCCGCGATCTTCGCGGGGATCGCGCTCGAGCGCGCGCGGCGCAGGCAATCGTCGCTGACCGCGGCGGATTAGTGGACGGGGCCACTAACACATGAACCTCTCGCAGCGGCTGCAGCGGCGCCCGCCCGGCTACACGCTGACGATCGGGCGCATCCTGGCGATCTACGCCGGGCTGATGGTGACGCTGATGCTCGCCGCCCTCGACCAGACGATCGTCGCGACGGCCCTGCCGCGCATCGTCGGCGACCTCGGCGGGTTGACGCAGTATTCGTGGGTCTTCACCGCCTACATGCTCACGTCGACGGTGACGGTGCCGCTGTACGGGAAGCTCGGCGACGCGTACGGCCGCAAGAACCTGTTCCTGTTCGCGATCGTCGTGTTCCTGCTCGGCTCGGCGCTCTGCGGCGTCGCGCAGACGATGACCGAGCTGGTCGTCTTCCGCGCCGTGCAGGGGATCGGCGCGGGCGGCCTCTTCCCGCTGTCGCTCGCCGTGATCGGCAACATCGTCCCGCCGCGCGACCGCGGGCGCTGGCAGGGGCTGATCGGAGCGGTCTTCGCCGCGTCGTCGATCATCGGACCCGCGCTCGGCGGGTTCATCGTCGACAACACGACGTGGCGGTGGGTGTTCTTCGTCAACCTCCCCGTCGGCGGGCTCGCGCTCGTCGTCGTGTCGCTGACGATGCCACGGCGCGCGGCTCGGCATCCGCACGTGGTCGACTGGGTCGGCGCAGGCCTGCTCGCTGGCGGGACTGCGGCGTTCCTGATGGGGCTCGTCTGGGGTGGGCGCGCGTACGGGTGGACGAGCGGGCACGTGCTCGGCGCGTTCGGCGGGACCGCGGCGCTGCTGGCGGCCTTCGCGCTCGTCGAGCGGCGTGCGCCGGAGCCGATCCTCCCGTTCTCACTGCTCAAGAACCGTGTCGTCGGCTCGAGCGTGGCGTGCATGGCGCTCGTCGGGATGGCGATGTTCGGGACGATCTCCTACGTCCCGCTCTTCGTGCAGGGCGTGATCGGCTCGTCGGCGGCGTCCTCGGGCGTCGTGCTGACGCCGCTCATGCTCGGCGCGGTCACCACGTCGATCCTCACCGGCCAGCTCGTGTCCCGCACGGGGCGCTACCGCTGGAACGCCGTCCTCGGCCCGCTCGTGCTGACCGCGGGGATGGTGCTGCTCTGGCAGATGACCGTCGATACGACCAATCGCGAGGCCGCGCGCAACATGGTGGTCGCCGGCATCGGGATCGGGTCGATGATGCAGGTGTTCGTGCTCTCGGTCCAGAACGCCGTGCCGCGCGCGATGATCGGCTCGGCGACGGCGCTGACGCAGTTCGCACGGCAGATGGGCGCGACGATCGGCGTGACGGTGATGGGCGCGATCGTCAACCACGGGCTGCCATCCGGCGTGTCGGCGTCGGGCGAGGGCGGCGCCGTCGTCCACCGGCTGCCGCCGGCCGTCCGGATCGGCCTCGCTGATGCGCTCAAGCCCGCGTTCTTCGCCGCGGTCTGTGTCTCGGCGCTCGTCTGGGTGATCGCCGTTCTCGGCGTGAAGGAGGTGCCGCTCCGCCGGTCGCTTGACGAGCTCTCGCCCGTCGAGGCGGCCGCCGCTGCTCCCGCGGCTCCCACGGTTCTAGACTCCGGGTGATGAGCCGGGACTTCATGCCGCTCGACGGTTGGGACCACGTCGAGCTCTGGGTCGGGAACGCCAAGCAGGCCGCGTACTACTACGAGTACGCATTCGGGTTCCACCGCACCGCGTACGCGGGACCGGAGACGGGCGTGCGCGACCGCGCGAGCTACGTGCTCGAGCAGGGCGACGTGCGCCTCGTGCTGACGAGCGCGCTCCGCCGCGACCACGAGATCGGCGAGTTCGCCTACGTGCACGGCGACGGCGTGAAGGACATCGCGTTGCGCGTGCCCGATGCGAACGAGGCGTACCGGCAGGCGGTACAGCGCGGAGCCCGCGGGATCCGTGAGCCGCAGTGGGTCGAGGACGACTACGGCCGCGTCGGGCTCGCGACGATCGGGACGTACGGCGACGTCGTGCACACGTTCGTCGACCGGGCCGGCTACGAGGGCGCCTACCTGCCCGGCTACGTGGCGCACGACGCGCCGGTTCCGGCCTCCGACGTCGGATTGCTCGCGATCGACCACATCGTCGGCAACGTCGAGCTCGGCCGCATGGAGCACTGGGTCGGCTTCTACGAGCGCGTCTTCGGCATGACCGAGATGATCCACTTCTCGGACGAGGACATCTCGACCGAGTACTCGGCGCTCATGAGCAAGGTGATGACCGACGGCCAGGGGAAGATCAAGTTCCCGATCAACGAGCCGGCCGAGGGCAAGCGCAAGAGCCAGATCGAGGAGTACCTCGACTTCAACCACGGCCCCGGCTCGCAGCACGTCGCGCTCCAGTCGGCGAACATCGTCGAGACCGTCGAGGCGCTCCAGCGGCGCGGCGTGCTCTTCCTCTCGACACCGGACGCGTACTACGACGAGACCCCCGACCGCGTCGGCGCCATCGACGAGAGCTGGGACGACCTGCGCCGGCTGCGCATCCTCGCCGACCGCGACGACGACGGCTACCTGCTCCAGATCTTCACCAAGACGGCCCAGGACCGCCCGACGCTCTTCTTCGAGATCATCGAGCGGCACGGCGCCCGCGGCTTCGGCGACGGCAACTTCAAGGCGCTCTTCGAGGCGATCGAGCGCGAGCAAGCCCTCCGGGGAAACCTCTAGATTCGGGAAGAGAACCTACGGTTCCCCTCCCGAGGCCCATCCCTCGCTTTCGCCTGCCGTCGCGCGAGCGCGACTCGCCTCTCGCCCGGCCGGGCCGGGCTTCGGCGGCAACCGGCGCGGCTCGGACACGGTCGAGTCGCCGGTGCACAGGGCAGGATTGCCGATATGAGTCCGCAGCGGCGCACCGCGCTCGTCTCTGTCGCGGCCGCGGGAGTGCTGCTCGTCCTGAAGCTGACCGTCGGCCTCGCGACGAACAGCCTCGGCCTCGTCTCCGAGGCGATCCACTCCGGCACCGACCTCGTCGCGGCCATCCTCACCTTCTTCGCCGTCGGCGTCGCGGTTCGCCCCGCCGACCGCGCGCACCAGTACGGGCACGGCAAGGCCGAGAACCTCGCCGCGCTCGGGGAGGCGATGATCCTCGTCGTCGCCGCGCTGCTGATCGCGGTGCGCGCGCTCGAGCGGCTGTTCGGCCACGGCCCCGAGGTCGACGCGACGTGGTACGCGATCGCGGTGATCGTGATCGTGATCGCGATCGACGTCATGCGGACAACGGTCTCGTGGCGGGCGTCGCACCGCTACTCGAGCGCCGCGCTCGCCTCGAATGCGCTGCACTTCGGCAGCGACCTTGCCGGCTCGGTCGCGGTGCTCGTCGGCCTGCTCGTAGCCCGCGCCGGCTACGCGAACGGCGACTCGGTCGCGGCGCTCTTCGTCGCCGTGCTCGTGGTCGCGGCGGCGATCCGACTCATGCGCGGCAACATCGACGTGCTGATGGACCGCGTGCCTGCCGACGCGGAATCGGCGGCGCGCAAGGCGATACGTGCAATGGAGCCCGCCGTCGAGCTGCGCCGCCTGCGCATGCGCCAGGCAGCGGGCCGCCAGTTCGCCGACGTGGTGATCGGCGTCTCGCCGAGCGCCGGCGTCGGGCAGGGGCACGCGGCGGCCGACGCGGTCGAAGCGGCGGTCGGCCGCGCGCTCCCCGGCGCTGACGTCGTCGTGCACGTCGAGCCGGTCGAGGCCGGAAGCGTCCGCGAGCGCGCGCATGCGGCGGCGATCGGGGTGCCGAACGTCCGCGAAGTGCACAACATCGCCCTGGTCGACGTCGACGGGCACACAGAGCTCTCGCTGCACGTCAAGCTGCCCGGCGATCTCTCCCTCGAGGACGCGCACGAGATCGCCGAGCAGCTCGAGACGTCGATCCGCGCGGCCGTGCCGGAGATCGACAGCGTCCAGACGCACCTCGAGCCGCTGACCGAGAGCAGCGCCGCCCGCGAGGTCGACGTGGACGACGAGGCGGAGGTGCGCCGCATCGTGCGCGAGGTCACCGGGGCCGAGCCGCGCAACCTGCGGTTCCTCCGCACCGACGTCGGGCTGGTGGCGTTCCTGACGCTGGGGCTCGACGGCCGGACGCGGCTCGAAGAGGCGCACGCGCGCGCGAGCGAGATCGAGGAGCAGATCCGACGCGCGCGGCCCGGCGTCGCCGACGTGATAGTCCATACCGAGCCGTGAGGCTCTGCATGTTCACGCCGAAGGAGCTCGCGCTCGAGCGGGGCTGGCCCGGCCGCATCGACGGCGACCGCGTCGTCCAGCTCGCGTCGCAGACGCTCCAGTCGTTCTTCACCGGCGGCGGGACCGCGCGCGAGCACGCCGAGTACGCGCTGGCGGACGTCGACCTGCGGCCACCCGTGCTCCGGCCGCCGAGCGTTCGCGACTTCATGGCGTTCGAAGCTCATGTCGCGAACGCGCGTCGGCAGCGCGGCCGCGAGGTGCCGCCCGAGTGGTACGAGATCCCGGTCTTCTACTTCTCGAACCCGACCGCGATCTACGGGCCGGGCGAGGAAGTGCCGTGTCCCGAGGGCACCGCGGAGCTCGACTACGAGCTCGAGTGCGCGGCGATCATCGGTGCCGACGGGCAGGTCGGCGGCTTCACGGTCATGAACGACTGGTCGGCGCGCGACCTTCAGCGCCTCGAGATGCGGGTCGGGCTCGGCCCGGCCAAGGGCAAGGACTTCGCGACTTCGCTGGGGCCGGTCGTCGTGACGCCGGACGAGTTCGACGGCGGCTCGGGCGCGATGATGGCGCGCGTGAACGGCGAGGAGCGCTCGCGCGGCGAGCTCGGCGACCTCCACTACCCGTGGCAGGCGCTGCTCGAGCAGGCGGCGCGCAACACGCGGCTGCGGCCGGGCGACGTGATCGGCTCCGGCACGGTGGGGACCGGCTGCATCCTCGAGCACGGCGACGGCCGCTGGCTGCAACGTGGCGACCTCGTCGAGCTCGAGATCGAAGGCATCGGCGTTCTCTCCAATCGTGTGGCGTGATCGGGCCCGACGACGTCCGCGCGGCCTCGCGCGTGCTTGCCGGCATTGCGCACCGGACCCCGCCGATCGGCTCGCGCACGCTCGGCGAGCACGTCGTTCTCAAGCCCGAGTGCCTGCAGCGCGCCGGCGCGTTCAAGTTTCGCGGCGCGTACAACAAGATCTCGTCGCTGCCGGCGCGGACGCCGGTCGTCGCGTACTCGTCGGGCAACCATGCGCAGGCGGTCGCGCTCGCGGCACGCGTGCTCGGCTCGCGCGCGACGATCCTGATGCCGGAGGACGCGCCTGCAACCAAGGTCGAGGCGACGCGCGGCTACGGCGCCGAGATCGTCACGTACGACCGCTACGCGGACGACCGGGAGGCGCTCGGCCGAGCGCTCGCGGCCGAGCGCGGGCTCGAGCTCGTGCCGCCGTACGACGATCCGCTCGTGATGGCCGGGCAGGGCACCGCCGCGCTCGAGCTGCTCGAGGACGCGGGCGTCGTCGACACGCTGGTCGTCCCGGTCGGCGGCGGCGGGCTGCTTTCCGGTTGCGCGACGATCGCCCGCGATCTCGGCGTGCGGCGCGTCGTCGGCGTCGAGCCCGACGCGGGCGACGACTGGCGGCGCTCGCTCGAGGCGGGGCACCCGGTGCGCATCGACGTCCCGCGCACGATCGCGGACGGGCTGCAGACGTACGTGCCCGGCAGGCTCACGTGGGAGGTCGCGTCGCGCCTCGTCGACGAGATCGTCACGGTGAGCGACGCGGAGATCGTCGAGGCGATGCGGTTCGCGTTCGAGCGGCTGAAGCTGGTCGTCGAGCCGAGCGGCGCGGTCGGGATCGCCGCCGTGCTGCAGGACCGGGTCGGCGCGGCCGGCCGCGTGGGTGTGATCGTCTCGGGTGGGACCGGCGGCGCCGACCGGTTCGCGGAGCTCGTGGGGTGACCGCGCCGCGCCAGGGGCTCCCGGCCGGGACGGTCACGTTCCTCTTCACGGACGTCGAGGGCTCGACGCGCCTCCTGCACGAGCTCGGCGACGAGGCGTATGCACGGGCGCTGGGGGAGCACCGGCGCGCGCTGCGGGAAGCGTTCGCGCGGTGCGGCGGCGTCGAGGTCGACACGCAGGGCGACGCCTTCTTCTACGCGTTCCCGACCGCGCCCGGCGCCGTCGCCGCCGCGGCCGACGGCCTGGCCGCCCTTGCCGGCGGGCCGATCCGTGTGCGCATCGGGCTGCACACGGGGACGCCGGTCCTGACCGGGGAGGGCTACGTCGGGGCTGACGTGCACCGTGCGGCCCGGATCGCCGCGGTCGCGCACGGAGGCCAGGTGGTCGTGTCGGGCGCGACCGCCGCGCTGACGGGCACCGGGGGCCTGCTCGATCTCGGCGAGCACCGGCTGAAGGACCTCTCCGCGCCGGAGCGTCTCTACCAGCTCGGCGGCGAGGAGTTCCCACCGCTCCGAAGCCTCTACCGCACCAACCTGCCGGTGCCGCCGACGCCCTTCCTCGGCCGCGAGCGGGAGCTCTCGGAGGTGAGCGCGCTGCTGCACGACGGCGCGCGGCTGGTGACGCTCACGGGGGCGGGCGGGACCGGCAAGACGAGGCTCGCCCTGCAGTCGGCGGGCGCCGCCGCCGACGCGTTCCCAGAAGGCGTCTACTGGGTGCCGCTGGCGCCGCTGCGCGACCCGGAGCTGGTGCTCGATGCGGCAGCGAGCTCGCTCGAGACCGAGAACGTGGCCGGCTACGTGGCCGACAAGCGCTTGCTCCTGTACTTCGACAACTTCGAGCACTTGCTCGACGCGGCCACCGGCGTCGCCGACCTGCTCGGCGCCTGCCCGAACCTGAAGGTGCTCGTGACGAGCCGCGAGCCGATGCACGTGAGCGCCGAGCAGGAGTACGCCGTGCCCCCGTTCGTCCACCAGGAGGGCGTCGGCTTCTTCATGGCGCGAGCGCGCGCGGTCGATCCGTCATTCGATCCGCACCCCGCTGTGGGCGAGATCTGCGCGCGGCTCGACAACCTGCCGCTCGCGCTCGAGCTCGCCGCCGCCCGCGTGAAGGCGCTGCCGGCGGAACAGCTGCTCGCCCGGCTGGAGCAGCGGCTCCCGCTGCTCAGCGGCGGCGCCCGCGATGTGCCGGAGCGCCAGCGAACGCTGCGCACCGCGATCGCGTGGTCGTACGACCTGCTGAATCCGGTGGAGCAGATGCGCTTCCGCGCGCTCGGGATCTTCGTCGGCGGCTCCACGCTGGCGGCCGCGGAGGAGGTGGCGGGCGCGGATCTCGACACGCTGCAGTCGCTGCTCGACAAGAGCCTGCTGCGACGGACCGACGACCGCTACTGGATGCTGGAGACGATCCGCGAGTTCGCGCTCGAGCAGCTCGGCGAGGCAGAGGAGCTCGACGCGGTCGCGCGCCGGCACTTCGCCTACTACGCAGCGCTCGCGGAGTCGGCGCACCTCAGCGCCGACTCGATCGAGGGCCAGCACCACGAGCTCGCCGTGCCGGAGGCCGACAACCTCCGGGCTGCGATCGACCGGGCGGCAGACGCCGACAGGCACGAGGACGCGATGTCGCTGGCCGTGTCGCTCGAGCAGTTCTGGGCGACGAGCCACCCGCACGAGGGCGCCCGGCGGATCGCCGCGTTGCTCGCGCACGAGGACGAGCTGTCGCCGCTGCTCCGCGCGCGCGCGTTCCGCGTCCGCGGGGGCATGTTGTTCCTCTCCGGCGAGTACGAGGAGGGAAGCCGCTGGCACGCGGCGGCGCTGGCCGGCTTCCGCGAGCTCGGTGACGACGCCCGCGTCGCGCATATGTTGATCCGCGAGGCGGTCTTTGCCTGGCACAACGGCGATCCCGGCCGCGCGCGGGAGCTCGCCGAGGAGAGCCTGGCCCTGCGCAGCGGCAACCCGCGCGACGAGGGCGAGGCGCTGTACGTGCTCGGAAACGCGGCCTTCGCGGAAGGACACGGTGACGAGGCGCTCGAGCTGCTCGCACGGAGCGCCGAGCTCTGCCTGCAGGTGGGCTTTCGCTGGTTTGCGGTCGGCGCGCTCCTGAACTACGCCGAGTACGCGCTCAGGCTGGAGCGGCCGGAGGCGGTCGCCGAGCCTCTCCGCAACGCCGTCGAGACGGCGCGCTCGATGCGCGACCGGCAGCACGCGGTCTACGGGATCGCGCTGCTCGCCTGGCTGGCGACCGAGCAGAGCGATCTCGAGCGGGCCGGTCGCCTGTGGGGCGCCGTGGAGGCGGAGGCGGAACGCTCACCCGTCGGCCAGTGGGACGCCGAGCAGGACGAGTACGCGACCTTCGTCGTCCGCGACGATCCGGCCTTCGAGCGCGGGCGAGCGGTCGGGCGCAGGCTGACGTTCGACGAGGCGGTCGACGAGGCGCTTCAGCCCGACTAGGTGGCCGCGTCCACGAGTGGGTTGTGTGCTTGGCCGGCTGCAAAGCGGCGCATGCCCGCGTCGCTCCCTGCGTCCTCGGCCTGCTTGCTTTTCGCTCGGCCGATCACGAGCCAACTCATGGACGCGGCCACTGAGCCTCGCGCACCGTCGCGGCGACCTGCGCCCGCTCGTACGACAGCCTGAACAGCTCGATCACCTCGTTCGCGTCCTCGCCGGTCGCGATCTGCCGCGACACCCAGCCGGTGTGCGGCAGCACGTGATGAGGGCTCGCACGACCGGTCTCGACGAGCATGTCGCGGATCCGGCGCGGGAACGGCAGGTCGGCCCAGCGCGCGCCGTGCAGGTGCCCGAGCTCGCGCCCGCCGAGCCGGAACTCGATCCCCCCGAAGCGGTGCGCGTGCACGGACACGCCCTCCCACGACGCGACCTCCCCGCGAATCCGGCCGAGGATATCCTCCATCCATGCCGTTCTACCAGCGACTCGGCGACGTTCCGCGGAAACGTCACGTCGTGTTCCGCGAGAACGGCACGCTCCTCACCGAGGAGGTGATGGGCTTCGAGGGCTTCTCGGGGCTCGAGTCGATCCTCTACCACCTGCACTCGCCGTGTCGTGTGGTCGAGCTCGGGGAGTTCGAGCCGATCACGCGCGAGGAGTGGGTGCCGGACGCGCACGCGCACCGCCACTTCACGACCTGGGACGTGCCGGCGGGCGGCGACGCCGTCGGCGGGCGGCGGCTGCTGATGTGGAACGACGACGTCGAGATCTCGCTCTGCCGGCCCACCGAGCCGATGGACTACTTCTTCCGCAACGGCGAGGGCGACGAGGTGATCTTCGTCCACGAGGGATCCGGCACGCTCGAGACGACCTTCGGCGACCTGTCGTACTCACCGGGCGACTACATCGTCGTCCCGCGCGGCACGACCTACCGCTTCGCCCCGGAGGACGAGCAGCGCTACCTCGTGTTCGAGACGCCCGGGTTGATCACGATCCCCAAGCGTTATCGCAACGAGCACGGCCAGCTGATGGAGCACGCGCCGTACTACCACCGCGACCTCCACGCGCCGACGGAGCTGCGCACTCACCGCGAGCGCGGAGAGCACGTCGTGAAGGTGCGCGTGCGCGGCGGCTACCAGACCTACGTGGTCGACTATCACCCGTTCGACGTCGTCGGCTGGGACGGCTACGTCTATCCGTGGACGTTCTCGATCCACGACTTCGAGCCGATCACCGGCCGCATCCACATGCCGCCGCCGTCGCACCAGACGTTCGCCGGCCCGAACTTCGTGATCTGCTCGTTCTGCCCGCGCAAGCTCGACTTCGATCCCGAGGCGGTGCCGATCCCGTACCACCACTCGAACCTGCAGAGCGAGGAGATGATCTATTACGTCGACGGCAACTTCTCCTCGCGCAAGGGCATCGAGATCGGTTCGATCACCCTGCATCCGACCGGGCTTCCGCACGGGCCGCAGCCGGGCCTCGCCGAGAAGTCGCTCGGGATGACGGAGACGCACGAGCTCGCCGTGATGTGCGACACGTTCCATCCGCTGCGGCTGACCGCGCTCGCAGGCGACCTCGACGACGGCCGCTACGCGTACTCGTGGGCCGACGACGCGGCCGCCGGCTCGCGCACCCCCGACGACGATCCCGCCGGCGTCACCTCGCACCTGTAGCCACGTTGCACCTCGCGCTCGACTGGGACGGGACGTGCACCGTCGACGACTCGCTCGTGGCCGCCGTCCACGCGCTCGGCGATCCCGGCGTCTACGAGCGCGACTTCCCGTCGTACGGCGAGGCGCTCGCCGCGGAGATCGCGACGATCCGCGTCAGCGCAGACGAGGCGTCGGCCTGGGCGGTCGAGCACGTGCGCCTGCGCGCCGGGTTCCACGAGCTGGTGGAGGCCCATGCGCCGGTGATCGTTTCCAGCGGCCTGCCGCAGTTGATCGGCCCCGTCCTCGAGCGCGAGGGCATCGAGATCGAGGTGCGGTCGAACGACGCGGTGCCTGCCGAGACGGGCTGGCAGGTCCGCTTCCGCGACGCGGGCCCGTGCCCGGTCTGCCACGACCGGTGCAAGCGGCGCTCGCTGCCCGACGGCCGCCCGCTCGTCTACGTCGGCGACGGCTGGTCCGACCGCTGCGCCTCGCTCGCGTGCGACCGCGTGTTCGCGCGCGAGGGGCTCGCGCGCTACCTCGAGGATCGAGGCGTTCCCTTCGAGCCGTTCGACACGCTCCACGATGTCGCTGCTGCGCTTCCCTGACCCGTACGACTTCGAGCTCTCCACCGAGCGGTTCCGGCGCTTCGGCGTCGACCTCGCGAACCTGTGGCACGAGGGCGCGCTCCTCCGCGTCGTGGACGGGCGAGAGGTGCGGATCCGCGCGGCGCCCGGCGGCGTCGACGTCGCGCCGCTCGACGACCGCACCAGGCCGGTCGTCCTGAAGCTGCTCGGCGCGTCCTTCGAGCTCGGGCCGTTCTACGATTGGGCTGCGGGCGACCCCGTTCTCGGGCCGATCACGGTCCGGCTTGCAGGCCTGCGCCCGCCGCTCGCGCCCGACCCGTTCGAGGCGCTCGTCACCTCGGTCACGGCGCAGCAGGTGTCGCTCTTCGCCGCGTTCGCGATCCGCACGCGCCTGATCGAACGCTTCGGCGCGGCCGCGGGGCGCGCGTACGCGTTCCCCACGCGCGACCGGCTCGCGCTCGCGACCGAGGAGGAGCTCGTCGCGATCGGCTTTTCGCGGCGCAAGGCCGAGTACGTCGTCGGCCTCGCCCGCAGCGACGTCGACCTCGACGCGTTCGCGCGCCTCGACGACGACGAGGTGCGCGAACGCATCGTCGCGCTGCGCGGCCTCGGCCCGTGGACGGCCGAATGGTTCCTCGCCCGGCATCTCGGCCGGGCGCGCGCCTGGCCGGTCGGCGACCTCGCCCTCCGCAAGGCGGTCGAGGTTCTTTACGGTGTGCGCGTGGAGGAGATGGGGCCGAGGCTCGACCCGTTCCAGAACCTGTCGGCGCACTACCTACTGACGGGGGCGCGGACGCCGTGAACGTCCGTCGCGCCACCGCAGCCGACGAGGCGACGCTCCGCGGGCTGTGGGAGGAGTTCGAGCGCGAGGTGCCGGAGCCGCCCGGTTTCACGCCCGAGAGCTGGGAGGAGGAGTGGCGGGATACGAGCCGCCAGATCGACGCGGGCGGCGTCTTCCTCGCCGAGAACGACGACGGCGCGGTCGGCGTCGCGAAGATCGACGAGCCGAAGCACGGCGCCATGCACGTGCACCTCGTGCATGTCAGCCCGGGCGCGCGGCGCGCGGGCGTCGCGAAGGCGCTGCTCCGCGCCTGCGTCGCCCACGCGCAGGACGCTGGTGCAGCGACGATCTCGCTGAACGTCGTGACGAGCAACGAGCTCGCGCACACGGTGTGGCGGCGGCTCGGCTTCAACGACGTGGCGATCTTGATGGCGGTCCCGGTCGACGTGCTGGAGGCCCGGCTGGGCGAGCGCGCGCCGGGCGAACAGCGCGCGACGACCCACGTGCAGACCGACGACGAGCTCTCGGTCACGCGCGCGGTCGCGCACTTCCTGCCGCGCCTCCAGAGCCCGGACCTCAGCAACACGGGCAGCTGGATCCGGATTGCCGACGCGACGCTCGCCCGCGACGGCGAGGCGCACGGCCGCTTCGCCGACGAGCTGTCCGACCGGCTCGGCGCCGTCACCGTCGCCCTGGCCCTGGAGGGGGAGGTCGTGCGCATGCGACTCTACGAACGCGGGCGTATGGTCGACGAGTACCTCTCCGTGCCGGGTTACTACGGCGGGCTCTCGACCGGCGACGAGCTCGCGCTCGCGGCCAACCCGACGCTCATCGCGCGCCTCACCGGCGCGGATCGCGAGGCTGTGCGCCGGGTCGCGGTGACGGGCGCGTCGCCCGCCGACGTGCCGCCGGCGCTGCAGCTGTACGAGGACCTCCACCGCCTGCTCGGGCTCGAGCCGTGAAGCTCTACGACGCCGCACGGTGTCCGTACTGCGCGCGCGTGCGCATCCTGTTCGCCGAGAAGGCGATCGAGTTCGAGCGCGTCGAGGTCGACCTCTCCGACCGTCCGGACTGGGTGATCGAGCTGAACCCGCCGAACGGCCGCGTGCCGGTGGTGGACGACGGCTTCGTCCTGCCCGAGTCCGAGGTGATCATGGCCTACCTCGAGGAGCTCCGGCCGGACCCTGCGCTGCTGCCGGCCGGGCTGCGGGAGCGCGCCGAGGCGCGCCTGCTCGTACAGCGCTTCGACGCCCTACTCGGCCGCGACTACTACGCGTACCGCCGCGGCGACGACAACGAGCTCGCCGCGCGCCTCGACGAGCTGTCCGTCGGCCGCAGCCTGTTCAGCGACATCGCGTTCGTGCCCTGGGTGCTGCGGGCGCGCGACATGCTGCACGTCGAGCTGCCGGAACGCGTCGCGGCCTGGCTGTCCGAGCTCGAACGGCGTCCGTCGGTCGCGGCCGAGGCCGAGATCGTGCGGTCGCTTTGACCGATATTGCGGTCGACGAGCTCGCACAGCGGCTCGACGAGCTGGTCGTCGTGGACGTCCGCACGACGCACGAGTACGACGGTTCGCTCGGGAACGCGTGCGACCCGCGCCAGGGCCACATCCCGGGCGCGCGCAACCTCGACGTTCACCGGATGCAGCACCTCCGTGCGGACGAGGTCGCCTCGGAGCTCGGCCTCGAGCCGGGCGGTGAGGTCGTTGTCTACTGCCACTCGGGGTCTCGGTCGTCCTACGCGGCGCAGATCCTTCGTGCGCAGGGCTACGACGCGCGCAACTACGTCGGCTCGTGGCACGAATGGGCCCGGCGCGACGACCTCCCGATCGCATAACGGGGGAAACGATGTTTCCCCCGTTGACACTGCTCCTCGCGGTACACGGCGGAGGCTCGGCTGGCCTCCCGCCGGGCCAAGCCCGGCTCCGGCCGCGACCTGCCACCGGACGCTCGCGGCAGGACCGGCGTCGCCGACACCGGCGGGGTCTTTACCGTCGCGAAGCGCTCGCACCGTGCCGCCGGAGGCCGGCTTGGCCGGCCCGGAGGCGAAACGCGCGTGGCGACTGCAGGCGAGGAAGGATGGGTCTTGGGAACGGAACCTAGGTTCCCTTCCCAACCAAGAGGAACGCGCGCGCGAGGCGGCGCCCGAGCTCCTGCCAGGCGGGGAGCTTCTCGTCCAGCTCGCGCTCGAGCACGTCGAGGGGCCGCGGCAGCGCAGGCTCGTCCCGGAACCAGCCGAGCGCCTGGTCGCGGCGCACCTCGGGGTGGAACTGCACGGCCCAGGCGCGCTCGCCGAGGCGGAATGCCTGCGGTACCGGCCCGTGCGCGAGCTCGACGGCCCCGCTCGGCCAGGCGAACGCGTAGCCGTTCGCGTTCAGCGCGTCGAAGCGCCGCGGGAGCGTGCCGAGCACGGGGTCGGCCATGCCGGCATCGGTCAGCGTCGTCTCGTAGAACCCGGCGAGCTGCCTTCCGAGCGGCGCGACCTCCGCGCCGAACGCGCGGGCGAGCGTCTGCGCACCCAGGCAGACGCCGAAGAGCGGCACGCGGCCGTCGACGAACCCGCGGATCGCCTCGTACTCGTCGTGCAGCCACGGGTGCTCGAGCTCCTCGCCGACGTTCTGGTGGCCGCCGAAGACGAAGACCGCGTCGAAGGCTGACGGCGGCGGGCCTCGCGACGGCATGTCCCACACCTCGAGCTCGTGCCCGTCCTCGGCGACGACGTCGCCGAACAGCTCGGGCTGGACCGTCGGGCCGTGGGTCACGGCGAGCACACGCATCACGCGGTCAGGACGCTCTCTTCCTCGAGCAGCCTCCGCAGCAGCGCCGCGCCCGCAGGCGCCTGCGCGACGCCGTCGCTCTGGTTGTTGTTGTTGAAGAACGCGTATGCCTGCTCGGACTCGCCTGCCAGCTGCCGCAGGGGCTGCACCCATTCGCGCAGCTCGTCCTCGGAGTAGAGGTAGTCGAAGCGCTCGGCCGCCGAGCCGCCGCGCACGTTCCAGGTGCCCGCATTCCGCCCGTGGAAGCGGACGTAGGCGAGCGGCGACGTCGCCGCCACCAGCGTCGCCGGGACGTTGCCCGCATCGACCTTCGGGGCGTCGACCGTCACCCAGCTCATACGGTGCTGCTCGAGCCACGAGAGGAGCCCGGCGCGGACGTCGTCCGCGAACCACGAGCGGTGGCGTGGCTCGACCAGCATGTCGTCGTCACCCAGCTGCTCGCGGGCCCACTCCAGGTAGTCGAGCGACGACGGCTTCCAGACGACGTACGGCGGCAGCTGGAAGAGGATGCCACCGAGCTTGCCCGCGGCGCGCAACGGCCGAAGTGCGTCGAGGAAGGCCCCGAACACCGCGCCGCGCGCGTCGCGCGACGGCCGGTCGACGCGCCCGCGCTCGTCCACGGGCAGCCCGTCGCGCAGCTCCGGCGGCACCTGCTCGAGCTTGACGGGGTGGCGCGTCATCAGCCCGAACGCCTTCACGTGCATCACGAAGCCGTCCGGCGTGCGCTCCGCCCAGCCGCGAACCATCTGCTCGGTCGGCACGCGGTAGTAGGTCGAATCGACCTCGACGGTCGAGAACCGCTCGGCGTAGTAGCCGAGCCGCGCGATCGGCGGCGTCCCCGGTGGATACCAGTGCTTCGAGAGGGCGTCGTCGGCCCAGGAGCACGTGCCGATGCGGATCGTGGCGGCGATAGAAGAGAACCTAGCGGCGGGCCCTTCTAGAATCGCCCCGTGGACACGCGTCCGATCGGCGTCTTCGACTCGGGAGTCGGCGGCCTCACCGTCCTGCACGAGTGCCTGGTGACGATGCCGCACGAGGACTTCGTCTACCTCGGCGACCACGCCCGGCTGCCGTACGGCCCGAGGCCGGCCCGTGAGGTGCGGCGCTTCGCGCACGAGATCGGGCTCTACCTCGAGCGTCGCGGCGTGAAGATGGTCGTCGTCGCGTGCAACACGGCGACCTCGGTCGCCCTGCCGGATCTCCAGGAGGAGCTGCACGTGCCCGTCGTCTCCGTCATCGTCCCGGAGGCGCATGCGGCCGTGCAGGCGACGCGAAACCGGCGGATCGGTTTGCTCGCGACCGAGCTGACGGTGGCGAGCGGACGGTACGAGCTGCTCGCACGCGCGCTCGACGCCGGCGTGCAGTTCACCGCGGTCGCGTGCCCGAGGCTCGTGCCGCTGATCGAGTCGGGCGACACGTTCAGCGAGGACGTCGTCGCCGCCGTCCGCGAGTATGCGGTGCCGCTGAAGGAGGCGGGCTGCGACACCGTCATCCTCGGCTGCACGCACTATCCCCTGCTTCGCCCGGTCTTCCAGCGGACGTTCGGCCGCGACGTGACGCTGATCTTCTCCGCCGACGAGACGGCGCGCGAGGTGGCCGAGACGCTGCAGCGCAAGGGGTTCGACAACGACGTCGCGCGCGAGGGCGAGTACCGGTTCCTGACGACCGGCGACCCGGACGTCTTCCGCACGCTCGGCGAGCGCTTCCTGCAGCTGCCGCTCCCCGTCGTCGAACGCGTCGACGTCGCCGAGCTCGAGGCTGCGGCATGACCGGCGGTACGAGGGCCGACGGCCGCCGCGCCGACGAGCTGCGTCCGGTGGACGCAGACCCGACGTTTCTCGAGCAGCCGCACGGCGTCGTCCTCTGGACGCAGGGGAAGACGCGCGTGCTCTGCACCGCCTCGGTGTCGGACGGCGTTCCGCGCTGGCTCTCGCGCTCGGGCCGCGGCTGGATGACGGCCGAGTACTCGCTCCTGCCCGCGTCGACCGGCGAGCGCTCCGAGCGCGAGGCCGCGCGCGGGAAGCAGGGCGGCCGCACGGTCGAGATCCAGCGTCTCATCGGTCGGGCGCTGCGCGGCGTCGTCGACTTCGAAGCGCTCGGCGAGCGCACCGTGTGGCTCGACTGCGACGTCCTGCAGGCGGACGGCGGCACACGCTGTGCAGCCATCTGCGGGGCCTACGTGGCCGCGGCGCGCGCGCTCGACCGCTTCGGCCTGTCGAAGGCGCTCGCCGGCGGCGTCGGCGCCGTCTCCGTCGGGATCGTCGGTGGCGAGCCGCTGCTCGACCTCGACTACTCGGAGGACTCGACCGCCGACGCCGATGTGAACGTCGTGATGACGGGCGACGGCCGCCTGGTCGAGGTTCAGGCCACGGCCGAGCGGATCCCGTTCGACCGCGATCTGCTCGACGCGCTCCTCGACCTCGCCGCCGGCGGCATCGAGCAGCTGCAGCGCTTCCAGGAGGACGCGGTTGCCGTCCCTGCTGGCTCTTAGCAGGTCTGTCCCGGAGCTCTCCAACTGGGAGCTGCTGCTGCGCCTCGCCGTCGCCGCCGGCCTCGGCGCCGCGCTCGGGCTCGAGCGTGAGCTTCGCGACCACGAGGCGGGGATGCGCACGAACCTGCTCGTCTGCCTCGGCTCCGCGATCTTCACCGTCATGTCTGCGTACGGCTTCGAGGACTTCCTCAGAAGCGGCGACGCGGTCGTCCGCGCCGACCCGACCCGGATCGCGGCGCAGATCGTCACCGGGATCGGCTTCCTCGGCGCGGGCGCGATCATCCGGGACGGCCTCAACGTTCGCGGCCTGACGACCGCGGCCAACATGTGGGTCGTAGCGGCGCTCGGCATCGCGTGCGGCGCGGGCTACTACGCCGCCGCGCTGCTCGGCGCCGGGATCACGCTCGCGGCGCTTTGGCCGCTCCGTGTCGCGGCCGACCGCACCGTCGACCGCTGGCGGCGCGACGTCCCGCGGATCGTGCTCGACGCCCGGCCCGAGGCGGTCGAGGGCATCCTCGACGAGCTCCACCGCCGGAAGCTGACCGTCGAGCAGCTCAGCGTCGAGCGGCAGGGCGAGCAGAGCCACCTCGTCTTCCGGCTCGACCGCGCCGATCCGAAGCTCGCCGCGAGCCTCTCCGAGCTCGACGGCGTGATCGGGGCGTCGTGGGGCGGCTGACGGCGCTCCTCTGTTCCGCCAACGAGCACAAACTCGCCGAGATGCGCGCACTGCTGCCGGAGCTCCAGCTCGAGCTGCTCGCCGTCGACTACCCACCCGAGGACGGCGCCACCTACCTCGACAACGCGCGCATCAAGGCGCTCCACGGCAGGGAGGTCGGGCCGGCCGGTGCCTCGATGCTCGCCGACGACTCGGGCATCGAGGTCGCCGCGCTCCACGGGGCGCCGGGCGTTCTCACGGCGCGGTGGGCGGAGGGCCGCCACGTCGAGCGGCTGCTCGCCGCGCTCGACGGCGCCGGCGACCGCAGCGCGCGCTACGTCTGCGAGCTCCTGTGCATCACGCCCGACGGCGGCGAGTTGCGCGGAACGGGCGTGCTCGACGGGACGATCGCCGAGGCGCCCGCGGGTGCGGAAGGCTTCGGCTTCGACCCGGTGTTCGTGCCCGAGGGCGAGCGGCTCACGGTCGCCACGCTCGGCGATGGCTGGAAGGCGCTCCACTCGCATCGAGCACTCGCGGCCCAGGCGCTTCGCCGGGCGCTCGCCGCGCGGCGTCGCGGACCTGGCCCCGCCACCAGTTGACCTCGGCGCCGAGCACGATCACGTTCGCCATCACGTAGAGCCACACGAGCAGCACCGCCGGGCCCGAGAGCGCCTGCAGCACGGGGTTGTGCTTCGAGATGGTCACGTACTGCGGCAGCACCTGGAAGGTCGCCTCGAGGATCACCGCCGCCGTGATCGCACCGGGTAGCACGTCGCGCAGCGTCAGCTCGACGTTCGTCAGCACGTAGTACGCCGACGCGAGGAAGACGAAGATGCCGATGCCGGAGATCGCGATCGCCGTGAACCGTGCGAAGAGGTCGTCGCCCGAGAAGCCTGCGTAGCGCTTCAGCACCTCCTGGCCGACCGAGCCGATCACGAGCGACGCGAACAGGGCGACGAGCGAGCCGACCATCATCACGGTTGCGAGCGCCTTCCCGTGCAGCCAGCCGCGGTTCGGCCTCCCGTACACGATGTTGAACGTGCTCTCGAGCACGCTGAACAGCGACAGCGACGACCACGCGAGGAAGCACACGCCGACGAGGCCGAGCGCCGCGGAGTTCTGTTGGATCGCCCGCACGGCGCTCAGGATCGAGTCGACCGACGTGCTCGGGAACACCTTCGACAGTTCGCGCACGAAGAACGAGCCCTGGTCCGCCTGATGGACGAGGCCGAGCAGCGCGAGCGCGAGAAAGAGCAGCGGGACGAAGGAAAGGAGTGCGAAGTAGGCGATCATCGCGGCGAGGTGCGTGCCGCGATCGGAGAAGAACTTGCTGATCACCGTCCCCACCTTCGCGGCAGTATGCTCGGGGCAATGGACGCGAGCAGCGCGATCAGCGACCTGACGGACATCTCGCCGCAGGTGCGGGACGTGGTGATCGTCGGCCCGGAGGGCGACCTGATCGGCACGAACACGCCGTCCGCACGCGCCGACCAGCTGCTCGCCGGCGCGCGGCGGCTGCTCGAGCACGCCGACACGATGCGCCCCCAGCCGGTGGCCCAGCTCGAGGCTGCGACGAACTCGGGTAGCGTCTTCGTCGTGCGCGACGGCGACAGCATGATCGCCGCGACGACGTCCGCCGAGCCCACCGTCGGGCTCGTGTTCTACGACCTGAAGAGCTGCCTGCGGTCGCTCGTCGAAGCTCCGCCGCGCGATGCCACGGCGTAAGGTCGTCACCGGAGTGCTGCTCGCCGCCGGCTCGGTTGCCGGCTCCGTGCTCGTACGGCGGCGCGCCGCGCGCCGCGTCGACCACGTCGATCTCTACGGCGACGACGGCTCGATGGTCTCGCACGCCGAGGGGACGCCCGAGGCAGACACGCTGCTGCCGATCGCCCGCCAGTTGCTCACCTCTTGACGAGGGATGAGCTGGGCCGGGCGCTCCGCGAGGCGGCCTACCTCGAGGGCGACTTCGTGCTGCGGTCGGGTCGCCGCTCGCGCTACTACCTCGACAAGTACCGATTCGAGACGCTACCCGGCCTGCTCCGTCCGCTCGGGGAGGCGATCGCGGCCGCGGTGGTCGAGCACGAGCCGGAGGCGGTGCGGCTCGCCGGCCCGGAGCTCGGCGCGGTCGCGCTCGCGGCCGCCGGCTCGCTGTCCTCGGGGCTGCCGTTCCTGATCGTGCGCTCGAAGGCGAAGGAGCACGGCACCGCAAAGAGGATCGAGGGCGCGTTCGCGCCCGGCGAGCTCGTCTGCCTCGTCGAGGACGTGGTCACCGCCGGCGGCGCCGCGGTCGAGGCCGTGCTCGCGCTGCGCGAGGCGGGGCTGCGCGTCGCGACCGCGGTCTGCGTCGTCGACCGCGAGGAGGGCGGTCACGACGCGCTCGCGCGCCACGCCGTCAGGCTGCGGCCGCTCTTCCGGGCTTCGGAGCTCATGGAGCTCGCCTCGGGGTGAGCCTTGAGCCACCTGGACGCGTCGGATCGCCGCGATTCTGCATCGCAGGGAGCGTCCGCACCACCCGTTTGGACGCTCCCTGCGTTCATGCCTCGCGGACGCCCGACCCGCCCATCTGACGAAGCACACCCCGAGGCGAGCTCCCGAAAGCGCCGCAAATCCGCATGGTTGAGCGGTATCCGACTTCCTTGTTAGCGTTTTCCCCCGAGGTCTCCATCTCAGAGTCCCCGAGCGGTAGGAGGAGTTCTTGACCAAACAGGAGTTCATCCAGAAGGTTGCTTCGAAGAGCGGCCTGTCGACGCGTGACGCCGGGAAGGCGGTCGAGGCCTTCATGGATTCCGTCACCGAGACGCTGAAGGCGGGCGACTCGGTCAACTTCACCGGTTTCGGCAAGTTCTCGCCGTCGGCGCGCGCCGCCCGCCAGGGCGTCAATCCGCGCACCGGTGAGCGCGTCCAGATCGCGGCCACGACCGTGCCGAAGTTCTCGGCAGGCAGCCAGCTCAAGGCTGCGCTCAAGACCTAGGAGCGCGGAACGGCGCGAAGCCTCGTTGGATCCGGAAGGCGGCTTCGGCCGCCTTCCGCGTTCGAAGCTACCGTGTGAGCCGGGATGCCCGTCGCCACGCTGACCTTCGCCGACCGCCTGGCCGCCGAGGTCGAGCGCAAGCGCTCCCAGCTGGTCGTCGGACTCGATCCGGTGCCCGACCTCATGCCGGTCGAGCTGCGCGGTGACGCGGCGCGGTTCTGCTGCGGGATCATCGACGCGGTCGCGCCCTACGCGGTGTGCGTGAAACCGCAGCTGGCATTCTTCGAGGCGCTCGGAGTGCCCGGGATCGCCGCCTTCGAAGAGGTGTGCGCCTATGCCGCGCGTGCGGGTTTGCTCGTGATCGCCGACGGCAAGCGCGGCGACATCGGATCGACGGCACGCGCGTACGCGGAGGCTTACCTCGAGGGCACGCCCCCGCGCGCCGACGCGCTCACCGTCAACCCGTGGCTCGGACGCGAGTCGGTCGAGCCGTACCTGGCGGCCGCGCGCCGCAACGGGGCCGGCGTGTTCGTGATCGTGAAGACGTCGAATGCCGGCGGCGACATCCAGGACGTGGAGCTCTCGAACGGCATCCCGGTGTGGCAGCACGTCGCGCTGCAGGTGGCGGAGTGGGGGGCCGACCTCGTCGGCGAGGTCGGCCTGTCGCAGGTCGGCGCCGTCGTCGGCGCGACCCATCCGCGCGCGATCGCGGATGCGCGCCGCCTCATGCCGCAGAGCATCCTCCTCCTGCCCGGGCTCGGCGCGCAGGGCGCCCTCCCGGGCGACCTGACGCGCGCGTTCCAGAGCGGCCCGGCGAGCGCGCTCGCAAACGCCGCGCGGTCGGTGATCTACGCGTACCGGTCTTCCGGCGACGGCGACTTTCGGTCTGCCGCCGGTGCCGAGGCGGCGCGGCTCCGGCGCGACGTCTGGGCCGCCTCCGGCTGGTAGTGCGCCGGGGCTGGCAGCACTATGCGGCGCCGGCGGCGTTCCTGGTCGCCGCGACGATCGCCGTGGTGCTGATCCGCGCGGGCTTCGAGTCGGGCAGCGCGGCGACCCCGGCCGCGAGCGTCGTGACCAGCACGGGAAAGACGGCCCCGCGCTACTGGTCGGTGCGCGCGGGCGACACCTTTGCGATCATCGCCAGGCAGACGGGCGTCTCGATTGCCGTGATCCGCAGGCTGAACCCCGGCGTGAACTCGACCGCGCTCTTCATCGGCGAGCGGATCCGCGTCCGGTGAGGAGGGTCGCGCTCGCAGCAGTGGCGATCGCCCTCGCATGGGTCGGCTCGGCGCAGGCTGCGTCGCCGCCGCAGGTGCACGCCTCGGCCTACCTCGTCGAGAACGCGACCACCGGCGAGGTGCTCGCGTCGTCGAACCCGCACGCAGCGGTGCCGATCGCGTCGATCACGAAGCTGATGACCGTCCGGATCGCGCTCCGGCACCACCGGCTCGGGGACGTCGTCGCCGTCGACCCGCGCGCCGCGGCCGTCGGCGAGTCGACAGCCGACCTCGACCCCGGCGAGCGGCTGACGATCTCCGACCTCGTCAAGGCGGCACTGATCCAGTCCGCGAACGACGCCGCCGACGCGCTCGCGCTGTCCGTGTCGCCGAGCTTCGAGTCGTTCGCCGGGCTGATGAACGCGGAGGCGGCGAAGCTCGGGCTGCGCGACACGCACTTCGTGCGCCCCGACGGGCTCGACGCCCCGGGGGAGCGCTCGAGCGCCGCCGACGTCACGCGGCTTGCACGCGTGCTGATGCGGAACCCGTTCGTCAGGCGGACCGTCGCCGAGGAGACCGCGACGATCGCGGGCGGGAAGGTGCTCCACACCTGGGACGACCTGCTCGGGCGGGTGCCCGGAGTGATCGGCGTCAAGACGGGCCACACCGACGACGCCGGGTGGTGCCAGGTCGCCGCGCTGCGCGGGCCGGGCGGGACGCTCATCTACGCCACCATCCTCGGGGAGCCGTCGCGGTCGGTCCGCAACGACGACCTCGCAGCGCTCCTCGAGTGGGGCGGGGCACAGTACCGCGTCGCCCCGGTGGTCCAGGCGCGGCGGATCTATGCCCGCGCCGAGCTGCCCTACGGCGAACACCCGCTCGCTCTCGTCGCCGCGCGGCCGCTGCTCGCGGCGACCCGCGTCGGCCGCCCGCTGACCGAGCGTGTGATCGCGGCGCGCAGCGTCTCGCTTCCGGTCCGGAAAGGGACGGTGCTCGGGCGCGTACAGATCTGGTCCGGAGGCCGACTCGTCGGCGGCCGCGAGCTGGTGGCGGCGCGCAGCGTCCCGCGGCCGGGTGCCCTGCGGCGACTAGGGTGGTACGCGGGCCGCTCCGCGCATCACCTCGTTCAGCTGATCACGCCGTGATCGTCACCGTCACTCTCAACGCCGCCGTCGACCGGACGCTGACCGTGCCGAACTTCCAGCGTGGGCAGCGCCATCGCGCGAGCGCCGGTCTCACGCTCGCCGGCGGCAAGGGAATCAACATCGCGCGCGCGCTGAAGCAGCTCGGCGTTCCGGTCGTCGCCACCGGCTTCGTCGGCGGCGCCACCGGCACGCGCATCGTCGAGGAGCTGACGCGCGAGGCGGTGCTGAACGACTTCGTGCGCATCGAGGACGAGTCGCGGACGTCGACCGCAGTCGTCGATCCGGCCGGCGGCACGTACACGGAGATCAACGAGTGGGGGCCGGCGGTCTCCGACGAGGAGCTGGAGATGCTCCACGACAAGCTGCGCTACCTCACGCAGGGGGCCGAGATCGTCGTGTTCGCCGGCTCGCTGCCGCGTCACGTCGACGACGAGTTCTACGCGGAGGCGACACGCGAGCTCGCCCGCCGGCAGGTCCGCGCCGTGCTCGACACGGAGGGCGAGCCGCTGCGGCTCGGCGTCGAGGCCGAGCCGTTCCTCGTCACGCCGAACCAGAGCGAGGCCGAGTCGCTGGTCGGCCAGGAGTTTCACGACGAGGAGGACTTCCTGCTCGCACTCGAGCGGATCGCGGAGCTCGGCGCGCGCAACGTCCTGATCACCTCCGAGTCGGGGTGCGTCGCGAGGCTCCGCGAGGAGCGCGAGCCGCGCCTCTACCGGGCGGTCGCCCCGCGCGTCGAGGCGGTGTCCAGGGTCGGCGCCGGCGACGCGCTGCTGGCGGGCTTCCTCGCCGCACGGCACGCGGGACGCACGCTGGAGGAAGCGCTCCGGTCGGCCGTCGCCGCCGGGGCGGCATCGACGCTGCAGGTCGGCGCCGGGCGCTTCGACGCGCGGCAGGCCGGCCGGCTGCAGGCGGGCGTCGACGTCTCGGAGCTGGCGGCCGCCGAAGCCTGATCCGTCGGGTCGGGCCGGTACAGTTCTGCGATGGACGCTCCGAAGCTCGAGCTCGACGGCACGCAGAGCACGCTTCCGGAGAAGTTCGCGCGCGAAGGGCTGACGTTCGACGATGTCCTGCTGGTTCCGGCCTCGTCGTCGGTGCTCCCGAACGACGTGTCGACGGCCGCGCGGCTGACGCGCACGATCGTGCTCGAGATCCCGATCGTGTCGGCGGCGATGGACACGGTCACCGAGTCGCGGCTCGCGATCGCGCTCGCCCGCGAAGGCGGCATCGGGATCGTGCACCGCAACCTGTCGATCGACGCCCAGGTGGCGGAGGTTGATCGGGTCAAGCGGTCGGAGGCCGGAATGATCGGCGAGCCCGTCACGCTCGCGCCCGACGCGCACGTCTCGGACGCGCTCGAGCTGATGGCGCGCTACCACATCTCGGGCGTCCCGATCACCGACCCGGACGGGCTGCTCGTCGGGATCCTCACGAACCGCGACCTGCGCTTCGAGCGCGACCACACCCAGCCCGTGTCCGCGCTGATGACGGCGCGCGGCCTCGTCACCGCTCCGGTCGGGACGACGCTTCGCGAGGCGGAGTCGCTCCTGCACCGCCACCGGATCGAGAAGCTGCCGATCGTCGACGAGGAAGGACGGCTGCAGGGGCTGATCACGGTCAAGGACATCACGAAGCGCGTCGAGTTCCCGAGCGCCACCAAGGACCCCGTGGGCCGGCTTCGCGTCGGCGCCGCGGTCGGCGTCGGCCCGGACGCCCTGGAGCGGGCGCAGGCGCTCGTCGCCGCGGGCGCCGACGTGCTCGTCGTCGACACGGCGCACGGGCACTCGAGCGGCGTGATCGAGATGGTCGGCCGGATCCGTGCCGTACCGGGCGAGTTCGAGCTCGTCGCGGGCAACATCGCGACGGGCGAGGCCGCGGAGGCGCTGATCGACGCGGGCGCCGACGCTGTGAAGGTCGGCATCGGGCCGTCCGGCATCTGCACGACGCGCGTCGTCGCCGGTGTCGGCGTCCCGCAGGTCTCCGCGATCCACGACGTCGCCGAGACCGCGTCGCGCCACGGCGTGCCCGTGATCGGCGACGGCGGCATCACCTCGTCCGGCGACGTCGCCAAGGCGATCGCGGCGGGCGCCGACACGGTGATGCTCGGCGGCCTGCTCGCAGGCACCGAGGAGACTCCCGGCGACGTCGTCTTCCAGCAGGGCGAGAGGTTCAAGGAGTACCGCGGCATGGGGTCGCTCGGCGCGATGAAGGCGCGCGGCTTCTCCAAGGACCGCTACTTCCAGGGCGACGTCGAGGACGTCGACAAGCTCGTTCCCGAGGGCATCGAGGGCCGCGTCCCGTTCAAGGGGCCGCTCGCCGGCGTGCTCCACCAGGTCGTCGGCGGCCTTCGCCAGGCGATGGGCTACTGCGGCGCGCCGACGATCGACGCGATGCAGCGCTCGACGTTCGTCCGCATCACCGGCGCCGGCCTGCGCGAGTCGCACCCGCACGACGTGACGATCACCAAGGACGCGCCCAATTACCGGCGCGGTTGAGGCCCGCGAACCCTCGGCCGCTGCGTCCGCGGAGGGCCGCCCGGTGCTCGTCGTCGACTTCGGCGGCCAGTACTCGCAGCTGATCGCCCGCCGCGTCCGCGAGGCGCGTGTCTACTCCGAGCTCGTGTCGCACCGTACGACCGCCGACGAGCTTCGCCGCCGCAACCCGGCCGCGATGATCCTGTCCGGCGGCCCGGCGTCGGTGTACGCCGACGGCGCGCCGCGCGTCGACCCGGGCGTGTTCGAGTTGGGCGTGCCGACGCTCGGCATCTGCTACGGCGCCCAGCTGCTGGCGCTCGAGCTCGGCGGCCGCGTCGACCGCACCGACGCGTCGGAGTTCGGGCGGACGCAGCTGACGACGTCGGGCGGCGAGCTCTTCACCGGGCTCGAGGCCGAGCAGACGGTCTGGATGTCGCACCGCGACACCGTCGTCGCGCCGCCGAGCGGCGCGCGGGTCGTCGCCGCGTCCGCGGCGACGCCGGTCGCCGCGTTCGAGGACGAGAGCCGGCGCCTCTACGGCGTCCAGTTCCACCCCGAGGTCGTCCACACGCCGCACGGCCAGGACGTGCTCGAGAACTTCCTGTACGAGGTAGCCGGGGCGCAGGCGGTCTGGACGCCGGCGGCGGTGATCGAGGATCAGGTCGAGCGCATCCGCGCGCAGGTCGGCGCGGAGCGCGTGCTCTGCGCGCTTTCGGGCGGCGTCGACTCCGCCGTCGCGGCGCTGCTCGTCCACCGCGCGATCGGCGACCGTCTCACGTGCGTGTTCGTCGATCACGGCTTCCTGCGGAAGGGCGAGGCCGCGCAGGTCGTCGAGACGTTCGGCGGCCACTTCCAGGTGCCGCTCGTGCACGTTCAGGCGCAGCAGCGGTTCCTCGAGCGCCTCGAGGGGGTCGTCGACCCCGAGGAGAAGCGGCGGCGCATCGGCGAAGAGTTCATCCGCGTCTTCGAGCAGGAGGCCCGTGCACTCGGCGACGTCCGCCGGCTCGTCCAGGGGACGCTCTACAGCGACGTGATCGAGTCGGGCGGCACCGACGGTGTCGCCGAGACGATCAAGTCGCACCACAACGTCGGCGGGCTTCCCGACGACATGGAGATGGACCTCGTCGAGCCGCTCCGGCTGCTGTTCAAGGACGAGGTGCGCCGCGTCGGCGAGGAGCTCGGCCTGCCCGAGCGCATGGTCTGGCGGCAGCCGTTCCCCGGGCCTGGGCTCGCGATCCGGATCATCGGCGAGGTCACCGAGGAGCGGCTCGAAACGCTGCGCGAGGCGGACGCGATCCTGCAGGAGGAGGTGCGACGCGCGGGGCTCTACCGCGAGCTCTGGCAGTCGTTCTGCGTCCTGCCGGCGATCCGCTCGGTCGGCGTGCAGGGCGACTCGCGCACGTACGGGTACCCGATCGCGATCCGCGCGGTCACGTCCGAGGACGCGATGACGGCCGACTGGGCGCGGCTGCCGTACGAGCTGGTCGAGCTGGTCGCCTCGAGGCTGGTGAACGAGATCCCGGCGGTCAACCGCGTCGTGCTCGACGTCACGTCGAAGCCGCCCGCCACGATCGAGTGGGAGTGACGCCGTACCGGATCGAGACCGAACGCCTCGTTCTGCGCTGCTGGGAGCCGGAGGACGCGCCGCTCCTCAAGCACGCGGTCGACCGCAGCCTCGAGCACCTGAGCCCGTGGATGCCGTGGACACCCGTCGAGCCCGAACCACTCGACGTCGTCTACGAACGCCTGCGTGACTTTCGCGCCCAGTACGACCGCGACGAGAACTGGATCATGGGCGTCTTGTCGCCGGACGAGGAGCTGTGCCTTGGCGGAACCGGGCTGCACCCGTCACGCGAGGGCGACGAAGGGCGGGAGATCGGCTACTGGATCGCCGCCGACGCTCTCGGGAACGGCTACGCGACGGAGCTGACGGCGGTGCTGACTCGGGTCGGGTTCGAGCTTCTCGACCTCGAGCGAATCGTGATCCGCGTCGACCCGGCCAATGAACGGAGCGACCGCGTCCCAGCGAAACTCGGGTACACGAAGGAGGCCACTCTCAGGCGGCGGCTGCCGCAGAAGCAAGGCACGGGGCTTCGCGACGCCAACATCTGGACCCTCTTCCGCGAGGAGCTCGCAAGCTCACCGGCGACGGCCTACCGGTACACGGCGTACGACGCGCTCGGCCGCGCTCTACCGGCTCGCTGACGCGCCGAGCCGGTGCCAGGCACCACGGTGCCTGGCACCGGTTGTGTCAGTTTCTTGGCCCACCGGCGACATAGATGACCTGGCCGGAGACGTAGCCCGCGTCCTCCGAGCAGAGGAACGCGATCGCGCCGGCGACGTCCTCGGGCTGTCCGACGCGGCGGAGCGGCGTCTGCGCGGCCGCCGCTTCCTTGAACTGCTCGAACGGCACGCCGACCCGTTCGGCCGTCTGCTCCGTCATGGCGGTGACGACGAATCCGGGCGCGACACAGTTGACATTCACGTTGAAGGGCCCGAGCTCGATCGCGAGCGTCTTCGTCATCCCCTGCAACCCGGCCTTCGCGGTCGAGTAGTTCGTCTGGCCGCGGTTGCCGAGCGCGGAGACCGACGAGATGAGGACGATCTTCCCGCTCTTCTGCTCGACCATCTGCTTCTGCACGGCGCGCACCGCGAGGAACGAACCCTTCAGATGCGTATCGATGACCGCGTCCCAGTCGTCGTCGGTCATCTTGAACAGCAGGTTGTCCCGCGTGATCCCGGCACACGTGACGAGGATGTCGACGGTGCCGCCGAGCTCGACCGCCGCCGCGACGGCGCCGTCGACGTCGTCGTGCGAGGTCACGTCGCACCGAACCGCGCGACCGCCGATCGCGGAGGCCGTCTCCTGCGCCGCCGCCTCGTCGAAGTCCGCGACGACGACCTTCGCGCCCTCGCCTGCGAGCCGTGCCGCAGTCGCGGCGCCGATGCCCTTCGCGCCGCCGGTGACCAGTGCCGTCTTGCCGTCGAATCTCATGTCGCATCCTCCGGGGGTGGCTGAATGACCGCTCCGGCAGGAAGCGCCGGGAGCTCGACCGGGCCGTAACGCATGCGCACGTCGTCGACGAACGCTGCCAGCCGGTCGGCGATCTCTGCGTCGGCGATCTCGAGGACGTTCTCGGCGTTCTTCTCGCCGCTCCGGGAGAGATTGAACGAGCCGACGAATGTCGTGTCGTCGCAGACGCAGAGCTTTGCATGCATGAAGTCGTGAACCGTGCCCGCGCCGTAGGGCGTCGAGTTCTTGCCGGTGAACGGGCCCGCCATCACGTGCTCGAGCAGCGGGAGCTTCCAGGAGATGTTCCCGTTGACACTCCACTGATGGACGACGTCGCGGACCTGCGTCGCATCGACGCACCCGGCGACGTCCACGTTGCGGTCGGCGATCACCTGCGCGAGCGTACCGAGCACCGGGCCGGTGGTGATCACGGGCGAGCAGATCCGGACGCGTTTCCGCGCGCGCCGGATCAGCTTCGAGATGCGTGCCGAGAGGTCCTCGCCGTGGCCGGGCGTGAACCACGCGCGCACGCCGTCCTCGTCGCGCGGGTCGACGAAGCCCGTCTGCATCACGTCGGCGGTCGCCCACAGCTGGGCGAAGTCGAGCTCGTACGCCTTTGCGATCGCGGCGTCGCTGACGACGACCACGACGTTCTCCTGCCGCGACCACGAGTCGTCCGTCCAGTTCATCGACCCTGTCCAGACGTCGAGCCCGTCCCGCACGACGTACTTCTGATGCATGAGGTCGGGGATCCCGGCGATTGCCTTGGCCTCGAGCGGCAGGCTCGCGATCAGCTCGACGTCGGGCTCGGACGGGGGTGGCACGGGGATGGGCGCCGGGTGGTCGACGTTGTAGGTGAACCGCATCCGGACGCCGCGTTCGTGCGCGGCGGCGATCGACGCCGCCACGATTGCCTTCGTCTCGTCGCCGAGGTTGAAGTCGTACTGCGCGAAGTCGAGCGAACGGCCCGAGCCGTCGATGAACGCCGCGATCTTGCGCGCCATCTCCGGCGGAAGTTGACCGCCGTCCGTCAGAGTCGTCACCCGGATGCGCTCGTTCATCGCTCGTTCTTACCATGGCCGAAAAACGACCCTCGCCGGGCAGGCCTCAAAGTCAGGTCTCGAATTGCCAGGCGGTCGCCGCCGGAGGCCGGCTTGGCCGGCCGGGAGGCGAAGGACGCTCCCGAGAAGGCACGTGCACATGGGGCGGGACGGGTCTCGGGAAGGGAACCGCAGGTGCTGTCCCGAGCCGGGGCGGGGTGGCGGCGTTCCGGAGGGGGCTGCTACAGTTCGCCGCCGGCGGGCGCATGGTCCGCCGCTTCTCCGCATGAAGACGTACAACGCCAAACCGGGCGAGGTTCAGCGCGACTGGTACCTCGTCGACGCCGAGGGCCAGACCCTCGGCCGGCTTGCGACGCAGATCGCGGAACGGCTGCGCGGCAAGGGCAAGCCGCAGTACACGCCTCACGTCGACACCGGTGACTTCGTGGTCGTCGTGAACGCCGAGAAGATCACCGTCACCGGCAACAAGCTCGACCAGAAGCGGTACTACAACCATTCCGGCTACCCGGGCGGCCTGCGTGAGCGCACGCTCCGCGAGCAGCTCGAGCGGCGCCCGACCGAGGTGCTCCGGAAGGCGGTCAAGGGAATGCTTCCGCGCAACCGGCTCGGGCGCGCCCAGCTGACCAAGCTCAAGATCTATGCCGGCGCCGAGCATCCGCACGAGGCGCAGGCTCCGACGAAGATCGAGGTGTAGATGTCGACTCCGGCTCAATATCGCGGCACCGGCAAGCGTAAGACATCGGTCGCGCGGGTGATCCTTCGGCCCGGCGACGGCGCCACCTGGATCAACGGCAAGCCGCTCGAGGAGTACTTCCCGCGGCTCTGGCACCGCTTTCTCGCCACCGCGCCGCTGAAGACCGCGGACGTCGAGGGGCAGTACGACCTGCGCGTGCGCGTCCACGGGGGCGGGCCGTCCGGCCAGGCCGGCGCGATCCGCCACGGCGTCGCCCGTGCGCTCGTCGAGGTCAACCCGGAGCTGCGTGTCCCGCTCAAGCGTGCAGGGTTCCTGACGCGTGACGCTCGTATCGTCGAGCGCAAGAAGGCGGGGCTCCACAAGGCACGCAAGGCGCCGCAGTTCAGCAAGCGCTGACGCCGCCTTCCATGGCGCGCAGGTACTTCGGCACGGACGGTGTCCGCGGCATCGTGGGCGAGTCGATCACGCCCGAGCTCGTCGAGCGCCTCGGCCGAGCCGCGGCCCTGTGGACCGGCGCCGCCAAGGTGTTCGTCGGGCGCGACACGCGCGCGTCGGGTGTCGAGCTCGAGGAGGCGTTCGCGCGCGGCGTCGTCTCGGCAGGAGGTGACTGCATCCTGGGGGGCGTGCTGCCGACGCCGGCGGTTGCGCTGCTCGTCCTCGACCTCGGCGTCGTCATCTCGGCATCGCACAACCCGCCGGAGTACAACGGCGTCAAGTTCTTCGACCGTCGCGGCCGCAAGCTCAGCGACCGCTCCGAGGAGCAGATCGAGGCGCTCCTCGCCGCCGCGCCCGCAGTCGACCAGGGAACGGTCGAGCGCGTCGAGATCGCGACCGACTCGTACCTCGAGCACATCCTCGAGCGGTTCGGATCGGACCTGCCGGGGCTCCGGGTCGTGGTCGACTGCGCGAACGGCGCGTACTCCGGGCTCGCACCGCAGGCCTTCGAGCAGTGCGGCGCCGAGGTGGTCGCGATCGGCGTCGAGCCGGACGGGACGAACATCAACGTCGGTTGCGGCGCGACCGACACGGCGCTGCTGCAACGCACCGTCGTGGAGAGGGGCTTCGACCTCGGCATCGCGTTCGACGGCGACGGCGACCGGATGCTCGCGGTCGACGAGCGCGGCGACCTCGTGGACGGCGACCAGATCGTCGCGGTGCTCGCGCTCGACCTCGGCGTCGACCTCGTCGCAGTGACCGTGATGGCGAATCTCGGGCTGCACGAGCTGATGCGCGAGCGCGGCGTGCGCGTCATCACGACGGACGTCGGCGACCGCTACGTCCTCGAGGCGCTCCAGCGCGAAGGGGGACTCCTCGGCGGCGAGCAGTCGGGTCACATCATCTACCTGCACGACCATGTCACCGGCGACGGCCTCGCCGCGGGGCTGCTGCTCTGCGCGGCGCTGAAGGGGCGGACGCTGAGCGAGGCCGCCTCCGTGATGACCGTGTTCCCGCAGGTGAAGGAGAACGTGCGCGTCGAGACGCGCGAGCTCACGCCGACGATCGTCGCGGAGGTCGAGCGCCTGAACGAGGAGTGGGACGGCGCGGGCCGCGTGCTCGTGCGTCCGTCCGGGACGGAGCCCGTCGTTCGCGTCCTGGCCGAGGCCCGCGACGCGGAAGCGGCGCGAGGGGCCTGTGCTAGGATCGCGGCTCTCGTGGGTCGAGAGCTCGGCTGACCGTTCCGATGAGGGAACGGCCCCCGGCCGGGCTTTTCCGTTTCCAGAAGCCGTCTTTCGGGTGCAGGAGGCGACGAAATGTGCGGGATCATCGGATACATCGGCTCTCGCGCCGCACGGCCGTTGCTCGTGCGGGGCCTCGAGCGTCTCGAGTACCGCGGCTACGACTCGGCGGGGATCGCCCTGCTCGAGGCGGACGGCCTCGAGCACCTCCGCGCCGTCGGGAACCTCCAGAACCTGAAGCAGGCCGCGGAGGGCCTCGGCTCCGACTCGACGACCGGCCTCGGCCACACGCGCTGGGCGACGCACGGTGCCGTCACCGAGCAGAACGCGCACCCGCTCACCGCGTGCGACGACCGTCGGCTCGCGATCGTGCTCAACGGCATCATCGAGAACTACCGCGAGCGGCGCGAGGAGCTGCTCGCCGCCGGGCACACCTTCAGCTCCGAGACCGACGCGGAAGTCGTCGCCCACCTGATCGAGGACGCGTACGACGGCGATCTCGTCGAGGCGGTGCGCGCGGCCTACGTGCGGCTCGAGGGTCACTTCACGTTCGTCGTCATCCATCGAGACCATCCGGGCGAGCTCGTCGGCGTCCGCAACCAGACGCCGCTCGTCGTCGGGCTCGGCGAGGGCGAGAACTTCCTCGCGTCGAACCTTGCGGCGTTCCTCTCCGAGACGCGGCGCGTCGAGTTCCCCGACGACGGCCACATCGCACGGATCACGTGCGGCGGGGTCGAGTACGTCGACGCGGTGAGCGGCGCGCCGGTCGAGCACGACACGGTCGAGGTCGACTGGGACGATGCAGCCGCCGAGCGCTCGGGGTACGAGACGTTCATGCTCAAGGAGATCTACGAGCAGCCCGAGGGCGTCGCCGAGACGATCGGCGACCGCGTCCGCCACGGCAGCCTCGTGCTCGACGGCCTCGGCCTCGACGCCGAGGAGGCGCGCACCTTGCGGCGCATCGTCATCGTCGGCTGCGGCACCGCCTACCACGCGGGCGTCGTCGGCCGGTACGCGATCGAGGAGTGGGCGCGCGTCCCCGTCGAGCCCGACATCGCGAGCGAGTGGATCTACCGCAACCCGGTGCTCGACCCCGGCACGCTCGTCGTCGGCATCTCGCAGTCCGGGGAGACGCGCGACACGATCCAGGCGATGAAGCTCGCCCGCGAGAAGGGTGCGCGCACGGTCGCGATCACGAACATGATGGGGTCGCAGATCACCCGCGAGGTCGACTCGGTGCTGTACACGCGCACCGGCCTCGAGGTCGGCGTGGCGGCGTCGAAGACCTTCACGGCTCAGGCCGCGCTGCTCTTCCTGATCGGCCTGAAGCTCGCGCAGTCGCGCGAGACGCTGCCGGCGGACGAGCTCGAGTTCATCCTCGACGAGGTGTACGACCTGCCGTCGAAGATGCAGCGCTTCCTCGACGGCGATCATCCGATCGAGGAGATCGCGCAGCGCCTGCACGACCGCCCGTTCTTCC
>DASUZZ010000022.1:0-40536 GCA_036376615.1 Gaiellaceae bacterium
GGTCGAGCCGCCGCCGCCGGTGACCGACCCGGGCGTGAACGTCCCGTTCGCGAGGCCGGACTGCGTGAGGGTGACCGCGCCGGGGAAGCCGCCCGTCGTCGAGACGGTCACGGAGTACGACGCGGTCGTCCCCGCCGTGACCGTCGTGCTCGAGGGCGACACGCCCACCGAGAAGTCCGCGGGCGGCGGGCCCTGCGCGGTCGAGAACGCGGCGATGCCGTTCGGCGTGCCGAGCCCGGTCGGACCGTCGTAGCCCGTCTTCGCGGTGCAGAGGTACGTGCCGCCGCAGTATCCGTTGCTGCCGCTCGTGACGTCGTGGAGCGATCCGGTGTGGGCATACGGCGTCGAGCCGGCATCGGTCGACGCTGCCGTTCCGGTCAGCGCATAGGTCGCGGCGATCAGCGGTGAGCCGAGGCTCGTGCCGCCGACCTGGAACCAGCCCGTCTCTCCGGAATACGCCACGGTGTCGTAGACGGCCGCGCCGGTGTTCGGATCGGCGTCGGCGGAGACGTCGGCGACCGTCCGCCGCGCACACGCGGAGTCGGTCTGCCAGCTCGGCTTCGGGATGTACCGCGAACAGCCGGATCCCGCGCCGGACCAGGCGGTCTCCGACTGCCACGTGTCGTCGCCGTTCACGTTCAGGGTCGTTCCGCCGACCGCGGTGACGTAACGCGACGCCGCGGGGAACTGGACGCCGTAGCCGTCGTCACCGGTCGACGCCGTGATCGCGACGCCGGGGTGGTTGAAGTAGAGCGACTCGTCGGTCGTCTCGGTGGAGTATTCGAACGCGCCCCACGAGTTCGAGATCGCCGTTGCGCCCATGGCGACGGCCTCGTTCTCCGCTGCGCCGAGATTCGCAAGCGAGGCCGTGGTCGCCTCGACCAGGAGGATCCTGCAGTTCTGGCAGATCTCGTGCGCGGTCTCGACGTCGAGTGCGATCTCGAGCGACCAGCCGGCGTTGGCGGCGGGGTAGGTCGTGCCCCCGACCTGGTTGATCTTCCTGAAGCAGCCGTTCGCCGTCGTGCAGCTCGGAAGCCCGTACTGGGCGCTGTACGCGGCGAGGTCAGCCTCGATGTTCGGGTCGTCGTAGGCGTCGACGATGCCGACCGTCTGCGAGCCGGGAGCGGACGTCGGCAGGTTGTACGCCGTGTGGAACTCGGCGGGGCCGTACGCCCCCGGCGGCGGGGCCGTGTTCGTGACCATCGGCGTCCCCGCGCTGTTCGTCACGACCTGGGCGCCGCACGTCGCGTGCGCCGCGACCGGAAGGCCGCAGGCGCGCATGAACCAGACTCCGTGGGCGCCGTCGCGGCGGAGCCCGTTCGGCCCCGCGCCGGTGGCCGGGCCACCGCTCGCCCCGACCACGATCACCAGCGACATCGCACCGACGACCAGCGCGGCCAGCTTCCTCACGGCGTGTTCCTCCCCCTTCGGGTTTGCGTTGCGACGACGACCTTGGCTGATCTTAGGACTGCCGCCGGAAAGCGGGAAGGGCTGGGGTTTTCGAAGGCCGCGGCACCGGTGAGGGATCCTTAGGGCTGCTTCCTCCCGGATCTGACCCGGTTCGGAACCTCACCGCGCCGCGGGCGCGGCCAGTGTATCCCGGCTCACCGGTGCGCCTGCTCGAGGCAGCCCCGGATCGTCGCGAGCTCGCTGCGCGTCACGCGCGCGTGCGGGCCGGGATTGCCGTGGAAGTCGACGACTCCGGCGGCGGCGACCGCCGTCGTGCGCCGCGGAAGCCGTGCCGCCGCTCGCCTCGCAGCAGCCGGGCCGCCGTACACGGCCAACGTGAAGCCCACGCCCCGCGGCGTCGTCCCCTCGACCTTCGCGTCCGACTGCGTGACGAGGAAGCCGGCGTCGTTCAGGCAGCCCGCGAGCGTCACCCGGCTCGAGCCGCCGCAGCCCGCCAACACCGCGGCTGCGAGCAACGGGACGACGAAGCGCACGGATGCGACGGTACCGCGACTTGCGGATCCGCCCGATCCGACGCACAATGGTCCGCGTCCGAGACTTCGACGAGGAGGTGGTAGCGAGATGAAAGCTGTCCGTGTTTCCTGCGAGCCCCGCGCCGCCGCCCGTCACTCGCGCTCCTGAGCGTCGTTTGGTGACGGGCCGCGCGCCCGATCATCGACAACGCACACCAAGGAGCTTCGCTTGACCTCTTCATCCGCGGATTCACCACTCGCGCGCCTCGGCTGGGACGACGGCTGGGAGGCGGCGTTTGCAGAGCATCATGCGGCCGGGCTCGTCCCGGCCCGGATCGCCGTGCAGCATCGGGGCGCCTACGACCTCGCCGGCGTGCAGGGCGGCTTCCGGGCGAGCGCTGCCGCGCGGCTCGCACGAGAGGACCGTCTGCCGGCCGTCGGCGACTGGGTCGGCGTCGACCCGGAGTCGCTGCTCGTCGAGGTCGTCCTTCAGCGCCGCACCGTGCTCTCGCGCAAGGAGAACCTCGGCGCGACGCGTGAGCAGATCCTCGCCGCGAACGTCGACGTCGCGTTCCTGATGCAGGCCCTGCCGCTCGACTTCAACGCGCGCCGGCTCGAGCGCTACCTCGCGATGGCATGGGAGAGCGGCGCGCAGCCGGTCGTCCTGCTGACGAAGATCGATCTCGTCGACGACCTCGCGCCGTACGTGGCCGAGGCCGAGACCGTCACCTTCGGCTCGTGCCCGGTGCAGCCGCTGTCGGCGCGGACCGGGGAGGGCCTCGCCGACGTCCGCGCCTGGTTCAGGGGCACCCGGACGGCCGTGCTGCTCGGCTCGTCCGGCGTCGGCAAGTCGACGCTCGTCAACGCCCTCGCCGGCGAGGACCTGCAGGAGACGCGCGAGGTGCGCGAGGAGGACCACCGCGGGCGGCACACGACGATACGGCGCGAGCTCGTCATCCTGCAGGGCGGCGGCGTCGTGCTCGACACGCCGGGCATTCGCGAGCTCCAGCTGTGGGAGGCGGACCTCGAGCAGGCATTCGGCGACGTCGAGGAGATCGCACTCCGGTGCAGGTTCTCCGACTGTGCGCACCGCAGCGAGCCGGGCTGCGCGATCCGAGAGGCGCTCCTCGACGGGTCGCTCTCGGCCGAGCGGTGGACGAGCTACCGGCAGCTGCAGAAGGAGCAGCAGGCGCTCGAGGTCAGGCGTGATCACCTGCTCCGGCGCGAACAGCTGCGGACGTACAAGATCCGCGCCCGGGAGCAGCGGCAGAAGCGGCGGTGAGCGTACTTGACGTCCACGTCGTCGATACCTAGTATTGCTAGGCAATGCGAGGCGAGGTATTGAAAGGGCATCTCGACCTGCTGATCCTGGCTGCCCTCGGCCGCGGCCCGGCCCACGGCTACCTGATCGTGGAGTCGCTGAAGGAGCGGAGCGGGGGCGTGTTCGGCCTCGCCGAGGGGACCGTCTACCCGGCGCTCCACCGCCTGGAGCGTGCGGGCCTGCTGACCAGCTCGTGGTCGACCGCGCCCGGCCGCCGGCGGCGCGTCTACCGGCTGACCGCGCGTGGGCGGAAGGAGCTCCGGAAACGCGCCGACGAATGGCGGACCTTCTCCGGCGCCGTGCAGGCGGTGGTCGCGTGACGTACCTCGACGCGCTCGGGCGCGAGCTGGCCGAGGTGGGGATCAGAGGGCGCCTGCGGTCGCGCATCCTCGCCGAGACCGAGGACCACCTCCGCTCCGACGAAGGCGCGATCGACCGGTTCGGGGATCCGCACGAGGTCGCGAACGCCTTCGCCGCCGAGCTCGGGACGCGACTCTCGCGCGAGGGCGCGGTCGGTGCGTTTGCAGCGCTCGCCGTCGCCGGCGCAGTCTTCGCGGTCTCGTTCGTCGGGCTCACGTTCGCCGGCACCGCCGCCACCGAGTCGCCCTTCGCCGCGATCGCGTCGCTGCTGATCGTCGTCGCGCCGCAGATCGCCTTCGTGTCGGGGTCGCTCGCGCTGCTTCGTGTCGTCCGGAGGCGGAACGACGGCGTGCTCTCCTCGGCGGAGCGGCGCGTGGTCAACCGGCGAACCGCCGTCGCCCTGGGTGCGGGGCTCGTGACGATGGCGGCGCTCCTGGAGCTCGCGATCGAGTACCGAAGCGATCTCTCCTCCACCTGGGTGACCTTCACGCTGATCGCGGCGCCGGTGGCCTCGGCACTGCTGCTGCTTGCCGCGCTGCCGGTCGCGCGCGCGATCGCGCTGCGGCCACACGTGCCGGGAGCGGCCGGGGACGCCTTCGACGACCTCGGGCTCGCGCGCTACCGCGGCGAGCCCTGGCGGTTCGCCGTACGCGTCGCGCTGCTGGTCGGCATCGCCGTGTGGCTGGCCGGCATCGTCGGCTCCGACCCGTTCGACGGGCTCGCCCGCGGTGTCTTCGAGGCGCTCGCCTGTCTCGCCGGCTTCGGCCTGCTCGGCCGGTACCTCGGCCTGCGCGCCTGACTGTCAAGATCCGCGGCACGGCAGCCTCGCTCGAGTCGACGGTGACGGGACCGCGTGCGCTTCACGATGCGGTCGAGTTCGAGCTGCCCGATCCCGAGCGGCGGCTCGGCGCGGTCGTCCTCGGCCAGGACGTCGTGCGGCCGCGGCCGGGGCCGCCGTTTCAGTGGGACGGCGGCGCGTGGCGGCTGCGCTTCCCCCGGCCGCCGGTCGACCGGCTCGAGTACCTGTTCGGGATCGACGGGGGCTTCGACCCCGACCCGGCCAACCCGCGCCGGGTGGCCGGGCCGTTCGGCGACAAGTCGGTGGTCGAGTGGCCCGAGTACACCCCGCCGGCGTGGCTCGAGGCACCGGCCGACGCCGGCCCGACCGAGTGGCTGGAGCTGCGCTGCCGGCGGCTCGTCGCGCGCGTTCGCGTCCTCCTCTACCGCACGCCGGAGGAGCCGCTCGACACGGCGCCGCTGCTGGTCGTGCACGACGGCCCCGAGTATGCACAGTTCGCCGCGCTCACGCGCTTCCTCGACGCTGCGCACGGCGCTGCGCGCCTTCCCGCGCTGACGGCGGCGCTGATCCAGCCCGTCGACCGCGACGAGACGTACAGCGCCTCCGCACTCTACGCCGCCGCGCTTTCGCGCGAGCTGCTCCCCGAGCTCGCGCGGCGGGCGCCGCACGGGCTGCGCGTCGGCATCGGCGCGAGCTTGGGCGCGCTCGCCCTGCTCCACGCGCATCGCCGCCATCCGCGCACGTTCGACGCACTGCTCCTCCAGTCGGGCAGCTTCTTCCGCCAGCGGTGGGACAGCGTCGAGTCGTCGTTCCCGCGTTACCGGCGCATCACCCGTTTCGTCGGCACCGTCCTCCGCGGCGACGTCGCGGCGCGTCCGATTCCGGTCTCGATCACCTGCGGAGCGGCCGAAGAGAACCGCGCGAACAACCGGGCCGTGGCCGACGCCCTGGCCGCCCAGGGATACCCCACGCGGATCCGCGAGCTGCGGGACGCGCACAACTGGACCTGCTGGCGCGACGGCTTCGATCCTGCGCTGCCCGACCTGCTGGACGGCCTGGCGTGAGGCGCGAGATCACGCTCGACGGCGGCACCCTGCTCGCGTACGGGCACTGGGGCGCACCGGTCGTCGCGTTCCCGTCGGAGAACGGCGAGGCCTGGGACTGGGAGAGCCGGGGGATGGTCGACGCCGTCGCGCCGCTTCTCGACGCGGGCCGGCTGAAGCTCTACTGCGTCCCCTCCTACGACCGCGAGAGCTGGACGCGCAGCGATCTCCCGCTCGAAGAGCGCGCGCGCCGCCACGGCGTCTACGAGCGCTGGACGCTGGAGCAGCTGGTGCCCTTCGTCCAGGCCGACTGCCACACGCACGATCTCGTCGCGGCCGGCTGCTCGTTCGGCGCGTACCACGCCGTCAACTTCTGCCTGAAGCGGGCGGACGTGTTCCCGCGCGCGCTGGGGCTGAGCGGCGTCTACGACGTCTCGGTGCAGGGCGGGGGAGAGCGCGGCGACGCCGTCTACTTCTCCAACCCGGCCGACTACGTCGTCCACCTGAACGGGGAGCACCTCGACTGGCTGCGCCGGCGCGCGTCGGTGACGCTCGTGTGTGGGCAGGGCCAGTGGGAGGACACGACCGGCGCGCTCGCCTCGACCACGAGCTTCGGCGCGCTGCTCGCCGCGAAGGGGATTTCGTGCGAGGTCGACCTCTGGGGCCAGGACGTGCCGCACGATTGGCCGTCGTGGCGCAACCAGATCGCGCATCATCTACCGCGGCTTGTCTGAGACGCCGGACTCGCTGATCGGCCTCCTGCTCGGGACGGAGGAGGACTGGCCCGCCGCGTTCGAGGCGCTCGTCGGGCGGCTCGGCCGGGTGGCGGGCCGCACGCTCTCCACCGAGCGCATCGTCAACGAGCCGTTCGACCTGCGAGCCACGCCGCGCTACGCGCTGGTGATCGACCGGCTGGCGTGGTGGTACGACCTCCCCCGCGCGTGGCTGAAGAAGGTCTCGCTGATGGACGACGTCTACCTCCTCAACAACCCGTTCACGTTCCAGGCGATGGAGAAGCACTCCGCGTACTGCGCGATGATGCGACTCGGTTTCCACGTGCCCGAGACGTGGTTGATCCCGCACAAGGTCCCGCCCGACAATCCGCGCTTCGAGCCGACGGCGGAGCGCTACAACGCGCCGTTCGAGCTCGAGCGCATCGGCGCCGAGGTGGGCTATCCGCTCTTCATGAAGCCGTTCGACGGCGGCCAGTGGGTCGGCGTGTCGCGCGTCGGCTCGGCCGCGGAGCTGCGCGCCCGCTACGACGAGTCGGGCGAGCGGATGATGCACCTCCAGGGCGCGCTCGAGGACTTCGACGTGTTCGTGCGCTCGCTGTCGATCGGCGCCGAGACGATGTCGATGTGGTTCGACCCGTCGCGGCCGATGCACGACCGCTACCACGTGCGCCACGGCTTCCTCACTCCGGCGCTGGGCGACGAGATCGTCTCGATCTCGAAGGTGGTCAACGCGTTCTTCCGCTGGGAGTTCAACTCCTGCGAGACGATCGTGAAGGACGGCGTCGCCTACCCGATCGACTACGCGAACGCGTCGCCCGACATCGCCGCGACGTCGCTCCACTACTACTTCCCCTGGGCGATCACCGCGCTCGTCCGGTGGACGGCGTTCTGCATCTGCACGCGACGCGAGATGCGGATCAACCAGAACTCGCGTGACTACTTCGACGTCGGCGACGATCCTGCGCTGGGCTACGACGAGAAGCTCGCCCGTTACCGCGCGCTCGCCGACGAGTACTTCCAAGTCGACGACTACCGTGAGTTCTGCGACCGCCACCTCGCACAGCTCGGCGAGATCGCGCACGAATGGTTCACCTCGCCCGCGTTCGACGCCGTGCTCGTCGACGCCGTGACCGCGACGTTCCCCGCCCACGAGCGGGAGCACTTCGTCGCCCACTACCGCGGTTTGCTCGCCTCCTGGGCACGCGACAACGCTTGACCTCCAGGCTTGGTCGCGGCAGACTCGGCGTGCGGCGCACTGCGGTCACTGCGGCTCGATCCTGAACGTCGATTCCGAGGGAGGGCCGCTTCATGACCACCGTGACCGGGACCCGCGAGCTGGGGAAGCTCGCCGTCCGCACCGACGTGCGCACGCTGCGCATCGGCCGCTACATCGACCGCGCGAAGCTGCCTGCGGCTCCCGACGCGATCGATCTCACCGACCACGTCGCCGAGTGGCCGATGTACGCGAACGACCGGATCGGCGACTGCACCATCGCAGCGGCCGGGCACATGGTCGAGGCGTGGACCGGCGAGAGCCGCGGTCGTGCGATCGAGCTCTCCGAGCGCTCGGTGCTCGACGCGTTCAACCGCGTGAAGCAGGTCGACCCCGTCACGGGCGAGGAGGGGGCGGTCGTGCTCGACGTGCTGCGCTCCTGGCGGCGGGACGGGATCGGCAAGCACCGGATCGGCGCCTACGCCAGGGTCGCGCTGCACGACCACGAGCTGGTGCAGACGTCGGCCTGGCTGTTCGGCGGCCTCTACGTCGGCGTCGAGCTGCCGCTGACCGCACAGGAGCAGGACGTGTGGGAGTGGACGGGCTCGCTCGACGGGCCGGCGCGGCCCGGCTCGTGGGGCGGGCACGCGGTCGACCTCGTGCGCTACGGCCCGGACGGGGTCACCGTCGTCACGTGGGGCGAGCTGAAGGACGTCACGTGGGAGTTCTGGGACCGCTATTGCGACGAGGTGTACGCGATCCTGTCGAGCGACTTCCTCGCCCGGGGCAAGTCGCCGAACGGCTTCGACCTGGCGGCGCTCAGGGCCGATCTGAAGCTGGTCATCGCGTGACGTAGGGGCCGAGCAGCGCGCGGCCGACGACGACCGCCTCCGCGCCGGCCGCCGCCAGCGCGGCCACGTCCTCCGGCGAGCGGATCCCGCCGGCGGCGATCACGGCGGGGCCGGCGGCGGCAGCAGCGCGGACGAGCTCGAGGTCGGGCCCGGTGAGCGTTCCGTCGCGCTCGATCGCGGTGACGAGGCACCGCGCGACGCCGCCTTCGGCCGCCAGGGCGAGCGCCTCCTCGACCGGCGGGCCGTCGCCGCGCGTCCAGCCCGCGGTGTGCACGCGGCCGCCTCGCACGTCGACCGCTACCACGAGCGCCGGCCCGAGCGCCTCCACCCACGGCGCCGGGTCAGGCCAGGCTGCCGTCCCGACGACGACCCGGTCGGCGCCAGCCTCGAGCAGCGCGTGCGCGTCGTCGTGCGAGCGGATGCCGCCGGAGGCCTGCACGGGCACGGGGGCGCACGCGGCGGCGACGCGGCGGACGAGGTCGGGGCGGACGCGTCCCGAACGGGCGCCGTCGAGGTCGACGAGGTGGATACGTGTCGCGCCGGCGTCGCGCCAGCGCGCCGCCGCGTCCACCGGGGCGGCCGCGCGCGCGACGACGTCGTCGTAGTCGCCCTGCCGGAGCCGCACCGCCTCGTCGCCGAGGACGTCCACCGCGGGGATGACGTCGATCGGCGCGCTCAGCCATTCGGTCAGGTCCATTGCGTCGTGTCCACTGTGCATGACGGCTCAGAGTCGCGTCAGACTCACGTCAGAGTCGCGTCAGACTCACGTCAGACGTTCGCGGTTACCGTGCTCCCATGTTAACGTGCTAACATGATGCCCGAGAGCGATGGCGACCAGGAGCCGACACCCGTGGCGTACCCAGGAGATGGAGGCGCTCTTCGACGCGGTGAAGTCGCTGCGGACGCGCTCGGAGGTCGAGCACTTCCTGCGCGACCTGTGCACGCTCTCGGAGCTCGAGGCGATGGCGCACCGCTGGGAGGTGGCCCGGCTGCTGCGCCAGGGGCTCCCGTATCTCGAGATCTCGCAGCGAACGGGCGCGTCGACGACGACGGTGACGCGCGTGGCGCACTGGCTGCGGCACGGCGAGGGCGGCTACCAGCTGGCGCTCGAGCGCGCGAGCTCCTGAGAGTCGCGCTCCCCGTCAAGGGGCGACTGCGCGAGCCCGCCTTCCGACTGCTCGAGGACGCCGGACTCGGCCCCGAGCAACCCGGCGAGCGTGCGCTGGCGTTCCCGTGCCGCAACGCGCCGGTCGAGGTGCTGCTCGTCCGCGCCGCCGACATCCCCGAGTACGTGCAGGACGGCGTCGTCGACTGCGGCATCACCGGGCTCGACCTCGTGCGCGAGCGCGGCGCCCGCGTCGCGGAGCTGCTCTCGCTCGGGTTCGGCTCGTGCCGGCTCGAGGCGGCGGTGCCCGGGGAGTCGCCGGTGCAGTCGCCGGCGGAGCTCGACGGCGCCACGGTCGCGACCGTCTATCCGCGCCTCACGCGCGAGCTGCTGCCGGCGTCGGTCGAGCTGGTCGACGTCACCGGCTCGGTGGAGCTGGCTCCGCGCCTCGGGCTCGCCGACGCGATCGTCGACCTCGTCTCCTCGGGGAACACCCTCCGGACGAACGGGCTTCGCTCGCTCGGCGTGCTGCTCGAGTCGCAGGCGATCCTCGTCGCAGGCGATGCCGAGCGCGCCGAGCCGTTCGCTGCGATGCTGCGCGCGGTCGTCGATGCGCGCCGGCACCGCTATCTGATGCTCAACGCGCCCGAGACGGCGCTGCCGGAGATCTGCTCGCTCGTCGCACCGCGGGCGCCGAGCGTGCTGCCGCTCGCCGAGCCGGGCTCGGTCGCGATCCACGTGCTCGTCCCCGCCGACGAGCTCTGGCTGCTGCTGCCGAAGCTGGAGGCCGCGGGCGGCTCGTCGATCCTGATCGTCCCGGTCGAGCGGATGGCGGCATGACGACGATCGCCGCCGACGTCAAGGCGCGCGGGATGGAGGCCGTGCGTGAGTGGGCGCTCGAGCTCGACGGTGCCGAACCGGCCCCGGCCGTGCCCGACGCGAACGGCCTGCCGCGCGACGCACTGCTCACGCTCGCCGACCGCGTGCGCCGGTGGCACGCGCTGCAGCGGCCGCCCGACGTGACGCTCGAGGTCGAGCCCGGCGTCGTGCTCCAGCGACGCTGGGTCGCGCTCGACACGGTCGGCGTCTACGTCCCGCGTGGGCTCGTCTCGACGCTCGTCATGTGCGCCGTCCCGGCGCAGGTCGCGGGCGTGCGACGCATCGTCGTCTGCACGCCGCCCGCCGGAGCGCCGTTGATCGCCGCGGCCGCCGCGGCGCTCGGCGTCGACGAGGTGTGGGCGATCGGCGGCGCGCAGGCGATCGGCTGGCTCGCGTACGTCGAGCGCGTCGACAAGATCGTCGGCCCCGGCAGCGCGCACGTCAACGAGGCGAAGCTCGAGGTCGCGCGCGACGTCCCGATCGACCTCCCGGCCGGCCCGTCCGAGGTCGTCGTCGTCGGGAACGGAAGCGAGCGGCTGATCGCGCTCGAGCTCGCGGCGCAGGGGGAGCACGGCCCCGACTCGGTCTGCCGGCAGGTCGCGAGCGTGGCCGAGGCGGAGGCGCTCGCGCCGGAGCACCTCGTGCTGCTGGGCGACGCCGAGCGCGAGGCGGATCGGGTCCGCAACGCGGCCGCCATCTTCGTCGGGCCCTGGTCGCCGGTCGCAGCGGGCGACTACGCGACGGGCGGCAACCACGTCCTGCCGACCGGCGGGCGTGCGCGCTCGGTCGGCGGGCTCGGGCTCGAGACGTTCCTCAAGCCGGTGACGGTGCAGCGGCTGTCGCGGGAAGGGCTCGCGCTGCTGCGGCCGACGGTCGAGGCGCTCGCTGCGGCCGAGGGCATGCCCGCGCACGCCGAGGCGGTGCGCCGGTGAGGGCGCTCGCGCCGGGGTTCAGGCCCTACGAGTGGGCGGCGTCGACGGCCGAGGTCGCGCGGATCGCCGGCATCGACCCGTCGCAGGTCCTGCGGTTCGACCAGAACACGCCGCCGCTGCCGCTGCCGTCGACGCGCCCGGGGACGATCGCCGGCGCCGTCGCACGCGTTAGCAGCTACTCGGGCGCAACCTACGCGCCGCTCGTCGCAGCGATTGCGCGCTACACGGGCGTCGAGCCGGAGAACGTCGTGCTCGGCGCCGGCGCCGACGACCTGATCCTGCTCTGCGCCCGGGCGTGGGCAGGTCCCGGCGACGAGGTCGCGGTCCCGCAGTCGCCGACGTATCCGCTGTACCGGATCGCCGCGCAGCTCGCCGGGGCGGGCGTGACGGACGCCGATTCGCCGACCGCCGCGCTCACCTTCGCCTGCCGGCCGAACAACCCGACCGGCTCGCTCGACGAGCTGCCCGACGCGCGGCCGCTCGTCGTCGACGAGGCGTACTTCGAGTTCGCGGGCGAGACGGCGCTGCCGCTCGTCGAAGAGGGCGACGTGGTGGTGCTGCGCACGTTCTCGAAGTCGTTCGCGCTCGCGGGCGCGCGTGTCGGCTACGCGCTCGCGTCCGCCGACGTCGCCGCCGAGCTGAACGCACGGCAGTCGCCGGCGCCCGTCGCGTCGCTGTCGGCCGAGCTCGCCCTCGCCGCGCTCCGCGAGCCGCCCGACGTGGCGCCGATCGTCGCCGAGCGCGAGCGCCTCGCCGCGTCGCTCCGCGCGATCGGCCTCGAGCCGCTCCCGTCGGCGGCCAACTTCCTCTACGTCCCGGTCGACGACGCGCCCGCGCTCGATCGCGCGCTGCTCCGGCAGGGCATCGTCGTGCGTGCGTACGACGGCGCGATTCGCATGTCGGTCCGCGATGCCGAGGACGACGACCTGCTGGTCGAGACGCTGGCGCGCATCCTCGACCGCCCCGCGCCCGTCGCCGCAGCGGCGGGCCGCCGCAGCCGCCTGCTGCGCGCGACCGCCGAGACGCGCTTCGCCGTCCGCCTCGCGCTCGACGGCGCAGGACGCGTGCGCATCGCGAGCGGCGCCGGCCTCTACGACCACCTGCTCGAGCAGCTCGCCTTCCACGCCGGTCTCGATCTCGTGCTCGAGGGGGCCGGCGACCTCGATACGGGCGACCACCACACCGCCGAGGACGCAGCGCTCGCGTTCGGAGCCGCGCTCGACGCGGCTCTCGGCGACCGGCGGGGGATCGCACGCTACGGCGACGCGGTCGTGCCGATGGACGACGCACTCGCGCGCGCGGCGGTCGATCTCGGCGGGCGTCCGCATGCCGAGCTCTCGCTCGAGCAGGATCCGGGGCTCGCGACGCACATGCTCGCGAGCCTCGCTCAGGCGGCGCGCGCCGCGATCCACGTGGAGGCGACCGGCCGCGATCCGCACCACGTCGCCGAGGCGGCGTTCAAGGCCGTCGGCCGCTCGCTGCGCACGGCGGTGAGGCGCGAGTCGGCGGAGCTGCCCTCGACGAAGGGCGTCCTGTGAAGGTCGCGGTCTGCCGCTACGGCGCCGGAAACGTGCGCTCGGTGGAGCTTGCGTTCGCGAGGCTCGGAGCCGACCTCGTCGACGACGTCGCGGGCGCCGACCTCGCGGTGCTCCCCGGCGTCGGCTCGGCCGCGAGCGCGCTCGCCGGACTACGCGCACGCGGTGACGATGAGGCGCTGCGCGATCGCTGCTCGGCGGGGCGGCCGGTGCTCGGCATCTGCCTGGGCTTGCAGCTCGCGCTCGAGCGCACGGAGGAGGACGGCGGGACCGAGGGGCTCGGGCTGCTGCCCGGACGCGCGGTGCGGCTGGACGGCGCGCGCGTCCCGCGTCTCGGGTGGGCGGAGGTCTCGCCGCCCGGCGACACGTTCTACTTCGCGCACTCGTACGCATGCGAGACGCCGGCCGCGACCGCGTGGTCGGAGGGGATCGTCGCCGAGGCGCGCGCAGGGTCCTTCCTCGGGGTGCAGTTCCACCCGGAGAAGAGCGGACCGGCCGGCGGGCGCTATCTCCGGCGCGTGCTCGACGAGGCGCGGTGCCTTTCCCCCGCCTGATCCCCTGTCTCGACGTTGCGGGCGGACGCGTCGTCAAGGGCGTCCGCTTTCGCGGGCTGCGCGACGTCGGCGACCCCGTCGAGCTCGGTGCGGCGTACTCGGACGAAGGCGCGGACGAGCTCGTCTTCCTCGACGTGCAGGCGACGCTCGAGAAGCGATCGACGCTCGTCGATCTCGTCCGGCGCGTCGCGGCGCGGCTGCAGATCCCGTTCACGGTCGGCGGCGGCGTGCGCTCCCCTGCCGACGCCGAGGCGCTGCTCGAGGCGGGTGCCGACAAGGTCGCCGTCAACTCGGCGGCGCTGCGGCGGCCCGAGCTCCTGTCGCAGCTCGCCGCACGGCTCGGCTCGCAGGCCGTCGTCATCGCAATCGACGCCGAGGGCGGCCGTGTGCGCTCGCACGCGGGGACGCTCGAGACGCCGCTCGGCGCGGTCGAGTGGGCGCACGAGGCGGTCGAGCGCGGAGCGGGGGAGATCCTGCTCACGTCGATCGACGCCGACGGCACCCGCGCGGGCTACGACCTCGCGCTGACCGCCGCCGTCACCGCTGCGGTCGGCGTGCCGGTCATCGCCTCGGGAGGCGCGGGGAACGCGCGCCACGTGGCCGACGTGCTCGAGACGGCGCAGGCAGCGCTGCTCGCCTCGATCCTGCACGAGGATCCCGCGCGGCTCGGCTCGCTCCGCCGCGAGCTGCGTGCGCTCGGCGTGGCGGTGCGCGATGCAGCGTGAGCTCCGCCCGGCGATCGTCCAGGACGCCGCCGACGGCCGCGTGCTCATGCTCGCCTGGATGGACGACGAGGCCGAGGCGCGGACGCGCGCGACGGGCGAGGCGTGGTTCTGGAGCCGCTCCCGCGGGCGGCTCTGGCGGAAGGGCGAGACGTCGGGGAACACGCTCGCCGTCGAGGAGCTTCGCGACGACTGCGACGGCGATGCGCTGCTGCTCCGCGTGCGGCGCGCCGGCCCCGCGTGCCACACCGGCTCGATCTCCTGCTTCGCACCCGCGCTGTGGCGCACCGTCGCCGAGCGCGCGGCCGAGCGTCCGCCGGGCTCCTACACCGCCGAGCTGCTCGGCGCCGGGACGGCGGCGTGCGCGCGCAAGGTGGGAGAGGAGGCGGTCGAGGTCACCGTCGCAGCGCTCGACGAGAGCGACCGGCGCGTCGTCGAGGAGGCCGCCGACCTGATCTACCACCTGTACGTGCTGCTGGCGTCGCGCGGCATCGATCTCGCGCGGGTCGAGGACGAGCTCAGCGATCGGGCAGGCTCGCGACGGCGGTGACGAGCAGCGCGCCGAAGGCGACCTGGAACACGAAGATGCCGAGGCTGAGCAGCGCGGCCCAGTGGAGCTGCGACGCAGCTGCGAGCAGGCCGCCGCCGACCTGGGTCGCGTAGAGCTGCGAGGCCGCGGCCGCCGAAACGGCGAGCACGAGCCAGAGCCCGAAGGCCGCCTCGAAGAGGAAGAGCACGATCGAGGCTGCGATGTGCGCGTCGTAGAAGACCGATCCGAGTGTGTCGGGCGTCAGCAGGTCGGCGAGCAGGAGCACGACCAGGATGCGCAGCCCCGTCGCCTCCCGCTCGCGTCCGCTCCGCTCGAGCAGCTTCGCCGCGTGCGCGATCAGCGCCGCGGCGACCACGAAGCCGACGGCGTACGGCAGGATCGTGCTGAGTCTGCCGCCGAAGAAGCTGAAGCCGTGGTTGTCGCCGAGCCCGCCGTGCGCGATCGCGACGCAGAACAGCATCGCCGTCCAGAAGGCCACCTGCGCGAGCAGCAGGTACCGCGCCGCCGCACTCACGAAGCAACGATAGCGTCGCTCAGCACGTCGACCGCACCGGTCCGCCCGCACGCGAGATCGCGACGCGCTCCGACCGCGCGAGGGCGACGAGCCGGCGCCGGTAGCCGACCATGTCGGCGTGCAACCAGTCGCCGTGCGTCTGGCAGCGCCATCGCGCGTAGCGCTCGCGGTGGTAGGGGCTCGTCAGGCTCTCGGCGTGCCCGATCACGTTCGGCAGCGAGATGTGGAACCGCCACATCAGCCAGAGCGTCAGGCGGAGCGACGCCTCGAGCTGCGCGCGGTCGCCGAGGATCGACGCGTCGCTCGTGCCCACGTGCTCGATGCCGATCGCGGTCCAGTTGAGGCCGACCGTGTGACGGCAGATGATGTCGAGCGGGACGAGCTGGTAGATCGTCCCGTCGCGGTCGACCACGAAGTGCGCGCAGGTGCCGGGCAGCTCGCCGAGCTCGGCGTCGGGCGTGTCCGCCGCGAACGTCGCCCACACCGGGGCGAACGTCGTGGTCGCCGTGTAGTGCTCGACGATCACGTGCGGGTGCTCGAGCCTGGAGCGGTCGAGCCCGTAGTGGCGCTCGGCGTAGCGTGCGGTCTCGGCGCGGCGCGCGGCACCGAAGGGGATCGGCCGCTGCACGATGTGCGGCGTGTGGGGGATCGCCACGGCGGTCGCGGCGAGCAGCGGAGCGAGGGCGAGCACGCTATGTAAATGATGGCCGAGGGCCCGGCGAACCGCGGCGGGTTGCGGCTACGATGCCCGCCGATGCGGCTTCTCGGAGGGGGGTTCCTGGCAGCGCTGGTCATCGCTGCGGCCGCAGCGGCCGCGACCACGCCGCCGCTCCCGCTGCACGTCCTCAAGCGTCCGGCACACGGCTACGACAAGCTTCCCTCGACGGTGAAGGGCCTCGGCGCCGTCCAGGAGTCGCGCCGGGTCGCGACCGCCGTCGACAAGAAGCACAACGGCTACCTCGTCTACGTCACGCTGATGAAGGACAAGTCGCTCTGCGTCGTCCTCGCGCAGGGGCGGTCCTACAGCGCCCGCTGCTCGCTGCCGGCGGCGCTGTTCAGCTCGACCACGAGGACGTTCTCGGTGGTCAAGGGGCTGATCGGCGGCGTGGCCGCCGACGGCGTCAAGAAGGTCGTCCTGGTCGGCAGAACGACACGGAAGACGCTCCCGCTCACCTCGGACGGCGGCTACATCTACGGCTGCCCGGCGCCGACCAACTGCGCCACCTGGGTTCGAGAGGTGCTTGCCTACAACGCCGCCGGCAAGCTGATCTCGACCGAGCGCACCCACTAGCCGCGCATCAGAACGCGCAGTCGGGCGCGTTGTTCAGCCGCGGCGTGACGAGGCACCAGCCGTCCTTCATGTCGACGCCGGTGCGGACGTAGAGCCCCGGCAGCCTCCGGCTGATGCCGCAGACGTGCGTGTAGCCCTCGTGGCTCAGGTTGCCGAGCTTGCCGACCTTGCTCCAGCAGATGAGCGCCGAGGTGCGGTTGAGCTGCTTCGCGATCTTGCCCGCCAGCTCGTCGTTGGTCAGCGGCTTCGGCCTGGAGCTGCCGCAGCCTGCGAGCAGCACGGCGAGCAGCACGGCGAGCAGCGCCACCGAGGCGGTCCGGGCCCTCATCGCGCGACAGGGTAGCCGCCCGGCGGGACGACTAAAGGTCGTGGCGGACCGTGCCGATACCCCGGGACGTGAGGATTGGGGCGACAGCCCGGGCCGTGTCCGTCACGGCGCTGCTGGTGGTCGCGGCGGTCGTGACCGCGTCTTCCCAGGCACCGCGCAGGCCCGTCGCGACCGCGGCGTTCCGCCTGTCCACCGGCGTTCTGCGCTCCGTGCACCGGCCCGCGCGGCACCCGGTCAGGACCAGGCGTGAACGGCGCCCGGCCGGCGTACGCACGCTGCAGCGCGTCGTCGGCGTCCCGCTGCCGCCCGTCGCCGCGCCCGCGCCGACGGCGGTCACGCCGACCGACCCGGACTGGCCGCAGGAGTGGGGGCTCGCGCAGATCGGCGCCCCCGCCGCCTGGCAGGTCTCGTCCGGCTCGAGGCCGGTGGTGGTCGCGGTCGTCGACAGCGGCGTCGACCCGACGCAGCCCGACCTGCAGGGCGCGCTCGTCCCCGGAGCCGACTTCGCCGACGGCACGGGCAGCACCGCCGACCAGTACGGGCACGGGACGATGGTCGCCGGCGTCATCGCGGCGCGGCCCGACAACGGCGTCGGCGGCGCCGGCATCTGCTGGACGTGTGAGGTCATGCCGGTGAAGGTGCTCGGTGCCAACGGCAGCGGGACTGCGCAGGCGATCGCCGACGGCATCCGCTACGCGGCCGATCACGGTGCGAACGTGATCAGCATGAGCTTCGTGCTGAGCGGCCCGGACGACGGCGTCGCGTCGGCCCTCGCCTATGCGCACGCGCGCGGCGTGCTGCTCGTCGCGGCGGCCGGCAACACGGGGAGCAATGCCCCCACCTACCCGGCGTCGTATCCAGGCGTCATCTCGGTCGCGGCGGTCGATCCGTCCGGCGCGCTCTATCCGTGGTCGGCGAGCGGTTCGTGGGTCACGCTCGCGGCTCCGGGCTGCGCCTTCACCACGGCGCCCGGCGGCATGTTCGTCGACGACTTCTGCGGCACCTCGGCGGCGGCACCTCTGGTCGCCGGGCTCGCAGGCCTCGCGCTCTCCGCCGGCGGCGGCTCGCCCGCGTCGGTCGAGGCGGGCCTGGAGCAGACGGCGGTGCCGCTCCCCGGCTCGGTCGGCAGTGGCCGCGTCGATGCGTTCCGGCTGCTCCAGCAGCAGACCGGTCGCTAGCGCATCGGAAACGACGGAGGGCCCGCTCGCGCGGGCCCTCCGTGTTCCGTTCTCGCGGCAGAGCCGCTAGGCCAGTGCCACCCGCACCGACCGGATGGTCGGGGCGAGCTTCAGGTGGCCGACGCGAACCTGGCGGTTCGTGCGGACGTACCTGGTGACGACACTGCGGCCGTTCTTGCTGACCAGCGTGATCTTCAGCTTGGCGGTCTTCGCCGCGCCGTTCACGCGGACCATCAGGTACCGGGCCGAGTGCTTGCCGACCTTGACCTTGACGACCCGGGCCGAGGCGAGGGTCATCGTGTGGGTCGCGGCCGCCGGAGCGGTCCGGGCCTGCGGGACCGGGGTCGAGACCGCGACCGGAGCCGCCGTCACGACCGGAGCGGTGGTCTGGCCACCGGCGCTGGTGTTGCCACCGCCGCCGCTGGTGTTGCCACCGCCACCACCGGTCGTGCCACCAGGAGGCGTGGTGCCCTGGCTGCACGACTTGCCGCTCGTCGGGTTGAAGTCCGTCGAGCGGAAGATGCCGATCCCACCGTTCCTCGTGCCGAGGTTCTCCGACACCACGTCGACGCACGAGTTGTTCGTGCTGACGACGTCGATGGCGGCCTGACCGGCCGAGCTCGTCAGGATCTGGACACGGTTGTTCGGCGTTCCGTGGATCACGTACTGATCGCTCGGGTCGTACCCGCCGAACTTGTTGCTGTCAGCGCTGATGAGGGTGTCACCAGGCTGCGTGCTGAACTCGACCTTGGCACCCTTCACAGGGTTGCCCTGCGGATCGAGGATCGTCTCGACGCAGTAGGCCTCGTTCGTCGCCTTCGGGATGCAGTCGAGGATCTTGCTCGACGCGTAGTTCACGGTCTTCGCGAGCGGGTTCGAGGTCTTCTCGCCCGCATCCCAGTTCGGGACCCGATCCGGATAGACCGAATCGGCCGTGATCGTCGAGTGACCGATCGTCGGCGAGGAGCCACCGGGGTTGTAGATGTCACAGAGCCCGTTGCCATCCGGCGTCAGGACGATGCCGGGGTACGGGTTGTACTGGACATACGCCTCGCCGTGCTCGTCGGTGTAGACCGCGACTGACGTTGCGCCGGTCGGCAGCGGAATCGGCCTGCCGCTGGCGTCGAAGCAGTCGTTCCACCCGTGCGAGTAGTTGAGCGTGAACGTATCCCAGTAGTCGTACAGCCCCGCGGCCTGCTCCGTCGTCCAGATGCTCGACGGATCCGTGAAGCCGAGGAAGCTGGCGAAGTTGTTCGACGCGTGTCCCGCCACACCAGAGGTGGTCGGGCCGCCGTCGATGATGTTGCCCTCGCCAGGCAGCGCGGCCGGGATGAACGCCTTGTAGAACGGCGCGTACAGGTTGTGCGGAGTGCTGGCGGGCATGCTGGCGTCGCGGATGTAGATGTCGCTCTTGTCCGCCTTCGACAGCGTGCCGACCGTCGAGTCAGCGCTGAGGCTGACGTCGACGCGAAGCGCCGGCATCGGAGCATCGCCTGCATCGAGCTTGCCGTCCGGCAGGAACGTGTCGCCGGGCCGGATCGGGTCGAACGGGCCCACGGCGAAGTCGCTCGAGCCGCCGTAGATGTTCGAGAACGGGCCGAGGTCGGCGTCGCTGCTGCCGGCACCGTTGCAGTTGTCGACCGCGTCGACCGCCAGCGTCGGGTCCACCTTGTCCGTGCAGAAGCTGCCGGTGGTGTGCCCTTCGGTCGTCAGGTTGTCGTCATGGATGTCCCACCGCATCGCGGCCGCACCGCCGAACGAGCTGCCGGTCGGCGAGCTGTCCATGGCGAAGTGGTTGGCCAGCCACGCCCAGTCGTCGGGCAGCGTCACGACCGGGTGGTTGTACCCGGCGAAGTCGTTGCCCAGCGGGAAGGTTCCCTTGACCAGGATGTGGATGAGACCGGGCTCGAACGCGTTCCCTCCGCCGCTCTGCGGGATCGGGTTGAACACGCCGTCACCGGCCGGATCGCCCAGGTTGGCGCCGGCCTGCTCGTTGATCACCGGAGCCTGGTCCTGCAGCCAGATCAGCTTGTACGCGTGCTGATCGAGCGAGTCGGCGCCGAGGATCAGCGTCAGGAAGTTGTTGTTCAGCGACAGCAGGACGTCTGCGAGGCCCGGCTTGTCCGACGTGATGTCGAACGAGAAGCAGATCCCCGCGGTCGTGAGCTGTGCCCACGGCTGGGAGACGACCTTCGGGCCGGCGTTGACCTCGTCGACACCCGACCAGTCGGTGACGTTCACCGTGCCGGCCGGAAGCAGCGTGCCTCCGAGCGACGACTGTGCCGTTGCCTCGGTCACGCCGTCGGCGAAGCCGAAGCACTTCGAGACCTTGAGCGTCTCGCCGATCCAGGCCACGTACGGAATGTTCGTGGTCTGCGGATCGGGCGCGCCGCTCGGTCCCGGCACACTCGCCGCCGCGGTGCCGACGCCGATCACGAGAACGGCAATCGCGGCAACCGCTGCGGCGAGCGCAATGCTGATGCGTAGACGCATCCCTTCCCCCTCTCTTTCAATCCCTAGGAGTTACACCCAATTTCGATCGGTTGCCGTGGCGGAAATCCTTGTGGACGCCACGACCGGAGTCGTGCCTGGCAATCCCCCCTTTCGACCTTGAAACCGGCCCGACGTCGTTCGGCGGGCCAGTGATGTTCTAGATGGGTGGCGCCCGGAGATCAAGGGTGCGCGCGGGTAGTCTTTCGGCCGCAAAAACCTGGCCTCCGCAGGAATTTCCGCGTTTCGGGCCGGTCGCGAAACCCCCGCCTTCCGATCCTCCCGAAAGCTCAGTACATTGAAGCCAGGTGCGGCGGCTCCTGTGTCTCGGCTTGCTCCTGCTCGGAGTGCTACCGGCGCTCGCGTCGGCGTCCTCGCGGTCCGATCCGAACGATCCCGCGTGGCCGTCGGAGTGGGGGCCGAGGCTGACCCGCGCCTCGGACCTGTGGAACGTCACCACCGGCAGCCCTGGGATCGTCATCGCGGTCGTCGACACCGGGCTCACGCCGATGCCGACCGAGCTCACGCAGGTCGTCCCGGGCTTCGACGTGGTCGGGAACGACACGTCGACCGGCGACGACAACGGGCACGGCACCTGGGTCTCGAGTGTGGTCGGCGCGCTCGGGAACAACGGGGTCGGGATCGCGGGGTACTGCTGGCACTGCTCGATCATGCCGGTGCGGGTGGCCCAGGGCCGGAACGGGGGCGCGCTCGCCTCGTCGATCGCCTCGGGCATCCGCTGGGCGGTCGACCACGGCGCCCGGATCGTCAACGTCAGCCTCGTCTCGAACGGGTACGACTACGGCGAGCTCGGCGCGATCGAGTACGCCCAGGACCACGGCGTCCTCGTGATCGCCGCCGCGGGCAACACCGGCCAGAGCATTCCGATGTACCCGGGCGCCTACCCCGGCGTGCTGGCCGTGGCGGGCACCGACGAGACCGACACGCTGGACGACTGGTCGACGAGCGGCTCGTGGGTCTCGCTCGCCGCGCCGGGATGCGAGATGGTCATGGACCCGAACGCGGGCCCCGCCTACGGCTGCGGCTCGTCGTTCGCCCCGCCGGCGGTCTCCGGCATCGTGGGCCTGCTGCTGTCGCTCGACCCGGGCCTGACCGCCAACCAGGTGACGTCGGCGCTGCTCGCGACGGCGCATCCGGTGGCCGGGATCGCGGGCGGCGAGGTGGACGCCTGGGCCGCGGCCAACTACCTCGGCCTCGTGCCGGCCTCGCCGCCGCCGCCGGCGGCGACCACCACCGTCGCGCCCGCCGCGTTGCCGACGTCGTCGCGCCAGGTGCAGCTCACGGACGGCGTCGTCAGGCGGAAGGCCGTCGTGCGGCTCCAGCTCGCGGCCGGGCCGCTCTACCTCCAGCTCATCGGCCGTGCCGTCGACGCGGACTGCTCGATGTCGATGCGCTCGAACGGCACGCTCTTCGTCGACATTCCCGGCGAGAAGGTCGTGCGGAGCCTCGCCGCGACCGTCAAGGCCGGCACCTACGACGTGACGATCAGCTGCCGGAGCGCCAGGGCCAAGCCCTACTCGCTCGACGCGACCGGCATGTTCCCGAACTGACGCGCCGCCGGGCGGTGCCGGTGCGGGGCGGTGATGCCTCCCGCACCGGCAACGAAGAACGCGCCGGGCGCCGTCACGATGCTTCCACCGCGACGGCACCCGTGGCGACCGTCTCGACGGGCCCCACCGGACGCACGAGCCCGCGGGCGATCGCCCAGTGGCTCGCTTCGATCCGGTTGCGCACGCCGAGCTTCTTGTAGGTGTTCGCGAGGTGGAACTTGATCGTCTGGTCGGTCACCCAGAGGATCTTCGCCACCTCGCGGTTGGGACGCCCTTCCGCGACCAGCCGGAGGATCTCCAGCTCGCGCCGCGTCAGCCGCGCCCGCGCGCCGATGCACCGGTCGGTCGCGCCGGTCTCTTCGAGCTGCGCCGCGTACGCCTCGGTGACGGCGCGGACGAGCTCGGTGACGCCGAGGCTCCGGTCGACGGCCCAGTAGGCGCCGCCGGCCAGGGCCGAGTCGACCGTGCACCGGTCGTCGTTGCCGACGAAGACGACCGTGACCAGCTCCGGGCGGAGCTTGTGGATCCGCCGGAGCAGGCGATACAGCTCGCGGTTGTCCACCTCGTCATCCAGCCCGACGAGCAGGAGGTCGGCCGCGTGCACGTCGGCGAGCTCCGGTGCACGGCGAAGCTGGCCCGAGTTGGCGACCACCGAGACGTTCGACCGCGTGAGCGCGGCGGTGAGCGCCTGCTGCCAGAGCGGATCCGGATCGATCACCACGGCACGGGCCGCGGGTCTCGTCACACTTCTCTCCCTCATTTCCCTCTCCTCGAAGAAACGTCCGCAGATTGAGTCCGTCTGCGCCCGGGCCGATATCCCCACGGCCGGGCCTGCGTAGCGCATGGCGGCGGACTATCCGGGGCGTTCGAGCGAGAGTCGGCGGCGCCACTCGACGGGCGCGGCCACCGACATGGCCACCCGGGAGGTGAGCCACGGCGGGATGATCATGAGCACCGCGGCGAGCGCGGCGAAGAGCAGGACGACACCGCCGGCCGGCCCGCTGAGCGCGCCGCCGAACGAGGTCGGGGAGTCGTTGCCCGGCGCGCTCGGCGCCGAGGGCAGGGTCGGCGCCTTCGGCGGCGCGACGGACTTGGCGGGCGCAACGTTCGCGCCGGAGACGGGCACCTCGCTCGGCGGAACGAGCTGAACGCCGCTCGCCGGGACGAAGTCGTCGGCCGGGCGGAGCGGCGTCGGCCGCGTCGGCGGCGCGAACTGCTCGCGCTGCGCCGGGTTCAGCGCGAGCCGCAGCGTTGTCGGATGCTGCGGTGCGACCCGCTTCGGCTTCGTGGTCGCAGGCGGCGGCGTCGCCGTCGCCGCCGCGTGGACGACGACGGTGGGCGGCCTGGAGACGACCGCCGTCGGTGCCGGCGCCGCCGACACGGGCTCCGGTGTCACCGGCGGCCGATGGTCCGACGTGGCCGGGCTCGGCGGCGGCGGGTCGGCGGGGACGCTCACGGTGATCGACGTGACGTTCTGCGTCGTCGCGGCCGGAGCCGCCGTCGGCGTGGGCGTCGGCGTCGGCGTCGGTGTCGGGGCGACGACCGGCGTGGTGCTCGGCGGCGGGGTGGTCGGCGGCGGGGTGCTCGTTCCGGTGGCGGCCGTCGTCGTCGTCGTGCCGCCGTCCGTGGTCGCCGGTGGCGTGCCGCCGTCGGTCGTCGTCGTCGTGCCGTCGGTCGGCGGGGTCGTGGTGCCGCCGGTCGCCGTCGTGCCGCCGGTCGGCGTCGTGCCGTCCGTGGACACGGTTCCGCTCGACGATGTGGTCGTCGAGGTGCTGCCCGTCGTCGGGGCGGCGGTGCCGTCGACCGTCGATGCGGTGCCGCCGCTCGACGGATCCGTCGTGCCGGTCGCCGGGGCGGTCGTGCCGTTGCCCGACGAGGTCGTCGCGGTCGTGGTCGTCGGCGACGTCGAGTCGTCCGCGGCGGCCGGGCCTGCGACCGCGAGCGCGGCGACGAGCGTGCACAGCGCCGCCAGCAGCGCTGCCGCCGTCCGCATCCGACCGACCCTCGCCCCGCGTTCCACTCCTACCGACACCCTCCGACTCGACCCTGCTCCCCTGACCACTATTTACCAGCCCGCGCGGCCGGATACAACACCTGGCCCCGGCGGTCGTTCCCGCGCGAAAGCCTACGAAAACGGGGGCGGTACCTTCAGCCGGGGAAACCTAGCCTCCAGTCGAGTCGGAAAGGGTGCACTATGCAGTCGCGACCGGTGCTGGACGTGGTCGCGCCGTGATCCGAAGAGGGGGTTGGAGGGTCAGATGGGGGGAAAGGCCGGACTCGGGGGGCGCGTCCTCGCCGCCGCTTTGCTCGTCGGCGCATTGCTCTTTGCGTTCGCCGGCACGGGGAGCGCGGACGGGCAGTGGACGATCGCGATCGGCAACGCGAGCCCCTCCTCCTCGCCCGAAGGCGACACCTCCACGAACACGCTCGTCTTCCCGGTCACGGTGACGGGCCCGGCCGCCACGCCGCAGGACATGAGCGTGTCCTACACGAGCTCCGAGGGCCTGACGCCCGCGTTCACGATCCCGGCCGGCACGGCCTCCGGGGCAGTGCTGAGCCTGGCGGTCCCGATCAACGGCAACACGACGCCCGAGGACGACCGCACGATGACGGTCACGCTGACCGGCGGGACGTTCGGCGGCGGCGATACGACCGACACGGTCGCGGTCGGCAGCCCGCCCTCGGGGACCGGCAAGATCATCGACGACGACTGGCGCATCACCGGGCTCAGCTCCGATCCGTCGAATGCGACGGCGAGCGAGGCGGGCGGCACGATCGACTTCAAGGTGACGCTCAACGCGAACGCGCCCGCGGACCACCCGATCACGATCGACTACGCGCTCGCCGACGGCTCCGGCGCGAAGGGCGCGAAGCTCGGCACCGACTACACCGTCTCGCAGCCGTCGGGGAAGCAGACGGGCACGCTGACGTTCGCGCCGGGAACGAACGTCGTCGACGTGAAGGTGCAGGGCAAGAACGACAACTTGTACGGCTACGACAAGACGTTCACGATGTCGATCTCGAACCCGGTGGGCGCGACGTACGCGGCGAACGCGCCGACGTCCGAGACGGGGACGATCACCGAGGCATCCGATCCGCCGACGATCGGCTTCTCCTCCGGCTGCCCGACGGTCACCGGCGGCAACCTGCTGACGATCCCGATTCGCACCGGCGGGACCACGTCGCTGAACGATCCGATTCCGGCGAGCGTCACCTGGACGACGAGCGACAACACGACGGTCGCGGGCGACTACAACGGCGGCACCGGGACGGCCACCGTCCCGGCCGGTTCGCGCGACGGCTCGATCAACATCCAGACCAACGAGAACCCGCCGTCGGGCAACCGGACGTTCACGGTGACGCTCTCGAACCCGCAGCAGGCGACGATCCTGAGCGGTGCGGGGTCCGTGTCCTGCACGATCACCCAGCCGGCCAACGCGGGCGCGGACAAGCTGCCCTCCGTGCAGGTCGCCGATCCGGCGCCGGTCGCCCAGCCCGGGCCCGGCGGGGCGCCGGTCACCGTCCCGATCACCGTCACGTTGAATCCGCCGGTGCTCACGCCGGCCACCCCGTCCGCGGTCGACCTCCACTGGGCGACGAAGGACGGCTCGGCGACAGCCCCGAGCGACTACAAGTCGGACTCGGGCAGCCTGCACTGGGACGCCGGCGTCTACAACGCACAGAGCTTCAACGTCACCGTCAACCCGGCCACCGGGACGGCGAGCGCGCCGATCAAGTTCACGATCCAGTTCCAGACGACGAGCGCCGGCTTCGTCGGGTCGAACGTCGTCACCGTGACGGTCGTTCCGCCGGCGAGCCCGCCGGCCCTGTCGGTCGCGAACGCCTCCGCGGTCGAGTCGGCAGGCTCGATCCCCGCGGTCGTCTCGCTCGCGCCGAGCTCGACGAGCGCGGTGACCGTGCAGTACTCGACCGTCGACGGCTCCGCGAAGGCGGGGAGCGACTACACCGCGGTCAACGGCACGCTGACGTTCCAGCCAGGTCAGGTCACGAAGACGGTGCTCGTGCCGATCGCGAACGACAACCAGGTCGACCCGAGCCGGTCGTTCACCTTCAAGCTCTCGACGCCGACGAATGCGATGCTCGGCACCGCGAACGCGACGATGACGATCCTCGACGACGATGCGGCGTCGTCGCTGCCGCCGCTCATTCACACGGCGCCGCCGCAGCCGAAGCCGCAGCCGGTGCCCCAGCAGCAACCCACGTCGCCGACGGCGAAGCACGTCGTGCTGGTGCAGCTGCTGACCGGGCAGAGCACCGTCGACTCGAAGGGCTACGCGCACTTCAAGCTGAGCTGTCCGGCGCCCGCCGTGAAGGCGTGCCAGGGCACGATCGTGCTGCAGGTGCGGGTGGTCAAGAAGACCACGAGCAAGGGCGCGAAGGCGAACCAGAAGGGGAAGAAGAAGGATCCGCCGACGAAGACCGTCACCGTGGCGTCGGGCAAGTTCAAGATCAAGGTCGGGAAGACGGCGTCGGTGAAGGTCAAGGTGACGAAGGGGGGCCTGGTGCTCCTCCGGTCCTACAAGCGCATCAAGGTGAAGGCGACGGTCCGCGCGACGGACGCCCAGAAGGTGAAGGGCGTGACCGCGTGGTTCGTCACCGTTCAGGCGCCGGCGCGCTCGATCACGATCAAGACGAAGTGATCACGTCGCGGAGGGCTCGCTCGGCGAGCTCCTCCCCGATCGCGAGCGAGGCCGTTGCGGCGGGGGACGGTGCATTGAGCACGTGCATCATCCGCTCGCTGCCGACGATCAGGAAGTCGTCGACGAGCGTGCCGTCCCGTCCGAGCGCCTGCGCGCGGATCCCAGTAGGCCCGAACGTGACGTCGTCCGCGCGGACGCCGGGCACGTAGCGCTGCATGTCGCGCACGAACGCGCGCTTCGACACGTCGCGGTGCACCTCGGCGGCACCGGTGCGGACATGGCGGGCGGCGAATCGCCACGAGCCCGGATACGTGAGCGCGCTCGCCGCGTCGCGCAGGTCGAGTGCCGCGCGGCGGTAGCGCTCGCGCGCCAGCGCCAGCACCGCGTTCGGCCCCGCCACGACCGACCCGTCGAGCCGCTTCGTGAAGTGGACGCCGAGGAACGGGAACGCGGGGTCCGGCACGGGGTAGACCAGCCCGCGGACGAGGCTCTCGGTCTCGCGTCCGAGCGTGTAGTAGTCGCCGCGGAACGGGACGATGCGCACCGGCGGGCTCGTGCCCGCGAGCCGCGCAACCCGGTCGGACTGCAGGCCGGCGCATGCGATCACGGCGCGCGCATGGAGCGCGCCCGTGTCCGTGTCGATCCGCACGTCGCGCGACCGCAGCTCGAAGCCGCGCACGGCGCGGCCCGTGAGGATGCGCGCGCCCGCCGCCTCGATGTCGCCGGCATAGGCGCGGGTGACCGCGCCGTAGTCGATGATCCCGGTGCGCGGCGCGTGGAGCGCGCGCAGACCGGCAGCTTCCGGCTCCACCTCGCGCAACTCGTCGCCGTCGAGGATGCGTAGCCCCTCGACGCCGTTCGCGACCGCGCGGCGGTGCAGCTCCTCGAGGCGTTCGAGTTCCGACGTGTCGAGCGCGACGATCAGCTTGCCGCAGGCGACGAGCGGGATCTCCCGCTCGGCTGCGTACTGCTCGAGCAGCCGCTTTCCCTCGATGCAGAGCCGCGCCTTCAGCGAGCCCGGCGTGTAGTAGATCCCGGAGTGGAGAACGCCCGAGTTGTGGCCGGTCTGATGCGTTCCCGGCGCCGTTTCCTTCTCGAGCACGGCGAGCCTGAGCGCGGGCCGCCTGGCGAGCAGCGCGCGGGCGGTGGCGAGCCCGACGATCCCGGCGCCGATGACGACCGCGTCGAAGGTCTCGTCGCCTGCAGCCACGCGTGGTGAGGCTAATCGACCGCTTGCCGCGCCGGGGTCGGTGCTGCATGATCCCGCAATGCGCGTGCGGGCGGACCGGAAGCGGGAGCTGATCAAGGCTGTCCCGCTGTTCTCGCACTGCACGAAGAAGGAGCTCGACCGGCTCGCCTCCGAGCTCGACGAGATCGAGGTTCCGGAGGGGAAGGTGCTCGTCCGCGAGGGTGACAGCGGCCGCGAGTTCGTGGTGATCGCCGAGGGCGCGGCGGAGGTGACGAGGGACGGGCGGCGCGTGAACCTGCTCGGCGCCGGCGACTTCCTCGGCGAGATCGCCCTGATCTCCGGCGGGGCGCGGACGGCGACCGTGACGACGACGTCGGGCTCGGACCTCCTCATCCTCACCGACCGCGCATTTGCTCGTGTCACGAAGGAGATGCCCTCCGTCCAGACGAGCGTCCTCAAGGCGCTTTCCGAGCGCCTTGCCGCCGACGCTCTTTAGCACCATCCGCCCCCGGCCGCCCTCGGGCACACTTCGCGGGTGAAGCTGACCGTCGTCGGATGCTCGCCCGCGTGGCCGAACCCGGGCGGTGCGCAGTCGGGCTACCTCGTCGAGAACGACGAGGGCCGGCTCCTTCTCGACTGCGGGCCAGGTGTCCTCCCGCGGCTCCGTGCAGCGGAGGGTTGGCCGGACGTCGACGCGATCGTCATCTCGCACTTCCATCTCGACCACTGGGGCGACGTCGTCCCGTGGGTGTGGGGGCTCAAGTTCGGCCCGGCCGCGAACAGCCCGCACCCGGAGCTCTGGCTGCCGCCGGGCGGCCGCGAGACCGTGGCCCGCTTCGGCGTCGAGCTCGGGCAGCCGAGGATGTTCGAGGACGCCTTCGAGATCCACGAGTACGAGGACGGTGCAGCCTTCGAGGCGGCGGGCAAGCGCGTCGTCGCGCACCGCGTGCTGCACTACGAGATGCTCGCCTTCGGGTTCCGCGTCTCGGCGAACGGGGCGACGCTCGCGTACTCCGCCGACAGCGGCCCGACCGACGCGCTCGTGACGCTCGCGCGCGACGCCGACCTCTTTCTCTGCGAGGCGACGCTGCTCGCACCGAACCCGGAGGGCGGCACGCGCGGCCACCTCGCGGCCGACGAGGCGAACGCGGCGTTCCAGGCGTCGGGCGCGAGGCGCCTGCTGCTGACGCACCGCCCGGCCGAACGTCCGCTCGACGACGCCTTCGAGCAGGTCTACGACGGCTTCGAACTTGAGCTGTAGTTCTCGCCGGTAAGCAACCGGGTGGGTTTGTTGCCTACCGGCCGGCTTCGATCTGGCGGATGCGTGCCGCCAGGGCCTCGAGGAGAGGCCACGCGATCGAGGTGTGCTCCTCGACGAGCGGCCGAAATTGCCATGCCGTGAGGCCGTAGGCGTTGCCGTCCGACGTCGCCGTGATCGTCGCCGTCCGCAGCCCGCCGTCGACGAGCGCGATCTCGCCGTAGTAGTCGCCGGGCCCGAGCGTGCGCCGCTCGTCGCCGTCGATGGACACGACCGCCGACCCCGACTCGATCACGAAGAATCCGGCCGCCGCCTGGCCCTCCGTGGTGAGCGCGGTGCCCTCGGTGAAGGGGCGCTCGGTGAACGTCGAGGCGAGCAGCTTCATCCCCCTGTCGTCGACCCGCTGGAACAGCGGGACGTCCTTCAGGAGCTCGATCGGAGCCGCCACGCCTGCCATCGTAAAGGAGATGCGGGCGGGTGACTAGGCGGGGCCGGGCACGACGTTGACCCGCGTCGAGACGAGGTCCTGGGCGATCCCGGAGCTCGTCGTATGACCGGTGACCGCGGCGAGGAAGTCGTCTCGTTCGAGCGCCCAGAGCTCGACGTCGGTGGCGGCGGCGACCGTCGCCGTCCGCGGGACGTCGCGCAGCAGCGCGATCTCGCCCACGGACGCCGGGGCATCCTCGCGCTTCGCACCCTCCTCGAGCCCGATCTCGAGCGTGCCGCTCGTGAGGATGTAGAACCGGTCGCCGTGATCGCCGCGCTCGAACAGCGTGGTGCCGGCGGGGAGGTCGACCTTGCCGAGACGCTTGGCGAGGTACTCGAGCGTGGCGAGCGGAAGCGGTGCCAGGAACGGCACGCCGCGGAGGGCCGCGATCAGCTTCTCGTCCGCCCCGGCGCCCTCGTCGATTCGACGGAGCCTGCTCCAGGTCAGGAGCACGAGCACCGGCAGGAGCGCGCCGACGATCACCAGGGCGAGCCGCGCCCCGGCGAGGCCGACGATGATCGGAGCAGCGAGCGACCCCAGCGCGAGCCCTCCCACCATCGAGGTCTCGAGCACGCCGAACACGCGCGCTGCGGCCGCGCGCGGCGCCGCGCGCTGCAGCAGCGTGATCGCCGCGATGTCGACGAAGCTGTTGCCGAGCCCGATGAGCGCCCAGGCGAGCAGGGCGACCGCGATGTTGGGAACGAGCCCGACGACGACGAGCGGCGCGCCCCAGAGCACGAGCCCCCAGGCGAGGTTGCGCGCCAGCCTGTTCCGTACGACCAGCGCGAGCATCAAGCCCGCGCCGATGATCGATCCGATGCCGCTCGCAGCCTCGAGGAGGCCGGCGCCGGCCGACCCGACGCCGAGCAGGCGCAGCGCGGTCACGATGAGGAGCACGCCGACCGCTCCGCAGACGAACATCTGCGCCCCGTACAGCCCGATCAGCAGACGGAGCCGTGGCTCGTGTCTGATCGCGCGGACGCCCGCGAGCAGCTCGGCGCGCCTGTCGATCTCGGGCTTCGCTTCCCCTTCCGACGGCGCCGGCGCAGGAGGTGGGGCGTGGATGCGCACGACGCACGTCGCGCTCCAGGCGAACGTGAGGGTGGTGAGCCCGAACACCGTCGCCGGGCCCCCGGCGGCGAGCAGCGCCGCACCGATCGCGGGTCCGGCGAACGACGCGACGCTGTCGATCGTGCTCGCGGAGACGTTGGCCGCGGTCAGCTCCTCGGGCGAGCGCGCGAGCGTGGGCAGCATCGCCGTCGCCGCCGGCCGGAAGACGGTGCCGAAGACGGCCGTCACGGTCGCGACGACGTACACCACCGCCGGCGGGCCGTGCAAGGCGGCGACCACGGCGCACGTCCCGACGGTGAGGACGCGAAGCAGGTCGGAGGCGAGCATCACCCGCTCGCGCCGGTAACGGTCGCTCAGCGACGCCGCGAGCGGAGCGATGAGCGCGGCGGCGCCGAGACGGACGAACGCGAACACACCCACGGCCGTCGCGCCTCCGTGCTCGTAGGCGTAGACCGCGACCGCGATGACGTACGCGTACATCCCGAGCACCGAGCCGGCGAAGCCGAGCTGCACGTTCCGGATGTCGCGGTTTGCCCAGACGTCGCGGAATGCGTCGAGCGAATCGCCGAACCGGGAGGCGAGAAAGGCCCTCATCCGTGCGAGAATCTCAGCATTTGACGAAGAGGTGAAGCAGCAGGGAAGATTTCCGTCCGCCTGCCCGTCTTGTAGGCGACCCTGGATTTGTGATCGAGGAGGTAATTCGAGTGTCGGACGAACCCCAGATCGGCAAGGAGATCGACGAGGACGTCGAGGCCCACGGCAAGAACACCACCGGCGGCAAGAACAGCACCGGTATGACCGTCGAGCCCGAGGCTGACGACGACAACGACGTCGAGGCCCACGGCAAGAACATGACCGGCGGCAAGAACATGACCGGCGGCAAGAACCTCACCGGCTAGGCGCATCCTTTTTCGACGGTGGAAGTCTCGAAGGGCCCGGGCGACCGGGCCCTTACCGTTGGGCGAGCACGCGCTCGAGGCTGCCGAGCAGCGCGAGCGCGTCGCCGCGCCGGGCGCCCTCGAGCGCGTCGAGCGCGGCGGCGACCGCGGCGACGGTGGCGACGTCTCCGTTGCCCTCGAGCGCGGCCCGCGCACGTTGCGCCGACCGGAGCAGGCCCAGCGCGATCGCGGCCTGGCCGGCGAAGAGGCCGAGGAGCTCCATCTCCTGCAGCGAGAAGCGCGCCCGCTGCGGCCGGTCGAGCACCTGGAGGACGCCGAGCTCGATCTCCTCGTCGAGCAGCGGCACCGCCATCATCCCCTTCGGGACGTAGCCGGTCTTCTCGGCCACGTTGCGCGCGAATCGCGGATCGCTCTGCACGTCCTCGATCACGAGCGGCGTCCGCGACGACAGCACCCAGCCGGCGACGCCGGTCGACGCGGGGATGCGGCGCCCGACGAGGTCGCGCTCGCCCTCCCCCGAGACCGCCGCGAAGACGAGCTCCTCGGTCTCGGTGTCGAGCAGCATGATCGAGGACGCCTTGGCGCCGAAGATCGCGCGGGCGACGTCGACGATCGAGCGGAGCAGGCGGGCGAACTGCTCGTCGGCAGCGAGGACGCCGGCGGCGACCGCCGCCTGCAGCTCGTCAGTTCTCTCGGACAACGGTTCCTCCCACGTTCGACGAGATCTGGTACAGGACGCTCTTCAGCTGGAACGGCGTCAGCTGCGGATGCTTGCTCAGGATGAGGGCCGCGATCGCGGACATGCAGGGTGTCGCGAAGCTGTTGCCGGTCGCGCGGATCGTCGTGCCTCCGATCCACGCCACCTCGACGTCGACGCCACGGGCGAAGAACTCGACCGGCGGATTCGGGTTCGCGTAGAAGACGAGCGGGTCGGCCTCCTCGTGGCTGCCGACGGAGATCACCGACGAGAACCGCCACGGGAACGACTCGACGGGCATGTTGTGTGCCGAGGCGACGAGCACCGTCCGCTTGAAGTAGGCGGAGTCGGCAAGCTCGTGGAGCGCCTCGCCCAGCTGGCGCTTCGTCGTCGAGAGGCTCATGTTCACGACCTGGAAGCCCTGCTGCACCGCCCATCGGAGCCCGGCGACGAGCACGTCGCCCGACCCCCGGAAGCCGCTGCCGAGCACCCGGACGGAGTAGATCTCCGCGTCGGGCGCGATCTCGCGGATGACGCCGGCGCACGCCGTGCCGTGGCCGCAGAGGTCGCCCTCCTCGTCGGGCTCGGCGATCGTCTCGCCGTCCTCGTCGAGCCGGATCGCGACCGCGCCTGCGACCGCGCCGACGCGCGGATGGCCGGGCTCGACGCCGCTGTCGAGGACGCAGACCCGGACGCCCGTGCCCGTCGAGCCTCCGAGCGCCCACTCGCGGTCGACCGGGCCGGCCACCTGGCTCTCGAGCGCGATCCCGCCGACGGCGTCGAGCGGGAGCGACCACGCCGGGAGGTCGTCCTCCTCTTCCTCGGCGAGGGCCGGCTCCTGCTCAGCCATTCCCGCCGTCCAGAGCGACGTTCGCCGCGACGGCGGTGGCCACCGCCTCGCGCGCGCGGGTGTGCCGCTCGTCGCCGGCCCGGGCGACGAGGTTGATCTCGACGAGATGCGCGGCCGCCCTCGCGGCTCCCTCCGCGAGCCGCGCAGCGCCGACCGCGTCGGCTCGCTGGGCGGCCGGGGCCGTGGCCGCGACCTCGGCCGCGAGCACGGCGACGTCGCCGGCCGCTTCCGCGATCTGAAGCGGGACGTCGGCCGCGCGCCGCAGCATCGTCCCGAGCAGGAAGTCGCTCGTTTCCGAGCCGTCGCCCGGCCGGTCGAGCGCGCGCACCGCCGCCTCGTAGGCGTCGGCGTCGTCGGCGGCGAGCCCGGTCAGGCGCCCGGCGAGCGCGTCCGCCTGCGCGGCGGTGCCGGGATCGTGTGCGGTGCGCGCGACGTTCGCGACGAGTGCCGCGGCGAGTGCCGCCGTCGCCGCCGCGGCCGAGCCCGAGGCGGGCGTCTCGGTCGGCGAGGAGAGCGACTCGACGAACGCAGCGAGGCCGAACCGGTCGCCGAACCGGCTGGCCGCGGCGGTCGAAGGGAGCTGTGGCGAGCTCACATTTCCTGCAGGCGGGCCCGCGCCGAGGCGAGGAGCTGGGGAGTCGGGGCGATCCCCGACTCCGCCAGCGCCGATTCGAGGTCTGCGACGATCTGAGCGCGAAGCTCGGCGTCGGCAGCCGCCCGCTCATAGAGCAGGTCGAGCGCCGTCCGCGAGTGCGGCAGCTCCTGCGCCGCCTCGACCCACCCCACTGGAGCGGGCGGCAGAGCCGCGAGCAGACGAGCAATGTGGCCGATGTCGCTATCCAACTCGAATCACCCGGCTACACGACGGAGCGGAGCGTCGGAATCTTCCAATGCGGCCTTCAACTTGTCGAGACAGCGCGAGATCCGGCTTGCAATCGTGCCCGGCGGCAGCGCCAGCGCCTCCGAGATCGCCCGGTAGCTCTCGTCGCGGGTGAAGAACCGGTCGAGGATCTCGCGGCACTCGGGGGACAGCACCTCGAGCGCCGCGCGGACGGTCAGCGCCTCGTCGAGCATGGTGACGAGGTCGTCCACGGCCGGGGGTTCGACCTCGTCGGCCGCCGTCTCGCGCGACGAGGCCCGCATCCGGTCGATGCAGGTGCGCCGGGTGAGCTGGGCGAGCCACGGCCTGATCGCCGAGTCGTCGCGCAACCGGTCGAGGTGCTCGAAGACCTTGCTGAAGACGTCCTGGAAGACGTCCTCGGCATCGGCGGGCCTCAGGCGGAACCCCTGGACGCAGATGGCGTACACGTAGCGGGAGAAGCGCTCGACGAGCAGGTTCCACGACTCGCGGTCCCCCTCGCGGCAGCCCGCGACGATCTGCGCGTCGGTGCGGGGCTGCCGCGGCCCTTCCATCCTGGAAGAGAATCTACAGCCGACCTTGTCGCGATCGACCCGATGCCGCTTCGGAACCGCGTGACCCCGTTCGGCGACCTCGTCGCCGATCCCGCGCGCGGGCTCGTGTACGGCAACCGCGGCTGCCTGCACGACGAGGAGGGCCGGATCCGCCGGCGCTACGCCGTCCGCCGCTGGATCGCCTGCCGGCTCGAGTTCCGCGGGTGGCGGCGCTCGCCGCTGCTGCAGCCGGGCCGGTTCACGGAGCTCTTCTTCCTCGACGAGGCCACCGCCTTCGCCGCCGGCCACCGGCCGTGCGCGCTGTGCCGGCGCGAGGACTACGACCGCTTCGGCGAGCTCTGGCAGCGCGTGCATCCCGCCCTGCGCGGGGCCGACGCCGTCGACCTGCAGCTGCACGGCGAGCGCCTCGACCCGAGGACGCGCGGCCAGCGGCGCCACGCGGCGGCGTTCGAGGAGCTGCCGGGCGGCGCCTTCGTCGCGCTCGGCGGTGAGGCGTGGCTCGTGCGCGGCGCCGAGCTCCTGCGCTGGACGCCGGCCGGCTACACGGAGCGCCGGCCGCGGCCGAGGGGGAGGGCGGAGGTGCTGACGCCGCCGTCGCTCCTCGCCGTCCTGCGCGAAGGCTGGCACGGCTGCGTGCCGCTCCTCCACCCGTCTGCAGGGTGACGAGACGGTGCCTGGCGAAAAGGTGCCAGGCACCGTCCGTCTGGCGCTCTGAGGTCTGCGCTCGGAGGGAGGGCATCGGGGAGGGAACCGGAGGTTCCCTCCCCGACTACCGAACCGGAGGTTCCCTCCCCGACTATGCAGCCTCGGCCTGCTCGCGCTGCGCGGCGATCAGGTCGCGATACCAGTAGAAGCTGCCTTTCGGGACGCGCTCGAGCGTGGGGTAGTCGATGTACACGAGCCCGAAGCGCTTCCAGTAGCCCCACGCCCACTCGAAGTTGTCGAGCAGGGACCACGCGAAATACCCGCGCAGCGGCACGCCGGCGCCGACCGCGCGCGCGGCCGCGTCGATGTAGCCCTCGAAGTACGCCTGCCGCTCGGGGTCGTCGACGTTGCCCTGGTGGTCGCGGACGTCCGGGAACGCGGCGCCGTTCTCGGTGACGTAGATCGCCTTCGGCGCGTAGTCGCGGTGCACCCGCACGAGCAGGTCGTGCAGGCCGTCGGGAACGACCTCCCAGCCCATGTCGGTGTGCTCGACGCCCTGGCGGCGGACGATCTGCGAGCGGCCGCCGTCGTCGTCGGCCGCGACGAGCGGCGACGTGTAGTTGTTGATGCCGAGGAAGTCGATCGGCGCAGCGATCGTCTCGAGGTCGCCGTCGTGCACCTCGGGGAGGATCGGCCCCCATTCCTCGGCGAGGTCGTCCGGGTAGCGGCCGTGGAAGATCGGATCGAGGAACCAGCGGTTGTGCAGGCCGTCGACCCAGCGGGCGGCCGCGGCGTCGCCCTCGTCGTCCGTCGCCGGGTACGGATGGTCGAGGTTCAGCGTGATCCCGACCTCCGAGCCCGGCGAGAGCCTGCGGAGGATGTCGACCGCGCGGCCGTGGGAGAGCAGCAGGTGATGTGCGGTGGCGAGCGCGTCGGGGTCCGAGGTGCGGCCGGGGGCGTGATGCCCCCACGCATATCCGACCCACGAGACGACCCACGGCTCGTTGTGCGTGATCCAGTGCCTGACACGGTCGCCGAGCCGCGATGCGACCGCCTCGACGTACTCGGAGAACGCATCGACCGTGGCGCGCGACGGCCAGCCGCCTGCATCCTCGATCGGCTGCGGCGTGTCCCAGTGGAAGAGCGTCACGAACGGCGTGATGCCGCTGCCGAGCAGCTCGTCGACGAGACGGTCGTAGAAGTCGAGGCCCGCCTGGTTCACCGCACCGCGGCCTGCCGGCAGCACCCGAGGCCATGCGATCGAGAAGCGGAACGCGTCGAGGCCGAGCTCGCGCATGAGGCCGATGTCGTCCCGATAGCGGTGGTAGAAGTCGCACGCGACGGAGCCGTCGTCGCCGTTCCTGACCTTGCCGGGCGTTGCGCAGAAGCGGTCCCACACGCTCTCGCCGCGGCCGTCCTCGCTGGCGGCGCCCTCGATCTGGAACGACGCGGTGGCGGCGCCCCAGACGAAGTCGCGGGGCAGCGTGCTAGCGAACTGGTTGCTCATGGACGTCCTCTCGGAGGGCGGTTGACGGGGCAGTGACATGGCAGCGGGCAGCCCGCCCGGGACTCACCTCGACCAGCTCCGGCGCGCTTCGGGAACAGGCGGCGATTGCGAGTGGGCATCGCCCGACGAACCGGCAGGCGTCGACGGGGTCGACGGCGGCCGCGGAGTGCCCCTTGCTCACCTGGAGCAGGTCCCCCTCGCCGCGTGCCGGGTCGGGCACGGCAGAGAGCAGCAGGCGGGTGTACGGATGGAGCGGGCTCTGCAGCACCTCTTCGGCCTGCCCGCGCTCGACGATCTGGCCGGCGTACATCACGAGCACGTCGTCCGCGATGTAGCGGGCGCTCGCGAGGTCGTGCGTCACGTACAGGAAGGCCAGGCCTCGCGCCTCCTTCAACTCGCGCATCAGGTTGAGGATCCCGATCCGGATCGAGACGTCGAGCATCGAGATCGGCTCGTCGGCGACGACGACCGCCGGCTCGACCGCGAGCGCGCGTGCGATCGACACACGCTGACGCTGACCACCGGACAGCTCGTGCGGGTACTTCTTCGCGATCCGTTCCGGCGGCACGAGCCCGACCGTGTCGAGCAGCTCGTGCACCCGCGCTTCGACCTGCCCGCGAGGCACCACCCCGTGGATCTGCAGCGGACGAGCGATGTGGTGGCGCACGGTCTTGACTGGATTGAGCGACCCGAACGGGTCTTGGAAGATCATCTGGACGTCCGACCGGTAACGGCGGACGGCGCGGCGGCCGCGCTCGGAGGAGACGTCGTGACCTGCGTAGAGCACCTGCCCCGACGTCGGGTCGTAGAGCCGTGCGATGAGCCGAGCGACGGTGCTCTTGCCGCTCCCGCTCTCACCGACGAGCGCCGTGATCGTTCCGGGCCGCAGCGAGAAGGAGACGTCGTCGGCCGCGTGGACGTAGCTTCTCCCTCGCAACCGGCGGTCGGCCGGGAAGTGCTTCGACAGCCCGCGTACCTCGAGCGCCGCCGTCATCGCTTGCCGGCCTCCACGAGATGGCAGGCGACGAAGTGAGCGGGCGTGACCTCGTGCAACCTCGGTCGGACGGTCGTCTGCAGCCGGTACAGATCCGAGTCGTCCGGTGTGCAGAACGAGCAGCGCGGATTGAACCGGCACCCCTCCGGCGGCGAGGCGAGGTCCGGCGGCGAGCCCGGGATGCCGGTCATGTGCTCGAGCGGTCCAGTCAGCGGCGGGAACGAGCGCATCAGCCCGATCGAGTACGGGTGCAACGCGCTCGTCTGGAACGCGGCTGCAGGCGCCTCCTCGACGATCTCCCCCGCATACATGATCGCGATCCGGTGGGCGAACTCGAGCAGCAGCGACAGATCGTGTGTGATGAAGAGGACTGCGAAGCCGAGCTGCTGCTGCAACTCACGTACCTGCTGCAGGATCTCGCGCTGTACGACGACGTCGAGCGCGGTCGTCGGCTCATCCATGATCAGCAGTTCGGGATTGAGCGCGAGCGCCATCGCAATCACGACGCGCTGGCGCATGCCGCCCGACAGCTCGTGGGGATAGGCGCGGACGCGGCGCGCGTCGATTCCCACGACGTCGAAGAGCTCTCCTGCCCGCGCGAGCGCGCCACGCTTCGAGATGCGCTCGTGGGCGCGCATCATGTCGACGAACTGATCGCCGACGCGCATCACCGGGTTGAGCGCGTTCATCGCGCTCTGGAAGACCATCGACACGTTGCGCCAGCGGAACCGCCGAAGCTGTTCCTTTCCGAGGTGCGTCAGCTCTTCGCCGCGGAAGAGGATCTCGCCGCCCGTGATCTGCGCAGGCGGGCGCAGGATCTGCATCAACGCGTTGGCGACGGTGCTCTTGCCGCAACCCGACTCACCGGCGAGCCCGAGGATCTCGCCGGCGCCAATGGTGAAGTCGATGCCGTCGACGGCGCGCACCGGACCGTAGTTGACGCAGAGCCCGCGCACGTCGATCAGCGACGGCGGGGTCTCGGCTTGCCTTGGCTCGGAGCTTGCGAGCGTGGAGATCACTGCCGCCCTCGGAGGCGGGGGTTGCTCACCTCGTCGATGCCGGCGAGCAGGAAGACGAGCCCCAGCACGGTCAGAACGAGGAAGCCGCCCGGGAAGACGAACGCCCACCACTCGCCCTGCAGAACCGCCGAATTGGTCTGCGCCCAGTAGAGCGTCATGCCCCAGCTGACGTGCACGGTATCGCCGAGGCCGAGGAACTCGAGCCCGGCGTCGACGAGCAGGGCGATGTAGAAGACGAGGACGAAGGCTGCCGCGATACGGCTGATCATGTTGGGCACGATCTCGCCGAACACGATGCGCGTCGTCGACTCGCCCGCGACCTTCGCCGCATGCACGAAGTCGCGGTTGCGCAAGGTGAGCGCCTGGCCGCGGAGGATGCGCGCCTCGAACGCCCAGAGCGTCAGCCCGAGGACGAAGATCATCGTCGTCATGCCACGCGACTTGATGTAGCCGGACAGCACGACGAGCAGCGGGATCGTCGGGATGACGAGGAAGATGTTGATCGTGAAGTTGACGACCTCGTCCACCCACCCGCCGGCGTACGCCCCGACGATCCCGAACACGGTGGCGAGGGTCGTCGCCAGGATCGCGGCCGAGAAGCCGAGGATCAGCGAGCGCCGGGCACCGAGGACGGTCTGCGAGAAGATGTCGCTGCCCTGGTCGGTGGTGCCGAACAGGTGATGCCACGAGGGCGCCTGCCGTGTCGCGAGGATGTTGAAGTCGGTCGGGTTGCTGACCGAGATGAGCGGCGCGATCAGCGCGACCACGATCATCCCGCCGACGAGCAGCAGCCCGATCATGGCCTTGCGGTTGTGCAGGAGGATGCTCAGCCAGCCGGGAAGCGCCCGCCGCTTGCTGCTCGTCGCAAGCGGGACGCCGCCGTACGGAAGATCGACCGGCGTCTGCAGCTGGGACATCAGCTGGCCCTCACCCGCGGATCGAGGAAGAAGTTCGCGATGTCCATGATGAAGTTGGCCGCGATCACGCAGAGCGAGAAGACGAGCAGCAACGCCTGGGTCAGCGGGTAGTCGTTGCCGAGCGCCGCCTGCTGGAGCGTGAGCCCGGCGCCGGGATAGCTGAAGACGTACTCGATGAAGACGAGTCCGCCGACCGCGCCCGCGAACTGCGCCGCGAATCCGTTCAGCGGAGGAAGGATCGCGTTGCGGGCGGCGTAGCGCGTCATCACGCGGCGGTCGCGCAGGCCCTTCGCGTGGGCGACCGCGACGTAGTCCTCGCTGATCGTGTTGATCATCACCGTGCGCATGTTCAGCACCCAGCCGCCGGTGAACGCCGCGACGATCACGAGGATCGGCAGCTCGGCGTGTCGCACGGCGCTCGACATGAACGTCCAGCTGAACGCCGGGACGAGATCGCTGTCGTACGCGTGCTGGATCGGGAACCAGCCGAGCTTGAGACCGAGGAAGTAGACCCCGAGCAGCGCAGTGAAGAACGCCGGGAACGCACCCAGCGCGAGCAGCGTCGGGACGGCGATGTTGTCGAAGGCGCCGCCGCGGCGCCACGCGGCGATCATGCCGGCGACCGTGCCGAGGACGAAGGCGATGATGAACGCGACGCCGACGAGGATGATCGAGTAGGGGAGCGTGCGGCCGATCACCTCGGAGACGGTCGCTGGGTAGTTCGAGGTCGAGATCCCGAAGTTGAGGTGCACGACGCGGTGCAGGTAGACGAGGTAGTCGTGCCAGATCGAGGTGTTGCCGCCGCCGAGGAGCGCCTCGTACGTCCTGATGATCCCCGGGTTCGACTGCAGCTGTGCGGGGGAGAGGTGCTGGAGGACGCCGCCGATCGGGGAGCCGGGCATCAGCCGCGGCAGGAGGAAGTTCAGGGTGAGCGCCACCCAGATGGCAAGGAGGTAGAAGACGATTCTGCGGAGGAACCAGCGCATCTGACTCGCGAGGAGTATCGCGGTGGGCGGGGCGGACCCCCCCCACCGCGA
>DASUZZ010000023.1:0-2064 GCA_036376615.1 Gaiellaceae bacterium
GTTCGTCAGGCGGCGTTCGGATACGGCCAGATGCGTCCGCGCGGCATCCAGCCGAGAACGGTCTGCGCGGCGCGGTTCGTGCAGCGCCAGGACGGCGGCAGCGGCACCTTCGGCGCCCGCGCCGGCCGCGAGACGCCGATCAGGTCGGCGAGCGCGTCGACGTAGTCGCCGTAGCGGAGGGGATCGTCGACGACGTTGAACGTCGACCCGGCCGGCGCGGCCTCCACCGCAGCCGCGACGGCGGCGGCCATGTCCGCCACGTTGACGAGCGAGACATAGTTCGATCCGTCGCCGGGGGCGACGACGGTTCCGTCCCGCAGTTGCTCGAGGAGCGCGAGCTGGCCGGTGCCTTCGCCCACGAACGAGCCGCCGCGGAGGATCGTCCAGGCAAGGTCCTGCGGCTCGACCTCGCGGATCATCGTCTCCATCTCGATCACCGGCCCGCAGACCGCCGCCCGCGCGGGCGAGTCGTCGAGCGGCGCCTGCTCGTCCAGCCATGCGTCGCCGCCGTCGCGGTAGGCCATGACGATGCTCTGCTGGACGTAGCGCGAGACACCGGAGGCTAGGGCCGCAGCCAGCAGCCGTCGCGTTCCGGAGGTGCGAAGCCGGGCGTTGTCGTCCCATGCGCCCGGAGCCGACGGATCGGCTGGGATCGCGGTGGCGATGTGGACGACGGCGTCGCAGCCGTCGACCAGGCGGCCGAGGTCCGCCGCGAGCAGGTCGGCTTCGATGAACTCGACTCCCTCCGGGAGCCTGGTGACCGGCCGACGGCGCGCGATCGCGCGGACGCGGTGCCCGCGAACGACGAGGCGCGGGATGAGCGCCCGGCCGAGGACGCCGGAGGCGCCGGCAAGGAAGACGGTCACCGCGAGGCCTCCGCTCTGCCGTGCGTGACGCGGGCCGACTGGAGCAGGTTGCCCATGAGTCGGTGCAACGCGCAGGCGCGACCGGGATCGATCCGGCCCTGGGCGGCGGCGCGTGCGAGCTTCGGCTGAAGCTCGTCGACGTACCAACCCCGCAGCTCTGCGGGTGACGCGCAGCCGCGCGGCGCTTCCATCTTCCTGCTACCGACCTCGCCGGCGACTTCGCACCGGGAGCGGCCTCGGCCGCTTCCAGGTGAGCTGCTTCTTGCCGAGCCCGGAGAGGACGAGCAAGAGCGCGATGCTCACCACCACGAGGACGGACGTGTAGGGGCCGAATGTCTGCATCTGTCATCTCCTCGGTTCGCGACCCGACCGGGTCGCATTTGCCAGTGGAAGCGCTCTTCACCGTAGAGGGACGGCGATGCCGGAACCAGCCGCGGCTCCCTCCGGTCGATGGCCGTGTCGTGAGCGTTTCCTCACGGACTCCCGCGCGAACCCGGACATGGACGCGTTGGGTGCGCATGCCGGGCCGAGTAGACCTAGAGATGAAAGAACGTCAGCTTCGACGAGGAGGATGAGTCCATGTCCAGCATCACGCTCCACAGGCCGGTCGCCAGCGTCGGCGGCGTCACCGCGAGCATTCGGGCGCACCGGCGCGAACCCGCCTACCAGGCCTATCTCCTGCTGCGCACCGCCTTCACGCTGCTGCCGCTGGGGATGGGGATCGACAAGTACTTCAACGGGATGGTCGACTGGCCCATGTACCTGGCGGGCTGGATCCACAACATCCTGCCGGGCACGCCGCAGCAGGTGATGTACGGCGTCGGCGGCGTCGAGATCCTGGCCGGCGTCCTGATCGCGCTCAAGCCGCGCTACGCCGCCTATGTGGTCGCGGCCTGGCTGGCCGGCATCGTGATCAACCTGTTCAGCTACCCCGGCTTCTACGACATCGCCGTGCGCGACTCCATGCTGATGGTCGCTGCCCTCGCGCTCGGGCGGCTCGCAAGCCGCTACGACGCCCCCCTGCGCCTGCGGGCGCTGCGGGCGCACCCGAGCGACAACGACTGAGGCCGTGGCGGTCGAGGCTGGAGCACAGACGAGGAGGCACGCACATGGCGCTCCGGATGACAGAGAGAGTCGAGGCGAGCACGCGAGCCGTCGTCGAGTGGCGACGCAGCGAGCTCGTTCGCGCGGGCTACCC
>DASUZZ010000024.1:0-76261 GCA_036376615.1 Gaiellaceae bacterium
CCGCGGTCGGCTCGTAGCGGAGCGCCTCGTCGACCGTGCGGACGAGCGGGAAGCCCTCGTGCTCGTCGCCGGCCGATTGCGAGTCGAGCACGGCGACGACCGACTCCGGGCTGTAGCGCAGGACGCCGCGCGCCGTCTTCCCGTAGTGCGGATCGCTCGAGCGTCCCTCCGCGAGGAGCAGGAGCCTACGCGGGCGCGACACCCAGCCCCGCCTGCGCGGAGGGCACCTGGATCCCGTCCTCGAACGCCACGCCAGGCCATGGGTCGCGCGCGAGCAGGAGGTTGCCGTCGAGGTCGACGTGGTCCATCAGGCTCGCGATGTGGGCGCCCGCAGCGATGCCGAGGCCGGACTCGACCATGCAGCCGAGCATCACGCCGAGCCCGAGCGCGCGCGCGGCGTGCGCCATCCGCACCGCCTCGCGGATGCCGCCCGACTTCGCGAGCTTGATGTTGACGCCGTGCCCGATCTCGGCGCAGGCGGCGACGTCGGCGAGGACGTGGCAGTCCTCGTCGACGTAGATCGGGAGCGGCGAGCGGCGGCGCAGCTCGGCGCCGCCGGGGTCGCCGGCGGGCAACGGCTGCTCGCAGTACTGGACGCCGAGCGCGGCGAGCTGCGGCAGCGCGTCGAGCGCCTCGTCGAGGCTCCAGTACTCGTTGACGTCGACCTGCAGCCGCAGGTCGGTGACGCCGCGGACGGCGCGGACGCGCTCGACGTCGAGCCCGTCGCGGCCGCCGAGCTTCAGCTTCAGCCGCCGGAAGCCGCGGCCGGCGGCCTTCTCGGCGCGTCGCGCCATGTCGTCGGGGTCGCCGAGCCACACCGTCCACGAGGTGGGCGGCCCGGTCCGGCGCAGCCCCAGCAGGCCGTAGACGGGAAGGTCCGTGAACTTTCCCTGCAGGTCGTGCAGCGCCGCGTCGACGGCGGCGCGCGCGGCCTGCTCGCCCGGCGGCAGCGTCGCGAAGATCTCGTCGAGAGCGAACGGGTCGTCGCCGAGCGAGACCTGCTCGAGCCAGGCGAGCGCCGACTCCGCCGACTCGTCGTAGCGGCCGGCCGGCGCCGCTTCGCCGAAGCCCGCCACGCCGCCCGAGCGGATCTCGACCTGCACCACCTCGGCCTCGTCCTCGGCCCCGCGCGAGATCACGAACGTCTCGGCGAGCTTCAGCGTCGCCCTGCGCGCCGTGAGCTCCACGCGTCAGACTCTCGGCGGCGCAGGGAGCGCGGGTACGAGGTCGGCGAGCTCCGGGAACCGCCCTGCGCGCTGCTTCGAGTAGACCAGCTGCTCGTCGGCGAGCACGTCGAACTGGCTCTGCTCACCCTCCACCATGTCGGCCACGTGGCCCAGTCCGTTCAGCTCGGCCACGAGACTCGCAGCCCGTTCGTCGTACCCGCTTCAGACGGGGCAGTAGAGGATGCGCACGTTCGCCACGCGCCCGACTCTACCCAGGCGTTGCTCGCGTGCGCGGCTACCGTCGGTGCAACTCGACCGGATCGGGGCCGATGTTGAGCGGGTCCGACGCGAACGCGTACTGCACGTCGGCGAGCCTGAAGCTCTTTCCCCTCGCGGCGTACAGGTAGACGTTCTGCGCGCGTGGCAGCACGACCCGCGAGACGGAGAGGTCGTTCCAGAGGTCGACCGCACACCGGTCGTAGAGCCCGCCGCCGAGCCGGCGTGCCTTCTCGCCCCAGCGGTCGGCGGTGATCCTCGCGTCGAGCCCGACGTACTCGAACACGCGCCCGCTCTTCAGGCCGACGACGATCACCTCGGGGTAGACGAAGCGGTCGCGGCCGGCGCGGTTGTCGGCGACGGCCCGGATCAGCACGAGCGGATCGTGCAGCGCGCTCGCGCATGCCCGCGCGCCCGGCGTGTACGCGACGGGCGCGGGCAGCGTCAGCGTCAGCACGGCCTTCCCCTGGCGGAACACGTAAGTGTAGTGCTCCAGGTTCGGCACCGCAGGCTTCGCCACCGCTGCCCCGACGACCGCAGCGAGGGCCCCGATCAGCAGCGCCGAGCGCCAGCGCATGCCTGGAGTCTGCTCGACCTGCGGCGCCTGTCAACTGCCTTAATCTTCGCCGTCGATCAAGCGATTGCGGCGGGTCAGCCGCCTCCTTCGTCTTTTGCCCGCGACCGGCCGGAGGAGCCGCGCGCCACAAGCCGGGGCCCGGTCACCCACGTCTGGTCAGACGGCGCGTGAGTACCGGGTAAGCCGTCCGGCGGTCTCGAATCCGAGGCGCCGGTAGACGGAAGCGCCGTCGTCCGTCGCGTGCAGAAAGGCTCGGCGCGCCCCCGAGGAAGCGGCGACACGCAGTGCCTCCACACTCATTGCGCGGCCGATTCCGCGGCGACGCCAGCCGGGCTCGGTGTTGACGAAGAAGACGCGCGCATGCTCGCCGAAGACATCACAGCCGGAAGTCGCCCGCACGACTCCCGCGTCGTCGACGGCGGCCAACAGTCGCACGGACGCCGGTAGCCCCGCCAGGAATCGTGCGAACTCATCAGCCGGCTCGGTGATGCCGGGATCCGACGCGATCGCAACCGCGACCGCAGCTTGCAGCGGAACGGCATTCGGCACCTCGGACCCGAGCCTGTTCACCGGTCGGAGTACGAGACCGTCCGGAAGCGGCGCGTTCGCCACGACCCGGACACTGCGGAGAACCATGGCAGTCGCCGCCCGATACGCCGTCCAGCCGGATTGGCCGCGTAAGAGCTCGTCGCAACGCGAGGCGTGCTCGAAGACGTGTACCTCACCCCGGGCGGCGCCGACCTCCGTTGTGAGCCTGCCGTAACCACGGTCGTCGGTCACGAGCAGGCGGATCACCCGCTCTCCATCCGCACGGACAAACCCACGGATGCCCGGCGCGATCGCGGCAACCGCGTCAGCATCCAACTCGTGGCTCTGGCGCGCCACGAAGGCAGCGCAATAGAGATCGATCGGGGCATCGACCACCGGCGCAAGATACAAACCGAACTCGGCGCACCCGAACCTCCGCGCGCCGGGCAGGTTCTCGGGTACCTGTTCTCCCAGGTGGGGAGTGATGGTGGTTCGGGCCGCAAATCTCTACTGCGGCACGGATGTTGCGGGTGCGGTGCAGGCGACCGGCGAACTCAGGCCCGGGTCATCGCCTGAAGCCGCCTTCCGAGTTGAGCACCTGTCCGACGACCCACTCGCCCTCGTCGCTGACGAGCCAGCCGATCAACCGGGCTGGATCCTCCGGCTCTCCCAGTCGCCGTTGCGGAAACCGCTCGAGGAAGGCGGTTGGAGCCCCGTCGAGGTAGCCCGTGTTGACGGGGCCGGGGTTGACCGTATTCAGCACGATTCCCTTGTCGATCAGGTCATTCGCGACTGACCACGTCGCTCCGGCAAGTGCCGCCTTTGAAGCGGCATACGCGAGGTTGTCGCTCATCGGGCCCAGCGCCTGGCCGGAAGTCATCCAGATCACTCGACCGCCCTTGCGACCGTCGTGCTGTACCGCAAAGGTCTTCGTGAGCAACAGCGTCGCACGAGCATTGACGGACCAGTGGCGGTCGAGCGCCGCAGCCGTAAGGTTGGCAAGCTGCACCGCGTCTCCGCCGTGAGCGTGGTTGCAGACCAGCACGTCGAGATGTCCAACCATCGCGTTCACCGCAGGGATGAGACCTTCGGCAGTTACCGCGTCGCCGAGATCACCCCCGACATCGACCACCGTCGCGTTTCCTCGAAGAAAGCCGCGGAGCGCGGCGACAAGCTCCGCAAGACGGTCGGACTCCCCGTACTCGTCGGCGTCATGCGGCAGGTGGTGATGTATTGCCAGACTCGCTCCCATCGACGCAACACGAGACGCGACTGCGAAACCGATGCCGCGCTCACGGCTGACACCGGTGACAAGCGCTGTGCGGCCAGAAAGGGGCGGTGACACAGGGCCGAACGCTACCGCCGACCCCGACCCGCCCGGACAACACACGGACGCGGGCAGGATGGGAGGGCGACGTGCTCGCCGATCCGCGCTCGCGGCACGCCGACGAGATGAAGGAGCGATCCGGCGATGACGGTGGTCGTGCGGCGAGAACGACGCAGAGCCCGCGGCGGTACAGGCTCGGGTAAGCGCGGTCCGCAAGCGATCGCCGCCGAGCCCCGCCGTTTACCCGTCCAAAATGCGCCCGGCAGGAATCGAACCTGCGACCTTTCGCTCCGGAGGCGAACGCTCTATCCCCTGAGCTACGGGCGCCGGAGAGAGAACAGTCTAGTCCCGGTCGTCAGCTGCGCCGCCTCCCTCGAGCGCGCCACTCGTCGCGTGTCGTCAGCCTCCCGGTCCGGCGCGCCGCGAGCACGCACTCCATGTGCGCGTGGCGGCGGCGCGACAGGTCGCCCTCGGGCGCGATCAGCGCGTGCTCGCTCGTCGCGTGCAGCATTCCGTCGCAGAGCGGGCAGACATAGCTCGCCGCCTTGAGGTTCTGCGCCGGGCGCATCTCCCACCAGCGCGCGTCGTCCACGACGGCGACGATACCCTCGGCCGGTGATCCGGCGGCTCGTCCGCTCGCTCGACCCGCGCCTCCCGGGCGACGTGTGGCTGCTTCAGCTCGGCGGCGTGATGAACTCGTTCGGAAACGGCGTCGTGCTGCCGTTCCTCGTCATCTACCTGCACAACGTGCGGGGCTTCGGCCTCGGCGTGTCGGGTCTCGTCGTCGCGACGTCCGCGGCGGCGCAGCTGACGGCGGGGCTCGCGGCAGGCCCGCTCGTCGACCGGCTCGGCGCGCGACCGGTGCTCGGTGCCGGCCTCGTCATGCAGGCGGTCGGCATGGGGCTCTTCCCGCTCGTCCGCAGCCCGTGGGAGGCGTTTCTCCTGATCGCGGTCGAGGGCGCCGGCAGCGCCGGCTTCTGGCCGAGCCAGTCGACCCTGATCGCGCACCTCACGCCCGCCGACCGCCGGCACGCGGCGTTCGCGCAGCAGCGCGTGACGATGAACCTCGGCATCGGCCTCGGCGGACTCGTCGGCGGGCTGATCGCCAGCGGCACGAGCGCGGCGTCGTTCACCGTGCTCTTCGTCCTCGACGCGGCGACGTTCCTGGTCTACGTCGTCGTGCTGCTGTTCATCCGCGACGACGCGCCGACGGAGCACCACGCCGACGAGCCGTCCGCCGGCTATCGCGCCGTGCTGCGCGACCGGGTGTTCGCCGGATTGTGGTGGCTCAACTTCCTGTTCGTGGCCGCGGGCTACTCGCTGTTCAACCTCGTGCCGCCGTTCGCCCGCGACCAGGCGCAGGTGAGCGAGCACGAGATCGGCGCGCTGTTCTTCGTGAACACGATCGTGATCGTGATCGTGCAGCTGCCGATCTCGCGGGCGATCGAGGGGCGGCGGCGGATGCGTGCGCTCGCGCTCATGCCGGCGTTGTGGATCGTCGCGTGGCTGCTGGTCGACCTCGCCGGCTGGCGGCTCGACGGGACCGCCGCGTTCGCGCTGATGGCGTTCGCGCTCGCGATCTTCGGCATCGGCGAGTGCTTCCACGGGCCGGCGCACCAGGCGCTGGTCGCCGAGATCGGCCCGCCGCAGCTGCGAGGCCGCTACTTCGCCGTGCACTCGCTCTCGTGGGGGCTCGCCGGTTCCGTCGGCCCGGCGGTCGGCGGCTTCGTGCTCGCGGCGGCGCCGTTCGCACTCTGGCCGCTCGCCGCCTGCGTGTGCGCGATCGCGGCGATCGGCTCGCTCCGGCTCGAGCGGCGCGTGCCCGACGAGCTCAGGCGCATTCCCCACGGCGAGCCCGAGCCGCCCGTGCTCGCGCTCGCAGGGACGGGCTGAGCCGCGACAACCCGACTACAATCAGGACATGCCGCTCGAGCCCGTGATCGAGGACCCGCTCAGTACCGATGCCGAGCCTGCCTCGCATCCGGCGGTCGCGTGCCCGCGAAACGGTCGTCACGTCACCCGTGGCGCCGTCGCCGCCCGCTGAGCTCAGCGCGGTCGACCTCACCTGGATCCACCTCGATGCCCCGACGGTCGTGCAGGCGCAGGAGCTCGCCGAGCGCTTCGGCTGGCATCCGCTCGACGTCGAGGACGTCCTCTCCAAGCGCCAGCGGCCGAAGGTCGACGACTACGCCGAGGAGGGCTATCTCTTCGGCGTCCTCCACTTCCCGATCTACGACCGCACGATTCAGCGGCTGAACGCGGCCGAGCTCGACGTCTTCGTCGGCCCGGACTACCTGGTGACGCTGCCGACGGTCGAGCTGCTGCCCGTCACGCGCCTCTTCCGCCGCTGCGAGGAGGACGCCGACTTCCGCGTGCAGCTCTTCTCGAAGGGCTCGGGCCGGCTTCTCTACGAGGTGCTCGACGACCTCCTCGACTACTGCTTCCCGATCCTCGACAAGATCGGCCACAAGCTCGACGCACTCGAGGACGACGTGTTCGAAGGACGGTCGGAGGCTGTCGTCCGCGATATCTCGAACGTCAAGCAGGAGATCATCAGCTACCGCAAGATCATCAAGCCCGAGCGGTCGACGCTCCGCCTGCTCGAGCGGCACGTCGAGCGGTTCCTGCCCGAGGAGCTCGAGCTCTACTTCGACGACATCGTCGACGGCGCCGAGCGCATCTGGGACATCCTCGACAACTACAAGGAGGTGGTCGAGGCCCTCGAGGCGACCAACGAGTCGGTGATCTCGCACCGCCAGAACGACGTCCTGCGCATCCTCACCGTCTTCTCCGTCGTGCTCCTGCCGCTGACGCTGATCACGGGCTTCTTCGGTATGAACGTGGACTTCCCGGGCTTCGACACCGCCTGGGCATTCTGGACGATCGTCGTCGTGATGGTCGCCTCGCTGGCGGCGCTGCTCGGTTTTTTCCGCTACAAGCGCTGGCTCTGACAGGCCGCGGTTCAAGCTGCCCGGGAGCGCTGCCGACAACGACAGTGAGTGCCGCGGGTCGGTGTTCTCTCGTCCCCTCGCCGCAGAAGGGAAGAGTTCACCTTTGACCCGCGGCGCTCAGTAGGCTCGCGCCGATGAGCCCGAAGCCGCTCTGGGCGCCGTGGCGCCTCGAGTACGTGCAGCACGCCGACGAGCTCGACCGCTGCGTGTTCTGCGACCCCGAGCCCTGGCTGCTCCTCCACTCGGGCGAGCACGCGCTCGTCGTGCTGAACCGCTACCCCTACGCCTCGGGCCACCTGCTCGTGGCACCGCGCCGGCACGTCGCCGACCTCGCCGACCTCTCGGACGACGAGGGGCTGGCCATCCACCGTCTCGCCGTCCGCGGGGTCGCCGCGCTTCGCACCGCGTACCGCCCGCAGGGCTTCAACCTCGGGTGGAACCTGGGCCTCGTCGCCGGCGCGGGGATCCTCGACCACGTCCACCTCCACGTCGTGCCGCGCTGGGGCGGCGACACCAGCTTCATGCCGGTGCTCGGCGACGTGAAGGTGATCCCCGACTCGCTCGAGGCGAGCCACCGCAAGCTCGCCGAGTCCTTCTAGCCGCCGAACGCACCCCTGACGGCGTTCAGGACGTCGTCGACCTTCCCGCCGACGAGGAAGAGCGCCCCCACCAGCGCGACGGCGACGAGCAGGCCGATCAGCGCGTACTCGACGAGCGTCTGCCCGTCCTCGCGTCCGGCCGCAGCGTTCAGCCGCAGGATCGCGCCGCCGATCGCCTCCGCGATCACGTGTCGTGACCTCCAATTCGTCGGCAGAAGCGCGCGAGGCTCTCGGGTCGGGCCACGAAGTCAGCGTAGGTGCCGTTCCGCCGCGCGAATCCCCCCTGCCGTTCAGCCCGGACGACCCGGAGGTCCAGCTTCGCCCGCCCGGCGTGCCTCGTTCGAGTGATGCACCGGTAGTGGCCCCGTCCGCACGATCGGTTGTGTGCTTGGCCGGCTGCAAAGCGGCGCAGCCCGCGTCCTCGGCCTGCTTGCTTTCGCTCGGCCAACCACGGACGAACGTACGGACGCGACCACTAGAGTCCGACGGTGCGCACGGCACCCGTCCTGCGCGGCGGGCCTGTGCTCAGCGGGGTCTGGCTCGTCGTCGGCCTCTTTCTCTTCGCCTGCGGCATCGTCTGCTTCCTCGAGTCGCGGCTCGGACTGCCGCCGTGGGACGTGCTGCACCAGGGGATCGCGAAGCACACGCCGCTCCCGTTCGGCGTGGCGAACGAGGTGGTCGGCGTGGTCGTGCTGTTCGTCGCCTGGGGCCTCGGCTCGCGCCCCGGGATCGGCACGCTCGCGAACGCCGTCCTGATCGGGGCGTTCGTGGTCGTCCTGCAGCCGCTGCACGCCGCGCACGCGCTGGGCGATGGCTCCACCGCCGGGCGGGTCGGGGTGCTCGCCGCGGGGCTCGTCCTGTTCGGCGTCGGCTCGGCGCTCTACATCGGCGCCGGCCTCGGCGCAGGCCCGCGCGACTCGCTGATGCTCGTCGGGTCGACGCGCACCGGTCTGCGCGTCGGCGCCGTGCGGGCGGGGATCGAGTCCGCCGTGCTGGTCGCCGGCTTCCTGCTCGGCGGCAGGGTCGGCGTCGGCACCGTCCTCTTCGCGTTGCTGATCGGCCCGTCGGTCGAGGGCGCGTTCGTGCTCGCGTCGCGTTCACGCCTCGCCGCGGCGCCGCGATCGGGCTACGATCGAGCCGCGGATTCCCCGGGGTGAGGAGGATTGCTGTGGTGAGGCGTCTCGTCATGTCACTCGCGGTCGTGCTCGGAGTCGTCGCGTTCGGCGGCGCCGAGGGCGCCGGCGCCGCCACCGGCGCGCCGTACTACCTGTCGCTCGGCGACTCGCTCGCACAGGGCGTGCAACCGAACGCGAGCGGCCAGAGCGTGATCACGAATCAGGGGTACGCCGACGACCTCTACTCGCTCGAGCGCTTCCAGGTACGCGGCCTCCGCCTCGCGAAGCTCGGCTGCCCCGGCGAGACGACCACGACGATGATCGAGGGAGGCATCTGTAACGGCGTCTACGCGTCCGGCAACCAGCTCGACGACGCGGTCGCGTTCCTGCAGACGCACCACGTCGCTCTGGTCACGCTCGACATCGGCGCCAACGACGTCGACGGCTGCGTCGCCGGCGGCACGATCTCGGCGTCCTGCGTCGCCGCCGGAATCACCACCGCCGGCAAGGAGCTCGCGACGATCCTGCAGCGCCTGCGCGCCGCCGCGCCGGGCGTGCCGATCGTCGGCATGAACTACTACGACCCGTTTCTCGCCGAGTGGCTCCAGGGCTCCGCCGGCCAGACGATCGCCCAGCAGTCCGTGCAGCTGACGACGGTCTTCAACGGCGTCCTCGATTCGGACTACGAGGCGTTCTCGGTGCCCGTGGCGGACGTCGCCTCGAGCTTCCAGACGACGAACTTCACGCCGATCCCGTTCCTCGGACTTCCGGTCGACGTCGGGGCGATCTGCACGCTGACCTGGATGTGCGCACCGGCTCCGGTCGGTCCGAACATCCACGCGAACGCGGCCGGCTACTGGGTGATCGCGGGGACCTTCGCCCGGAAGATCGGCAGGCTGACCGGCTAACCGCAGCCCGCGACGCGCGTCTCTAGTCGCGGGATGCGCGCGCTCGTACTCGCAGCGGCGCTGATCGTCGCGTCGGCCGTGGCGGGCCGAGCGGCCCCCGCACGGCCCCCCTCCCTGCGCGGCGAGCATCCGTGCCCGGGCGTCACGGGGTTCACGTGCTCGACGCTCGACGTCCCACTCGATCACGCACGTCCCGGGAGAGGCACGCTGCACCTCCAGGTCGCGGCGGCCGACAACCGGAGCGCACCGCGCGGCGTCCTGCTCGTGCTCTCCGGCGGGCCTGGCCAGCCCGGGCTCCCACTCCTCGACCGCTTCGTCGGCGCGGCGCTCTCGCGCGAGCGCGGCCGCTACCGGATCGTCGTCTTCGACCAGCGGGGCACCGGCGCCGGCGCGCTCGACTGCCCCGCGCTCCAGGCCGAGATGGGGAGCTCGGACCTGACCCCGCCGCGGGCCGCCTCCGTACGTGCGTGCGCGCGCGAGCTCGGCGCCCGCCGTCCGTTCTACGGCACCGACGACGTCGTCGCGGACATGGACGACCTTCGCCGCGCACTCGGCGTCGAACGCTGGTCGCTCGACGGCGTCTCGTACGGCACGTACGTCGGAGAGCGTTACGCCCTCGCGCATCCCACGCACGTGAAGAAGCTCGTGCTCGACTCCGTCGTGCCCCAGATCGGCGAGACCGACCTCGGCGTGGACGAGTTCGCCGCCGTGCGCCGCGTGCTCGGCTCGGTCTGCGGCTCACGGTGCGTCGCCGATCTCGCGACGGTCGTGCATCGCTACCACCTGGGGCTGCAGCTCCTGGACGCGCTGACGTTCGACAGCATCGCCGACCCGACGTATCGCACCTACTGGAACGTCCCGGCCGCGCTGCACGCTGCGCGCACGGGAGACCGGGCGCAGCTCGACTCCTTCCTCGCCGCCGCGGCCGGGAACCAGGCGAGCACGCCCGCGGCGGCGCTCGACCAGGGCCTGCACGCGAGCGCCCTCTGCGCCGACTGGCGCTATCCGTGGGGCGATTCGGCCGCGCCGCTCGCAGGCCGGGAGGCCAAGCTGCGCACCGCCGTCGCGCGCATCCCCGCCGCGCAGCTGTATCCGTTCGACGCCGCCACCGCGTCGGGCAACGGCTTCGTCCGCCAGTGCCTGCCGTGGACGCCGACCGCGCCTACGCCGCTGCCGCACGGCAAGCTGCTGGTCCCGACGCTGCTCGTGAACGGCGACCACGACCTGTCGACCCCGCTCGCGTGGGCGCGCAAGCAGCTCGCGCTCACACCGCACGGCAGGCTCGTCGTCGTGCCGGGCGCGGGCCACTCGGTGCAGTCGCGGGCGGTCGGCGATGCCGGGCGCATCGCGGTCGCGCGCTTCCTGCTCGGGCGGTGATCCCGGGTGGGACGACCTCGAAGGTGACCAAGAGGGTAAGCGGGCGATGGGGCTCGAACCCACGACCCTCAGCTTGGGAAGCTGATGCTCTACCAACTGAGCTACGCCCGCGTCACCGGGACGATACCGTCGGGTACCGGCCGCCGCGATCCCGTCGCGCCGTCAGAGCTTCGCCAGGCCCTCCTTGGCCGCCTTCTCGGCGAGCTGCCCCGGGTCGAGCCCGAACTTCTCGAGCAGCGCTGCATGTTGCTCGTGGTCGATCTTCTCCGGCAGCTCGTCGAGTGCCTGCTGGGTGCGCTGCGACTGCCCCTGCTTCTTGAGCTCGTCGACGACGAACTGCTTGTCGAGCTGCATGACTCCTCCTCGCCTCGAGGTGCCGGGACGATTCCCGGTCTACCGCCGCCGAAACGCGAATCGTCCTCACGGACGACGCGCGGTCTCGTTCTCGGGAACGATGTGCTCGAACCGCCCCTGTCCTAGACTCGGGCGGACCGCGACAGGAGGGGATGGATGGCCACGATCGCAAGCACCGCAGGCGAGCGCTTCGAAGAGCTCCGCGCCGGCTTCTCCGGCAGCCTGCACGAGCCGGACGCAGAGGGATACGACGACGCCCGGCGCGTCCACAACGGGCTCATCGACCGCCGTCCGGCGCTGATCGCGCGCTGCCGGAACACTGCCGACGTCGCCGACGCGATCCGCTTCGCGCGCGCGCACGGCCTCGAGGTCTGCGTGCGCGGCGGCGGGCACAACGTCGCCGGCCGTGCGGTCGCGGACGACGCGCTGATGATCGACCTGTCGCCGATGAGGGGCATCCGCGTCGACCCGGCCGCGCGCACCGTGCGCGCTCAGGGCGGCGTGCTCTGGCGCGAGCTGAACCGCGAGACGGCGGCGCACGGCCTCGCCGTCACCGGCGGCGCGATCTCGACGACGGGCATCGCGGGCCTGACGCTCGGCGGCGGCCTCGGCTGGCTGATGGCGAAGCACGGGCTCGCGGCCGACAACGTGATCGGGATCGAGCTCGTCAAGGCCGACGGCAGCATCGTCGACGTCACAGCCGACTCCGACCCCGACCTGTTCTGGGCGCTGCGCGGCGGCGGCGGCAACTTCGGCGTCGCGGCGTCGTTCGAGTACCGCTTGCATCCGCTCACGACCGTCGTCGGCGGGCTGATCGCACATCCGGTCGACGTCGCCCCGGAGCTGCTCCGCTTCTACCGCGACGCCGTGGCCGGCGCCTCCGACGACCTCACCGTCTTCGCCGCACTCGTCCATGCGCCCGACGGCTCCGGCCACAAGCTCGCGGCGATGATGGTGTTCCATACCGGGACGCCGGAGGCCGCCGAACGCGACCTCGCGCCGTTCGAGGAATGGGGCTCACCACTCGTCGTCGAGGTCGGACCGATGCCGTACCCGGTGATGAACACGCTGCTCGACGACGGCTACCCGACGGGCTCGCTCAACTACTGGCTCTCGAGCTTCACCGCCGGCATCACCGACGACCTGATCGGCGTGATGGTGGACCGGTTCCAGACGGTCCCCTCGCCGATGAGCGCGATCCTGCTCGAGCATTTCCACGGCGCGGTGTGCCGGATCGGCGTCGAGGAGTCCGCGGTGCCACACCGCGAGCCCGGATGGAACCTCCTGCTCCCGTCGGTCTGGCTGGACCCGGCCGACACCGACGCCAACGTCGCGTGGACGCGCCAGGCGCACGCCGCGCTCGCGCCGCACCTGACCGAACGCCGGTGGCTGAACTACCTCGGCGACGACCAGGGAGACGACGCGATCCGCGGCGCATACGGGCCGAACTACGACCGGCTGGTCGCGGTGAAGCGGAAGCACGATCCGGAGAACGTCTTCCACCACAACCACAACATCGTTCCCTAGGCAGGGGCCGGCGCTCCTTCGTAGACGTCGATGAAGCGGCGATAGTTGTCGGCGATCTTCGCGACCGCCTCGTCACGGTCGAAGCCGCCGGGGTCGGCCGCGTACGCTTTCACCGCCTCCGAGAAGATCGAGCGGCCGATCGCGAAGCCGATGTAGCCGTTCAGCCCCGCGCCGGCGCGCAGCCACTCGTCGACCTTGGCGTCGGACGCCCCGCGTCCGAGCACGACGCACGACACGTGGTCGCGGCCCTCGCGGCGTGCGATCTGGGCGATCTCGCGGCACGCCTCGCGGTCGTCGAGGCCCTCGATCTTCCAGATGTCGGGCTCGACGCCGCCGTTCTGCAGCTGCAGGATCGTCTCGAGCATCAGCTCGGGCCGCAGCTCCGTGTCGTACCGGTCCTCGCTGCCGCCGACGCGCTCGAGCTGCGCCGGCTCGGCCGGCACGAGCAGCTCGAACAGGTACTTGCGGCGCCGTTCGTGCAGCCACTCGGAGAGCTGCCGGAGCCTCGCAGTCTGGCGCAGGTTCAGCTCGGCGTCGCCCTCCGGGTTGTAGCGGACGAGCACCTTGGAGAAGTCCGGGTCGAACTCCTCGATCTTCTCGCCGAAGCGCTCGCCGTACTCGAAGTCGAACTCGACCTGGCCGGACTTCTCGACCGGCATCGCGAGCTTGTAGCCGCCGGCCTTCGCCTCGCGGGCGACCTGCGGCCCGTACTGCGCGTCGACGAGGACGCCGGCCGCGTCCTTCGGCACTCCCTGCTCGACCGCCTTCTGAAAGCCCTGCCAGATCAGCTGCTTCGCACCCGCGACCTTGTCGTGATCGCCGCCGACCATCTTCTCGAACGAGCCGCGGTGGTCGAACGCGAGGATGTAGAGCTTCTGGTCGTACCCGAGGTCGTCGATGCCGATCGGGTTGCTCATCTGAACTCCTTCCCTGTGAAGTGCGTCAGTTTCTCGAGGTTGTGGCGTGCTTCGATGCGGCGGACCGTGCCGGAACGCGAGCGCATCACGATCGAGTCCGTGACCGCGCCGTCGCGCACGTAGCGAACGCCGCGCAGCAGCGCGCCGGTCGTGACGCCGGTGGCGGCGATGAAGACGTCGTCGCCGGCGACGAGGTCGTCGGTCGTGAGAACGCGGTCGAGGTCGTAACCGGCGGCGACGAGCGCCTCGCGCTCCTCGGCCGTGCGCGGCCAGAGGCGACCCTGGATCCCGCCGCCGACGCACTTCAGCGCTGCCGCGGAGATGACCCCCTCGGGCGTGCCGCCGATGCCGTAGAGGAGGTCGACTCCCGTCTGCGGGCGGGCCGCGGCGATCGCCGGGGCGACGTCGCCGTCGCGGATCAGGTTCACGCGTGCCCCGGCCTGCCGCAGCTCGCCGATCAGGTCGGCGTGCCGCTCGCGCTCGAGCACGACGACACGGATGTCGGTGGGCCGCACGCCCTTCGCCTTCGCGACCGCGTTCACGTTCTCGGTCGGAGACGCGGTGATGTCGATCGCCGCGACCGCGTTGGCGCCGGCCGCGATCTTCTCCATGTAGACCGCCGCCCCCGGGAAGTACATCGCGCCACGCTCGGCGACTGCGATCACCGCGATCGCGTTCGGCTGGCCGAACGCCGCGAGACGCGTGCCCTCGAGCGGGTCGACGGCCACGTCCACCGGGGTGCCGCGGCCCTCCCCAACCCGCTCGCCGTTGTAGAGCATCGGCGCCTCGTCCTTCTCCCCCTCGCCGATGATGACGACGCCGTCCATCGTCACCGTGTCGAGCATCGCGCGCATGGCGTCGACGGCAGCCTGGTCGGCAGCGTTCTTGTCGCCGCGGCCGATCCAGCGGCCGGCGCCCATCGCCGCCGCCTCGGTGACGCGGACGAGCTCCAGGGCGAGGTTCCGGTCGGGGAGCTGGACCATCGGCCTGGATCGTAGTGGCCCCCTACATCCGGTCGGGCGCTTCGACGCCGACCAGGTCGAGGCAGCACGCGACCACGCGCTGCGCGGCGCGGCACAGCTGGAGCCGGAAGGCCTGGGCCGGGTCGCCGAGGACCCGGCACTCGTGGTAGAAGCGGTGGAAATCGTCCGCGACGCGGATCGCGTAGGCGGGCAGGAGCTGAGGGCCGCGGCGCTCGGCCGCCTCGCGCACCGTCGCCGGGAAGTCGGTCAGGCGCTTGATCAGCTCTTTCTCCTCGTCCGCGAGCGGGCCCGGCGACGGGCCGCCCTCCTCCGCGCCCTCGGCGTTGCGCAGGATCGCGGCGATTCGCGCGTGCGCGTACTGCACGTAGAAGACCGGGTTCTTGTTCGACTTCTCGGCCGCGAGGTCGAGGTCGATGTCGATCGTCTGGTCGGGGCCGCGGTTGACGAGGTACCAGCGCGCCGCATCGACGCCGATCTCGTCGAGAAGCTCGTCGAGGAAGACGACGTTCCCCGCACGCTTCGACGCCTTCGCGGTCGCGCCGCCGCCGGTGAGGTGGACGAACTGGTACAGGAGCACCTCGACGCGCTCGGGGTCGTACCCGAGCATGCGCGCGATCGCCCCGTACCAGCGCGCAGTCGCGTGGTGGTCGGCGCCGAGCACGTAGATCGCGCGGTCGTAGCCGCGCTCGAGCTTGTCGACGAGGTAGGCGACGTCGGCCGCGCGGTAGGTCGGCGTCCCGCCGCGGTCGGCCGACCGGACGAGCACCCAGTCCTGCTCGTCGCCGTACGCGGACGAGCGCGCCCAGAGGGCGCCCTCCTTCTCGTACGTGTCGAGCCGCGGGAGCAGCTCGGGAAGCCGCTGCTCGAGCGAGCTCTGCAGCGCCCAGCCGTCGAAGTGGATCCGGAAACGCTCCATCGTCGCCTCGATCGAATGCAGCATCCGCGGCACCGGGTCGCCCTCGGCGGCCGCGAGATCGGCGACGTACGAGCCGCGATAGCCGTCCTCCGGGATCTCCTCGCCGCGGCGAAGCGCGTCGACCGATGCGCGGAAGCGGTCGATCTGCGTCCCCGCGTCGTTGTAGTAGTACTCGCGGTCGACCCGGTGGCCGCCGAACTCGAGCAGCCGCGCGACCGAGTCGCCGAGGGCGCCGTTCCGGGCCGCGGAGACGACGACGGGCCCTGTGGGGTTCGCGGACACCATCTCGACCTGGACGCGGGCCGGCGGATCGGCGAACCCGCCCCCGTAGGCGTCCCCGATCTCGCCCAGCGCCTCGAGGAAGAAGCCGTCGGCGAGGCGCAGGTTGACGAAGCCGGGGCCTGCGACCTCGGCGGACGCAACCTCGTCGAGCTCCGCCAGCCGCGCCGCGAGCTGGTCGGCGAGCTCGCGCGGCGACAGGCCTGCCACGCCGGCGGTGCGCAACGCCACACTCGTCGCGAAGTCGCCGTGCTCGGGATTCTTCGGGCGCTCGAGCTCCACGGGCGCGCCGGCGATCCGGTCGAGGCGGGCCGCCAGCCGCTCGACGCATGTCTGCCGCCTCGACACGGCTCTAGTATCGTCAAGCCGGATGGACGACGGAACCGAACGGCAGCTGAACATCCATCTGGATCCGCAGCACCTCGCCGGCGTCTACGCGAACTTCGCCAACATCACGTTCTCGGACTACGAGTTCACGCTCACGTTCGCCCGGATCGACCACGAGGTCGAGGAGGGCGACGTCCCGGGCGTCGTCGTCGCCCGCGTGAACATGTCGCAGCAGTTCGCGAAGGAGCTGCTCGCGGCGCTCCAGGACGCCTACTCGAAGTACACGACGGTGAAGGGCATCCAGGCGCTGCCCGAGACCGAGCGCCCGCCGGACGACTGAGCGTCAGCTCGCCCGATGGCGCTCGCGCCAGCGCTGCGCCATCACGATGCGCTGCATCAGGGTCGGGTGGTTCTGGAGCCAGAGGTAGTCGAGCAGCGACGGGTTCGGCTGCTCGAGGCTCGTCGTCTGGAAGCTCTTGAACAGCTGCTCGGCCGCGGCGGGATCGTGCGTCGCGTTCAGGGCTCGCCAGTCGGCTTCGGCCTCGTAGCGCCGCGAGACGGCGTTCTGCAGCGGCGCCGTGACGAGAGCGACGATCGCCAGGACGAGGATCGCGTACGGCAGGTTCGCCGGGTCGGCGATTCCGCCGCGCCGGCGGGTTGCGATCGCGACGATCCAGAGCGTCGGGAGCACGACGAGCGCCGACCAGCCGATCGCCTTGAGGATGTGGCGGCTGCGTGCGTGCCCCAGCTCGTGCGCGATCACGACGTCGATCTCGCCGCGAGAGAACCGGCCGTCGAGCAGCGTGTTCCACAGGACGACGTGCGTCGACGGCCCGAAGCCGGTCGTGAAAGCGTTCGCCTGGTTCGTCCACGATGACACGTCCTGCACGCGGACGGGCGTCCCCGGCACGCCTTCGGCGCGCTCGAGGCGGGTGACGTCGGCGCGCAGCTGCGGGTCGTCGAGCTTCGACGTGCCGGCGGCGGCGAGCCAGCCCTCGGCGAACGCAAACGCCGCGGCGATCACGACGATCGTCGGCGCGGCGGCGAGCCACCAGCGGCGCGGCCACCGGCCGGCGAAGCCGACGAGCAGCACGATCGTCAGCATCACCGACGCGACCTCGGCGCCGAGCAGCGCCCACTGAGCGTCGAGCCAGGCAAAGACGTCGAACGGGCCGAGGCCGAAATGGTGGTCCCACCAGAGCGACGCCAGCCCGAACGGCAACGCCACGAACCAGAGCGTCACCAGGATCACCATGCCCGCGACGATTGCCGCGGCGATGCGCCCGAGCCCCATGCCGCGGATGCTCGGCGGCAGCCGCCAGACCAGCACGACGAGCGCCGCCAGCGACGCGAGCGTCCCGGCCAGCCAGAGCAGGTCGACGCCGCGGGAGTACCGCGCCGAGCGGCGGAGCGCCGCGCCGGAGAACAGCGTGTGCTGGTCGACGCCGGAGAGATGCAGTGACGGGACGCTGGTGCGCGCGAGCAGCCAGGCGCAGACCGCCCAGGCCACCGCTCCCGCGGCGAATGCCAGGGCCTTATGAGAGCGTCTCGTCGTGCGCGTTGCGGTCATCTCCGACGTCCACGGGAACCTGCAGGCCCTCGAGGCCGTGCTCGGCGACATCGTGCGCGAAGGCGCGGACGAGACGTGGTGCCTCGGCGACGTCGTCGGCTACGGCCCGCACCCGAACGAGTGCTGCGCGCTCGTCCGGGGACGTGCGTCTCTGTGCCTCTGCGGCAACCACGACCTGGCGGTGATCGGCGGCCTCGACGTCTCCGACTTCAGCGGGGACGCGGCCGCGGCGGCGCGCTGGACGCAGGACGTGATCGAGCCGGGCCACGCCGAGTGGCTGCGGTCGCTGCAGCCGAGCGCCGCGCGCGAGCGCACGCAACTCTTCCACGGCAGCCCGCGCGATGCCGTGTGGGACTACGTGCTCTCCGACGAGATCGCGGTCGCGAGCCTGCGGATGACGACGGCGCCGGTCGTGCTCGTCGGCCACAGCCACGTCGCGCTCGCGCTCTGGATGGCCGGCGACCAGTTGGACGGCGGCCAGGCTCCCGCCGGCACCGAGCTCCCGCTCGCCGAGCGCAGGTCGCTGCTCAACCCCGGCTCGGTCGGCCAGCCGCGCGACGGCGACCCGCGGGCCGCGTGGCTCCTGCTCGACTTCGACGCCGAGACGTGCGCCTTTCGCCGGACCGGCTACGACGTCGACGGCGCGCAGGCGGACGCACGCGCCGCCGGGCTGCCGGAGACGCTCGCCGCGCGGCTGAAGGTCGGCGTCTGAGTTGAAGAGAGAACCTACGGTTCTCTCCCCAAGACCCCTCTTTCCCTTGCGCGTGCCGTCGCGGGCGCGCGCTTCGCCTCCCGGCCGGCGAAGCCGGCCTCCGGCGGCAAACGTGGCGCGATTCGCCAACGGTCTTGAACCGCTAACGACCGATCACCGTTGCGCGCGGAGCCGGGGTTCCCGCCGGCTTAAGCGGAGGTGGCGGTGGTAGCCGCGGGCTTGGCGGAGGTGCCGAACGTGATCCCCTGGCGGGCGAGCGCGATCTGCACGTCCTCGCGCGCCTTGAAGATGCGCCACTTGACGGTGGCGAGCGTGATCTCGAGCGAGTCGGCGATCTCGTTGTAGGAGAGCCCGACGACATCGCGCAGGAGCAGCGCCATCTTCAGGTCGACCGGCAGCGCCTCGATCGCGCGCCAGAGGGCGTCGATCGTCTCGATGCGCTCGACCGGCTGGTCGACCACCTCGAGCGGCGGGACGTCGTCGAGGTTGACGGGCGCCATCGGCCGGCGCTCCTTCGCGCGCAGCTCGTCGAGCACGCGATTCTTCGTCACCTGGAAGAGCCACGTCGTGAACTTGCACCGGAGCGAGAAGCGCGGCAGGCCCTGGAAGACCCGCAGGAACACCTCCTGCGTCAGGTCCTCGGCGAAGATCCTGTCGCCGGTGAGTCGCAGCACGTAGTTGTAGACCGGTGTCTCGTACATCCGCACGATGATCGCGAATGCACGCTCGTCGCCCTTCTGGGCCTTCCGCAGAATTGCCGGATCTGGCTGGGGCAGGGGCAACGGAGCGGCAGTATAGCTCCGCTTTCGGCGCCACAAGCAGGGCTTACCAGAGGTTTACGCGAGCAACACTGCCTCTACGCAAACGACGCGCTTCGACCCTCGGGAAAGCACCTACGGTTCCCTCCCGGAGCCTCTCTTGGCCTCCCGACGGGCAAAGCCCGGGCCCCGTCTCAACGGCAAACGTTCGTGCAGCGGTTCAGGACCAGCGAGCCGAATCCGCCGCCGGAGGCCGGCTTGGCCGGCCGGGAGGCGAAGAGCGAAATGCGATGGCAGGCGACGAGGGAAGGATGGGTCGTGGGAAGGGAACCGTAGGTTCTCTTCCCACCTCAGACGACGAGATCGCGGCCGCTCATGACCTTCGGCTGCGGAACACCGAGCAGGCCGAGCACGGTCGGGGCCAGGTCGGCGAGCTCGCCGTCCTCCCGCAGCGTCGCGTCCGGATCGGTGACGACGAGCGGCACGAGGTTGGTCGTGTGCGCGGTGTGCGGGCTGACCCCGTCGTCCTGCAGGAGCTGCTCGGCGTTCCCGTGATCGGCGGTGACGAGCGCGACGCCGCCGAGCTCGGCCACGCGGTCGACGACGCGGCCGAGGCAGCGGTCGGCCGCCTCCACGGCCGCCACCACCGCGGGAATCACGCCCGAATGGCCGACCATGTCGGGGTTGGCGAAGTTGACGACGCAGAACGCGTAGCCGTCGCCGAGTCGCTCGACCACCTTCTCGGCGACCCCGTCGGCGGACATCTCCGGTTTCTGGTCGTAGCTGGCGACGTCGCGCGGGCTCGGCACGAGCTCGCGGTCCTCGCCCGGCCACGGGTCCTCTCGCCCACCATTGAAGAAGTAGGTGACGTGCGCGTACTTCTCGGTCTCGGCGACGTGGAGCTGGCGCAAGTCCTTCCCGGCGAGCACCTCGGCGAGCGTCTCGGGGACGTCCTGCTCGTCGAACACGGCCGGCGCATCGAGATCCGACGCGTAGTGCGTCATCGTCGTCACGTCGTACCCGCCGTCGAGCAGCAGCTGCGTAAGCTGCCTCCCGCGGTCGGGACGGAAGTTGAAGAAGATCGCGGCGTCGCCGTGCTCGAGCCGCGGCGTGCCCTCGACGACGATCGGTTCGATGAACTCGTCGGTGACGCCGGCGTCGTAGCTCGCGCGGACGGCCGCGACGACGTCGGACGTCTCCTTCCCCTCGCCCGCGGTGATCGCGTCGAATGCGCGCTGCGTCCGCTCCCACCGCTTGTCGCGGTCCATTGCGTAGTAGCGCCCGACGACCGTCGCGATCCGGCCTTCCGGGAGCGTCGCCAGGTCGCGGGCCGCAGACGTCGGCGACACGTCGCGGCCGTCGGTGAAGGCGTGCACCCAGGTGCGCTCCGGGTCGATGCGGAGCAGCGTCTGCAGGTGGTCGATGTGCGAGTGGACGCCCCCGCGCGACACGAGGCCGAGCAGGTGCACGCGCCGGCCGCGCTCGAATGCCTCGCGGATCGCGGGCAGCTCGACGAACGAGCCGTCCTCGATCGCGCGGTTGACGCGTACGAGGTCCTGGTACAGCCGCCGGCCGGAGCCGATCGTGAGGTGGCCGACCTCGGAGTTGCCCATCTGGCCCTCGGGCAGCCCTGCCGCCGCGCCGGACGCCTGCAGGCGCGTGTGCGGGTACGTGTCCCAGAGGCGGTCGAAGACCGGCGTCGACGCGAGCGACACGGCGTTGCCGGGCCCCGGCGGGGCACAGCCGAAGCCGTCGAGGATGACGAGCGCTACGAGCGGGAAGCGGCCCGGCATATCGCCTCGAAGGAGCCCGCCTCGAGCGACGCGCCGCCGACGAGCGCACCGTCGACGGCCGGCTGCGCGAGCAGCTCGGCTGCGTTGTCGGGCTTGACCGACCCCCCGTAGAGCACCGGGACGTCGAGCACCGACTTCACCACCTCGTGCGCCTGCTGCGCGAGCTCGGGGGTCGCGTTGCGGCCCGTTCCGATCGCCCACACCGGCTCGTACGCGATCACGAGGTTGTCGTCCTGGGCGAGCGCCGACACCTGCCGCCGGAGCACGGCCTCCGTCTCGCCGGCGTCGCGCTCGGCCTCGGTCTCGCCCACGCACGCGATCACGTGGAGGCCGGCGTCGAGCGCGCCCTCGGCGCGTCGCGCAACCGTCGAGTCGGTTTCGCCGAACAGCTGCCGCCGTTCCGAGTGGCCGACGAGCGTGCCGTACACGCCGAGCTCGAGCAGCATCGCCGCCGAAACCTCGCCGGTGAACGCGCCCTCCTCCTCCCAGTGGCAGTTCTGCGCGAAGACGCCGATCTCGGTCCCCGCCAGGACCTGAACGGCGTCGGCGAGCGAGACGAACGCCGGGCACACGACCACGTCCACCTCGACCGGCCGCGGAGTCGCGCGCAGCCAACGGCAGAACTCCCTCGTCTCGGTCGGTCCCTTGAACATCTTCCAGTTGCCGGCGACGAGCATCGGTCACGCCTCCGGGATCGCCGCGACGCCGGGAAGGACGCGGCCCTCGAGCAGCTCCAGCGAGGCACCGCCGCCGGTCGAGACCCAGGAGACGCGGTCGGCCAGCCCGGCCTCCTGGACGGCGCGGACGGAGTCGCCGCCGCCGACGACGGTGAAGCCGTCGCAGGCCGCGACTGCGCGGGCGACGGCCGTCGTGCCCTCGGCGAAGCGGGGCCACTCGAACACCCCCATCGGTCCGTTCCAGAACACCGTCTTCGCGCCCGCGATGCGCCCGGCGAAGTCGCGCCGCGTCTCCGGCCCGATGTCGAGGCCGAGCCACCCGGACGGCAGCTCGTCGAAGGGCACCAGCTGTGATTTCGCGTCGGCGTCGAACGAGACGGCCGCGACGACGTCCTTCGGCAGCACTGCCTCGAACGGCAACGAGCCGGCGGTGCGCACCTCCTCGGCCATCTTCCCACCGATCAGCACCTCGTCGGCGCGCGCTCCGAGGTGCTCGAGGACGGCGAGCTTGTCGTCGACCTTCGCGCCGCCTGCAACCAGCACGAACGGGCGCTCCACGTCGCCGAGCAGCCGTCCGAGATTGCGCAGCTCCTCGAGCAGCAGCAGTCCGGCGTAGGCGGGCAGCAGTTCGGTGACGCCGACCGTCGAGGCATGCGCGCGGTGCGCCGATCCGAAGGCGTCGTTCACGTAGAGGTCGCAGTCTTCCGCGAGCTCGGCGGCGAAGCGCGGATCGTTCGACGTCTCGCCGGGGTCGAAGCGCGTGTTCTCGAGGACCGTAACGCGCTCGTCGCCGATCGCCGCGAGCAGCTCCTCGCGCACGGGTGCGATCGAGTACTTCTCGCGGTCGGCGTCCGACTTCGGGCGCCCGAGGTGAGAACAGACGCGAACCGCGCGCGCGTCCCGCTCGCACAGCAGCCGGATCGTCGGGAGCGACGCGCGGATGCGCGTGTCGTCCGCGACCCTTCCGTCCTCGAGCGGGACGTTGAGGTCGGAGCGCACGAGCACGACCTTCCCCGCTGCGTCGGCCTCCTCGACCGAGCGCGGGAGTGTCACAGCACCCGGGGTACGAGGTCGACCAGCCGGCACGAATAGCCCCACTCGTTGTCGTACCAGCCGAAGACCTTCGCCGACGAACCGTTCACCATCGTCAGCTGGCTGTCGAACGTGCACGACGCCGGCGAGTGGATGATGTCGGTCGAGACGAGCGGCTGGTCCGAGTATTCGAGGTACGGCGCGAGCGGGCCGCTCGCGGCGGCGGCGGCAAACGCGCCGTTCACCTCGTCCACCGTCGTCTCGCGGCCGAGCTGCAGGACGAAGTCGGTGATCGATCCGGTCGGGACCGGTGCGCGCACGGAGATCCCGTCGACCTTGCCGGCGAGCTCGGGCAGCACGAGCCCGATCGCGCGCGCGGCGCCGGTCGAGGTCGGAATCAGGTTGATCGCGGCTGCGCGTGCACGGCGCAGGTCCTTGTGCGGGAGGTCGAGGATCTGCTGATCGTTCGTGTACGCGTGGATCGTCGTCATGAACCCGGACTCGATCCCGAACGCGTCGTGCAGGACCTTCGCCATCGGCGCGACGCAGTTGGTGGTACAGGAGGCGTTGGAGATGATCGAGTGCTCTCCCGGGTCGTAACCGTCGTCGTTCACTCCGAGCACGAGCGTGATATCGGGATCGGTGGCGGGCGCGGAGATGATCACCTTCTTCGCGCCGGCGTCGAGGTGCTTCTGCGCCGCCTCGCGCTTGGTGAAGAAGCCCGTCGACTCGATCACAACGTCGACACCGAGGTCGCCCCACGGCAACGACCCGGGGTCGCTCTCGGCGAACCCGCGAAGCTCCTTGCCGTCGACGACGAGCGAGCCGTCCTCGACCCGGACGTCGTGCTCGAAGCGTCCGAGCACGGAGTCGTACCGGAGCAGGTGCGCCATCGTGTCGAGGTTGCCGAGGTCGTTGAACGCGACCACGTCGAAGTCGGCGCCGCGGCCGAGGGCGGCGCGGAAGAAGTTGCGGCCGATGCGGCCGAATCCGTTGATCCCGACACGTGTTTTCGCCATGCGGGCGACTCTAGCTATGCAGCCGTTGCGGCGATTCCGTAGATGCCCGCGAGCTTCTCGCGCAGGTACCGCACGTACGGCTCGGGGTCGATTTCCGCGGTGCCGACGACGCGCTCGAGCGTCTCGCCCGGCGTGAACTTGCGGCCGTACCGGTGGAGGTGATCACGCAGCCAGTCGCGCAGCGATCCGAACTCGCCCTGCTCGAACTCGTCGTACAGCCCGGGCAGGTCGGCGGTGACCTTCTCCCAGATCTGCGCCGAGATCAGGTTGCCGAGCGCGTATGTCGGGAAGTAGCCGATCGAGCCGCCCGACCAGTGCACGTCCTGCAGCACGCCCCGCGTGTCATCCGGGACCTCGATGGCGAGGTACTCCCAGATACGGCGGTTCCACTCCTCGGGCAGCTGTTCGAGCGGGAACGCATCGGCGAGCATCGCCTGCTCCAGCTCGAACCGCAGGATGATGTGCAGGTTGTACGTCGCCTCGTCCGCCTCGACGCGGATCAGCGACGGCTGGACGGCGTTGACCTCGCGGTACCACCGCGCGGCGTCGTGGCCGGCGAGCGGCCGCGGGAACACCTCCTGAAGCCGCGGGAAGAAGTGGCGCCAGAACGGCAGCGACCGCCCGACCAGGTTCTCCCACATGCGACTCTGCGACTCGTGCATGCCGAGCGAGACGCCGCGCGCGAGCGGCGAGCGCTCGAGCGACGGGTCGATCTGGTGCTCGTAGAGCCCGTGGCCGAACTCGTGCATCGTCGCGAAGAGGCCGTCCAGGTTGTCGGAGAAGTAGCGCGTCGTCAGGCGGATGTCGTCGATCGCGGTGCCGGAGGCGAACGGGTGCACCGTCGGATCGAGGCGCCAGGCGTGGTCGGTGTAGCCGAACGCGCGCGCCACCTCGAGCTCGAACCGCTTCTGCAGCTCGATCGGGAACTCGCCGGCCGCCGGCTCCTCGTGGGCGCCCCGGGCGGCGACCTCCTGGACGAGCGGCGCCTGGTGCTCTTTCAGGTAGTCGAAGATGCGGCGCACCTCGGCGGTCTTCATCCCGCGCTCGTAGTCGTCGAGGACGATGTCGTAGGGCTCGTCGCCGACCTCGAAGCAGTCGATGTAGCGCTTGCGCAGGTCGAGGTTCGTGCGGAGGACGGGCAGGAAGCTCGCGAAGTCGTTGTTCTCGCGCGCGTCGATCCAGACGGCGTTGGCGAGCGACGCGGAGCGCGAGATCTCCGCGCGAAGGTCGGCCGGCACGCGGCGCGCCTTGTCCCAGTCGTGGGCGACGACCCGGATCAGGCTCGCCTCGAACGAGTCGTGCTCGTGCTGCTCGCCGAAGTCCCGCAGCTCGTCGAGCAGCCGTCCGATCTCGGGCGAGGTGAACTTCTCGTGCGCGATCCGCCCGACCGTCGCGAGCTGCTCGGCGCGGAGCCTCGCGCCGCCGCGCGGCATCATCACCTGCTGGTCCCACGACAGCAGCGAGATCGTCTTGCCCAGGTCGCTGATCTCCTGGAGCCGGCGCTGCAGCTCCTCGAACGACGCGCGGCTCACGGGAGAGAAACGTATATCAGGTGGCGGGCACGCCGCGGCGGGGCCGGAGGGGAAGCTCCGAGGACGATCTCCCCCTCCGGATGAGCCACGCTCCGAACGTCGACGATGGACGGGGTCTGAATCCACCGCCTTACGAACGCGGATCCCGCCGTCACCCGAGTATGGGGTCGGCCGGGTCGGCTGCGCTAGAGGACTTGCAAATCGGAAAACGCCGGCCCTCCTCCTCGGCCAGGCCGACGATCGCCTGCAGGCGCCGCTGCACCGCCGCCCTCCCGAGCGGCGGGCGCGCCTTGCCGGCCAGCTCGCGGAGCGAGGCCGAGGGATGGCGGAGCCTGAGCTCTGCGATCTCGGCGAGCTCGGGCGGCAGGGCGTCGACCCCCACCGCGCGGATCGCCTCGAGCTGCCGGTGCGCGGCGGCCGCAGTGCGCACGAGGTTGGCTTCGTCGGCGTTCGCGAGACGGTTCGCGCGGGCGCGCGTGGCGGCGACCACGGCGTGCTCTTCGAGCCGCAGCGCGACGCCGCCGGCGCCGGCTGCCGCGAGCAGGTCACGGATCGCGTCGTGGCCCTTGGCGTACGCGATCGCGTGTGTGCGCCGCTCGGCGACCGAGAGCGTCAGGTCGTCGTGCGCGGCGACGGCGGCGAGGAACTCGGCGCCGGCCCGCGTCGCCGTGCGGAGCTCGAGGTGCGGGTCGCGCGGGCCGGACAGCGAGCCGCCGCCGAGCATCGCCCCCCGCAGGTAGGCGGCGCGGCAGCAGCCGCGGCCGACGACCCGTTTCGGCGGCCGCTCGAGCGGCCCGCCGCTCGCCGAGAGGACGCCGGCCTCACGCAGCGTCTCACCGGCGTCGACGCGGAGCTGGTAGCGCGTCGCACCGTCGAACGCCCGGCGCCGGTACGTGCGGAGCTCGGAGCGGACGCCGTGGTCGCGCAGCAGCGCGAAGGCGCGGCGGGCGGCCGCAGGGCTCGCCAGGTCGAGCTCCACCGAGACGTTGCCGTCCTGCAGGTGCCAGGCACCCGAGGCGTGGAAGAGCGCCGAGAGCTCGGCCAGCGTGCAGCAGCGCCGCGTCGGCGCGATCCCGGCGAGCTCGTCGCGCAGTTCCTCCGACAGGGTCACAGCGCCAGCCCTTCGAGCGCGAGCAGGCGCCGCTTGTAGGCGGTCCCGAGGTCGCCGAACGGCCCGACCCCGGACGCCGACACGACGCGGTGTGTCGGCACGAACGGCGAGAGGTCGCAGCGCGCGCAAAAGGTGCCGGCAGCCCGCGCGGCGCGTGGACGCCCGGCGATCGCGGCGAGCTCGCCGTATGTGACCACCTCCCCGCGGGGCACGGCCCGCAGCGCCCGCGCACAGTCCCCGAGGAACCCGTCCGGAAGCTCCAGGGGCACGTCGAGGAAGTCGTCGGCCTCCCCGGCGAAGAATCCCTGCACGCGGGCAACAAGGCTCAGAGTCGCGTCAGAGCCGGCTCTGACGCCGGCGGTCCGCAGCGGCCGTGGCCGCGGCAGCTCCGAGTGGACGACCGTGCCGCTGGCGAGCCACACCTCGCCGACGCCCCACCCGGGTGCGTCGTACTGGAGGAGCGTGGGCCGCATTTGGCGATGTTGTAGCGTCGCCGCGTGACCCGGGAACGGATCGCGGCGTTCGGATACGCCTACGTCGCGCTCGCTCTCCCGGCGTTCCTGCTCGGGACCGGCCACCGGAATGCGCAGTCGGCGCTGTTCACCGCGGCAGCGTTCGCGTTCCTGTGCTTCCTCGCCAGCCTGCGCGCGCGGCTCGTGCGCTACGACCCGGACGGCTTCTTCGCCGCGCTCGTGGCGATGGGCGGCGCCGCGCTGATCGCCCTCCAGGCGGCGGCGCTGCTGCTCGCGCGACCCCAGTACGCGGCGCCGGCCGCCGGCTGCGAGGCGGCGCTGATCGTCGGATCGTCGCTCGCAGCGCTGCGCGCCCGCAAGATCGGCCCGACGTTCGGCCGCGCCGGGATCGCCGGCGGGTTCGCCGTCCTCGCCGTCGGGATCGTCGAGGGCGCCGCCGGCTGGACGCTCGCGGGCAGCGAGGTCTACGCCTCGATCCTCGGCTTCATGGTGTGGGTCGTCGTCACCGCCACCTACCTCCTCCGCCGCTGACGGCTGCTTCGCCGTAGGCTAAACGCATGAACGCAGGCTCGACGGAGCGCATCGACGAGCGGAGGCGCCGGCTTGGCCGGCGTCGGAGCGCGAACACTCGGCAACCGGAGGTTGTCCGGTGAGCACCCACGCCATCTTCCGCCCCCCTGCGCCACGCAACGAGCCCGTCAACGACTACGCGCCCGGCAGCCCCGACCGCGAGAGCCTGAAGCAGCGCCTCGACCGGATGCGCGGCGAGCGCATCGAGATCCCGCTCGTGATCGGCGGGAAGGACGTCACGACCGGCGAGCTCAAGCCCGCGGTCATGCCCCACGACAAGGAGCACGTCCTCGCCGACGTCCATCAGGGGAGTGCCGACCACGTCGCGCAGGCGATCGACGCCGCGGCGACGGCGTGGGAAGACTGGTCGCGCTGGCCCTGGGAGGAGCGCGCGGCCGTGTTCCTCCGCGCCGCCGAGCTGCTCTCGGGGCCGTGGCGCGACACGCTCAACGCCGCCACGATGCTCGGCCAGTCCAAGACCGCGCACCAGGCGGAGATCGACGCCGCGTGCGAGTCGATCGACTTCCTCCGCTTCAACGTCGAGTTCATGTGCCGCATCTACGCCGAGCAGCCGGTGTCGTCGCCCGGCATCTGGAACCGGCTCGAGTACCGCCCGCTCGAGGGCTTCGTGTTCGCGGTCTCGCCCTTCAACTTCACCGCGATCGCCGCGAACCTGACGAGCTCGCCGGCGCTGATGGGGAACACGGTCGTCTGGAAGCCGGCCGGCACGGCGATGCTGTCGGCCTACTACCTGATGCGGCTGTTCCAGGAGGCCGGCCTCCCGGACGGCGTGATCAACCTCGTCTACGGCTCGGGCCCGACGATCGGCGACGCGGCGCTCGGCAGCGAGCACCTCGCGGGCATCCACTTCACCGGCTCGACGCCCGTCTTCAACGGGATGTGGCGCTCCGTCGCCGGGTCGATGGAGCGGTACCGCAACTATCCGCGCATCGTCGGAGAGACCGGCGGCAAGGACTTCATCGTCGCGCACCCGTCCGCGAACGTCGACTCGCTCGCCGCCGCGATCGTCCGCGGCTCCTTCGAGTACCAGGGGCAGAAGTGCTCGGCCGCGTCGCGCGTCTACGCGCCCTCCAACCTCTGGCCGGCGCTGCGCGAGCGGCTGCAGGAGGAGGTCGCGACGATCAAGGTCGGCGACGTCAGCGACTTCGGCAACTTCATGGGCGCCGTGATCGACGGCGCGGCGTTCTCGACGCAGAAGGAGGCGATCGAGGAGGCGAAGCAGCACGCCGGCACGAAGATCGTCGTCGGCGGCGGCTACGACGACTCTCGCGGCTACTTCGTCGAGCCGACCGTCGTCGAGACGACCGACCCCGACTTCCGGCTCCTGCGCGACGAGCTCTTCGGCCCGGTCGTGACGACGTATGTCTACGACGAGCGGCGCTGGGACGACACGCTCGACCTGATCGACCGCGGGACGGCGTACGGGCTCACCGGCGCGGTGTTCGCGGAGGAGCGCGGCGCGATCGAGGACGCGGCGTCGAGACTCCGGTACGCGGCGGGGAACTTCTACGTCAACGACAAGCCGACCGGCGCGGTCGTCGGTCAGCAGCCGTTCGGTGGGTCGCGGGCCTCCGGCACGAACGACAAGGCGGGATCGCTCTGGAACCTGATCCGCTGGGTGACGCCGCGGACGGTGAAGGAGACGTTCGCGCCCCCGCGCGACTACCGCTACCCGTTCCTCACGGAGTCCTGAACGACCACGCGCGCGCCGTGCCGGTCGTATCGGTGCGCGCATACGCGACCGCGACGTGCTTGCCCGCGCGAAGCGGCTTCGCCGGCGCGCCGTAGATCGTCCCGTTCGTCGGCGTGCCGCCGCCCTTCGCCACGAGCTCCTGCCCGTCCACCCACAGCCCCGACTCGACCATCGGCGCCGGCGCCCTGAGGCCGGCCGCGATCTGCGGCCGCCGAGGCGCCAGGCTGCCCGGCCGCGGGCCGAGGACCGTGATCTCGACGCGGCCGCTCGTGTCGGTGCGCCAGGCGCCGTTCGTGAGGTGCACGGCGGTCGCCCGGCCGTCGACGAGCACGACCCCCCAGTTCCCGCCGGCATAGAGGCCGGTGCTCCCGGGCACGGCCGAGGACGGCGGCGGGGCGGCCGTCGTCGTGGCCGGCGGCGGAGCGGCGTTCTTCGACGACCCGCAGGCGGCGAGCACGAGCACGCTGGCGAGGAACGACAGTCGAAGCACGCCGGAAGAGTAGGGATCTACAGTTGTGGGCGTGTCGGGCTCGCTCTCAGCCTCGTGGCTCGGCGCCAGGACCGGGCTCGATCCCGGCCGGCTCGAGACGCTTCGCCGCCGCGGCGACCTGCTCGCGGTGCTCGCCGACGGCGAGTATGTCTATCCGCCGTGGCAGTTCGGGCGCGACGGCGAGCCGCTGCCCTCCCTCCCGCGCGTCCTCGCGACCGCCCGGGCGGCGGGCGTGAGCGACGAGCGCCTCGTCGAGCTGCTCGGCGCGCGCGCGGGACTGTCGGGCGACCGCTTCCTCGGCGATGCGCTGCGCGACGGCAACGTCGAGCACGTGCTGTCGGTGGTCCTCGCCGCCGCGCGGTAACGCGGCCTCAGCCGTCGAAGCCACGCTCGGCGAGGAGCGCGTCGATCCGGACCCGATGCGCGGCCTCCCACTCGTCGAGCGAGACGGCCGCCTCCGCCGCGAGCCTCCGCTCGGCGTCCCGCAGCACGTCGTCGCGTCGCCCCGCGGGGACCACGACGACGCCCTCCTCGTCCGCCACGACGAGGTCGCCCGCGTGCACCGTGACGCCTCCGCAGCGGACGGGCTCGTTCAGGGGCCCGACGGCCTCCTTGCCGCCGGGCACCGGGATCACGCCGCGCGCGAACACCGGAAAGGCGAGCTCGCGCGCCTCGGCGAGGTCGCGGAGGACGCCGTCGACGACGAAGGCGACGATCCCGCGGCGCTGCGCGACCGCGAGCACGTTGCCGCCGGCGACGGCGTAGTCGACGTCGCCCGCTTCGACGACGACGACCGAGCCGGGGGCAGCGCGGTGAACGGCCGCGTGGACCATCAGGTTGTCGCCGGGCGGGCACCGCACGGTGAACGCCGGGCCCGCGGCCCGCGGTGCGCCCGACCACAACGGCCGGATGCCGATGTCCATCACCTGCGCACGGCCGAGGAGGTCGGCGAGCGTGGTCGTCGGGATGCCGACGAAGGCGTCCACTATGCGCGCCCCGTCCGGTGCAGCTGCGCGTAGATGCTGCGCGCCGTCTTCGCGGGCACGCCCGGCACGCCCTCGAGCTCCTCGGCGCTCGCGTCGAGGACCCGCTCCGCCGAGCCGAAGTGGCGCAGCAGCGCCCGCCGGCGGACAGGCCCGACGCCGTCGAGCTGGTCGAACATCGAGTCGCGCGCCGCCGCGTCGCGCCGCTGCCGGTGGAAGGTGATCGCGAACCGGTGCGCCTCGTCACGGATCCTCTGGAGCAGCTGCAGGCCCGGCGAGTGCTCCGGCAGCAGCACGGGCTCGGGCCGTCCGGGGACGAACACCTCCTCGATCCGCTTTGCCAGCGCGATCACCGCGACGCGCGGCAGGTCGAGCGCCTCCATCGCCTCCAGCGCCGCCGAGAGCTGCCCCTTGCCGCCGTCGATCACGACCAGGTTCGGCGGCTGGGAGAACGACTCGTTCCACTCCGCCGACGCGGGATCGGCCGAGAGGCGTGAGAAGCGGCGCCTGATCACCTCGCGCATCGCCGCGAAGTCGTCCTGGCCCTCCTGCCCGCGGACCTGGAACTTGCGGTAATGCGCCTTCTTCGCGACACCGTCCTCGAACACGACCATCGAGCCGACGATCTCCTGCCCCTGGATGTTCGAGATGTCGAAGCACTCGATCCGGATCGGCAGCGACTCGAGGTTCAGCGCCTCGCGCAGCTCCTCGAGCGCCTCGACACGCCGCGCGCGCTTCGTCTCCGCGACGAACGTCTCGGAATCGAGTGCGAGGCGCGCGTTCTGCTGCGCGAGCTCCTGCAGCCTCCGCTTCTCGCCGCGCTCGGGCGCGCGCACCTCGACCTGCGACCCGCGCCGCTCGGACAGGAACGCCTGCAGCGCCGAGAGGTCGCCGCTCGCGCGCGGCACGAGGATCTGCGGCGGGATCGACGGCGCGGCGCCGTAGTACTCGAGGCAGAACGCCTCGAGCACCTCGCCGAGCTCGGCTCCGCCCGCGTTCTCGAGGTGGAACGCGTAGCGGTCGACCATGCGTCCGTCGCGCAGCGGGAAGATCTGCACCGCCGCCCGCTCCGGCGAGACGGCGATCCCGACCACGTCGATCGTCCCGATCGACCGGCGTTCCACCGCCTGCCGCTCGCTCAGCCGCTCGATCGCGGCCAGCCGGTTCCGGTAGCGGGCCGCGTCCTCGAACCGCTCCTCCGCCGCCGCCTCCCGCATCTGCCGCTCGAGGCTCTTCCGGATCGGGCGGTCGTCGCCGGAGAGGAACTCGATCACCTGGTCGATCAGCCCGCGGTAGTCGTCCTTCGAGATGTAGCCGACGCACGGCGCGAAGCAGCGCTCGATGTGGTAGTCGAGGCACGGGATGCCGCTGCGGCGGCCCGGCTGCGGGCCCTCGCAGGGGCGGTAGCGGAAGACGCGGTTCAGCACGTCGAGCGTCTCGCGCACCTTCTTGGCGTTCGCGTACGGGCCGAAGTAGACGACGCCCCGCCGGTGGCGCTCCCGCGTGAACATCACGCGCGGGTAGTCGTCGTCGACGGTGACGGCGATGTAGGGGAACGACTTGTCGTCGCGGAGGCGGACGTTGTACGGCGGCCGGTGGCGCTTGATCAGGTTCTGCTCGAGATGGAGCGCCTCGACCTCCGTCTGCGTGACGATCGTCTCGATCTCGGCGGTCCGGTCGGCCATCTGCCGGATGCCCGGGCGCGTGTCGCTCGAGCCGGGCTGGAAGTACGACCGCACCCGCGGACGGAGCGACTTCGCCTTGCCGACGTACAGCACCTGGCCGCGCGCGTCGCGGAACAGGTAGACGCCGGCGGCTCCCGGCACGCGCTTCAGCCTGCTCTCGAGATCGGCCGCCACGCCGTCCACGCTAGCGTTACGTGACATGGACGGGCAGTACGTGGCCTACACCTTCTACCGGCTCGATCCGGCGTTCCGGCGCCTGCCGGTCGAGGAGCGCGCCGCGGCGAAGGAGGCGTTCGCCGACGTCCTGGACGAGCACGCGGAGCGGTTCGATCATCTGCGCGCCTACACGACGACCGGAGTACGGCCCGACGTCGACTTCTTCCTCTGGAAGATCACGCCGCGCTACGAGCCGCTCGGCGAGCTCGGCGCGGCCCTGAACGCCACCCGGCTCGCCGGCTGGCTCGAGACGCCGTTCTCCTACCTCGCGACGACCCGCGCCTCCCAGTACACGTCGGCGCGCAAGGCACGGCGCATCGTCCCGAAGGAGCTGCCCTACCTCGTCGTCTACCCGTTCGTGAAGGTGCGTCCCTGGTACTCGCTGACGGAAGAGCAGCGTCAGCGGGCGATGGACGAGCACATCCGGATCGGCCGCGAGGAGTTTCCGGGCATCCACAACCACACGACGTACTCGTTCGGGATCGACGACCAGGAGTTCATGACCGCGTTCGAGTGCGACGAGCCCGCGGACTTCATGCACCTGATGCTGCGCCTGCGCGACTCGCAGGCGTCCGCCTACACCGAGCGCGACACGCCGATCTTCGTGGGGCAGCACGTGCCGATCCGCGAGGCGCTCGACCGCCTCGACGGCGTCGGCTCCGCCACGCTCGCCTAGATATACGTGCGCTGGTCGCGCCAGGTGCGCCAGCCGGCGAAGACGCAGGCGGCCGCGACGAGGACGAACGCGAGCGCGTCAGGCCCCGACAGGCCGCCGAGGAACAGCCAGCCGATGTCGACGACGAGCAGCGCGGCGGCACCGTAGACGACCAGTTGCGCCCGCGTGGGCCACGTCGAGATCTCCCGGCGCGCGAAGTCGCGCCAGAAGAAGTAGACGGCGACGACGATCGCGATCAGGAACGCGATGCGCAGCAGCACGCCGACGGTGATCAGCGCGACCTCGAGGTTCAGCACGAGCACGACCACCGCGATCCCCGCGAGGATCAGCAGGTTGCGAACGAATGGGCTCATGTAGCCGTCATGTACGCGCGGATCCCGAGGGCGGCGGCGACGAGCGTCGCCACCGCGAACCAGAGTAGACGGGCACGGGGATCGGACGGCGCGTAGAGCCACGGCGAGAGGACGGCGAGCAACGCGAACGTGCCGTAGGCGTAGTGGAGATGATCGGCGGCGCGCCGGTGGTCGGAGAGAAGCAGGAGCCCGAGTGCGACCTGGGCGACGATCAGCGTCTGGGCGAGCGCGAGCAGCTGTGCGACGACACTGCCTGCACGCCCCCGCCGCCGGGCCAGGAACGCGGCCACCGATGCGACGATGCAGACGCCGATCACCAGGAAGGCGTTCACGTGGTGGGCCGTCAGCATCCCCGGGCGCCCACACTATCGAGAGGTCGGCCGCTTCCGTACTTGTCCGCACGGAGATCGGCGGTCTGCCCGATGCTCGCGCCGAGCTTGCGGGCCAGCATGCCTGTGCATGATCCCGCTCCGTCCCGACAGGAATCCAAACGACCGGCGTTCAAGGAGGCTTCGATGACCACTTCGACTTCGTCGTCCCGCCCGCTGGCTACGACGTCCGTCGCGCAGGCGATGACGACGGGCGTCATCAATTGCCCTCCGGAGACATCGCTTCGCGGCGTTGCACGGCTGATGACGCGAAACCGTGTGCACGCCGTCTACGTCTTCGACTACGGCATCGAGGACGACGAGACGGTCGTTCCGTGGGGGTTGGTCTCCGACCTCGACCTCGTTGCCGCCGCGCGCGGCGACTTCGATCGCACCGCCCGAGATGCGTCGGTCACGCCGCTCGTCACGGTCTCGGCGAGCGACACACTCGACCATGCCGCACAGTTGATGAGCGAGTACGGCGTTTCGCACCTCGCCGTGGTCGACCCGACGAGCGGCCATCCGGTCGGGGTCGTCTCGACTCTCGACCTCGCCCGGGAGCTCGCGGACGAACCGCCGCCGAGCAGGTAAGGGCGAATTCCGCGCCGTCGGCGGCGAGGGCGCTCGCCGCCGACGGCATGCTGCTCAGGCAGCGACCGGGACGAGCACCAGCTGCGCGAGGTCGACGAGCCGGTTCGAGTAACCCCACTCGTTGTCGTACCAGGCGACGACCTTCACCTGCGTCCCATCGACGACGGCAGTCAGGCCGGCGTCGAAGATCGCGGAGTACGGCGACCTCACGATGTCGCTGGACACGAGCGGCTCCTCGCTGTAGGAGAGGATCCCGGCCAGCTCGGCGTGATCCGCGCGCTCCCGGACGATCCCGTTGACCTCGTCGACGCTCGTCGGACGCTCGACCTCGAGCGTAAGGTCGACGAGCGACCCGGTCGGGACCGGAACCCGCACCGCGTAGCCGTGGAGCAGTCCCGCGAGCGCGGGAACGACCAACCCCAGCGCCTTCGCCGCACCGGTGGTGGTCGGCACCAGGTTCGCTGCGGCGGCCCTCGCGCGGCGGTAGTCCGAGTGCGGCGCGTCGAGCAGCCGCTGGTCGCCGGTGTACGCGTGGATCGTCGTCATGAGGCCGTGCCGGATCCCCAGGCCCTCGTGGAGGACCTTCGCGACGGGCGCGAGACAGTTGGTCGTGCACGAGGCGTTGGAGATGATCCGGTGCGAATCGGGATCGTATGCCTCCTCGAAGTTCACTCCGAGGGCGACGGTCACGTCGGGGTCCTTGGCAGGTGCCGAGACGATCACCTTCCGAGCGCCGGCGTCGATGTGCTTCTGGGCATCGGAACGCGCGCGGAATCGCCCCGAGGACTCGACGACCACGTCGACGCCCAGAGAAGCCCAGTCGAGTCGCGCCGGATCTCCCAGAGAAGGCGTCTCGATGCGGTTGCCGTCGACGATCAGCGCGCCCTCGACCGCTTCCACCGAACCCGGGAAGGGCCCGTAGACGGTGTCGTGGCGGAGGAGATGCGCGAGCATCTCGGTGTCCGCGACGTCGTTGATCGCCACCCACTCGATGTCGGCATCCCGTTCGTGGCCGGCGCGGAACATCGCCCGCCCGGTTCGACCGAAGCCGTTGATCGCGACGCGAACGCTCATGTCGTGCTCCTTTCGTTCGTGCCGTCGTGCGCCGGCCGAACGATCACGACCGGGCAGACGGCGTGCTGGACACACTGCTGGCCGACGGATCCGAGCAGCAGACCGTGGAATCCGCCGTGTCCGCGCGACCCGAGCACGAGCAGCTCGGCCCCGCGCGACGCTTCGACCAGAGCTGCGGTAGGAGTGCCCTCCACCGCGCGGCACTCGACCTCGACGTCGGGCGGGGGTCCCCCGGTCTCGGCGACGGCCGCTTCGACGATCTCGCGCGCGTGGCCCTCGAGCGCGTCAGGATCGAGCAGGTCCGGAGGGATGTAGTGCAGCCCGGTCACGAGCGGCGACTGCCAGACGTAGATCGCGGAGACGTTGGTCTCCCGGAGCCTGGCCTCCTCGATGGCCCAGCGAATCGCGTCGCCCGACGAGCCCGAGCCGTCGACACCGACGACGATCATGCTTCACCTTCCTTTCGCTCTCTCTTCGTGATCGTCGCTCGGTTGCTGCTCGATCGCATCGGGATGCCCGCCCATCGCTGGTCAGTAGAAACCGGCAACGACCCTGTCGATGGCTATGAGGCTGCGAGAACCGGGTCGATCAGGTTCGCGAGGTCCGGGACGATGCGAACCGCGCCGTGCTCGGCGATCGTCGCAGCGCGTCCCGATCTGTCGACGGCGATCACGGCCTGGACGCCGGCGGCGCGGCCGGCGGCGACGCCGGCCAGCGTCGTCTCGAACGTCACCACGCTCGACGGCTCGACGCGCAGCAACCGGCACGCCGAGAGCACCGCGTCGGGCGACGGCCTCCCACGGAGTCGCTCGCGGTCGATCACCTCGCCGTCGACGACCACGTCGACGAGGTCGAGCAGTCCTGCGCGCCCCAGGATCGACCTGGTGTTCGCGCTGGGCGAGACGACCGCGCACAGCAGCCCGGCTTCGCTGGTGAGCTCGAGATACCGCGTCGCGCCGTCGAAGGCGCTGACGCCGTCGTCGGCGAGCCGGCGCCGGAGCGCTGCGTTCTTCCGGTTCGACAGGCCGTGCGCGGTCTCGACGCCGGGGGGGTCGTCGGTTCTCCCCTCGGGGAGACGGATCCCGCGGCTCGCCAGGAACGTATGGACGCCCTCGATCCGGGGCCTCCCGTGGATGTAGCGGTCGTAGTCGTGCTGGACGTCGAAGGGCCGCCAGGGCCCGAAGCGCTCGCCCGACCGCTCGTGGTGACGGGCGAGGAGCTCGTCGAACGTCTCCTGCCACGCGGCGGCATGGAGCGACGCGCTGGCCGTGAGCACGCCGTCCAGGTCGAAGATGCAGGCGCGGACGCTGCGGTCGAGCCCGAGCAGCTCGGCACCCGCCCGCGGCCCCGTGAGGCGCCGATGGAACGTGTCGTGCAACAGCTGTCCGAGTTGCGCGAGGTCGTTCTCCGCGTCGTTTCGCTCCTGGACGAGCTCGCGGGCGCGCACCTGAATCTCCTCCGTCCTGAACTGGAGCGACTGGCTACTGGCACTCACCGCGTGGAGTGCGTCCTCGGCTGCGTCGAGCGCGTTCCGCCAGTGGATGCTGATGGGCTCGAGGACGCTCATGACCGAGACGATGGACGAGATCTGCGGCCTGGGAAAGGCCGCAGATCTCGTCCGGTCACGTCAGACGGCGCCGACGAGCTGGTCCTCGCGTGCGACGAGCTCGTGGTCCGGTGCGACGCCGCCGCTGAGCACCACCTTCAACGCGTGGGTCTCCGCGGCTGCGCCGAACACGTCGTAGGCCTTCTCGGTCTCGCCGAGCGCGAAGCGATGCGTCGCGAACGGCGTGGGATCGAGACGCCCACCTTCGATCAATCGAAGCAGCTTCGGAGTGGTCGAGGTGTCGACGAGGCCCGTCGTGATCAGCACGTCGCGGATCCACAGCGTCTCGAGGTGCAACGTCGCCGGATGGCCGTGGACTCCGACATTGGCAAGCCTGCCTCCGGGCCGGATCAGCTCGGCGCAGAGCTCGAACGTCTCGGGCACGCCGACCGCCTCGATCGCGGTGTCCGCACCGAGGCCTCCGGTCAGGTCCATCACCGTCTTGGTCGCGTCCTCGCGGCCGTTGTTGATGACGACGTCTGCGCCGAACTCGCGCGCCTTCTCCAGCCGGCTGTCGGCGAGATCGATTGCGACGATCCTTCCCGGCGTGTGCAGCTTCGCGGTCATGATCGCCGCAAGGCCGATCGGTCCGGCGCCGACGACGGCGACGGTGTCACCCGGCTCGACGCGACCGTTCAGCACGCCGACCTCGTATGCCGTCGGCATGATGTCCGAGAGGAAGAGCACCTGTTCGTCGGTGAGCCCCTCCGGAACCTTGTAGACGGACGTGTCGACGAACGGAACGCGGGCGTACTCCGCCTGCAGCCCGTCGATCAGGTGACCGAAGATCCAGCCGCCTCCGCCCGTGCAGAGCCCGTAGTGGCCCTCCTTGCAGAACCGGCAGCGACCGCACGACGTGATGCACGAGACCAGCACGCGGTCTCCCGCTTTGACCGTCGTGACCGCCGAGCCGACCTCGACGATCGTGCCCACGGCCTCGTGGCCGAGGATCGTGCCCGGCTTCACCTCCGGCACGTCGCCTTTCAGGATGTGGAGATCGGTACCGCAGATCGTCGACGAGTCGATGCGAACGACTGCGTCCGTCGGCTCCACGATCCCCGGGTCGGGAACGAGCTCCCACGCTCGCTCGCCGGGCCCGTGGTAGACGAGGGCTTTCATCCTTCACCTCCTCTTTTGGTCGAGCTCAGTCTCCACCCGACCGCCTCCGGCGGCATCGGCGGAAGTCCCGACCGGCGGTGCGGGAATCCCGTAGACGCTCAGGAGTCGGCGGTGCAGCGCGAGCGCAGGTCGTTCCAATCGGCGTCGACCTGGCTCTGGATGCGCTCGACCAGCTCGCGACGCTCGGGACGGAGCAGATGCGCGAAGCGTGCCTGAAGACCGAGCCAGTGCTCGATCGGCAGGAGCCGCTCCGGGACGTACGAGAGGCGGTACTCGCCGTGAACCACCTCGTAGAGCGGCCAGAAGGCGGTGTCGACCGCCGCGTCGAGCACGCGGTTCGCGAGACGCGGCTCGTGCCCCCAGCCGACCGGGCAGTCCGTGAGCACGTTCAGGAAGGCCGGCCCGGCGGCCGCGGCCGCCCGCTCGGCCTTGACGCTCAGGTCCTCCCAGTGGGACGCGACCGCCTGCGCGACGTACGGGACGTGGTGACCGACCACGATCGCCGTCATGTCCTTGCGCAGCTGCGCCTTGCCGAACGCCTCGGTCCCGACCGCGGTCGTCGTGGTCGACGCGCCGAAAGGCGTCGCTCCCGAGCGCTGCACGCCGGTGTTCATGTACGCCTCGTTGTCGTAGCAGACGAAGACGAACCGGTGCCCGCGCTCGAGCGCACCCGACAGGGCTTGAAGGCCGATGTCGTACGTGCCCCCGTCCCCGGCGAAGGCGACGACGGTGATCTCCTCACCGGTCGCCAGCCCGTTCCGGCGCCTGAGCGCACGCTGCGCGCTGTCGATACCGCCCGCAACCGCGGCGGCGTTCTCGAAGGCGACATGGAGCCACGGCACGTTCCAGGCGGTTCCCGGATACCGCGTGGTCGCGACCTCGAGGCAGCCGGTCGCGTTGACGACGACCACCGGGGTCGCGATCGAATCGAGAACGGTCCGCACGACGAGCGGGATGCCGCAGCCCTGGCAGAGCGAGTGCCCGCCGCGAAGCGGCGGGACGCCGTGCTCGTTGCGAACGAGGGTCTTCAGGCGCGCCATCACGAGCCTCGCAGTCCGACGAACGTCGGGGCGGTGCCGGCCAGCACCTCGCGAATCTCGGCGGGATGCAGATCCCGCCCGCCGAGCCCGTAGACGTGACCTTCCAGCTCGATGCCGCTTCCGTAGAGCACCGCAGCCACTTCCGCGTGCAGCGGCGGTATGCCGCCCGGGGAGTCGGCGCGGTCGAGCACCGAGACGTGCGTCACGCCGTCGAGCGCGGCGCGGATCGCCTCGGCGGGGAACGGCCGGAACGAGGTGATCTCGAGCAGGCCGGCGCGGACGCCCTCGTCGCACAGCTCGTCGACGACCTCCTTCACCGTCCCTGCGGTCGACCCGAGCGCGACGATCGCCCGTTCCGCGCCGTCCAGCCGGTACGGATCGATAGCGCCGTACCGGCGTCCCGACAACGCGGAGAACTCGTCGGCCAGCGACTCGAACACGTCGAGTGCACGGCACAGTGCGACCGCCTGCTGTCGACGAAGCTCGAAGTAGTAATCGGGCATCGCGAACAGCCCGTGCGACGAGGGCTCGCCCACGTCGAGCATCGCGTGCGGGATCCGGTAGTCGCCGACGAAGCCCCTGACCGCGTCGTCGGCTAGCAGCTCGACCGGCTCGGCGGAGTGCGTGATCGTGAAGCCGTCCAGGCAGACGAGCACCGGCAGCAGCACGGATGGATGCTCCGCGAGCCGCGGCGCGAGCACCGTGAGGTCGTACGCGTGCTGAGCGCTCTCGGCGAAGAGCTGAACGACACCCGAGTCGCGGATGAGCATCGAGTCGGAGTGGTCGCAGTGGATGTTGATCGGCCCGGAGAGCGCTCGGTTCCCGAGCGCCATCACGACCGGGGCGCGCATCGACGCGGCGAGGTAGACGACCTCCGCCATCAGCGCGAGGCCCTGCGACGACGTCGCGGTCATCGTGCGCGCTCCGGCGAGCGCCGAGCCGATTGCGGCGCTCATCGCCGAGTGCTCCGACTCGACGTCGACGAGCTCGGCGCTCGTGCGCCCGTCGGCGACGAACTTCGCGAACGTCTGGATGATCGGGGTCTGGGGGGTGATCGGGTACGCCGGCACGACGTCCGGATCGATCTGCCGCATCGCGTGCGCCACGGCCTCGCCGCCGGTGAGGAGCCGGAGGTCGTTCATCCCGACACCCCGAGCGGCGGCAGCTCGACCGACTCGGCGACCATCGTGATCGCGTCCACGGGGCAGATCTCCGCGCAGATCTCGCAGCCCTTGCAGTGGTCGTAGTCGAACCCGGCGAACGTCGTCCCTTCCAGCACGATCGAGGAGTCCGGGCAGTGCAGCCAGCAGAGCAGGCAGTTCACGCACCGTGAGAGGTCCGCCGCAGGCTTGACCCCGGTCCGCCACCCGCCCGTGCGCACCCGCGGTGCGTCCGCCGGCAGCACGGTGCCGCCCGGCTCGAGCTCGTCCCAACGCTTCAGCTCGCCCATGCGTATCCCTTCTGGACCGCGCTCGAGACGGCCTCGGCGCCCGCCTTGCGGCCGAGCATCTGCACCGCCGCCTCGGTGGTCTTCTGAAGCGTCGGCACGCCCAGGGAGGCGGCGACGGCGCCGAGCATCACCAGGTTCACGAACCCGGAGCCGCTCGCCGCGGCGAGGCGCGCAGCCGGGACGCAGCGGACGTCGAGGCCCTCGAGCTCCGGTGGGCACGTCTCGCCGTTGACGAGCACGAACCCGTCCTGCTTCAGCCCGTCGCCGACCGCCGCCTCGTGGACGAGCGACGGCTCGAGGACGACGACCACGTCGGGCTCGGTGACGCCGTCGTGGAGCCGGATCGGCCGGTCGGCGAGCCGTGTGTACGCCCGCAGCGGCGCACCGCGCCGTTCGGGGCCGTACTCGGGGAACGCCTGGACGCTCTTTCCGTCCTGGAGCGCCGCGAGCGCGAGCGCGTGCGCCGCGCTCTTCGCCCCTTGCCCGGCGCGGGCGTGCCACCTGATCTCCGTCACGCCGGTCATCTCCGCGCCTCGCGCAACCACGTGTCGATCGCGCTCGCGGCGAGCTTCCCCTCGCGCACGGCTTCGACCACGCTCGACCCTCCGTTGACCACGTCGCCGCCGGCGAAGAACTTCGGATTGGCCGTGCGCCCGGTCTCGCCGTCGACGCGGAGCGCGCCGTGGTCGACGTGAAGCCGGGCGATGCGCTCGAGCAGGGCGCTGCGCGCCTGCTGGCCGATCGCGTTCACGGCGGTGTCGGCTCGAAGGACGAACTCGCTGCCTTGCACCGGCTCCGGCCTGCGCCGCCCGCTCTCGTCGAGTCGTCCGAGGCTCATGACGCGGCACTCGACGCCCTCGAGGCGGTAGGTGCCCAGGAAGCGCACGGGATCGGTGAGCCACGCGAACCGGACACCCTCGGCCTCTGCCTCGGCGACCTCGTGCGGATAGGCGGGCATCTCGGCGCGCGTCCGGCGGTAGACGAGCGTGACGTGCCCCGCTCCCAGCCGCACCGCCTCGCACGCAACGTCGATCGCGGTGTTCCCGCCACCGACGACGACGACGTCGTTGCCGACCCGGGGCGGGTTACCCGTCTTCAAGGCCTCGATGAAGGGCAGGGACGTCCAGACTCCGGGAAGATCGTCGCCGGGATACCCGACGTCGACGTCGGCGCCCAGGCCGACGCCGAGGAAGACCGCGTCCGCCTCCTCGATCGCCTGTCGCCCCTGCGCCGTCTCGCAGTGGGTGCCGAGCCGGAACTCGACGCCGAGTCGCTCGACCATCGCCTGCTCGACCGGCAGCGGCTCGCGCTGCTCGCGGTACGGGGCGATCGCGTAACGGACGAGGCCGCCGACCTCGGCGTGCTCGTCGTAGACGGTCACCTCGTGCCCGAGCGCTGCGAGCTCGCCTGCGCATGCCATTCCGGCCGGCCCGGCACCGACGACCACGATCCGCCGTCCGGTCGACGTCCTCCGGCGCCGGAAGGGCGCGCGCTCGTCGCCGAGCACCGCATCGGTGGCATAGCGCTGGAGGCGCGCGATCTCGATCGGCCTTCGTCCCTCGTCCCGGAGCACGCACGCTCCCTCGCAGAGCACCTCCACCGGGCAGACCCGCGCGCATGTTCCGCCGAGGAGATTCTCGGCGAAGATCGCCTTGGCTGCGCCGAGTGCGTCGTCGGCGGCGATCGCCGCGACGAACCCCGGGACGTCGATGCCCGCCGGGCATGCGACGGCGCATGGCGCCGGGGCATGGGCACCACCGCAGCCGAGGCAGCGGTCGGCCTCGATCAGCGCCTCCGGGCGGGAAAGCTCGGGACGCAGCTCACGCGTCAGGCTGTCGTGCGACTCTGCGATGCCCCTCATCGCCGTCATCGTCCGCCCGGGCGGGCATCCGGCCATCAGCGAGGCCGCGGAACCGGGCTGCGGGAAACCCGTCGGCGCGTGCTCAGCCGCCGGCCGCCTCGTACGTCGTTCCCCGCTCCGCCAGCACCGCCTGGGCGGCGGCGAGCCGGGCGAGCGGTACCCGGAACGGCGAGCAGGAGACGTAGTCGAGGCCGGCGCGCTCGCAGAAGGCGATCGACGCGGGATCGCCGCCGTGCTCGCCGCAGATGCCGACCTGCAGGTCCGGCTTGGCTGCGCGGCCGCGCGCCACGCCGATCTCGACCAGTTCGCCGACCCCGTCCTGGTCGAGAGTCTCGAAGGGATTGTGCTCGACGACGCCCTGCTCGAGGTAGGTCGCGAGGAACTTTCCCTCCGCGTCGTCACGCGACAGCCCGAGCGTGGTCTGGGTGAGGTCGTTCGTCCCGAACGAGAAGAAGTCGGCGTACTTCGCGATGTCGCCGGCACGCAGGGCTGCGCGCGGCAGCTCGATCATCGTGCCGCAGTGGTAGGCGATCTCCGGTGCCTCGGCAGCGAAGACGCTGCTCGTCAGCTCGCGGAGACGGCGTAGCTCCTCGGCGTACGCGACGAGTGGGTGCATGATCTCGACCATCGGGGCCTCGCCGGTTCGTGCCGCCACCGCGGCGGCCGCACGAGCGACCGCCCGCAGCTGCATCTCGTAGATCCCGGGCCACTGCAGCCCGAGCCGGCAGCCGCGCGTCCCGAGCATCGGGTTCACCTCGCGGAGCGACCGGATGCGCTCGCGCATCCGGTCGCCCGACGCCTCCCCCTCCTTCGGCAGGAACTCGTGGAGCGGCGGGTCGAGGAGCCTGATCGTGACCGGCAGCCCGCGCATCGCCTCGAAGATCGCCTCGAAGTCGGACTGCTGGAACGGCTCCAGACGGTCGAGCGCCGACCGGCGGGACGCCTCGTCGTCGGCGAGGATCATCTCCTGGACGACGGGCAATCGCTCGTCGCCGAAGAACATGTGCTCGGTGCGGCAGAGACCGATCCCTTCCGCGCCGAAGCGGCGCGCCCGCTCGGCATCTGCCGGTGTGTCGGCGTTGGCGCGGACACCCAGCCGCCGCACCTCGTCGGCCCAGGCCAGAATCGTCTCGAGGTCGGGATTGAGGCCGGGTTGGGTGAGCGGCGCTGCCCCGACGATGACGCGGCCGCACGAACCGTCGACGGTGATCGTGTCGCCTTCGCGGACCTCGACCTCCCCGAGCGTGCACCGACCCGCCCGCTCGTCGATCTCGAGTGCCGCACAGCCGGCGACGCAGGGCTTGCCCATGCCACGGGCGACGACGGCCGCGTGCGACGCCATTCCACCGTGGGCGGTGAGAATGCCGTGCGCCGCCGCGAGGCCGTGAATGTCGTCGGGCGTCGTGTCGAAGCGAACGAGGATCACCGCTTCGTGCGGCCCGCGCTCGGCGGCGACGTCGGGGTCGAAGACGACCGCGCCCACCGCCGCACCCGGCGACGCCGGTACGCCCGTGGCCGCCACGTCGACGTCGGCCGCGGGATCCACGGAGGGATGGAGGAGCTGGTCGAGCGAGGCCGCCGGGATGCGCAGCACCGCCTCGTCACGGGTGATCAGGCCCTCGCGCGCCATCTCCACGGCAGCCCTCACGGCGGACGCCGCCGTGCGCTTCGCCGAACGCGTCTGCAGGATGTACAGCCGACCCCGATCGATCGTGAACTCGACGTCCTGAACGTCCCGATAGTGGCGCTCGAGTGCTTCCATCGCCGCACTGAAGGACGCGTAGGAATCCGGCATCAGCTCCCGCAGCTGTTCGAGCGGCCGGGGCGCGCGGATGCCCGCGACGACGTCCTCGCCCTGCGCGTCGAACAGGAACTCACCGCGCAGCGCTCGTTCCCCGGTCGCCGGATCACGTGTGAACGCGACACCCGTCGCGGAGAGATCGCCCGAGTTGCCGAAGACCATCTGGACGACGTTGACGGCGGTCCCGATCGTGTCGGGGATCTCGTTCAGCCGGCGATACACCTCGGCACGCGGGTTCCGCCACGAGCGGAAGACGGCCTCGATCGCGGCGCGCAGCTGGTCCAGCGCCTCCTGCGGGAACGGCCGCCCGAGTGCGTCCCGATAGATCTGCTTGAAGGTCCCGACCAGCCGACGGAGGTCGTCCGCGGTCAGCTCGGCGTCCGACTCGACGGCGAGCTCGGCTTTCAGTCCTGCGAGAGCCGACTCGAATCGGTCGCCGTCGATCCCGTCGACGACCTCGCCGTACATCTGGATCAGGCGGCGGTACGAGTCGTAGGCGAAGTGAGGGTTGCCGGAGGTCGCCGCGAGGCCCTCGACCGCGGTGTCGGAGAGCCCGAGATCGAGGACGCTGTCCATCATCCCCGGCATCGAGATCGCGGCGCCCGATCGCACCGAGACGAGCAGCGGGTCGTCGGCGGCGCCGAACCGCTTGCCGGTCTTCGCCTCGAGCCGGGCGACCGCGCGAACGAGCTCCTCCCCCAGCCCGTCCGGCACCTGCTCGCCGTGCGCCAGGTAATCGCGGCAGGCGTCCGTCGTGACGGTGAACCCTGCCGGAACGGGAAGCCCGAGTTGCGTCATCTCGGCGAGGCCGATTCCCTTGCCGCCGAGCTGCTCACGCCCTCCAGGCGCGTGGTCCTCGAAGTCGTAGATGTACCGGGTGCTCGCCGCGACGGCCATCTAACCCCCCCGCGCGGTGATCGCGGGAGCGCCTGCGTGCTGCTCGGCGAGACGCGCCGGCTTCGACGACCGGACGACCATGACCGGATAGGGGGCGGTGTGGACGAGACGCGTCGCGACGCTTCCGAGGATCGCCCGCCCGATCGCGCCGCGTCCATTCGACCCGACGACGACGAGGACGCCGGGCAGCATCTCCGCCACCTCGAGGATCTCGTGCGCCGCCTCGCCGTGACGCAGGTAGGTGATCGCGGCGATTCCGGCGTCTGCGGCTTCCTCGGCTGCAGCGTCGAGCGCCTCCTGGGCGTGGTCGCGCGCGAACTCGCCCAGCTCGGCGGCAACCGAGGGCGTCGCCGACAGGCCGAGCGACGGCACCGCCCACACGCTGACGATCCGGAGCGGCCGGCCGGTCTCCGCAGCCAGTGCGATCGCCTCGTGCGTGGCGAGCCTCGCCCCGGGCGAGCCGTCGGTGGCGAGCAGGATCGTCCTCATTTCGCTCCTCTTGGTCCTCGTGTACGTCCGAGCGTCGCCGACGACCGGCATCGACGAATCGGGGACGGTGGGTATCGCCGTGCGGGGTTTCCCGCAGACACGGTCGACGAGCGGACGACCGGATGACGGTGCCCGCGCTCGCCGGGCGGGGCCGCGGCCCCGTCTCCGGGTGCCGCGGCCCCGTGCGTTCCCTCACGCGCTGGAGATCGGAACCTTCAGCGGCTTCGGCCGCGACGTCTTCGGGACGTGCAGCGTCAGGATCCCCTTGCCGTACGTCGCGGTGAGATGCTGCGGGTCGGTGTCGGGCGGAAGCTGGAAGCTCCGCTCGAACATCGACTCGAGCCGCTCGTGCAGCCGTACCTCCTGCTCGCTGTCCTCCTTCCCGGCCGTCCGCCGTCCGGCGACCGTCAGCACGTGGTCGCCGACCTCGACGTCGAGCTCCTTTTCCTCGTAGCCGGGCACCTCGAGCTCGAAGACGAGCTCGTCCTTCGTCTCGACGATGTCGGTTGCGGGAATCACGGGCGGTAGGAACGCCGGCAGCAGGCGACGCATGCGCTGGTCGATCAGCTCCAGGTCGCGAAAGGGCGTCCACCGTTCGAGGACGGGCATCATTCACCCCCTTTCTTCGCGGGTCGGGTACATGGTCACGCCGCGCGGGCGGGACCGCATCCGCGGCGGACCGTGCGTCGATCCGTAACGACTACGGATTCCGGGATCGCGGTCGCCCGGGCGGCGCCGGCGTCAGGAGTGCTCCAGCGCGAACTCCACCAGCTCGTCCACGTACGCGAAGGCGAGCGCCGTCACCGTGTCGGCAGCGCCGTAGTAGACGGCCAGCCGGCCCGTCGGCGCGTCGCAGAGCATCGCCGAGGGGAACACGACGTTCGGCACGTCCCCGGTGCGCTCGTACGGGGCGTCGGGAGCGAGCACGTAGGGCGCGGCGCGAGCACGCACCCTCCACGGCTCGTCGCGGTCGAGGAGCGCAACGCCCATGGAGTACACGAAGCCGTTGCACGAGGTGAGGACCCCGTGGTAGAGGAGCAGCCATCCCTCCGACGTCTCGAGCGGGACCGGCCCACCGCCGACCTTCGTCGACTGCCACGAGTCGGCGACCGGCCCGAACACGTGTCGATGCCGGCCCCAGAACACGAGATCCGGGCTTTCGCTGTAGAAGATGTCGCCGAAGCGCGTGTGCTCGTCGTCCGAGGGGCGCGAGAGCAGGGCGTAGCGCCCTCCCACCTTGCGCGGAAAGAGCACGCCGTTGCGATTGAACGGCAGAACAGCGTTCTCGAGCTGGTGGAACGTGGCGAAGTCGTCGGTCCAGGCAACGCCGATCGTCGGGCCGTGGTACCAGTTGCACCAGGTGACGTAGAAGCGGTCGTCGAGCGCGACGACGCGCGGGTCGTAGCCGTAGACGAACGTCGCGAGCTCCGGATCGCCGGCCCGGAAGCGGATCGGCTCGGGGTCGAGCTCCCAGTGCAGGCCGTCCGCGCTGAAGCCGCGGTGGAGCTGCATTCGACGCGTGCGGTCGTCGCAGCGGAAGACTCCCGCGAAGCGGTCCCCGAACGGGACGACTGCACTGTTGAAGATGCCGTTGGCGAAGGGCAGGAGGTGGCTCGGGACGACGGGGTTGGCGGCGTACCGCCACAACGGCGCGATCGAGCCCGTCGGGCGCTCCTCCCAGGGGATGTGCGGCAGAGGCCGCCCGTCGACCACGACGCCCGTCCGCCGCCCGGTCGTCGTCACCGGGCCACCACCTTGCGGACGAGGTGAGCGCCTTCGATCTCGACGAGCGCCGTGTCGGCGCCGTCGAGCGTCGCCTCGAGCTCCGCCGCCGGACTGTCGTCGCGCTCCTCCCACTTGTGCCGGATCTGCGGGACGGAGGCCAGGAGCATCCGGGTGTACGCATGTTGCGGGTTGCCGAACACGCTTTCCGTTTCGCCCATCTCGACGATCTCGCCGCGTCGGAGAATCAGCGTCCGGTCGCTGATGTAGTTGCCGAGGGAGAGATCGTGCGTGATGAAGAGGATCCCGAGGCCGCGCTCTCTGAGCCCGCCGAGCAGGTTGAGCACGTCGATCCGCGTCGATGCGTCGAGCATGCTGATGATCTCGTCCGCGACCAGGACGTCGATGTCGAGCAGCAACGCACGGGCGACCAGCAGCCGCTGCAGCTGCCCGCCCGAGAGCTGATGGGGATACCGATGCAGGACCTGAGCGGGATCGAGCGATACGGCATCGAGCGCTCCCTCCACCCTTCCCGCCCACTCCCGTGAGCCGACCGACGGGAAGTACGCGTCCTTGACGAGCTTGAAGACCCGGTCGGCCTTGTAGATCGGGTTGTACGAGCTGAACGGGTCCTGGAACACGCCCTGCGCGTGCCGGTGGTACTCCTTGAGCTCCCGACCCTGGAAGTGGGCGACGTCCGCGCCCCTGAACCGGATCGAGCCCGAGGTGACCGGAGAGAGGCGGAGGATCATCCGTCCGATCGTCGACTTGCCGCTCCCGCTCTCCCCGATCAACGAGACGATCTCGCCGACGTTCAGGTCGAACGCGACGTCCCGAACCGCCGTGAGGCGCCCCGATCCGAACGAGCCGACCCGGTACACCTTCGTGCACCCCTGGAGCTCGACGAGCGGCGCCCGCTCGGTCATCGGGCGACCTTCGCCTGTTCGACGGTCTTCGCGCCGGCACCCTCGAACCCGGCGCCGGCGCGTCCGATGAGCTCCGTCGAACCGACGCTCGTGCCGGCGGCCTTCCAGCAGGCAACCCGGTGATCGGGGCCGACCTCGGCGAACGGGGGCCGCGTCGCGCACTCCGCGGATGCGAGCGGGCAGCGGTCCCGGAAACGGCAGCCCTCGGGCGGGTTCAGCAACGGAGGCGGAGTGCCCGGGATCCCGTGCAGTCTCCGCTGCGTGTACCGGACGCCCACCTCCGGCAGCGACGCGATGAGGAGCTGCGTGTACGGGTGGCGAGGAGCGTCGGTGATGACGCTTGCCGGCGCCTTCTCGACGAGATGCCCCGCGTACATGACGACGATCGTGTCGGCGACCTGATACAGGATGGACAGGTCGTGCGTGATCACGATCATGCTCTTGACGTAGCCGCGATCGCGGAACTCGACGAGCATCTCCGCGACGGCCTTCTGCGTCGAGACGTCGAGGGCCGACGTGATCTCGTCCGCGATCAGAAGCGAGGGATCGAGCAGCGTCGAGATCACCATCACGGCGCGCTGCTTCATGCCGCCCGAGAGCTCCATCGGGTACATGCCGAGCACGTCCTCTGACAGCCCGACGAGCTCGAGCCGACGGACGAACTCGGGCGCGACCTGCTTGTACCCGACCCCACGCGCACGGAGGAGATCAGCAGTCATCGCACCGATCTTGCGCGTCGGGTTGAGCGCGCTCATCGCGTACTGCGGGATCACCGAGATGCGCCGGTACCGGTGCTCGTTCATGGCCTCGAAGTCCGAGATCGGCAGGGGCGCGCCGTCGAGCTCGACCGCGCCGCCGATGTACTTCATGCGTCCGGTGAGGTAGATGAGGCTCGAGCCCAGGCTCGACTTGCCGCAGCCCGACTCTCCGGCGAGCCCCATGATCTCGCCGTCGGCGACGTCGAACGTCACCCCGTCCACCGCGCGGACATCGCCCCGTAGGGTGCGGTAGTAGACCTGGAGATCGTCGACGGAGAGCGCCACGGCTACATGCTCCTGAGGCGCGGGTTGAAGACTTCGTCGAGGCCGACGTTCATGACGTACAGCGACCCGACGATCGCCATGATCGCGAGCCCGGGCGGGAGGAACCACCACCACAGGTGCAGTTGCAACGCGGCGTTCTGCACCGAGAGCTGCATCATCATCCCGAGCGAGATCGTGTTCGACGGTCCGAGACCGATGAAGTCGAGCGTGGCGGCGATCAGGATCGCTCCCCCGAACAGCAGGATGAACATCATGAACAGGTACGAGCTCATGTTCGGGGCGATCTCCTTGAAGATGATCTGCCGGCTGCTCGAGCCGCTGAGACGGGCGAGGCTGACGAAGTCGCGGGAGGTGAGCGAGAAGGTCTGGGCGCGCACGGCGCGGGCCGCCCACGGCCACGAGGTGAGGCCGATGAAGATCGCCTCGGTCACGATCCCGCGAGCCTGCAGGTAGGCGGCGAGGACGAGCAGGAGCGCGAACGTCGGAATCACGAGCACGACATTCGTGAGCATGTTCAGGAGCTCGTCGACGATCCCACCGCGGTAGCCGGCGGTGAAGCCGACGACCATGCCCACGACGGCTGCGATTCCGCCGCCGAGCACGCCGACGATGAACGCCATGCGCAGCCCCGTGACGAACTGCGAGAAGACGTCCTGGCCGAGCAGCGTCGTTCCGAGCCAGTAGCCGCCGTGCGTGGTCGGCGCCAGGGAGAGGCGGCCGCCGTACTCGAGCGGCGGGTGCCGCGCGATGATCGGGCCGACGATCGCGAGCGCGAGCATCGACAGCGTCACCGCCAGCCCGAAGACGAGCTTCTTGTTCCGGACCGCGAAGTAGAGCGTCTCGCGAAGACCGGAGACCGGTTTCGCCTCCTCGTCGGGCGCACGCGAGGCGGCTCCGGCCGGAAGCTCGCCGCCCTCTCTCACCGTGGAGACGTTCGCCGGGGCGCTCACGCCTGCCCGCCTTCCTGCATGCCGATCCGCGTCCGCGGGTCGACGATCACGTAGACGATGTCGACGACGAAGTTCGCGATCAGGACGCCGACGATGATGAACAGGAAGATGCCCTGGATCACGAAGTAGTCCTGGTTCGTGATCGCCCGGTAGACCTGGTAGCCGAGGCCGGGATACGAGAAGACGATCTCGGTGACCAGCGCGCCGGCGATCACCGCTCCGAGAGCGAGGGCGAGCCCGGTAATCTGCGGCAGCAGCGCGTTCCGGAACGCGTACTTGCGGACGAGCTTACGGGGAGCGCCGAGCGACTCGAGGTAGTGCGCGTAGTCGGACTCGAGCTCGTAGATGATCAGGTTGCGCATGCCTATCGCCCAGCCCCCGCACGAGACGAGGAACAGCGAGAGGAACGGCAGCAGCCAGTGGCGGAACAGGTCGAGCCCGAACGACAACGACCAGCCCCTGCCGGCGGTCGGGTCGTAGGCGAACCCGACGGGCAGCACCTGCCAGGTCACCGCGAACAGGAACGACATCAGGATCGCCAGCCACATGTACGGCGTGGCGGTCAGGACGTAGCCGACCGGCAACAGGCTGTTGTCGAGCACCTTCCGCCGTGCAGCCAGCGCGCCGAGCTTGTTTCCGACGTACCAGCTCAGCAGCGTCGCCGGGATCAGCAGCCCGAGCGTGTACGGCATCGCGTGGACGATGATCGTCGAGACCGGTGTCGGGAACTGCATGATGCTGGTCCCCAGGTCGCCGTGGAAGAGTGAGACCCAGAAGAACCAGTACTGCTTCCAGAGCGGCAGGTCGAGGTTGAACGACCGCATGTAGCTGTCGTACAGGTGCTGGGCGACTTCCCCGTTCTGGATCTGGATCCGTGACATCAGCGTGAGCACCGGGTTGCCGGGCATGAGGTGCGGGATCGACCAGTCGATCGTCACCGCCACGACGAACGTCAGGCTGTAGACGAGGAGCTTTCTGAGCAGGTAGCGCAGCATCGGGTCACCTCACGCTCCGGGAGCGCGGCCCCTCCTCCCGGCCGTCGTTGCCAGAGGAGGGGCGTTGCTCGGTCATAGCCCGATCAGGCCGAGGGAGCGGCTAGCCGCCCGTCGCCTGCCTCGTGCTCTTGACGTGGGTGATCGTGTCGATCCCCGTCATCTGCAGGTACCCGCGCCACATCGCCGGGATGTACTGGCGGCCGCCGGTGGCGGCAGGCCAGTGCGTCCAGTACTTGGACGTCATCTGGGCCCAGATCCCGTTGTACCAGAGCGGAATCATCGGGACGTCCTTCATCAGGACCGTCTGCAGCGAGTTGTTCAGCGACTTGATCGTCGCCGTCTCGGACGGCGACGTCCTGTCGAGCTGCTGCGTGAGCTTCCACGCAGCCTGGTTCGAGTACCGCTCGAAGTTCGCGAACGTCTGGCCGGTGCCGCTCGTGATGATCGGCAGGTGGAAGATCCCGTTCCAGTACGTCCACGGGTTGTCGCTGATCTGGTACGCGTTGTCGACCACCAGGTCGAACTTGCCGGTGTTCCGATCGCTCTGCCACGCGTTGTAGTCCTTCACCTTGGCGTGGATGCGGATTCCGGCCTGCTTCGCCGACGCGATGATCATGTCGCGCGCGGCTTCCCAGTCGGACCAGCCCTGCGGGACGGCGATCTCCAGATCGATCTTCGATCCGTCCTTGTTCGCGATCATCCCGGAGCCGTCGGTCTTGTACCCCGCTTTCAGGAGCATCGACTTGGCAGCTGCCGGGTTGTGCTTGAACCCGAATGTCTTGACGGCCTTGGCGTTCACGTACTTGCTCCAGGTCGGGAGAAGACCCGTCGGGCTCGCCTTCAAGACCAGGTTCTGGTAGTCGTCCGAGACGATCTTGTTGACGTCGATCGACATCGCAAGCGCCTTACGGAAGACCGGGTCGTTCAGCGGGGCCTTCGTCGTGTTCGGCTCCAGCCACGCGGTGTTCGCCGAGAGCATGTAGGGCGCTTTCGGGAAGAACGTCTGCACCTTCCCGGAATCGACGAGCTTGTTGACGCCGGGGAGGTAGTTGTTGTTCAGGTCCTCGACCCCGGTGAGCACCGCCGCGAGGCTGTTCGTGTTGCTCGTGTTGACGAGGTCGATCACGTACTTCGGCGCCGGTGACGGAGCCACTTTCTGGTCGGAGGCCCACCAGTGGTCACGCTTCACCCAGACGACGCGGGTGGTCACGTCGTAGCCCGAGGTGTCGAGCTTGTACGGGCCGGTCCCGACCGGGTTGTGCGGGTTGTAGGTGGTGAGCTCCTGCGCCGTCTTGATCGTCTTGCCCTGAACCGGGCTGATCATCGGCATGTTCCAGATCATGTTCTGCCACTGGACGTAGTTCGGCGTCCCCTTGAAGCTGAAGATCACCGAGTTGCCCTTGACCTGAATCGGCAACTTCAGGTTCTGGTACAGGTTGTTCCACTGGGACGTGTTGAAACGGGCGAGGTTGACATTGAACGCGACGTCGCTCGCCTTGAGCGTCTTGCCGTCGGACCACGTGACCCCGGACCGCACGACGACCGTGTACTGCTTCGGGCCGGTCCACTTCGTGCTCTTGGCCAGCCAGCTGATGTACGTGTTGTGCAGCGGGTCGTAGCGAAGCAGCGTCTCGTTGACGAGCCCGATCGTCCCCGCCGCGTACGTGGCGGTGTTGAACGGGTTCATGCTGACGACGTTGCCCCACTGCGTTCCGCTCGTGATGAGCGTCTGCGAACGCGGGTACGACTTCGCCTGCCACGTCGCGCCCGCACCCCCGGTGCCGAACGCCGCAATCACGGCGATTGCGCCCACCGCAGCGAGCACCCAGCCGGCAGCGGCGCGTTTCCTCCGTGTGATCATCTGATCTCCTCCTCTCGGTCGAGAGACCGTGGCGCAAAGAACCGCTTTGCGCCCGGGATGACCGAAAGGTCGCGGCGCGCCGCGCCGCCGGCATCGGGATATGCCCCGCATCCGGTGCGGGGAACTACTCCACCCCGGCGGCCCGCGGGACCGATTCGGGCGTACGTAGCTCCCCGCGGCCAGGATCGGGGAGCCGCCCGATGCCGTCCACCCGCCTTCGCCCCATCCTGACCGGGCAAGCGATGATGATCGTCGAGCAGATCATGTCCCGCGACGTTCTCTCCGTCGCGCCGTCGGCCTCGTTGAAGGACGTGGCCCGCCTGCTGCTCGAGCACGACGTCTCCGGCGTGCCGGTCGTCGCCGAGGACGGGCGCGTGCTCGGCGTCGTCTCCTCGGGCGACATCCTCGTGAAGGTCAGCGCCGACCTGGGCCGCCGCAGGCATCCCTCGAACTGGCTCTTCGGCAGCGACGAGCGCGTCGAGCTGAAGCGCGAGGCGCAGACGGCGGCGGAGGCGATGACGAGGCCGGCCGTCACGGTCGATCCGGGGTGCGCGGTCGCCGGAGCGGCTCGCCTGATGGTCAGGCGGGCGATCGACCGGCTGCCGGTCGTCGACCACGGCCGCCTGGTGGGAATCGTGACGCGACGCGACGTCGTGCGGGCATTCGCTCGCCCCGACGACGAGCTTGCAGAGCAGATCCGGTCCGAGGTGCTGGTCGAGACGCTCTGGATCGATCCCGGGACGGTCGACGTGACCGTCGAGGACGGCGACGTCACCGTCACCGGGACCGTGGAGTCGCGCACGATCGCCGAGTACGTCCAGACGTTCTCCTCACTCGTCCCCGGCGTCACCAGCGTCGACGTCTCACACCTTGACTGGTGCAGCGGCATCGAGCAGCCGCGGCATCACTCGCTCCTGTAGCCGCAGCGCCTCCGCGATGTCGGCGAAGACGTCCCGTCCTGCGAGCGCGTAGCGCTCGTCGAACTCGACGGCGCCGTTCAGCTCGAGCACGGCGTAACGCCCGCCGCCGAGAGGGAGCAGGTCGACCCCGACGAGATCTGCGCCGGTGACCGCGGCCGCCGTTCGGGCGAGCTCGGCGGCGTCTTCCGACAGGCACGGACGTGCGAGTGTCCCTCCGAGCGAGAGATTCGTCCGCCATTCGCCCTCGGCGGCTCGACGCTCGGCCGCTCCGACGACGCGGCCGCCGGCGACGACCACGCGCAGGTCCCGCCCCGGGACCGGCAGCAGCTCCTGGACGAGAGCACCGTGACGTTTGAACCACGACCGGCCGCGGATGTCGTCGAGGCACCGCGCGAGCTGGTCGTCCGTGTCGCACCGAAAGACGTCCCGTCCCCAGCTGCCGAAGCGGGGCTTCACGACGCACGGGGCGGGACGGGGCGGCGACAGTGCGTCCGCCGGCATGTGGCAGGTCTCCGGATGCGGCAGTCCGGCCGCCTTCAGGATCTCTGCCGATCGCAGCTTGTCGTGCGTGACGAGCAGCGCCTCCGCGTCGTTGACGACGCGAACGCCGCGGCGGTCGAGGAGGAGCGCCGCCAGGAGCCCGGGCTCGACGCCGTCGAGCGTCGGCAGCACGTCCGGGCGTGCGATCACGACGTCCCCCCTGCGGGCCGTTTGCATGACGCCCTTCGCCGATCGGAGCTCGGCGTCGAGCCCGAGCCTGCGGAGCCCCTGCACGAGCCCGACCGACCCGCCGTTGCCGGGCGACCCGATCACGTGGACTCGAGCGCTCACGCTTCCTCCCGTCGGCCGGGGCTCCGTCCCGGGGGCGAGCCCTCAGCCCGCCGTCGAACCGGCAGGGACACGCGACGCCCGAACGATCAGGACGGGCCGGTGTGTCTTCCGCAGGACGCCGAGCGAGACGCTGCCGAGCAGTGCGCGTGCGACCGCACCGTGCCCGCGAGAACCCATGACGATCAGGTCGACGTCGTGGGAGTCGGCAGCCTCGACGATCTCGTCGATCGCGACGCCTGCCAGCAGCTCCCCGGTCACGGGAATGCCGCGTGCCTCGGCGGCATCGACCGCGTCGTCGAGCGGCGCTCGGTCCTCGGTCGAGACGACGTGCGGGGCCCCGGCCGCCATGCTGAAGGGCGCCCACGGGGCGACGTCGACCGCCGGCACGACGTGCACGAGCACGACCGACGCCTCGTGCTCGGAGGCAAGCTCGAGCCCGGCCTCGACCGCTTCCTCTGCGCTCTGGGAACCGTCGGTGGCGACCATGATCCTCTTCACCGTGCGCCTCCCTCCATGGGTCAGAATCCCAGTCCGACCGCGTCGAGGTGCGGCTCGCGACGCCACGAATACGCCACGGTTGCCGGTCTCGGCGGCGCTGCGACGAGGTCGCGCCAGGTGTCGGCGGCCGTCCAGACGTCGAGGGCGTCCAGCACCGATTCGAGCGCCTCGCGCGTGCGCGCCTCGAAGACGAAGATCGCCTCGCCGGGCGAGAGCAGGAGCTCGTGACGCTCGAGCGGGAGCTCGCCCGGGTCGAACGGTGGGCCTTCTGCGGCGAGGGCACGCGCTGCCGTCTCGGCACCAGGGCGGAGCGGCACCACGACGGTCAGGCGATGCTGCGTTGCCCGCTCGTGCTCGGTGGTCGGCATACCACGAGAATGGCCGCTGCCGCCGCTGCCGGCGTGAGGGTTGACCGCGATCGTGCTGTGGGAAACCCCGCGACGTTCGGCGGTCGAGAGAGGAGGACCGGAGGAATCTCCTCCACCGTCGGTTCGTTGGGAGACTCCGAGCACCCCGAACGACGACCCCCGGAACAGGAGGCAAGAGCAATGCTCAGGGAAGGCGACCCGGCACCGGACTTCGAGCTGCCGACCGACTCAGGTGACACGCTCAAGCTGTCCTCGCTCAGAGGCAGGCAGGTCGTCCTCTACTTCTATCCCAAGGACGACACCCCGGGCTGTACCACGCAGGCATGCGGCATCCGCGACGCGTACGGCGAGTTCGAGCAGGCCGGCGCGGTCGTCCTCGGGATCTCACCCGACGCGGAGAGCTCGCACGAGAAGTTCAAGAAGAAGTTCGACCTGCCCTTCACGCTGCTCGCGGACGTCGGCCATCACGTCGCCGACGAGTACGGCGTCTGGGGCGAGAAGTCCTACATGGGGCGCACCTACATGGGCGTCGACCGCTCGACGTTCGTGATCGCCGAGGATGGGACGGTCAAGAAGGTCCTGCCGAAGGTCAAGCCGGCGACGCACGCCGCCGAGGTGCTCGCCGTGCTCGCCGCGTGACTCAGGCGAGCGAGACGGTGCGTTCGGCGCGCGTCTCGGCGTAGCCGTCGCCGAGACGGTCGCGCAGCGTCCGCTCGAGCTCGCCGGTCGACTCGAGCTCCTCGACGATGTCCGCGCCGCCGACGAGCTCGCCCTTCACGAATACCTGCGGGATCGTCGGCCAGCCGGAGATCGCGGTCAGATCCTGCCTGATCTGCGGGTCGGAAAGGATGTCGACCGCCGTCACGGGCGCACCTGCGCGACGCAACGCCTGCAGCGCCCGGTCGGAGTTGCCGCACATGACGAACGTCGGCGTGCCCTTCATGAAGAGCGCGACGTCCGACTCGCCGATGACGCCCTTGATGCGGTCCGAATAGCTCACGTCGCTCCCTTCGTCGAGATACGCAGTTCGTGGATCGTCCCGTCGGCGAGCGGGCCTGCCAGCGCGTCGTAGACGCGCTTGTGCTGGTCGACGAGCGAGAGGCCCTGCAGCGAGGGCGACGCGACGACGACCTGGAAGTGGTCGCCGCCGCCGGTGCGGTCGGTCACCTGCAGCTCGGTGGCGTCGGGGAACGCCTGCGCGAGCAGCGTGCGGAGCGGTTGCGTGCTCACGGATCGATCGTACCGAGCGACAGGTGGTCGCCAGGCTCGACGCCGTCGGCCGCACCCTCGGCCAGCTCGATCACCACCTTCGCTCCCCTCCGCGCCGCCGCCCGCCACGGCCGGAGACCGCGGACGACGTCGACGACGACCAGGTCACGGTCGCAGAAGACCGCGTCGATCGGGAAGCGCATGAACAGCGTGTGGACCGATCCGGCAGGACGGATGAGCAGCCCCTCGGCCGGGTCGAGGGACGCGCGCCCGAGAAGGCCGCGCATCCGCGCCCACGGGCGGTCGGCGATCGCGCAGCGCTCGCAGACGATGCGTCCCTCGGCGGCCTGGAGCCGTTCGTTCCGCACCCTCCCAGGTACGGCGCGGCGCCGAAGATCCCTCGGACAAGGGGTCGCCGCGCGGCCGGATCCCGCCGATCGTAGGACTCACAACCGGCGCTTGCGGCGCGCCGTCCCCTCGACGAGGAGACTCGCCATGCCGACGGACGGACCCGCACCTCACCGCTCAGAGCACGACCGTGCAATCGAGGAAAGCCTGGCCGAGCTCGAGCGCCGGCACCCCGGCGACGAGATCGTCGTGACCGAGCAGGAGCGCACCGTCGTCTACGTCAACGACGTCGGACTGCGCGTCCGCGCATCGGCGGACGAGGCGCCGCCCGAGGCGGTCAACGCCGACCAGCAGGCCCGGATGGCGGCCGTCCGCGAGCGCGAGCGCGCCGAGGCGAAGGCCCAGGCCGAGCGCGACCTCGCCGCGCTGCGGCTCGAGGAGATCCGCGCCGACGCCGAGCGCGAGCGCAACGAGCAGCTCGCCCAGGAGACTGCGGTGCTCCTGGCGTCGCTCGACGCGCGCCAGGAGGAGCTGGAGCGCCGGGAGTCGGAGGTGACCGAGGCGCTCGACAAGCTCGACCGGCGGTTCACGGCACGCCGGCAGGAGCTGACTGCTCGCGAGACGGCGCTGTCCGCGCGCGAGAGCGAGCTGGAGCTCGTCAAGGCGCGCACGGAGGCCGAGCTCGCAGAGGCACAGGCGAAGCTCGAGACCGCTGCCGCCGAGGCAGCCGCGGTGGCCGCGGCAGAGGCGTCGGCCGAGCGCCAGCGCGACCTCGAGGCGCGGCTCGCCGCGCTCGAGCAGCGCGAGCTCGAGCTCGACGAGATCGAGCTGCGGAGTCGTGCCGAGCTGAGCGAGGCACGTGCGAACCTCGAGACGGCGGCGGCCGAGACGGCAGCCGTCCGCGAGGGCGAGCTCGACGGCCGCGAAGTCGAGCTGCAGGCGCGCGAGACCGAGCTGATGGAACTCCAGGCGGCGCTCGAGGCGCACAAGCAGGACGTGGCGCTGCTCGAGAAGGAGGCAACCGAGCGCCAGGCCGCGCTCGAGGCGCGCGAGGCGCGCCTGGTCGAGTGCGAGGCCGAGCTCGCGTCCAACTCCTCGAGGAACGACCAGCTCGAGGAGGAGCTGCGCGCACGCGTCGCCCGCCTCCAGTCCGAGCTGGAGGTCCGGCAGGAGCGCCAGGAGGATCTCGCCCGCGAGCTCGCCGCCCGCGAGGAGTGGATCGCCCAGCACGAGGAGGACCTCGCCACCTACGTCGACGAGCTCAAGGACACGTTCCGCGAGCGCGACGCCGAATGGTGGGCGAAGCAGCTCGGCGCGGAGCCCGCCGCGCTCGGTTAGCCAAGAACGGCACCCGGCTACACTGACGCCGCTCGCGGATGTGGCGGAATTGGTAGACGCGCACGGTTCAGGTCCGTGTGCCCGTAAGGGCGTGGAGGTTCAAGTCCTCTCATCCGCACTCTGAAGCGGTTCGCGTTCCTTGCTGCAGCGGCGGCTCTGGCCGCCGTCGTGCTCTCCGGAGACGGTCTCGGAGCGCACGGCCCCGGCCCGATGACGGAGGTCGTCGTGACGCTGCGCGCACCGTCGCTGTCGATCTTCGGCCGCACGATGCAGTCGGCGTCGCACCGGACGTACATGCGCCAGGTCGACTCGGCGCAGACGGCGCTCGAGACGCGCATCACGAGCGTGCTGCCGGACGCCCAGGTGCGCTGGCACTACCACCTCGTCGCCGACGGGATGGCCGTCTCCCTCCCGCGCTCGCAGGCCGCGCTGCTGTCCAGGATCCCGGGCGTCGCGGAGGTGTGGCCCAACGTCCGCTACCACGCGCTGCGCGGCACAGCCGGCGGCCCGCAGCAGATCGGCGCCGACCAGCTGTGGGGGCCGAACTTCGCGACTGCGGGGAACGGGATGAAGATCGGGATCATCGACGACGGCCTCCAGGCCACGCATCCGTACTTCGACCCCAGCGGCTTCCAGTACCCGCCCGGCTTCCCGAAGGGCCAGACGAAGTACACGACCCCGAAGGTGATCGTCCAACGGACGTTTGCGCCGCCGTCCCCGACGTGGAAGTACGCGAACGTCCCGTACGACCCCGTCAACTCGTTCCACGCGACGCACGTCGCCGGAATCGCGGCGGGCGACTACGGCGAGAAGGCGCTCGGCAACACGATCTCCGGTGTCGCGCCGAATGCCTACCTCGGCAACTACAAGGCGCTGACGATCCCCACGCCCGACGAGGGTCTCGACGGGAACGCCGCCGAGATCACGGCGGCGATCGAGGCCGCGGTCAGCGACGGCATGAACGTGATCAACCTGTCGATCGGCGAGCCCGAGGTCGAGCCCTCCCGTGACATCGTCGTACAGGCGCTGGACGCGGCGGCAGCGGCTGGGGTCGTACCGGTCGTCGCCGCCGGTAACGACTTCAGCACCTTCGGGTACGGCACCATCACCTCGCCCGGGAACGCGCCCGACGCCATCACCGTGGCGGCGGCGGCGTCCACCGGCACGATCGCCGGTTTCTCCTCGGCCGGCCCGACGCCGGTCTCGCTACAGATGAAGCCGGACGTGTCGGCGCCGGGCGTGAACGTGCTCTCGTCGCTGCCGACGTCGAACCAGACCTGGGGGCTGCTGAGCGGCACGAGCATGGCCACGCCTCACGTCGCGGGAGCGGTGGCACTGTTGCTCGAACGCCATCCCGGCTGGACGGTCGCCCAGGTCAAGGAGGCACTCGTCGAGACGGGCGACCCGGTGCGCGCGTCGAACGGCACCGAGGTGCCGACGACCCGTGAGGGCGGCGGGATCATCGACGTCCCGCGTGCGAACGATCCGCTGATCTTCTCAACGCCGTCGGGGCTCTCGTTCGGCGAGCTGCGACCTGGTGCGACCGCGGAGCGCACGATCGCCGTCGCCGACGCCGGCGGCGGGCCGGCGCCGTGGACGGTCGGGGTGATGGTGCAGCAGGGCAAGGCGACCGTCACGACGGAGACGCAGGTCGCCGCTCCCGGGACGCTGACCGTGAACGCGACGGCGGGCTCGACGGCGGGAGACGTCACCGGCTTCGTGGTGCTCACGCGTGGCGCCGACGTGCGCCGCGTCCCGTTCTGGCTCGACGTCGCCGACCCGAAGCTCTCGCGCGAGCATGCGGTCGCGCTGACCCGGCCCGGCATCGTGCACGGCACGACCGTCGGCGCGCCGTCTCTCGTCTCGAGCTACCGCTATCCGACGGGTGGCGGCGGGACGTTCGCCGGCCCCGAGCGCGTGTTCCGCCTGACGGTGAAGGGGAACCCCGCCAACTTCGGCGTCGTCGTCCTGCGCGGGCACGTGACGCCGTTCGTCACCGCGGCGGGCGACGAGAACCGGCTCGTCGGCTACACCGGCCTGCCGGTCGACCTCAACCCGTACCGCAGCACGTACGGGAGCCCGCGGCTGGTCGCCGGGGCGGTGCTCCCCGCACCGGGCGCGTACGACATCGTCCTCGACTCGGCCGCCAGGTCGCCGCGTGGCCCGTTCACGATCCGCTGGTGGCTGAACGACACGACGTCGCCGAAGCTTGGGCTCCTGCCGTTCAAGGGCGACGACCTGATCGTGACCGCCAACGACAGCGGTTCGGGCGTCGACCCGTCGTCGATCACCGTTACCGTCGACGGAAGTCCCACGCCGGCGACCTGGACGAACGGCGGCGTCCACGTCCACGTCACGCCGGGCCGCCACAAGCTGGTCGTGCGCGTCTCCGACTACCAGGAGACGAAGAACATGGAGGACGTCCTCCCGAACGGGCAGGGGACGTCGGTCACGCCGAACACGGCGACTCTCCGCACGACGATCGTCGCCGGGTAGCGGCTCAGTACAGCTCGATCGTCGTGGTGCGTCCGTCCCGCACCACGATCGCCTGCCCGTCACGGAGCGGTCGATAGGGCACCCCGGCGAGCCGGAAGTAGTCGACGAGCCGCTCCATGGCCTCGCCGGCTCCGCCGTCGGCACCGACATGCGGCACGATCGCGAAGTCGACGAGCCCGAGCCCGGCGAAGATCGGCTCGCCCGCCGCCTCCGCATCCTCGACCAGCTCGATGCCGCGCAGGCTCGGGGCACAGATGCACCCGCCCGCGCTCGAGCCGCCGTAGGCGAGTGCGTCGGCGCGCAACGACTCCTGCAGCAGTGCGTCGAGACCGCTCCGCTGCAGCGCCTTCCTGAGCACGAAGACGTTGCCCCCGGTCGCCCAGATCATGTCCACGCCGGCGAGCGCAGCCTGGAGGCCTTCCGGGCGACGGTAGTAGTCACGCAGGTCGAGCTCGATCGGAGAGAGCCCGGCGGCGGCCAACGCAGTCACCTCCCGCTCGAGCCACCCCGCACGGAGCGCATCGTCGGCGTCGAGCGCGTTCGCCGAGACCGCGACGACGGCGCCCGGCCCGACGAGATCGGTCAGCTGCGGGACCTGCCCGCGCACGCTCGCGGAGGCGAGGAACAACTTCACGACACGGGGGCCAAGCCTCTTCAGCGGTTCTTCGCGTCGCGCGGGTCGATGGTGGGCAGCGCGGCGAGGTCGCGCTCGACGTCGCGGGCGAATTCGTCCGACTCGTTCCGGACGACGCGGAGCTGCGACTTCCTCCGCGCGCGATCGCGCCGCTTGCGTCCGTCCACGCCGAAGCGGCGGGCGAGCAGCGGCCATTCCGCGGCGGCCACGAGCACGACCGCAGCTGCGATCAGGACCACGCCCACCACACTCATGGCTCATAGGATACTGCCAGCCGCCGTGCGGGATTCGACGCGGTTTCGGATGGTCGGCTTCGCGCTCGCCGTGACGGGTGCGCTCCTGTCGGGGGGCTGCGGCGGATCGCATCCTGCCCCGCACACGACCGCGTTGACCGTCTTTCGGGTGCACGACGGGGCGCTTCGAGCCGAGCGCGCCGGAGTGCCGGCGGCACCTTCGACCCCCGCTACGGCACTCGGCGCGCTCGGGCTCCGTGTACCCGTGCGCGTCGCTCGCGGAACCGCCCATGTTTCAATCGGCACACTCTCGCCGGATCGCATTGCCGAGGTCGTCTACACGCTCACCGGCCTTCCGGGTGTGCGGCGCGTCGACGTCGCCGGTCGCCGGGGCCTCGTCCGTGCCGACGTCGTCGGGTTCGTGCCGGCCATCCTGGTCGAGTCTCCCGCGCGCGGACAGCGGGTGCCCGCGACGTTCACCGTGTCCGGCACCGCAGCCGTGTTCGAAGCGACGCTCGTGATCGAGCTACGGCAGCACGGGAGCGTGGTCGGCCGACGGACCGTGACCGCCACCACCGGCGCGCCGTCCCGCGGAGCGTTTCGGACGACCCTCCACGCGCGCGCCCCCGGCCCCGCGACGGTGATCGCCTTCGCCCCGAGCGCCGTGGACGGCACGCCGCAGCACGTGCAGCGCGTGCCGGTGACGGTGTCCTAAGGACTCGAGTCGGACGGCGGCGCCGGCGTGGGCAGCGTACCGCGGGTCGGAACGTCGGGCGGCGGCAACGACGGCTCGCTCGAGCCGCCGGCCGCCGGCGGCAGGGGCCCGCGCGTCGGGACGTTCGGCGGCCACGTCAGGCGGGAAGTGCTCGCGTAGACCACGGTCGGCTGCTCCACGGGCGGCGGCGTGGGAGTCGGCGTCGGCGTGGGCGTCGGGGTCGGCGTGGGCGTCGGCGTCGGGGTGGGCGTCGGCGTCGGCGTCGGGCTCGGGGTCGGCGTCGGGCTCGGCGTCGGGCTCGGGGTCGGGCTCGGCGTGGGCGTCGGCGTCGGCGTGGGAGTCGGAGTCGGAGTCGGCGTCGGGGACGGGGACGGGGTCGGCGTCGGCGTCGGGCGCGAGACCGGCTGGTGCGGCTTCGCCCGGTGCGGCTTCGAGCGCTTCCCGCCGCCCGGCTCGACGGATCGGGTCGGCGCAGGCGTGACGACGTGGACGCGTGCGGGCGTCGCCGCCGGCGGATGGTAGGCGATGTACACCGGGGCGGCCGTCGGCGCCGTCGTCGGGACGGGAAGCGTGTGGTGGCGTGCGACGTGGCGTGCGACGAGGCGTTTCGCGGGGCGCTTGAGCGGATGCACCGGAGCGACCGTGACCCCGACGACGCGCGAGGGCGGCGACGGCGGCGCGGCCGGCGGCACCACCTTCGGCGACGCGTCGTGCCCGCCGCCCGGGCCGATCAGGGCGCGGGCGGCACCGGCAACGCCGATCGAGGCGGCGACCGCGGCGAGAGCGTTGATTCTGCGCATCAGGTGGGGGATCTTCGCAGCGGTTCCGGACGCCACCCGACGCCGCCGCCCGGCCCCTCCGGGCCGCTGACCACGACGTTCTTGCCGGCCTCCTTGGCGGCGTACAGACAGCGGTCCGCCTGGTGCATGAGGTCCTCGAGCGTCTCGTCTTCCAGATGGGTCGCCACGCCGAGGCTCACGGTAACCGGAATGCGCTTGCCTCCGACGACGATCGCCGCTCGTTCGACGGCGACGCGGATGCGCTCGGCGAGTCGCACCGCCCCGTCGAGCATCGTGTTCGGGAGCACGACGGCGAACTCTTCGCCGCCAAGCCGCGCCGGCACGTCGAGCTCACGCACGCTCTCGCGGAGCACGCGACCGACGACGCGCAGCACCTCGTCCCCGGCCGGATGGCCGAAGCGGTCGTTCACGTTCTTGAAGTCGTCGAGGTCGCACAGGACCAGCGAGGTCGTCTCGCCGGTTCGCGCGGAACGAGCCAGCTCGTGTGCCAGCGCGTCGAGGAACTGCCGGCGGTTCGCGAGCGACGTGAGCTCGTCCGTCACGGCCTGCTCCTGCACGAGCTCGTGGAGGTGCGCGTTCTCGAGCGCGATCGCGGCCTGCGCGCTGATCCACTCGGCCGCCTCCCGCGCGTCCTTCGTGAAGGACCCCTCGCCCGCGGCGAGCACCATCGTCAGCGTCGAGCCGTCGAACGCGTCCCGGAAGCCGATCCGCATCTGCTCTCCGGTGAGGCTCCCTCCGCGCTCGTCGACCCTCTCCTCTCCGCGGAACAGCGCACCGGCGGACGCATGGGTCGCCTCGATCGCCGACTCGAGCATCACGGCGAGCAGCGCGCCTGGATTGTGCGTCGCCGCGAGCGTCTCGCCGACGAGCGAGACGGCGTCGCGAACCGCGCGGTTCGGCGCGGCCGCGCGGCGAGGGCGGCGCCGCGCCAGCACGAGGCCGATCATGAAGGCCAGCAGGCCGATCGCCAGCAGCGGCAGGAACGGCAGTCCGCCCCACGACTTCCCCGCGGCGACGACATCGGTCGGCGGCGTCGTGGCGAGCAGCCGGCGCGTGATCGTGCGCGCGCCCTGCGCGATTTCCCCCGTGGTCCCGGACCGCGGGATGACGCGAGTCCCCTGCCGGACGTTGAGCACGTCGCCCGCGTGCAGGCCGGCGTCGGCGGCGACGGCGTCGACGAACGCCTGGTCGACCGCGACCGGCGCGATGATGCGGCCGAGCGGACGCGTTCCCGAGTAGACCACCACCTCGCGGCTGGGCGACCCGGCCGGCGGTTTCGCGCCGACCGTGCCGCTCCGCAGCACGAACAACACGCGTCGGCGCGCCGCGACGGCCTCGAGCCTCGGGATGTCGTGCTCGAGGATCGCGCGGACGACCGCGGGCGAGCCGGCGACCGCGGCCGCACGGCCTGCCGCCGCGTCGATCCGCTCGGCCAGCAGCGCGTGCGCCGTGGTTGCGCCGTCGCGGAGCCGGTTGTCGGTCGACCGGGCCGAGATGCCCTGCGCGACTGCCGAGACGGCCCACGCGACGACCATCGCGATCACGGCCAGTGCCAGGGCGAAGCCGACCGCGCTGACCGGCGACGAAATCCAGGCTCGGATGCGCCCGAGCGGCGATTCTCCCATCACAGCTGACCACTCCCGAGTGTGCCGCACCGTTCGGGCTCCCCGCCCGGAATCGCGAACCCAGCATGGTCGAGCCTAGAGGAATGGACGGACGTCCCCCGAAAGGGGGATACCGTGCCGAGCATGCTCGACGAGACCGCGCAGCGAGCGGACGTTCTTACCTCGGCGGTCGGCGCCGTGCGGGACTGGGGAAGCGCCGACGTCGCCGACGACCGGCACGCGTTTGCGGTCGCTGCGCTCGCCGTCGAGATCGCGGGCGAGCTCGGCGTTGCGGTGTCGTGCCGCTTCGTCGTCGCCGCGGGCGCGCTGTTGCACGACGTCGGCAAGTCGCTGCTCGACCAGGAGATCCTCGCCAAGCCGGGTCCGCTCGACGACGGCGAGCGGTCGCACGTCCAGACGCACGCCGAGGCGGGTGCCGCCGCTCTGCCCGAGATCGTCCCCGACAGCATTCGCGCGATCGTCCGCTGCCATCACGAGCGGTGGGACGGGTCGGGGTATCCGGAGGGCATCTGCAAGTCGGCAATCCCGCTCGAGGCGCGGATCGTGGCTGTGGCGGATGCGTTCCAGGCAATGCTCGAGGATCGTCCCTACCGCCGCGCTCGCGCGCAGGACGCGGCCGTCGACGAGGTGCTCCGCTCCGCCGGCACCCAGTTCGACCCCATCTGCGTGCGCGCCTTTGCACGCGTCGCGGGAACCGCGCCTTCGCCCTAGCCGAACGACCGGCGCCGTTCGGCGCTTCCTGGTCCAAGCTGCGAGCGTCGCGAAGCCGCCGACAGGGGGAACGAGGGCACGCACGGCGACCGCGACCGTGGGCGGCGGCTGCGATCCCTGGAGCGCGCCGCCGCCCACTCGTTCACCTGGTCGCAGCCGGACCTTCGGCCGGCGCGGCCCCACCTACGGCGGCGCACGGTGAGGTCGTGGAGACCTCATGCTGAAGCTCGCACTGACCCTGGCCGTCGCCGGCTTCGCGGCGGCCTACGCAGCCGTCTTCGGCGCGCGCTCGGCCGTGCTCGGCCTGCGACGGAAGTGAACGCGCCGGACGCGGTCGCTCACGTCGCGGCGGGCGGGCTGCTGAGCTCGTCGCCGCCGGCCTGGCCGGCTCGCTGGTCGAGGAGCTCGGCAGGCGAGCGAACCTCGTCGCCGGTCACGCGCGCACGGAAGACGTAGTACGTCCATCCCTGGTAGAGCAGCACGAGCGGCAGGCAGATCAAGGCGACCACGGACATCACGGCGAGCGTGTAGTGCGCCGAGGATGCGCTCGAGACGGTCAGGCTGTTGGCGAAGTCCGGGTTCGAGACCATCACGCGCGGGTAGAGGCTCGTGAAGAGCGTCGCGACCACGCTGATCGTCGCGAGCGAGCCGAGCGCGAACGCGGGCGCGCTCCTGCCCCGGTACACCAGGAAGCCGGCGAGCACGAGGCCCGCGATCGCGATCGCGGCCGGAAGCACGGGCGGGAAGACGTCCTTGTCGTTGCGGTCGACGGCCACCGCCACCGTCCAGATCAGGTAGCCGCCGCCCACGCCCACGGCGGGAACCGCCAGCACGCGCGCTGCGCGTCTCGCACGCTCGCAGAGGTCGCCGGTCGTCCGCAGTGTCAGGAAGCTCGCGCCGTGGAAGGCGAACACGAGGACGAAGGCGATCCCCCCGAGGACGCTGTAGCCGGTGAACAGGTCCCAGAACGTCCCGGCATAGCTGCCGTCGGAGCCGATCGGGACGCCGTGGAGAAGGCTCGATAGCGCGACTCCCCAGATGAACGCGATCCCGGTGCTGCCCGCCGCGTTCGCCAGGAGCCAGACGCGCCGCCAATGAGGGCCGTGCCCCTTCCCCCGCCATTCGAACGAGACGACGCGAACGATCAGGAAGAACAGGATGAGCAGCAGCGCGAGGTAGAACCCGGAGAACATCGTCCCGTACCACGCCGGGAACGCGGCGAACGTCGCGCCGCCGGCGACGACGAGCCAGACCTCGTTGCCGTCCCAGACCGGCCCGATCGTCTCGAACATGACGCTGCGCTCGCGCTCGTCGCGCGGGAGGAACGGGAGCAGCATGCCGACTCCGAAGTCGAATCCCTCGAGCACGAGATAGCCGCTCCAGAGAACCGCCACCAGGCAGAACCAGAGGATCTCGAGGTTCATCAGAAGGTCGCCGCCGGCGCGGGCAGCTCTCCCGCCGCCTCCGGCTGTTCGGGCCGCGCGTACCGGCGCATGAGCACGAAGTCGACGACGCCGAGGACGACGTACAACGCGATGAAGACGGTGAGGCTGATCCCGAGCCACGTCGGGCTGACGTTCGGAGAGTTCGCCTTGTCGGTCAGCAGCAGCCCCTGCACGATCCACGGCTGCCGTCCCATCTCCGTCAGGACCCAGCCCGCGGTCGCGGCGATATAGGGGAACGCGATCGCGACGATCGCGACGCGGTGGAACCAGCGCGCGCGGACGAGCTTCTGCTTCCAGTAGAGCCAGCCGCCGAGGGCTGCGACGAGGAACATCAGCATGCCCATGTAGGCCATCACCCGCATCGACCAGTAGATCACCCGGACGTTGGGCATGTAGTTTCCGGGGCCGTACTGCCGGCGCTCCTGCTGCTGCAGCTCGTTGAGCCCCTGCACCTGTCCGTCGAACGAGCCGGTCGCCATGTACGAGAGGAGCCGCGGGATCGTGATCGAGAAGCTCGGCGTCGGATCGCTGGACGTGAAGCCGCCGATCTGGAACAGCGAGAAGCCGCACGGCTGGCAGGTGTCCCACTGCGCCTCGGACGCCGCGATCTTCATGCTCTGCGCGCTCGTCACCGCCGCGCCGAAGCGGTTGCCCACCACGAGCTGCAGCAGCGTCACCGGCACCGCGACGATCAGCGCGAGCTTCGCGGCCTTCGTGAAGACCTGGACATCGTGGCCGCGCAGGAAGTGCCAGCAGCAGACCCCGAGCGTGATGATCGACCCGAAGATCAGGCCGGCCAGCATCGTGTGCACGTAGGCGCGCAGCGCGAACCCGTTCGCGAGCAGCGCCCAGACGCTCGTGAGCTGCGCCTCCCCGTTCACGACCTTGTACCCGACCGGGTGCTGCATCCAGGAGTTGGCGACGAGGATGAAGTAGCCCGACAGCCAGGTCCCGAGAACGGCGATCCAGAGCGTCGCGAGGTGGATGCGCGGCGAGAGCCGGTTCCAGCCGAAGATCCAGAGCCCGAGGAACGTCGACTCGAGCATGAAGGCAGCAAGCCCCTCGATGGCGAGCGGCGCGCCGAAGACGTTGCCGACGAACTTCGAGTAGACCGACCAGTTCATCCCGAACTCGAACTCCTGCACGAGCCCGGTCGCGACGCCGATCGCGAAGTTGATCAGGAACAGCGTCCCGAAGAACCGGGTGAGCCGCAGCCAGGCCTCGTCACCGGTGCGATGCCAGCGGGTCTGCATGATCGCGACGAGCGGCCCGAGCCCCAGCGTGAGCGGGACGAACAGGAAGTGGTAGATCGAGGTCGATGCGAACTGGAGCCGGGCCAGGTCGACGGCCGTCGAGGCTGTGACGCTCATGCGCTAGTCACTGTCGACGGTGATGCGCCCGGCCCGCTGGTGCGTCAGCGTGGCGCCGGCCCAGTCGACGATCGCCTTCGCGCGGTCCTCGTTCGTCGGCAGCAGCGCCAGGTGCACCGTCCCCCAGGCGACCTGCGCCTTCGCTCCGGTCATCGTGCGTCCGCCGAGCATCTGGACGCAGGCGGCGCCGCGGCCGATCGCCGCCATCGTGCCCTTGTCCTTGTACGCGAACGGCTTGGTCTTCTTGCCGGAGATCCTGCGGGCGATCGTCTCGCCTGCGTGCTCGCCCGACTGAAGCGCGACCGAACCGAGCTGCGGCAGGACCTGGCGCGTCTTCGCGTCGCCGATCGCGGCGATGTCGCCGACCACGAAGACCTCCGGATGCCCGGCGAGGGTCAGGTCGTCCTGCACGCCGACCCGGTTCCCGCGCTCCAGCTCGAGCCCGAACGACTGCACGAGCGCGTTGCCCTGCAGGCCGGCGCCCCAGACCAGCGTGTGCGCCTTCAGCTCCTCCCCCGGCCCGAGCGTGACACGGTTCGCCGAGACCGAGGCCACCGCGGAGCCGGTACGGATGTCGACCGTCCGCTCGGCGAGCGCCTTGGCCGCGTACGCGCGCAGCTTCGGCTTGAACATCGAGAACAGCTCGGGCCCCGCCTCGACCAGGATGACCCGCGCCTGGTCCTGATCGACGTTCGGGTAGTCCTTCGCGAAGTCGGCGCGGTAGAGCTCGGCGATCGCTCCCGCCGTCTCCACCCCCGTCGGTCCGCCCCCGACGATCACCACGTTCAGCGCGCCGTCCTCGATCAGCGTCGGGTCGTGGTCGGCCGCCTCCCAGCGCTCGAGCAGATGCTTCTTGAGGTTCACGGCGTTCACGAGGGTGTACATCGGAAAGGCGTGCTCCGCGGCTCCGGACGTCCCGAAGAAGTTCACCTCCGCGCCGAGCCCGACGACGAGGTAGTCGTACGAGATCGGCGAAAGGTCGTCGAACGTCACGACGCGCTCGTCGAGGTCGACGCCCGTGACCGTCGAGCGATGGACGACCGTGTTCTGGTGGTGCCCGACCAGGTCGCGAAGCGAATGGCCCACGGCCGTGTCCTCGAGCAGCCCGGTCGCGAGCTGGTACAGCAACGGCTGGAACGTGTGGTAGTCGTGCCGGTCGACCAGCACGACCTCGGCGTCGGCGTCCTTCAGCTTCTGCGCAGCGCCGACCCCGGCGAACCCGCCGCCGAGAACGAGCACCCGCGGGCGCCCGGACGGCCTGTCGACCGATTCGGTCCCGGGCATGCGCCCGACGCTACCGTCGGCTCGTCGTACGGGGCATCATCCCCGAGGGATGATTCTGCGTCGCCGCCGAGGACGACTTCGAGCTCCCCGGGTTGGACTCGAACCAACAACCCTCCGGTTAACAGCCGGATGCTCTGCCAATTGAGCTACCGGGGATCAACGGGCGGCGGACAGTGTAGCCGCGGCCCTGCGGCGCCTAGGCCGAGATCGAGGCCGCTCGCTCGCGCAGCTTCGCGAGCGCCTCGGTGAGCTCGCCGCGCTGCTCGACCGGGGCGGCGCGGATCTCGAACTGGAGCCGCCGCTCGCGGAGCCGCAGAAGGAGCTCGGTGCCGGTCGCCTCGCCGATCCCGTCGGCGTCGGCGTACGCGTCGAGCTCGGCGAGCAGGCCGACACCCTCGCGGTCGAGGGGCGCCCCGTCGACGAGGTGGTTCCGGATTGCGCGGTGCTGCGGATCGTAGAAGTGCTCCTCGCCGAGCTCCGCGAGCAGCGGCTGTAGCGCCGGGTGACGCAGAACCCCCGCGAGCGCGCTCCGCTCGAGCTTCGACCCCGCATCGAGCACACGGCGCGACACGGGAGCCGCGGCCCGCGCGGCGGACCCGGCAGCACGCAGCTGCAGCGTCATGCCGAGCTTGTCGTTGGCGTACCGCCACGCGTCCTGCCGCTCGGGCGAGTCGGCTGCGCCGTCGAGCAGCGTGCGCACCGTCCTGAATGCGGCCTCGCGCGTCTCGGCGCGGTCGATCTCGACGCGGACGCGATAGAGCAGGTACGGCTCGGCGGCGGCCAGCCTCGCCTCGAACCCGCTCGGGTCGTCGGCCGGGTCGCCGCCCGGCGGGAGCGCGACCACGCGCACGTCGAACCGCTGGCCGACGGCGAGCTCCATGCCGCGGAGCGCCGCCGACTCGCCGGCGGCGTCGCCGTCGAACGCAAGCCAGAGACGCTTCGTAAGCCGTCCCAGTTCCGCGAGCTGCCGTTCGGTGAGGGCCGTCCCCATGCACGCGACGACAGGCGCGAAGCCCGCCTGCCGGAGCGCGATCACGTCGGTGTTGCCCTCGACCACGCATGCCCGGTCCTCCTTCGCGATCGCCGCCCGCGCGGAGTCGAGCCCGTAGACGACTGCGCCCTTGTGGAACAGCTCCGACTCGGGTGTGTTGACGTACTTGGCCGGCAGCGGGTCGTCGTCGTACAGGCGCCGCGCCTGGAAGCCGACGACGCGCCCTCGCGCGTCGGCGAGGGGGAAGAGCAGACGTCGGGCGAAGTAGTCCGCTCCGTTTCGCCGCAGCAGCCCGGCCGCACGCAGCTCCTCCGGCGTGAACCCCGCCGCCGCTGCCTTGCGCGCGAGCGAGTTGCCGCCGAGCGCGAGCCCGAGCCGAAACGCGCGGCAGGCCCCCTCGCCGAGGCCGCGTCCCGTGAGGTAGTCGCGCGCGACCGACCCCGCCTCCGTCTCCCACAGCGTCCGCGAATAGTAGGTCGCCGCCTGCTCGAGCAGCGCGAACAGCCGGTCGCGGCGGCGACGCGCCGCGTCCTGCGCCGGCGTGCTCTCCTCGTACTCGACCGGGACCCCGAACCGATCGGCGAGCCACTCGATCGCGCCGGTGAAGTCGAGACCCTCCGTCTCCCGCACGAAGGTGATCAGGTCGCCCTTCGCGCCGCAGCCGAAGCAGTAGTACCACTTGTCGATCCCGTTGACCGAGAACGACGGCGTCTTCTCCTCGTGGAAGGGGCAGCGGCCCATGTAGCGGCCGTTCGCACCGCCGCGGCGCAACTGCGTCCTCGCCTCGACGAGCTGGACGAAGTCGGCCCTCTCCTTGACTGCCTCCACCGTCGTGTCCTTCAGCCGCGCCATCAGTCGAGCCCCGCAGCGTACGACAGCGCGAAACGGTCGGTCATGCCGGCGACGAACTCGACGATCTGGCCCTCCGAATCCCCGCGCCCACGCAGGTGCGTCACGATGAGAGCGATCGTCGCGTGCGCGCGGTCGTGCTCCGGGCTCGTCTCGGGCCCGAGGTAGACACGCTCGAACATGAACGCGCGGAGCGCCAGCATCGCCCCGCCGACCTCGTCGCCCTGGACGATGTCGCCCGCCCGGGCGGAGTGCTCGACGAGGTCGTGCACGAGCGTGTCAATGCGCCGCGCGCCCGTCGGCCCGAGGATCGCGATCTCGGCCCGCGGGAGGTCGCCCTCCTCGAGCATCCCGTAGCGGATCGCATCGTCGATGTCGTGGTTGATGTACGCGACGCGGTCGACGATGCGCACGATCTTCCCCTCGAGCGTCTGCGGCTCCCGGGGGCCGGTGTGCGTGAGGATTCCGTCGACGACCTCGTGTGTGAGGTTGAGCCTGACGGCGATCCGCGCGGACTGCTCGTTGTGGCGAAAGCCGCCGTCGATCAGCGTGTCCAGCGCCGCCTCGCCGGCGTGGCCGAATGCCGGGTGGCCCATGTCGTGCCCCAGGCCGATCGCCTCGGTCAGGTCCTCGTTCAGCCGCAGCGCGCGCGCGACGACCCGCGCGATGCCCGTCGTCTCGAGCGTGTGCGTCATCCGCGTCCGGTAGTGGTCGCCGGCCGGGTCGATGAAGACCTGGGTCTTCCCCTTCAACCTGCGAAACGGCTTCGAGTGCAGGATCCGGTCGCGATCGCGCTGGAACGGCGTGCGCAGGCTGCACTCCCCCTCCTCCTCTCGCTCGCGGCCGCGGGTCCCGTACGAGCGGACGGCGACCGGCGACAGCGCACGGTCTTCGAGCTCCCGGATCCGGGACGCGAAGGCATCGGCGACCGTCCCGGCGACCTCGGGCATCGAAGCCAGGCTAGATGATGACGGGGACGGTTCCGCCGTCGACGCTCCAGGCCGCGCCGGTCACGTTGGACGCGCGCTCCGAGCACAGGAAGACGACGACCGCGGCGATCTCCGCCGGCTCCCCGAACCGGCCGAGCGGCCGGCCCGCGGCCACCCGCGCGAGCACCTCGTCGCGGTCGCCCTGCTGCTCGGCGAGCCCGCCCGGCCCGAGCCACGCCTCGCTCGCCGTCGGGCCTGGCGTGACCGCGTTGCAGCGGATCCCGTCCTTCCCGTGGACGTCCGCGACGAGGCGCGAGAACGACAGCAGCCCGGCCTTCATCACGGAGTATTCCGGCAGCGTCGCGGACGGGCGCTTTCCCGACGTGGACGAGACGTTGACGATCACTCCTCCCCGGCCCGCCATCAGAGGCACGGCGGCGCGTGTCGCGCGCACCGCACTCATCAGGTTCAGCTCGAACGAGCGCTGCCAGTCGTCGTCGGTGAGGTCGCCGAGGCGGTGGATCGCCGTCCCGCCGACGTTGTTGACGAGGCAGTCGATCTGCCCGAAGCGGTCGTTGGCGGCGCCGACCACGCGCTCGGGCTCGCCGGGCCGCGCCAGGTCGGCCGCGACGTGCAGCTCGCCGATCCCCTCCGTACGTCGGCCGGTGGTGACGACGCGCGCTCGCTCCTCGTGCAGCTGCCGCGCGATCTCGAGGCCGATGCCCGACGTCGAGCCGGTGACGATGCACACCTTCCCGTCGAGGCCGAGTTCCATCGCGGCGCTACGTTAGCGGCGATGACCACGATCCTCCTCGTCCGCCACGGCGAGACCGAGTGGAACCGGGTGGGCCGCTACCAGGGCTGGGCCGACCCGCCGCTCAACGACACCGGCCGCGCGCAGGCGCGCGAGCTCGCCGAGCAGCTCCGCGCGGCGCCGTTCGATGCCGTGTACTCGAGCGACCTGCGCCGCGCGCGCGAGACTGCCGAGATCGTCGCGGCGCCTCACGCGGTCGAGGTGGTCGTCGAGCCGGGGCTGCGCGAGGTGAACGTCGGTGCCTGGTCGGGGCTGACCCGGGCCGAGGTCGAAGCGCGCTTCCCGGGCGGGGAGCGGCCGGGCGGCGAGACGCGCGAGGAGCACATCGAGCGCGTGCTGGCCGCCGCCGAGCGGATCGCGCGGGCCCACCCGAGCGACCGGGTCCTGCTGGTCTCGCACGGGGGCACCATGCGGGCGCTGCGAACCCATGTCAGCGACGAGCCGTCGCACCCGATCGCGAACTGCGGCGTTCTCGAGCTCCACTTCACGGAGGACCGCTTCGAGGCGGGGATCGGATAGGTTCCAGGGGGAGCGTCGGTTGGAGGACTACACCAACAAGTACAAGGGCGAGCAGGTCGAGATCGCCCTCTTCGGGGGCGAGTACCAGGACGGCGTGCTGACGGCGTACTGCTACGTCGAGGACGTCGCGCACGTCGAGCTCAACGGTCACATCCTGATCCCGCTCCAGAACGTCGCCTCCCTGCACTGCTCGAGCCGGTGCGATGCGCCGGAGCCGGACTGGCCGCCGCGCGCCCTCGCCGAGGACGACGGCGACACGGACGACGACGCGTAGGCACGCCGTGGGGCGTCGGCTGATCGTCGCGCGCAACGTGCTGAAGGCGTGGGCGTGCCTCGTCGTGTTCGTCGGCGTGTTCGGGCTCGCCGGCTGGGCGCTCGGCGATTACCGCCTGCTCCTGCTCTTCGTCGGCTCCGCAGTCCTCATCTCCGGCGCGCTCTACTGGTACGCGGAGCGGATCGTGATGGGGATGGTCGGCGCCCGCGAGCTGCTGCAGGGCGAGGCGCCGGGGCTCCACTCGACGGTCGAGACGCTCTCCGTGCGCGCGGGGGTGATCAAGCCGAAGCTCTACGTGCTCCGCGACGGCTACCCGCGCGCCCTGTCGGCCGGCCGTGGCGCCGGCGGCGGCTCTGCGCTCGCCGTCTCGGTCGGCCTGATCGGGGTCGCCTCCCCGGCCGAGCTCGAGGGCGTGGTCGCGCACGAGATCGCGCACCTCCGGCACCGCGACGTCCTCGTGCAGACGATCGCCGTCGTCGTCGCCGGGTCGATCGTCGACCTCTCGCGCCTCGGCGGCTTCCTGCAGCGGTCGCTCCTGTTCGTGCTCGCGCCGATCGCGGCAGCGGTCGTCCACCTGCTGCTCTCGCCACGGCGCGAATACGACGCCGACCGGCTCGCCGCCGAGCTCTGCGGATCACCGCACGGCCTCGCGGACGCGCTCGTGCGCTTCGAGGCGGCGACCGAGCTCGTCTCGTTCGCGGCGCCGCCGTTCACGGAGCCGCTCTACACGACGAACCCGTTCGCCGGCGAGCGCCCCGCCTCGCTGTTCGCGAGCCACCCGCCGCTCGCCGAGCGCCTCCGCCGGCTGCGCGCCCTCGACCCGGAGTGGCGCGAGCGGCTCGAGGCGGCCTAGCCGGCGTCCGCGAACACTGCGCGCGCCCGGTCGGCGAACGCGGCGACCGCGGCCGGATCGGGCTGGACGTTGCGCTCGAAGAGGCCGACCTGGAGCGCGGGGCCGTACGCGCCGACGGCGTCGATGTCGGCACTCGTCGCGGGCTGCACGACCCAGTGGACGTGGACCGGTTCCCGTCCCGCGTGCGACCACAGGCAGGTGTAGACCTGCTCGGGCTCGACGAGCTCGTCGACGATCGCCGCCGCGCGCCGGAGCAACGGCCCGAGCTCGGCTGCCTCGTCCTCGTCGAGCCCGGCGACCCGCGTGACGTGGCGCCGCGGCTTCACGAGCAGGGTCCCGACCGGGAGCGGGCCGACGCAGTGCTCGACGAGCCATCGGGGCGTCTCGTGGATCACGCCGCCGGGCAGCGGGAGCCGCCCTTCGGCGAGGTCGCAGGCGAGGCAGCCCTCCACTCCTGCGAGGCTAGCCGGTCCGCCAACGAAAAGTGCCCGGCACCGAGGTGCCGGGCACTTGAGAAGATGGGCGGCGTCCTACTCTCCCGGGGGCTTGCGCCCCGAGTACCATCGGCGCTAGCGGGCTTAACTTCTCTGTTCGGAATGGGAAGAGGTGTTTCCCCGCCGCTATGACCGCCCAAATTGTCGAGGTCGAGCGCAAGCGAATGCGCACCCTCAAAACTCCATAGTCACGGTAGTGAGTTCTAAATCAAGACCTCGAGCAATTAGTACGGGTCCGCTGAACACATTGCTGTGCTTGCACGTCCCGCCTATCGACGTGGTGGTCTTCCACGGCTCTTACTCTCTCTAGGAGATGGGAGGCCTCATCTCGAGGTGGGCTTCCCGCTTAGATGCTTTCAGCGGTTATCCCATCCAGACGTGGCTAATCAGCAGCGCCGTTGGCACGACGACTGATACACCAGAGGTCTG
>DASUZZ010000025.1:0-23734 GCA_036376615.1 Gaiellaceae bacterium
CCAGGAACGGACGTCCGCCGCGGTCGCCGACCCACCAGCCGAAGGCGGCGCCGATCTGGTAGCCGACGACTCCGGCGGCGACGACGACGACAAATGCCGCGAAGCCGCTCGCGTCCCACCCGAAGATGTGCACCTGGTGGACGAGCGCGCCGGACGCGAGCGCGCCGGCATACACCATCACGAGCTCGCTCGCCGCGGGAAACACGGCGTCGATCGCCATCAGGACGATGATCACGGGCACGCCGTAGTGCGCGAGCAGCGAGGTCACGGCGCCGCCCGCAACGTGAACGAGGCCTGCAGGTCCGAGGTGCCGACGTCGCTCGTGGCGAAGACGTGCGCGACGTAGGCACCGCCGGGCGCGCGCGCGCCGCCGGGAAGCCGGCCGTCCCAGGCGAGCGACTGCGGGCCCACCGGGAGCGCGACCGCGGGCAGCGCCCTCACCGTGACGCCCCCCGCCGTCTCGATCCGGAGCCGCACCGTCGCCGCGTGACCGAGCACGAAGCGGACATTCGCACGTCCGGGCGCCGGCGCGACGGCGAGACCGCGCAAGGTCGAGTCGACGAGGAACGCGCGGTCGATCGTCGAGACGCGTCCGAGGTCGTCCCTGGCGGTGACGTTCCAGTGCCACTCGCCCTCCGGCTGGAGCGTCGAGGCGTCGGCTGCCGCGGTGTAGGTGCCGGGGTCGTGCGCGACCGACGACTCGATCGGGTGCACGGTCCCGTCCGGGCCGACGAGCTCGGCCGTCACCGTCGAGGGACGCACGAGCTTGTACTGCAGCGGCTCCGTATCGGCGCCCGGATCTCCGTTCAGGAGCGGTTCCGGGGGCGGCGGCGCGTACACGCCGAAGTACTCCTCGAGGAGCGCGTCGCCCATCGCACCGCCGCCGGAGACGCTCGGCCGGTCGAGGAGCCGGCCGTCGAACGCAGCCGTCACCTCACCGCCCGACGCGACCGCGCACGCGGTGACGGCGCCCAGGCGCGCCATCGTCTGCGCGAGCTCGAAGCTCGTCATCCCGACGCTGTAGCCCGGCTGGTCGCCGTCGACCGCGACGAGGATCACCCGTCCGTCGGCGAGCTGGCCGACGGCGGCGCGGGGGCCGCGGTCGGAGATCTGGTCGCTCGTGAAGCTCTCGCCCGACCGGAAAACGGCCTTGCCGGCGCGCACGAGCACCGGCCCGCCGCCGAGCGCCGACACGGTGCCGGCCCAGGTCGGCTCGAGCGCCAGCCGCACCGTCACCGGCGTTCCGGCCGGCGCCTCGGCCTGGAGCGAGGCGACGGCGGTGCCGGTTGCCTGCAGGACGGCGCCGTCCGGCGGGATCGCCTCGCCGCCGCCCGCACCGACGGCGACCGCGGGCGCCTGCAGGTCGGCGCCGGGGACGGCCGCGGCGAGCGGCTGCAGCACGACCTCGGCCGAGCCCGCGACGGCCGGGGCGGTCGAGCCGTACGCCGGGGTCAGGAGGACGACCTGGTTCCGGGCCGGCGGCTGGTTGACGGCCGCGACGGGCCGGCGCTGCCCGGTTCCCTGCCAGCTGCCCGCGAACGAGACGCGGTCGACGTGCAGCGTCCCCGCCTGGTCGATGCCGATCGAGGAGCGGGCGGGCTCGGGCGTGTGCTCGAGCGCGCCGCCCTGCATCAGGATCCCGGCCGGCAGCCCGGCCTTCGCCGGGAAGTCGCCGTCGATGCCGACCACGGTCGCCTGCGCCGACAGGTCGCGCTCGATCCGCGTCAGCCGGTCGCGGCCGGCGGTGAGCGGGCCGTGGGCGGTGACCGCGGCGAGTGCGTAGAGGCCCTGCTGGTCGCCGGGCCTCGGCGCCGTGATCACGTCGACGGCGACCGGGCCGTGCAGCGTGAACTGGACCCCCTGCTCGAACGTGACGCCCGGCAGGAGCGTCACCGGCGACGCGGCGAGCGCGGCAGGGGTCAGCACTCCGTAGAGGAGCGCGACCAGGGCGAGGCGGCGGGTCATCCCCGGCCGACAGTACCTCGGAGAGCGGAGGCGTCCTGCGATAGTCCCACCAATGGGCGTGGCGCACTGGGACGAGGTGGAGGCCCATCGCGCCGCGAAGGGGGAGATCGACGCATCGTGGCAGCGGCTCGGCGCGGCCGCCGGCGCGGAGGGGGTGGGCGTCAACCGCGTCCGGGTCGCCCCGGGGATGCTCCCGACGCCGCCGCACTCCCACGGCGCCTCCGAGGAGATCTACTTCGTGCTCGCGGGCTCCGGTCTCGTTTGGCAGGACGAGGCGGTGCACGAGGTCGCCGCCGGGGACTGCGTCGTCCAGCGCGCCGACCTGCTCGAGCACACGTTCCGGGCGGGCCCGGACGGGCTCGAGTACCTCGTCTACGGCACGCGGCACCCGACCGAGTTCGGCTGGCTGCCGCGCTCCGGGGCCCTCCGGCTCGGCTGGCCGTGGGTGGAGGGCCGCACCGACGACCCGTGGGAGATCGAGGCGCAGTCCGAGCCGCTCTCGTTCGGCGAGCCCGGGCCGCGGCCGGCGAACATCGTCTCGCTCGAGGTCGCCCGGCACTACCACCAGCTCGGCGCCGAGGGCGGCGCCCGGCGGACGGGCCTGAACTGGCTGCAGGTGCCCGAGGGGCGGCGCAGCGGGCCGCCGCACGCGCACTCGGAGGCCGAGGAGGTCTTCGTCGTGCTCGAGGGCGAGGGGACGCTCGAGCTCTGGCCGACTCCCGTCGCGGCCGCGGACGGCCTCGAACGCGAGGACGTCCCGGTGGGCCCGGGCCACGTCGTCGCGCGCCCGCCCGCGACCTCCGTGGCGCACGCGTTCCTCGGCGGGCCGGGCGGCCTGACGCTGCTCGCCTACGGCACGAACCCCGCGAACGACATCTGCTACTACCCGCGCTCGAACAAGATCTTCTGGTGCGGCGTCGGCCTGATCGCGCGCCTCGAGCCGGTCGACTACCGCGACGGCGAACCGGACGACTGGGGCTAGATTCCTCGTATGAGCGTAGGCTTGACGGAGCTCATCAGGAGCGGAGGTACCGGTCCTGCCGGTGCCGGAGCGGAAACCATCGGACAACCGGAGGTTGTCCAATGACGCGTACCGACCTGGTCGAGGACCTGATGGCGCGCTTCGCGCACATCCCGCGCGAGGCGGTGCTGAAGGAGGACCTGCTGCGTACGGGGATCGCGTTCGAGGAGTCGGCTCTCACCGACAACCTCGACGGCGAGGTGAAGCCGAAGTCGTACTTCATCTTCTCGTTCGACCAGAAGCCGCTCGCGGCGCTCGGGGAGGCCGCGAAGCGGCGGCCGCCGGAGGAGATCGCCCTGACGGGCGGCCCGTACGAGCTGCGCCGCACGATCGTCTCGGTGCGCGTCAACCCGGCGTCGCCCTACCGCGCGGCGCGCGGCGAGGACGGCGCGCTACGGCTCTCGCTCGACGGTCGGGCGATCGGCGACATCGGCCTGCCGGCGATGCCCGAGTACTACCGCCACACGCTCGCGAACGGCAAGACGGTGATGGAGACGGCTCCCACGATCCAGTGGGGCTACCTCGTCTACCTGACCGTGCTCCGCCTCTGCCAGTACTTCGGCGCGAAGGAGGAGTGCGGGTTCTGCGACATCAACCACAACTGGCGCCAGCATAAGCGCGAGGGCCGGCCGTACACCGGCGTGAAGCCCGTCGCCGACGTGCTCGAGGCGCTCGAGCTGATCGACCGCTACGACACCGAGCGCACGTCGAAGGCGTACACGCTCACCGGCGGCTCCGTGACGAGCACCGTCGACGGGCTCGCCGAGGCGGATTTCTACGGCCGCTACGCGCGGGCGATCGAGGAGCGCTTCCCCGGCCGGTGGATCGGCAAGGTCGTCGCGCAGGCGCTGCCGCGCGAAGAGGTGCAGCGCTACAAGGACTACGGGATCTCGATCTACCACCCCAACTACGAGGTGTGGGACAAGCGCCTGTTCGAGCTGATCTCACCCGGCAAGCAGCGCTACGTCGGCCGTGAGGAGTGGCACCGCCGCATCTTCGACGCCGCCGAGGTGTTCGGGCCGCGTCACGTGATCCCCAACTTCGTCGCCGGCGTGGAGATGGCGAAGCCGTTCGGGTTCGCGACGGTCGACGAGGCGATCGCGTCGACGACCGAGGGGCTCGACCACTTCATGAGCCGCGGGATCACGCCGCGCTTCACGACGTGGTGCCCCGAGCCGACGACGCCGCTCGGCCGCGACAACCCCGACGGCGCGCCGCTCGAGTACCACATCCGCCTGCTCGAGGCCTATCGCGCGACGCTCGAGCGCTACGGCCTGAAGCCGCCTCCCGGCTACGGGATCGCAGGCGCCGGCAAGGCCGTGTTCTCGGTCAGCTCGTTCATGGACACGCTCGCGCCCGACGAGGTCACGGTCGAGGAGGCCGTCCCCGCATGAGCCGGATCGGCGTCGACGAAGCGCGGTCGCTGTGGCTCGAAGCGTCGGACGACGAGCTGCGCCGGCTCGCACAGGCCGCACGCGCGCGCTTCCACGAGCCCGACGAGGCCACCTACATGGTGATGCGCATCATCAACTACACGAACGTGTGCGTCGCGCAGTGCGACTACTGCGCCTTCTACGTGTTGCCGAACCAGGACGGGGGCTACGTCCTCTCCCGCGGCGACGTGTTCGCGAAGATCGACGAGCTGCTCTCACTCGGCGGCGACCTCGTCGGCTTCAACGGCGGCTTCAACCCGAAGCTGCCGCTCGACTTCTACTGCGATCTCTTCGCCGCCGTGCGCAACCGCTACGGGGACCGCGTCGAGTTCTACGCGCTGACCGTCGCCGAGTTCGTGTACCTCGCCGACCGCGCCAAGCTGAGTCACGCCGAGGCGGCGGCGCGACTACGGGATGCCGGCGTCCACTGGGTCACGGGGGGCGGGAGCGAGATCCTCACCGAGGACTTCCGCAAGCGGCACGCCAAGTTCAAGTACACGGTCCGCGAGTACCTCGACGCGCAGCGGGCGATCGTCGAGTCGGGGATGCGCACGACCGCGACGATGGTGATCGGGTTCGACGAGACGCTCGACGAGCGCCTCGAGCACCTGCAGCGGACGCGCGACTTCCAGGACGCGTGCCTCCGCGACGGCTACGACGGGCTCTTCTCGTTCCTGTGCTGGACGTACAAGCCCTACGGCACCGCGTTCGGCGGCCGCGAGATCGCGCCGCGCGAGTACTGGCGGCACATCGCGCTGTCGCGCATCTTCCTCGACAACGTCAGGCACGTTCGGACGTCGGTGCTGACCCAGAACGAGGAGGCATTCCGCGCGCTCGAGTACGGTGCGGACGACTTCGACCTCCCGATCGAGGACGAGGTGACGCAGAAGGCCGGCGCCCGGATCGACCTCGACCTCGACCGCCTCCTCGCGATCCCCCGCTCCCTCGGCTACCGGGTCACCTACCGGCGCGCGGAACGCCCAGCGGCGGTCGCCCTCGGTTAGGTGCCTGGCACCCTGGTGCCAGGCACCTGCTCTAGACCGGCCGCCCCGAACGCAGTAGGTTCCCCACTTGGCATGAGGCACGCGCTCGGGATCTCCCTCGTCACGGTGCTCGCCGTACTCGCCGCGGGGTGCGGCGGCAGCAGCAAGTCGTCCGCGCCTCCGACGACCACCGATCGCTCCCCGGGCTCGACGACGAGCTCGTCGGCGTCCTCCTCGTCGTCCTCGTCGTCCTCGTCGTCATCGTCGTCCTCCTCGTCGTTCAGCTCGGCGAAGAACTGCACGCAGCTGATCTCGCTGGGGTCGAAGCTGTCGCAGGCGCTCGCGGCGCAGGGCATGTCGGGCACGAGCAGCCTGCAGGCCGACTCGAACATCATCAGGCGGGCGGCGGCGGCGGCGCCCTCCGCGATCCAGGGCGACATCAAGACGCTCGCCGACGCCTTCGGGAGCTACGCCGCCGCGTTGAAGAAGGCCGGCTTCAAGCCGGGGTCGACCCCGACGGCATCGCAGTACGCGGCGCTCGGCGCGGCGCTGAAGTCGCTGAACGAGCCGAAGCTGCAGGCGGCCGAGAAGCACCTCGAAGCCTGGGTGCGCTCGAACTGCGGCTCGTCGAAGTAGGCCGGCCTCAGACGGCCGCGACGGCGGCGACGAAGCGGAGCTCCGGCACCTCGTCGAGCTCGCCCACCTCGTGCGCGAGCTCGAGGAACGTGTAGAGGCCGGCGCGCTCGCGCGGGCCGAAGCGGTAGCGCAGCTTCTCGAAGTAGCGCGCGAGGAAGCCGGCCGGGTACCCGTAGCGCTCCGACGACGAAAACGCGAGCTGCTCGGGGTCGGCATGCGCCGCGCGAACGGACGCGACGAGCGCGTCCTCGAGGTCGACGAGGCCGGGATGGGTCGGCTCGGGTGCCGCCCAGACTGCGAACACCATCGGCAGGCCGGTGCGCTCCAGCCACAGCCGGCCCAGGTCGTGGTGCGGCGTCGGGTCCTCGAACGCGGAACGGAGGGCAGCGTCGCCGATGAGCAGGCGCGCCTCCGCGTCGCCGTCCGCATACGCCTCGAGCGGGAGATGCTCGGCCGCGGGGAGCAGGACGCGCGCGAGCACGACCGACGTCGCCGACTCGGGCGTCACGGCGATCGTCCGGATCTGCTGCAAGGGCGTCTTGGAGATCAGCTGGATCGACTCGACCGCGCCCTCGCTCGACACGCAGAGCCGCGGCAGGAGCCGGAGCCGGCCGGCGTCGCGCGCGTACGCGATCGACGAGATCGGCGCGACGTCGAGCTCGCCCGCCACCAGCTTCCGGTTCAGGTCCGTCGGCACGCCGACGACCTCGTCGACGTCGACCTCGAGCCGGTAGAAGACCGGCGCCATGTTGACGTACCCGATGCGCCCGAGCCGGATCGGGGGCGACACCACTATCCGGCCCGATCCACGACGGCGACGGTGAGCGCCTCGAGCTCGTCGCGATAGCGGTCCTCGTTCAGGTGCGACCGCGCGGCGGTCGCGTAGCCGAGCGCAGCCTCGCGCGAGCGGGCGAGCGCGTCGGTGGCTGCGACGCGGACGAGCGCGCCGTCGAGGGGGCCGCCGGCGAGCGCGAGCCGCACCACCTCGTCCTGCTTCGCCGCGAGCAGCAGCGGCATCGTCGGCGTCCCCTCGCGCAGGTCGGTGCCGGGGATCTTCCCCGTCTCCTGGGTCTGGCCGGCGCAGTCGAGGATGTCGTCCGCGATCTGGAAGGCGATCCCGAGGTTGACCCCGTAGAGCCCGAGCCGGGCCACGCCGCCGGAGCCGAGCAGGCACGCTGCCTCGATCAGCTTCGCCGTCTTCAACCGGCAGCGCGAGACGTAGTCGTCGAGCGTCGTGTCCGGATCGTGCGTCTGCAAACGCTGCATCGCCTCGCCGCGTGCGAGCGCGAGCGCCGCATCCGCGAGCGTCTGCACCGCCTCACGGTCGCCCGTCTCGGCGAGCACGGCGAACGCGCGCGCGTAGAGATAGTCGCCCGCCGACTTCGCGGCATTCGCGCCGAACACCGACCAGGCCGCGGGCATGCCGCGGCGCATTCGCGCACCGTCGACGAGATCGTCGTGGACGAGCGTCGCCATGTGCACGAGCTCGACGGCGACCCCCGCCGCCACGGACGGCGCCCCGTTCGCCGTCAGGAAGCAGAGCAGCGGCCGGAGCCGCTTCCCGCCGGCGGCGAGCGCCTCCCCGGCGACCTCCTGCACGAGCCCCGAGCGCGCGGCGACGGCGCGGTCGAGCCCGGCCTCGACCTCGGCCATGTACGCGGCGACGCCCGGCGTCGCGTGGACCTCGGTGAGGTTGGTCATGCCGCCTCCGCGGTGTGCAGCGCGACGATCGAGGCGCCGAAGAGCCGGAAGCGAACGCCGGCGAAGCCGGCCTCGCCCAGACGGTCGGCCAGCTGCTCCGCGGACGGGAACCGCTTCACCGACTCGGGCAGGTAGGTGTAGGCGGAACCGCCGGGGAGCACCTTGCCGAGCAGCGGCACGATCCGGTCGAACCAGAGCGAGTAGAACGGCCGCGCGATCCCGCGGGGCTGGGTGATCTCGAGGATCGCGAGCCTGCCGCCCGGCTTGAGCACGCGCCGCAGCTCCCGCAACGACAGGTCGAGGTCGGCGACGTTGCGCACGCCGAAGCCGACGGTGGCGGCGTCGAAGGTGGCGTCGGCGAACGGCAGCGCGAGCATGTCGCCGACGACCCAGTCGAGCGGGGCCTTGCGGCGCGCACGCTCGAGCATGCGCTCGGAGAAGTCGAGGCCCGTGACGGAGCCGGCGCCTGCCCGGAGGTCCGCGACCGCGAGGTCGCCGGTCCCGCAGGCCGCGTCGAGCACGCGGTCGCCAGGACGGACGACCGCCTCGGCCGTGTGGCGGCGCCAGCGCACGTCGAGGCCGGCGGTCATGACGCGGTTCATGACGTCGTAGACCGGCGCGATCCGGTCGAACATGGAGCGCACCGATTCCGGCGCGAGAGTCACGGGGTCACCCTGACTGACCCCAGCGGGCGACGAGCGCGTTGGCGAGGCCAAGGTGGTCGAGGATCCGGCCGACGACGAAGTCGACGAGGTCGTCGACCGTCTCGGCGCCGTGGTAGAAGCCGGGCGCCAGGAAGAGGACGGTCGCCCCGGCGCGCCGCAGCGTGAGCATGTTCTCGAGATGGATCGTCGAGAGAGGCGTCTCGCGCGGGCAGACGATCAGCTTCCGCTCCTCCTTCAGCGCGACGGACGCCGCACGGTGCACGAGGTTCTGCATCGCGCCCGACGCGATCGTGCCGAGCGTGCCCATCGAGCACGGGCAGATCACGTAGCCGTCGACCTGGGCCGACCCGGACGCGTACGGCGCGCGCCAGTCATTCGGCTCGTAGACGGTCACGCGGTCGCCGCTGCCCTCGGTGAAGCGGGCGAGCACCTCGTCGCGCGAGAGCCGCGCGTCGCCGTACAACTCGGTGGCGAGCACCTCGACCGCCGCGCCCGAGACCGTGACGCCGACCTCGCAGCCGGCCGCGGCCAGCGCGCGCAGCAGGCGGCGCGCGTACGGCGCACCGGATGCACCCGTGATCCCGAGGAAGATCCGCACAGCCGAGCGCAGGTTACGCGCCCGGGCGCGCCCGAGCGACTACTTGCCGCCCTTGGAGGCTTCCAGGAACGCGGCCAGCTCGGAGAGACGCTGCGGCCCGAGATCCTGGAACGACGGCATCGGCGAGCCCGGATTCACGCACGACGGGCACTCGAGGTGCCGGATCTGGAAATCGATGCCCTTGTTCTTCGCGCCCTCCGCGGTGAGGTTCGGCGCACCCGCGAACCCGCCGCCGATTCCCTCGTACTGATGGCAGTTGGCACAGCCGACGACGGCGAACAGGTTGGCCCCCGCAATCGCCTTCGGGTTGTTCTCGAAGCCCTGGTGCTTCGCCCACGTCGGGACGAGCGCCTTGAGCTCGGTACCGAGCGCCTCGCGGGCGGTCGCGCCCTTGTAGGTCAGGACGCCCATCGAGATGATCACGAGCACGCCGGCGACCATCGCGACCGGACGGCGGAGCGGGTGCCGCTCCGCGCGCACGTCGATGAACGGCAGCACGAGCAGCAGGACGAGGCAGATCGTCGGGATGCCGATCGTGCCGAGGATCACCGTCGGCGGCCACTTGAAGATCCGCAGCAGGTAGAAGAGGAAGTAGAAGTACCAGTCGGGCCGCGGGACGAAGTTGATCGTGCCCGGGTCGGCCGGCGCGTCGTAGAGCTTCCCGAGCAAGCTGGTGTAGCGCCAGACGACGGCGAGGCCGATGATCACCGAGACGACGACCAGCGACATCACCGTGTCGTGGAACATGGCGAACGGGTAGAACGGCTTCCCGCGGTCCTTGACGTCCTCCTTGTACTGCTGGAAGACGCGACGGCGCTCGACGACGCGGTCGCTAGGCACCGGCGTTCCTGCGCGGCTGCGGGGTGACGAGGCCGGCGCGCGACCCGTTCGACGACACCGGCTCGAGCGGCCCCGTGCCGGCCGCCTCCTTCGACCACGGCGGAGACGTCACGCCGAGCCGGATCACGAGATAGAGGTGCAGGCCGATCAGCGCGAAGATCGCGCCCGGGATCAGCAGCATGTGGATCGAGTAGAACCGCGACAGCGTGTCGGGGTTGATGTACGTCCCCCCCTGCAGGAACTGCGCGAGGAACGGCCCCACGAACGGTGCGGTGCCGTTGATGTTGATCCCGACGACGGTCGCCCAGTACGCCGTCTGGTCCCAGGGCAGCAGGTAGCCGGTGAAGCCCTCGCCGAGCCCCATCGCGAGCAGCAGGACGCCGACGATCCAGTTCAGCTCACGCGGATACTTGTAGGCGCCGAAGAGGAACACGCGCCCCATGTGCATGAACATGAGGATGATGAACACCGACGCGCCCCACCGGTGCATGCCGCGCACGAGCCAGCCCGCGAAGACGTCGTGGGTGATGTGCTGGATCGACGTGTACGCGTTCTGCGGGTCGGGCTTGTAGTACATCGCGAGGAACACGCCGGTAATCGCCTGCACGAGAAACGCCGTCAGCGTCGCCGAGCCCAGCGTCGTGAACCAGTTCACGTCGCCGGGCACCTTGCGGAAGAGGAAGTACTTGACGGCTCCGACGAGCCCCGAGCGCTCCTCGAGCCAGTCGAGCGGGTACATGATCGCCTGCTGGACGGGGTGCTGCCTGGGCTTGCGTGTCGTCGTCGCCATCGTCGCCTAGTGGGGTGGCTGCACCGGATACAGCCAGGACTCGATGCCGTTGACGTGCTCGCCCGGGAAGGAGTACGGCCACTTGTGGATCTGCGCCGTCGCGCCCGTGCCGTCGACGAAGGAGACGGAGAACGGCTTGCCGACGAACAGGTGCCCGTTGCGGATGGAGAAGGCGTAGCGGTCGAGCGCGCGAACGGGCGGGCCGGCGGTGCGGTTGCCCTCGGTCGAGTACTGGCCGCCGTGGCACGGGCAGCCGAACCCGGCGATCGCCACGGTCGGGATCATCGTGACGTCGCCGACGTGCTTCGTCGCGGACTCGTCGAGCAGGCCGTTCGGCTGTACGGGGCAGCCGAGGTGCGCGCAGTGGTTCGAGATGATCGTGAAGCTCGGCTTGCCGCTCACCTGGCCGTTCGCGCGCACGAACGCGGTGCGGCGCGACACGTGGCCCTGCGCCGGGTCGCTCGTCCAGGTGACGACGACGAACTTGTCCTGCGGATAGTCCTCGAGCGGGCCGAGGTCGTGGTCCTTCGAGCCCTGTTTGAGGAACGGCGGCATCACCGCGAAGCCGAGCGCCGGGACGGTGATGAGCCCGCCGATCACGGCGCCGAGGCCGAGCGTCGAGAACTCGAGGAACCGCGAACGCGGGAACCGCTCCTCCGGCGTCGGCGGAGGCAGCGTCGGTGAGACCGTCGGCGGCCCGGCGGCCGTCTCCGGCTCGGCGTCGGGCACCTCGGTGAGATGCGTGCCGGCGGTCAGGTCCCGGATCCACAGGAACGCGAACACCAGGGCGATCAGCGCGCCGATTCCGGCGACCCACCAGGAGATGATGAGACCGACGAGCAGCACGACGATGCCGACGGCAAAGCCGACCGGCCACAGGCTCGGCCCCGGGACGTGCGGTTGGTCGTCGTGAGGCTGCAACAGCTAGCGGGGATTCAATCCGGCCGAGCGGACGCCGGTCAACGTCGTAACAAGCTGCGCGAACTCTGCCCGATCGTCCCGCCCCCTGCAGGGGGAACCGCGTACTCGGCCCAGCGGCGGTCGACCAGCTCACGGACGGCGGCGTCCATCTCGATCTCGGGCGGCCACTCGCGGGCGCCCTCGGCGGGGCTCTTCGCGGTGGCGTCGATGCCGATCTTCCCGCCGAGGAACTGCAGCGCCGGCGCGTGGTCGAGGTGGTCGAGCGGCCCTTCGCCGATCACGACGTCCCGCTTCGGGTCGACGTTGGCGCCGGCGTAGAACAGCACCTGCTCGTAGTCGTGGACGTCGACGTGCGAATCGACGACGACGATCCCCTTGGTCAGGCTGAGCAGGCCGAGCCCCCAGAGCGCGTTCATCACCTTCCGGGCGTGGCCGGGGAAGCTCTTGCGGATCGAGACGATCGCCAGGTTGTGGAACGCGCCCGCGACCGGGAGGTCGTAGTCGACGAGCTCGGGCACGCTCATCCGGATCGCGGGCAGGAAGATACGCTCGGTCGCCTTGCCGAGCCACGCGTCCTCCTGCGGCGGCTTGCCGACCACGATCGACGGGTAGATCGCGTCGCGTCGCATCGTCATCGCCGTGACGTGGAACACCGGGAACGGCTCCGCCGGCGTGTAGTAGCCCGTGTGGTCGCCGAACGGCCCCTCGTCGACGAGATCGCCCCGCTCGACGTAGCCCTCGAGCACGATCTCGGCCGCGGCCGGGACCTCGAGGGCGACGGAGACGCACTTGACCAGCTCGACCGGATCGCCGCGCAGGAAGCCGGCCAGCATCAGCTCGTCGATGTGCTTCGGCAGCGGCGCGCTCGCGGAGTACGCGCTGATCGGGTCGAGCCCGAGCGCGACCGCGACCTCCAACCTCCCGTCGCTGAACATGAAGTCGGCGCGGCCGTCCTTGTGCAGCTGCCAGTGCATCGCCGTCGTGCGCGGCCCGAGCACCTGCAGCCGGTACATGCCGACGTTGCGGCCGCCCGTCCGCGGGTCGTGCGTGATCACGGCGGGCAACGTGATGAACGGCGCCGCATCTCCGGGCCAGCACGTCATCACCGGCAGCCTCCCGAGATCGACCTCGTCGCCGCGCAGGACGACCTCCTGGCACGCGCCGCTCCGCACCGTCTTCGGCCGCGAGTCGGCGATCGACTTGAGCGTCTTGAGCCCGCGGAGCTTCGCCGCGAGCCCCTCCGGCGGCTGGATCTCCAGCACGTCCGCCAGCCTCGCCGCCACGTCGTCGAGACGCTCGACGCCGAACGCCAGGCACATTCGCCGCTCGGTCCCGAACTGGTTGATCAGCAGGGCGTGCGCGGAGCCTTTCGGTCGCTCGAACAGCAGCGCCGGCCCGCCGGCCTTCACCGTGCGGTCGACGATCTCCGTCATCTCGAGATGCGGGTCGACCTCGACCGCGATGCGATGGAGCTCGCCCTCGCGTTCGAGCAGCGCGATCCAGTCGCGGAGATCGCGGAACGCCATCGCGGCTCAGACTAATAGGTGGTGCGACGTGCCCTGCGACGGTCGGCCCGCCGGTGCCCCGCCCACTTCGTGAGCTGGCCGAGCGCGATCACCGCGCAGAAGATCAGGCCGACGATCAGCATCGAGGTGATCACGTGCTTGCCGTCGGTGGCGGCATCGAAGATCACGGCTCGACTCTACCGCAGTGCCAGGCGAGCGCGTGCTCGACGGCCTCGCCGCTCGGCTCGCCGCCGAGCGCGCGCGCAACCTCCACCCACGCGTCGCCGTCGCCGGCGGCTCCGTCCGCGCGCAGCGCCGCGCAACTCGAGATCAGCTCCGCCATCACCGCCACGGCGGCCACGCCGCCGGCCTCCGCGATGCGGACCAGGCCGTGCGCGTAGAGGTAGTCGCCGAGCAGGATCGCCTCGTCGGCGTCGAGCGAGGCGAACAGGCGCGGCCGGCCGTAGTGGACGAGGTATGCCTCGTAGACGGTCTCGAGCCCGAGCGCGAACTCGTCCGGCGCGAGCGGCGAGAAGACCGGCACGAGCTGGCGCTCGTCGCCGGGCAGAGCTGCGTCCTTCCACAACCGGCTCTCGCAGGTCGCTTCGTCGACGATCTGGTCCAGCACGCCGCTCACCCTAAGAGCTGCGCGACGGCCGTGTCGCCGCTCCATCGTTCGTACGCATCGGCCGTCCAGCCGCGCAGGCCGACGAGCAGGTGCCACACGTCCGGGTTGTTGAGCGCCCAGAGGATGTCGGCCGCCCGGTCGACGACGAGCCCCTCGCGAAGCGCGCCCTTCGCCTCGATGCTCGCGACGATCGCCCGCTGGTTCTCGCGGTAGTCGGTCTGGATGCGATCCCAGAGCGCGGCGATCTCGGGGTCCGACGGCGCCGCGGCTCGGATCACCTGGCCGACGACGCCGAGCCGCTCCTTGCCGAGGCGGGAGTTGCGCGCGTTCAGGCGGAGCTGGCGCTCGGGGTCCGGCTCGTCCAGGGCCTCCCGGTACCACGGCTGCTCGGCGACGGGCACCTCGTCGTCGCCGCGGAGCGTGCGGTTCCACAGCGCTCGTAGCACGCCGCCCTTCGTCTCGAACGCGACGTACACGGTCTTCAGCGCCACGCCCGCCTCCCCCGCGATCGCGCCCATCGTCGTCGCCGGGTAGCCCTGCCGCGCGAAGAGGCGGCCGGCCGCCTCGAGGATCTCGCGCCGGGTCGCGGCGGCCTGCGCCTCCCGACGCGGGGAGTGGTAGGGGCGGCGCGTCTCGGCGGGTCCGGTCATTTCGCTGCTCTTTCGATAGATCGATTATCCTAAGAATGTAACCAATAGAGGAGGGGTGTAATGGACACGACGACGAGCGCAGCCGGCCTGTCCGCGCTCCGGGAGCACCTGCACCGGTCGTGGGCCTCGGTCGCGCCCGGTTGGGAGGCGAACGCCGACTATGCGGACGAACGCGGAGCGGACGTCACGAAGGCGCTCTTGGGGCTCGCGCGGCTCGGCGCCGGCGATCGCGTGCTCGAGCTCGCCGCCGGGGCCGGGGGCGTCGGCCTCGCCGCCGCCGAGCGCGTGGGGCCTCACGGCGAGGTCGTGGTCTCGGACGTCGCGCCGGAGATGACCGCGATCGCGAGACGCCGTGCCGGCGAGCGCGGGCTCGCCAACGTGTCGGTCCGCGAGCTCGACCTCGAGTCGATCGACGAGCCCGACGCCGCGTTCGACGCCGTGCTCTGCCGCGAAGGGCTCATGCTCGTGCCCGACCCGGCGCAGGCGGCGCGCGAGATCCGCCGGGTGCTCCGGCCCGGTGGTCGCGTCGCGGTTGCCGTGTGGGGGCCGCGCGCGCGGAACCCCTGGCTCCAGGTCGTGTTCGACACCGTCTCGGCGCAGCTCGGAACGCCGGTGCCGCCCCCGGGCGTCCCCGGCCCGTTCTCGCTCGACGACGGCGAACGGCTCGCAGCCGTGCTCGGCGGGGCGGGCCTCGGCGACGTCGAGGTTCGCGAGGTGGACGTGCCGTACCGCGCGAGCTCCGTCGCGGAGTGGTGGACGCGCACCGCCGCGCTGGCAGGCCCGCTCGCCGGCCGGCTCGCGGCCCTGCCGGAGCCCGCCCGCATCGCGCTCCGCGGCCGCGCGGCGGCCGCGGCCGAGGCCTACCGCACGCCGGACGGCCTCCTGCTCCCCGGCGTCTCGCTCGTCGCCGGGGCCGCGCGGGCGTGAGGAAGCGGCCACGCTCAGCGGCGCTCTCCGCCCGCACCAGCGGCGGAGACCGCCTCGAGCGTGGCGTCGATCTCCGCGTCGCCGTGCGCGAGCGACGGGAACAGGCACTCGTACGGGCTCGGCGCCACGTACACGCCACGCTCGAGCAGCCCGCGGAAGAGCTCGCCGTAGCGGTCGCGGTCGAGCTCGGCGAACCGCTCGACCGGCTCGACGCGTCCGGGGAAGAGCGTGAGCATCGCGCCCACGCCCTGCACGCGGCCGAACTGCCCGAGGCCGGCCGCGAGCCGCGCGGAGCGGCGCTCGAGCTCCGCGTAGACGGCCGGGTCGCGCAGGCGGCGCAGCACCGAGATGCCGGCCGCCGTCGCGAGCGGGTTGCCGCTGAGCGTGCCGGCCTGGTAGACGGAGCCGGCCGGCGCGAGCTCCGACATGAGGTCGCGCCGCCCGCCGAACGCGGCGAGCGGCAGCCCGCCGCCGACGATCTTGCCGAGCACCGTCAGGTCGGGTAGCACGCCGAAGCGCTCCTGTGCGCCGCCGCGGGCCACGCGGAAGCCGGTGATCACCTCGTCGAAGACGAGCAGCGCCCCCGAGTCGTCGCAGAGCCGTCGCAGCGCCTCGAGGAAGCCTGCCGCGGGCGGGACACAGCCCATGTTCCCGGCGACCGGCTCGACGAAGACCGCCGCCAGGTCGTCGCCGTGGCGCTCGACCGCGGCCGCCGCGCCGGCGGCGTCGTTGTAGTCGCACACGATCGTGTCGGCGGCGACCGCGGCGGGGACGCCGGGCGAGCTCGGGATCCCGAGCGTGGCGAGCCCCGAGCCGGCCGACGCCAGGAACGGATCGGCGTGCCCGTGGTAGCAGCCCGCGAACGTGACGACGCGATCGCGCCCGGTCGCGCCGCGTGCGAGGCGCAGCGCCGACATCGCCGCCTCCGTGCCCGACGAGACGAGCCGCACCGATTCGACGGACGGCACGGCGTCGACGATCTCGGCGGCGAGCTCGACCTCGGCCTCGGTCGCGGCGCCGAAGCTCGTGCCCCGCGTCGCCGCGTCGCGCACCGCCTCGACCGTCTCGGGGTCGGCGTGCCCGAAGAGGAGCGGCCCCCACGACTGCACCCAGTCGCAGAGCGTCCGGCCGTCGACCGTCGCGAGGTACGCACCGCGACCGGAGGCGGCGAACAGCGGCTCGTCGAGCCCGACCGACCGCATCGCCCGCACCGGCGAGTTCACACCGCCGGGGATCACCTCGAGCGCCCGGCGCCAGAGCGTCTCGACGGGCGTGCCCACGCTCAGGGTGCGCCTCGCCGGCGTAGGCTCGACGGAGCCGGCCAACGAGCGAAGGTGCCGGCTTCGCCGGCGCCGGAGCGGGTCACAGGCCGGCGTAGGCTCGACGGAGCCGGCCAACGAGCGAAGGTGCCGGCTTCGCCGGCGCCGGAGCGGGTCACAGCCAGGCCGCGAGCTCCTTCGCCCAGTACGTGAAGATCACGTCGGCGCCGGCGCGGCGGATCGCGGTGAGCGACTCGAGCGCGACGGCGCGCTCGTCGAGGTCGCCGGCGGCTGCGGCGGCCTTCAGCATCGCGTACTCGCCGCTCACGTTGTACGCGGCGAGCGGAAGATCGAAGCGCTCGCGCACCGCACGGACGACGTCGAGGTACGGCAGCGCCGGCTTCACCATCAGCATGTCGGCGCCCTCCTCGACGTCGAGCGCGCACTCGCGCAGTGCCTCGCGCACGTTGCCAGGGTCCATCTGGTAGCCGCGACGGTCGCCGAACGCAGGCGCGGAACCGGCGACGTCGCGGAACGGACCGTAGAAGGCCGACGCGTACTTCGCCGAGTAGGCGACGATCGGCGTCGTCGGCAGCTGCTCGCGGATCGCGGCGACGCTACCGTCCATCATGTCGCTCGGACACACGGCGTCCGCGCCGGCCTCGACGTGCGAGACCGCCGTCCGCGCGATCAGGTCCAGCGATGCGTCGTTGTCGACCTCGCCGTGCACGAGCACGCCGCAGTGGCCGTGACTCGTGTATTCGCAGAGGCAGACGTCGGTGAGCAGCAGCAGCTCGTCGAAGCGGTCGCGCAGCGCGCGCAGCGCCTGCTGCACGATCCCGTCGGCGATCCAGGCGCCCGAGCCATCGTCGTCCTTCTCTTCGGGGATCCCGAAGAGGATCACCGACTTGACGCCGGCCCGGACGAGCTCCTCGCACTCGCGCACGACGCCGTTCACGGTGTGGCGTGCGAGCGCCGGCAGCCGGTCGTTCGGCAGCGCCTCGGGCGCAACGAACAGCGGGAACACCATGTCGTCGAGCGACAGCGTCGTCTCGCGCACGAGATCGCGGAGCGCGGCCGTGCGACGTAGGCGGCGCAGGCGGGCGACGGGGAACGAGCTCACGCGCCGAATGGTCGCACAGGCGTGGTGCGCCGCGTCAGTTGCGCGCGGCGGAGGGCGGTTCGACGAGCTCGACGTCGACCTCGACCGGGACGGGCTGCCCCGACCACGGCTCGAGCCGCACGCGACCGCGGAAGAACTCCCACACGGCACGCGCGACGGCGAGCACGGGCAACGCGACGAGCGCACCGGCGAGCCCGTAGATCTCCGCGCCGGCGGCGAGCCCGAAGATCACGAGCAGCGGGTGCAGGCGTAACGCGCTGCCCATCACCTTCGGAACGACGACGTGCCCCTCGAGCTGGTGGATGCCGAGGAAGAGCAGCCCGACCCAGACCGCGGAGAGGGGATGCACGACGAGCGCGAAGATGAGCGGCGGGATCGCGCCGAGCCACGGCCCGATGTAGGGGATCACCTCGGTCAGCGCCGTCCAGCCGCCGAAGAGCAGCGCGTACTGCTCCCCGTGCGGGAAGAGCCCGACCGCCCCGAGCACCCAGAGGCCGATGCCGGCGCTCGTGCCGATGATCAGGCTCAGCAGCGCCTGGCCGCGCACGTACGAGACGAGCGCCGACTCCATGCTCGCAAGGAGGGACGGCCCGCCCGGTGGAGGTGGGTAGCGGCGGTCGAGCACGCGTCCCAGGCGTTGGAAGTCGAGCAGCATGTAGATCGACACGACCACCAGCAGCACGAGGCTGAACAGCGTCTTGCCGATCGACACGGCCGCGCCCTCGACGAAGTTGACGATGCGCGTCGTGTACTTGCCGACGTCGCGCTCCCTGATCCGGCGCACGAAGTTGTGACCGCTCTTCCGGATCTTCACCGAACGCAGGTGGTGCCTGTTCAGCCAGGCCTGGAGCCGGTCGACGTCGCGGTCGGCGCTGGTCTGTCCGGCGGGACCGTGACGATGGGTGAAGTAGTCGTTGAACCGCGTGGCCGCCGTCTTGGTCTGGCCGACGACGACGGCCGCGAGCGCGACGATGACAAGGACGAGCGCCGCCAGAAACGTCAGGTACACGAGCGCGACCGCCAGGCCGCGGGGGAGCTTGGCCCGCTCCAGTCCCCGCACGATCGGGTCGAGCAACAGCGCGATCAGCGTGGCGACGAGGAAGAGGAAGACGACGTGAGCCGTCGCGTTCACGAGGATCCACGCGAGCACGATCAGCAGGGGAAGGCCGACCAGCTGGACCCAGCGCGGAATCTGCAGCAGCCGTGGCGGGCGGCCGGACACGGACACGTGATCGATGCTACAGACCGGGTCCGGCGGCTTCCCTCGCGCCCCCCGGCGTGGGAGTGGGCGTTCGAAGCGGAGGGCGCGCTCGCCCTCGATCCGGCGGCGCTGTGGGACGAGCCGCCGGGTCGCAGTCCGCTCCATGTGCCGGGCGGTACCCGGTTGAATCGCCCCCGGGGGTCGGCTACCGTGCCCGCGATGGCCCCCAAGCCGGCAGAGCGGCGCAGGTATCGCTCACGGTCCCGGCACCTCGAACGCGAGCGGCGCCGCCGCCGGCTCGCACTGCTCGCCGCCCTGACGCTGGTGGCGGCGGTCGTGGTGCTCCTGTCCGCGTTCGGCGGATCGGCCGCGCCGACGCGCCCGACGGCGCCCGCGAGCGCGTCCCGTCTGATCCCGGTCGGCCCGCCGTCGCTCGAGCCGATCGCGAAGGTCGGAACGCTGCACCTGCAGCTTCCCGTGAGCCAGGCGCGCGTGAGCGCGATCGGCTATCAGGGCGGCAGCGAAGGTGCGCTGGCGCTCGACCCGATCGGGACGCAGGCGAACCAGGGCCTGCTCCGGCGTCTCGCCCGCGCGCTGGTCGGCTCGTCGAGCAGCGGACCGCGCTGGTACCAGCTTCCGGGCGGCGTCGGCCCCGGCACCTCCGCGCTCGACGTCGGCGCGCCGAGCGGCACCGACGTGTTCTCGCCCGTCGACGGCAGCGTGGTCGGCATCGACCCGGTCGTGCTCGACGGATCGCGCCTCGGATCGGTGATCGACATCCAGCCGACCGGTGCGGCGTCGCTCGTCGTCGAGGTCTCACACGTCCGCGCCGACCCGGCGCTCGCGGTGGGGTCGCCCGTCACCGCGGGCGGCACGCGGCTCGGCTCGATCGTCGACTACTCGCACGCCGAGCGCCAGGCGCTCGCGCGCTACACGAACGACTCGGGGAACCACGTCGTCGTCGAGGTCCACCCCTCGGCGTCGCTCGCGGTCGGCTAGCAAGAGCGTGCGCATCCTGTTCGTCGCCGACGTGTTCGGCGCGCCGGGCCGACGCGCGGTCGAGACCCGCCTGCCGGCGCTTCGCGCCGAGCTCGCCGCCGACTTCTGCATCGTCAACGGCGAGAACGCGGCCGCCGGACGCGGGATCACCGCGAAGATCGCCGACCGCCTGCTCGGATGCGGCGCCGACGTGATCACACTCGGCAACTGGACCTGGGGGCAGCCCGGCTTCGGCCCCTACCTCGTCGGGAACGATCGCGTCCTGCGTCCCGCGAACCTGTCGCCGCGCACACCGGGTGTCGGCATCGCGATCCACGACGACGTCGCCGTGATCAGCCTGCTCGGCGTGTTCTCGCTCGATCCGTTCGAGAGCCCGTTCCTGGCCGCCGACCGGCTGGTCGCAGAGGCGGCCGCGTCGACGCACGTCATCGTCGTCGACTTCCACGCCGAGGCGACGAGCGAGAAGGTCGCGCTGGCGCGCTACCTCGACGGCCGCGCCACCGCAGTGCTGGGGACGCACACGCACGTACAGACGAACGACGCACGCGTGCTCGCCGGCGGCACCGCGGCGATCACCGATGCGGGCATGACCGGGCCGCACGATTCGGTGATCGGCAGCGAGGACGAGGGCGCGATCCGCCGGTTTCTCACCGGCCAGCCGGTGCGGCTCGAGCCGGCGACGGGCGGCGTGCGCATCGAGGGAGCGCTCGTCGAGTGCGACGACGCCGGCCGGGCTACGAGCTGCGAGGCGATTCGCATCAGGATCGACTGACGCGCCAGCCTTGCCTGCCTCGAACATGTCCCGTCACCAAACGAGGGTGACAACTCTGTAACGAACGCCCTTTGAGCAGGGCAAACCGTTCCCAAAGAAGGGTTACGAATCTGTGCCGGAGCGACGCCGTGCCGGCACGGAGAGGACGCCGAGTAGCGCGACGAGCGCGAGGTCGCGCGCGAGCACGACGCCCGCGAGGTGGAACCGCTCGACGTACGGCCAGTAGCGCCACGGGAACCAGACCTGCGTGAGCACGAGCGCGACCGTCAGCAGCGCGGTCGCCGCGATGCCGCGCCGGCCGCGCACGAGCGGCACCAGCGGCACGAGCCAGAGCAGGAACTGCGGCGAGAGCACCTTGCCGAGCGCGACGAACGCGCACACGCAGGCCGCCGAGTAGCGGATGAGCCGCTCCCGATCGACCGGGCCGCGCAGGAACGCGATCCAGAGCGCGACGATCGCGACCCACTGCGCGACCGCGAAGCCCGCGCCGAGCGCGCCGTGGCCGACCACGTTCTGGGAGCCGTGCGAGGTGCCGACGAGCGGCCGCGTGAAGGTCGTCAGGAGGGACGCGCCGAGGCTCTCGATCTGCAGCGGCCGGTCGCCCTGCCCGCGCACGCTCTCGAAGAGGCCGTGCGGCGCGATCGCCGCGAACGGCACGACCGCGAGCGCGAACGTCGCCACTCCCACGAGCGCCGCGCGCCGGCGCCCGTGCACGGCCGACCAGCCGAACGCGAGTGGCAGGAGGACGAACGGCCAGAGCTTCGCGGCCACCGCGAGCCCGAGCAGCGCCCAGCCGAGCCGGTGCCGACGGCCGAGCAGCGCCGCGAGCGCGCCGGTCGTGAGCAGCGCCGGCCAGAGATCGAAGCGCGTCAGGATCAGCGAGCCGGCGAGCACCGGCGAGAGGCCGACGTAGTACGCGGCGGCGGGCCGGATCGTGGTCACGATCGCGACGAGGCCGACGCCGCACGCGGCCATCAGGATCTCGAAGCCGGTGCGGTAGTCCGAGAAGAAGGACGGAAGGACGAAGACGGGCAGCGCCGCCGGCGGGTACTCCACGTGGAAGTCCCGGTACGGAACGAGGCCCTGGTGCACGATCGCATCGCCGTAGTCCTTGTAGACGGGCCAGTCGACGAGCTGCCCGTGCGCCCAGAACCACCGGTGGACGAGCGCGAAACACAGGAGGAACAGCCCGCCCGCGGCGAGCGCGGTGTCACGCTGCGGCCAGCGCCGGCTCGGCTCGCTCATCCGGGACCGTCTCGGCGCTTTCCTCGCGGCCGTGCAGCGGGGCGACGAGCGCGAGGCACGCGAAGGGGAAGAACCAGGTGAGATACGGGTAGTTCCAGTAGGTCAGCACCGCCTCGAAGCCGACGAGCAGGATCGTCGTCAGCGCGGCCATCCGGAGCGGCGAGCGCTCGCGCGGCCAGACGGCGAAGGCAATGGCCGCACCGATGAGCACGCCCTGCAGCACGTGCTGCACCGGATGCAGCCCGGGAATGCCGCGCGCGTGGTACTGCCCCCAGCCCCAGATCGAGAACGGCGAGTCCCGGCCGACCTGGTATCTGATCGTGCGGTCGAAGAACACGCGCGCGGCGTGGAGCGGGGACGGCTCGAGCAGGAGGACGAAGAACACGAGTGCGGTGGTCGCGAGGAACCCGGCGAGATAGACGAGCGCGCGTCGCGGTGCGAGCGCCCGCGGGTAGCCGGACCAGAGCGGCACGAGGATCAGCGACGCGAACTTGGTCCAGCCCGACAGCGCGACGAGCGCGCCGCGCCCGAGGTCGCTCGTCAGGACGAGGAAGCCGAACACGAGCAGCGCGGGCATGATCGAGTCGTTCGTGTTCGAGCTCGACGCGTATTGCGAGAACGGCCACGCCACCCACGCGAATGCGAGCGACGCCGACAGTCGAGGCCCACCGAACCTCCGCCCGACGAGCGCGAGCCCGAGCAGCGTGAGCGTGTCGAAGAGAATCGACGTCGCGTGCACGGCCGGCAGCGTGTCCCACTTGTGGCTCCAGCCGAACGCGAGGTAGCCGGGGATGTAGGCGAGGTAGGCGACCGGGCCGTAGGTGTCGCCCTCCGCGTCGGCGGTCTCGCAAACGCCGTTCGTCTGCACGCGGTCGCGGATCTCGCCCTCCGTGTCGGACGGCCCGCACGGCTTCTGAGTCGACAGCTCGGTCGGGAAGTTCCCGTACGGGCTCTGCCCGCTCACGATCCGGTTGGCGCCGATCACCCCCGAGTAGCCGACGTCGATCACGTTCGAGTCCCGCACGTTCAGGCCGAGCCGGAACCCGGCGAGGAACACCGTCGCGGCGGCGAGCACCCACACCGGCCACACGGCGCCGCCCGGCGTCGCGCGGTCGCGGCGAGCGATCCACGCGCAGCGGACGATCAGCCAGAGGTAGGCCGGATAGAGGAGCGGGACGGAGGCGAAGATGTTGCCGCGGTTGAAGAACCAGAGCGGAACCGAGAACGAGAGCAGGACCAGCAGGTCGAGGTTGCGCATCGACAACAGCCGGCGCCAGTCGACGAGGCCGATGAGGAACGCGGCGCAGAACCCGAGCCACACCGGGTAGCTGTTGATCTTCTTGCCGCCGAACTGCCCCGGATAGCCGCGCGCCTGGCGCCACGCGACCTGCGGCCCGGTCCATGCCTCGACCACCGTCGCCGTGGCATCGTCGATCGTCCCGGTGGCGATCTCGCCGGCGCGGCCCGACCACACCTGGACGGTCCACTGCCCGTGGTCGAACGTCGCGTTCGTCGTGGGCTTCGGCGGGTAGCGCTCGAGCCACGACTTCACCTTCGGGTACGCGAGGAAGACCGCGATCGCCCGCTGCTCGCTCGTCTTCGACTTCGCCGCGGGCGCCGGAACGGGGGAGGTGAGCGGGTTGCCGCCCGCCGACGCGACGGGCGCGAGCGCGAGGGCGACGGCGACGACGGCCGCGAGCTTCAGCGTCGAAACGACCACAGCTTGTTGCCGAGGAAATTGAGCGGCGTGACGAGCACGACGGCGATCGCCTGCGACACGATCTTGCCGAGGCCGGCCTCGACGAACAGCGTCAGCAGCAGCAGGTTCGCGCCGTAGACGACACCGGACACGACGAAGAACCGCAGCCCCTG
>DASUZZ010000026.1:0-31366 GCA_036376615.1 Gaiellaceae bacterium
GGCGTTCGCCCCGCCGCTCAGAAGCCGACGAGCACCGCGCTCTTCGGCTCGCGATCGTGATCGTGTGCGCCGTGACGGTGCGCCCCCGCGTGCTCGCGCCAGAGCGGGCTTTGCTGGAGGAGCTTCGCGACGAGCGCCGTCCACCCCGTCTGGTGCGCGGCGCCGAGCCCCGCGCCGGTGTCGCCGTGGAAGTACTCGTAGAAGAGGACGTAGTCCTTGAAGTTCGGATCGTCGCGGAAGCGATCGAGCGTTCCGTCGGCCGGACGCCGCCCGTCGGACGCGCGCGTGAACAGCGCGACGAGGCGCCGCGACAGCTCGGACGCGACGTCCCACAGGTTCATCAGGTTGCCCGAGCCGGTCGGGCACTCGACCTTGAGATCGTCCCCGTAGAAGTGGTGGTAACGCTGAAGCGCCTCGATGATGAGGTAGTTCACCGGGAACCAGACCGGGCCGCGCCAGTTCGAGTTGCCGCCGACCATGCCGGTCGTCGACTCGGCCGGCTCGTAGTCGACCCGCGCCGAGGTCCTGTCGACGTCGAGCTCGAACGGATGGTCGAGGTGCCAGCGCGAGATCGCGCGCAGGCCGTACGGCGAGAGGAACTCCGACTCGTCGAACAGGCGCGCGAGCAGCCGCAGGACGCGCTGCACCGAGACGACGCCGAGCAGCATCCGCCGCCGGCCGGGGAGGCCGCGGATCGGATGCGCGCCGGAGAGCAGCGCCGCGGCGCCCTTGTTCATCGCCTCGGCGCGATCGACGACGTCCTCGTCGATCGCGGCGACCCCGAGCAGCGGTAGGACGCCCACGATCGAGCGCACCTTGACCGGGAACGTGCGCCCGTCGGAGAGCTTGAGCTGGTCGTAGAAGAACCCGTCGGCCTCGTCCCAGAGCCCCTGCGACTCGAACGCGTCGCTGATGAGCGCGAAGTGCTCGACGAACTTGAGCACGAGGTCGGTCGCAGGACGGCCGCGCCGGGTGAGGATCGATGCGATTGCCCCCATCGAGAGGGCGTAGAACCCCATCCAGCCCGTGCCGTCGGACTGCTCGAGGAGCTGTCCGGCCGGCAGGTGCGAGCGGTCGATCGGGCCGATGTTGTCGAGGCCGAGGAAGCCGCCCTCGAAGATGTTCGACCCGTCGCGGTCCTCGCGGTTCACCCACCACGTGAAGTTGACGAGCAGCTTGTCGAAGATGCGGCTCAGGAACGCGACGTCGCGGCCGCCGTCGATCGCGAACACCTCGATCGCCGCCCACGCCTGCACCGGCGGGTTCACGTCGTCGAACGACCACTCGTACGCGGCGAGCGCACCGTTCGGGTGCTGGAACCACTCCCGGCAGAGCAGCAGCAGCTGGTACTTCGCGAACGCCGGGTCGACGCGCGCGAGCGCGATGCAGTGGAAGGCGCTGTCCCAGGCGGCGAACCACGGGTACTCCCACTTGTCGGGCATCGACATGATGTCGAAGGAATCGAACGTGCGCCAGCGCGCGTTGCGGCCCGACCGGCGCGACGCCGGCGGCGTGGGCTGCGTCGGGTCGCCGTCGAGCCAGCGGCCGACCTCGTAGTAGTAGAGCTGCTTGCTCCAGAGCATCCCGGCGAGCGACTGGCGCAGCACGAGGGCCTCGTCGGCCGACGTGCCCGCCGGCGTGAGCTCCGCGTAGAACGCATCCGCTTCCGCGAGGCGGCCGCGCGCGGTTGCGTCGAAGTCCGCCCACGGGTCGCCGCCGCGCCCGGCGGGGCGAAGCCGGACGCGAACCGTCGCCGTCCCGCCCGGAGCGACGGTCAGGCGATACCAGAAGGCGGCCTTGCTGCCCGCGCCGGCCGCGACGGTGGCGGCACCGGAAACGACGTGGTCGCCAATCCCGTCCTTCGGCGTCGCGCTCGCCGACGCGCTGCCGTAGAGCCGCTCCGCGTTCGTCTCGTTGTCGCAGAAGAGCACCTCCGGCTCGCCCTGCGCGACCAGCTCGAGCTGCCCGAGAAACGGATGCCCGGTGACGATGCGCGCGGCGCCGCCCGATCGCAGCTCCGGCCGCTCCTGGCCCTCGTCCCACGCCCAGGTGTTCCGGTACCAGGCGGTGGGGAGCACGTGCAGCGTCTCCGCGTCGGGGCCTGCGTTGGTGACGCGGATCGTCATCAGCAGGTCGTGCGGGTCGCCCTTCGCGTAGTCGACCTCGACGATCCAGTAGCGGTCCTCGTCGAAGACGCCGGTGTCGAGGAGCTCGTACTCGGGGTCGAGCTTCCCGCGCCGGGCATTCTCCGCTTCGAGGTCGGCGTACGGGAACGGCGCCTGCGGATAGTGGTAGCGCCAGCGGTTCCACGCGTGGCTCGGCAGCGCGTCCAGGTACCACCAGTACTCCTTGGCGTCCTCGCCGTGGTTGCCCTGGTTGCCGGTGAGGCCGTAGATGCGCTCCTTCAGGATCGGGTCGCGACCGTTCCAGAGCGCGAGCGCGAGGCAGAGGCGCTGCTCGATGTCGGAGAAGCCGGCGAGCCCGTCCTCGCCCCAGCGATACGCTCGCGAGCGGGCGTGGTCGTGCGGCAGGTACTCCCAGGCCGTCCCGCCCGGGCTGTAGTCCTCGCGCACCGTCCCCCACTGGCGCTCGGAGAGGTACGGGCCGAGGTGATACCAGTCGCCGGCCTGGCGCAGGCCGTTCTCGAGTCGCCCGAAGCCCTCGACCCGCTCGCGCTCGACGCTCACCGGACAACCTTCGGTTGCCCGATGGCATCCGCTCCGACACCGGCGTAGCCGGCACCTCCGCTCCCGGTGAGCTCCGTCGAGCCTACGCTCACGTCCACATCGGCGGTGAGGCTATCCGTTCGCCGGCGCGAGAACGCGCAAATCACCCTCGGCGGACGATGACCCGGTTCGCAGAACGCGGTTTGCTGACGCTCGTGTCCCTGCGCGCGCTCGACCCGCGCTTGCTTCGCCACGCGCGCGCCGTCCGTGTGCTGCTCGCGGCGGACGTGGCGATCGGTGTCGCGGCGACGCTGCTCGTGCTCGCGCAGGCCACGCTGTTCGCGCGGATCGTGTCGAAGGCGTTCGCCGGAGCATCGCTCGGCGGCGTCCGGTGGTTCGTGCTCGCGCTTGCAGCGGTGTTCGTCGCCCGCGCCGCGCTGGCGTGGAGCTTCGAGGTCGCCGGCCGCCGCGCGGCCACCCACGTCCTCTCGGGACTGCGCTCGTCGCTCGTCGAGCAGCGCCTGCGCGTCGCGCCGGCGGCACTCGACGGCGTCGACACGGGCGCGGTCGCCGCCGCGGCCGTCTCGGGAATCGACCCGCTCGCCGCCTACTTCGGCCGCTACCTGCCGCAGCTCGTGCTCGCGTGCATCACGCCGCTCGCGATCGTCGTCTGGATCGCGACGATCGACCTCACCTCGGCGCTGGTGATGGTGCTGACCCTGCCGCTCGTGCCCGTGTTCATGTGGCTGATCGGCCGCTACACCGAAGAGCGGACGCGCGAACGGTGGCAGGCGCTGCGGCTGCTGTCGTCGCATTACCTCGACGTCGTGCGCGGCCTCCCCACGCTGCGCGGCTTCAACCGGAGCGCGAGCCAGGCAGCGAGGATCGCCGAGACGAGCGACCGCTACCGAACCACCACGATGGGGACGCTCCGGGTCGCATTCCTCTCGGGGTCGGTGCTCGAGCTCGCCGCGACGCTCGGCGTCGCGCTCGTGGCGGTCGTGGTCGGCGTGCGCCTGGTCGACGGCGGCCTCTCGCTGCAGGCCGGGCTCGTCGTGCTCGTGCTCGCTCCGGAGCTGTACGTGCCGCTGCGCCAGCTCGCCGCCAGCTTCCACACGAGCGCCGACGGGCTCGCCGTCGCCGACGCCGTCCTGGCGCTGCTCGACGAGCAGCCCGCGAGCCCGGCGGTGCCCCGCCCGTTCGCGCCGAGCCCGGCCGAGGCCCCGATCCGCCTCCAGAACGTGACGTTCCGCTACCCGGCGCGCCCGGCGCTCGTGCTCGACGGGGTCGAGTTGACGCTCGAGCCGCGCGAGACGCTCGCGCTCGCCGGGGAGAGCGGCGCCGGGAAGAGCACGGTCGCGAGCCTCGTGCTCGGTCTCGCGCGACCGAGCGCCGGGAAGGTGTCGGCCGGCGGCGTCGACCTCGCCTGCTGCGACCTCGAGCGGTGGCGGGGCCGGCTCGCATGGGTGCCGCAGGTGCCGACGATCTTCCGCGGCACCGTCGCCGAGAACATCCGCATCGGCCTCCCGGCCGCGGGCGACGACGATGTCCGTGCCGCGGCGGTCCTCGCCGGCGCCGATGCGTTCGTCGGCCGGCTGCCCGACGGCTACGCGACGGTCGTCGGCGACGGCGGACGGCCGCTGTCGGCCGGGGAGCGGCGCCGGATTGCGCTCGCCCGCGCGCTCGTCCGCGATGCCCCGCTCCTGGTGCTCGACGAGCCGACCGCCGATCTCGATCCCGAGAGCGCCGGGCTCGTCGCCCGCGCGATCGCGCGTCAGCGCGGCGAGAAGACGGTGCTCCTGATCGCCCATCGGCCCGAGCTCGTGAGCCTTGCCGACCGGGTCGTGGTGCTGATGGACGGGCGGATCGTCGAGCGGCTCGAGCCGGTGGCGGCGTGACGCGCCGCCTGCTCCGGCTGACGCGCGCGCCCCGCCGCAGGGTCGCGCTCGCCGCGCTGCTCGGCGCGGCCACGGTCGTCTGCGGGATCGGACTGATGGCGACGGCGGGCTACCTGATCTCGAGGGCCGCCGAGCATCCCGCGGTGCTGTCGTTGACGGCGGCGATCGTCGGCGTCCGCTTTTTCGGCCTGGCACGGCCGATCGCGCGCTACTTCGAGCGCCTCGCCTCGCACGACGTCGCGTTCCGGTCGCTGCAGCGCATCCGGGTGCAGGTCTACCGGCGGATCGAGCCGCTCGCCCCCACGCAGCTCCGCTGCTACCGCCGCGGCGATCTGCTTTCGCGCTTCGTCGGGGACGTCGACGCGCTCCAGGACGTGCAGTTGCGCGGCGTCCTCCCCCTGCTCGCCGCCCTGGGCGCCGCGGGAGCGGCGATCGCCGCGGCGGCGATCCTGCTCCCGGAGGCGGGAGCCGTGCTGGCCGCCGGGCTGCTGCTCGGCGGCGCCGCGGTCCCGGCGGTCGCGGACCTCCTCGACCGGCGGGCCGCGGGCCGGGAGGCCGAGACCCGCGGCCGGCTGTCGTCCGAGCTGGTCGAGCTGCTCGCCGGCGCCGCCGAGCTCGCCGTCTACGGGCACGAGGCGGAGCGCGTCGAGCGCATCCGCACCGCCGACCGCGAACTGGCCCGCGTCGAGCGGCGGGCGGCGCTCGCCGACGGCGCCGCCGACGGGCTGCTGCTCGCGGTGACGGGCGTCACGGTCACCGGCGTGCTCGCGGTGTCGGTCGCCGCGCACGCGGCCGGGCGACTGGACCGGACGGCGATCGCCGCCCTGGCGCTGCTGGCGCTGGCGTCGTTCGAGGGCGTACAGCCTCTCGCACAGTCGGTCCGCCGTCTGTCGGCGACCGCGGCCGCGGGGCGGCGGGTGCTCGAGCTCGTCGACCACGAGCCGGCGGTGACCGACCCGCTCGAGCCTGCAGCGCCGCCGGCCGGCCGCGTCGCGATCGAGCTCGACCGCGTGCGCGCACGCTACGCGCCGGAGGACGAGCCGGCGCTCGACGGGCTCTCGCTGCGCCTCGAGCCCGGAGCTCGGATGGCGCTCGTCGGGCCGAGTGGCGCCGGCAAGTCGACCGTCGCCAACCTGCTGCTCCGCTTCCTCGACCCGGAGGACGGTCGCGTGCTCATCGCGGGGCGCGACGCGCGCGAGTACCGCCAGGAGGACGTACGGCGACTGATCGCCCTCGCAGGCCAGGACTCGCATCTCTTCTCGACCTCGATTCGCGACAACCTCCGGCTGGCGAAGCCGGACGCCGACGACGAGGCACTCGAGCGGGCGCTCCGTCGCGCGCGCATCTGGGACTGGGTCGCCGCCCTTCCCGACGGCCTCGACACGCTCGTCGGCGAGCAGGGGCGCGAGCTGTCCGGAGGCCAGCGTCAGCGGCTGGTCGTCGCCCGCGCGTTGCTCGCGAACACCCCGGTACTGGTGCTCGACGAGCCGACCGCGCATCTCGACCCGGAAACCGCGACCGCGCTGGTCGACGACGTGCTCGACGCCGCAGGTGACGCATCCGTCCTGCTGATCACCCACCGGGGCGAGGGCATCGACCGCATGGACGAAGTCGTCTCGATGGGAAGAACCTAGGTTCCCTTCCCAAACATGCGTGGGCCTCCGATGCCCTGCCGGTCGGCGACGCGCGCGAGGTCGTGGTCGACCCGATCGCCCCACGACGCCGCGACCGTCGCGTCGAGCCGGGCGAGCTGCTCGTCGACGAGCGGCGCGTACTCGTCGAGCACCGACTCGCGCAGGTCCTCGAGCAGCGCCCGCAGCCGCCGCATCACCTGCACCGATGCCGCGCCGTACTCGCGGATCTCCGTCACGCCGAGCGACAGCATGTCCTCGAAGCGGTGAGCGGGCATCAGGACGCGGACACGGCCGTCGCGCCCGCCGAAGGCGGTGATGCCGGTCAGCTTCGGCACCCGGCCGAGCGCGCCGAGCGTATCGCCGATCTCGTTCAGCACCTGGATCGCCGTCGTCGGGTCGTTGATCGCCGCCGACAACGCCTTGTTCGCGACGTCGACCATGATCCGGATCGCGAAGGCCGCGTCCTGCTCGATCGTGCGCTCGACGCCGAGAGCGACCATCCCGAGTAGGTCGCGCCGCGCCGGGCCCGGAAGGCCGTCACCGTGAGCCTGGATCAGGGTCGTCCCCCTCGACACGAAGTCCCCGACGGCGTGCGGCAGCACGAGCACGGCGTCGTGACGATCGGCGAAGCGCACGAGCCCGTCGCGGTCGACCGCCTGGATCACGCCGGCCTCGGTCGCCGGGACGGCGAGCGCGGGACGCTCTCCGACGACCGCGAGGTCGGCGTCCGAGACCGTCGCAGTCGACCGCTCGAACGTCGACCGCCCCGCAGCCGCGACGATCGTCGCGACGGCGACGGGGCGAAGCCGATGGACGAACCGGTCGAGGAAGAGCAGGAACAGGGTGAGCCCGACGATCACGAAGGAACCGACGACCGACACGCCGATGTTCGGGACGTTGCCGGTGTCGGTGCGGCGGAGGAGCCAGTACGCGAACGTCAGCGTCCCGAGCAGCCACGCGAGCACCGCCTTGAGCACGCGGTCGCGGTACCACAGGCGCATGTAGCGGGCGGAGAACGTCCCGGTCGCCATCTGGACGACGAGCACGCTGATCGTGACCACGAAGCCGATCAGAGCGACCATCGACCCGACGACTGCCGACAGCAGCGTCGACGCGGTGCCCGGCGAGTACTGCCAACTCGCGGGAACGGTGACGCGACGGTCGAGAACGACGCTGAGCGCGCCGACGAGGACGCCCAGCAACCCGCCGACGACGGGCACCACCCAGAGGCTCCCCCGGAGCCACTGGCGCATGCGGAACCTGATGCTCCAGGTCACCCTGCGCCGAGCGTAGTGACGGCCTCGGCCGTCGCCTAGGTGACGGGCTCGGCAGCGGGGACGAGCGGCGGCGGCCTCGACTGCGTCGCATCCTCCGCGTGGTACGCCGCGAGCAGCTCGATCTCCCGTTCACGCCGCGGGAACAGGAAGAAGACGATCGCCGCGCCGATCAGGACCGCGATGACGCCGGCCGTGTAGGCCCACTGGTCGCCCTGCAGGAATGCGGTCTTTGCTGCCGCGGTGATCTGGCTCGCCTGGGCAGGGTGCTGCGACGCGACCTCGGACGCGCTCGCGAACGACTTGGTGAGCTCTTCCTGAACGCTCTTCGTGATCGCCGCGTCGTGCGCCGACGAGGTCGCGGCGGTGGCTGCCGCGGCGTAGCCCGCCGTGAGGAGGGCACCGAAGATCGACTGCATCATCGCCCCGCCGAAGTCGCGCTGGAGGTCTGCCGTGCCCGACGCCATGCCGGCGCGCGACACGGGCACGGAGCCGGTGAGCGAGCGGGACGCCGGAGTTCCGGCGAAGCCGACGCCCACGCCGAGGAAGACGTAGCCGAGCCCGACCTTCCAGTACGAGATCCCCTCCTTCCAGAGGAAGAGCATCGTCAGGAAGCCGAGCAGGCAGAAGACGTAGCCGAGGAGCAGCGTGAAGCGCGCCCCGTGGTCGTCGACCAGCTTCGCCGACCTCGGAGCGACGACGACCATCGCCAGCGCCGCGGGCAGGATCGCGACCCCGGCATGGAAGGTCGAGTAGCCGAGGACGTTCTGCAGGAACTGCTGCCCGATGAACATCGCGCCCATCAGCGACCCGAACACGATGATGCCGGCGCACGCCGCCACCCAGAACGTCGGGCGCGCTGCGACATGCAGGTCGTACAGCGGGTTCCGCGCGCGGCGCTGGCGCAGCCAGAACAGCACGAGCGCCGCCACCGTGATCGCGGCGAGGCCGAGGACGAGCGCCTTCTTGCCCGGGACCGGCGCGAAGTTGATCGCGAGGATCAGCGACCCGACGAGGACGACGGAGAGGATGCCGCCGAGGTTGTCGACCGGCTCGGTGTCCTCGTTGACGTGGCTCGGGACGAAGACCAGCGCCATCACGAACGCGACGACCGCCAGCGGCAGCGTCATCAGGAACACGGAGCCCCACCAGAAGTGCTCGAGCAGAGCGCCCGAGAGCATCGGGCCGAGCGACGAGATCGCGCCGCCGATCCCCGACCAGAGCGCAATCGACTTCGTGCGCCCCGACCCGCTCCAGAGGGCGGTGATGAGCGCGAGCGTCGTCGGGTACGCCATGCCGGCCGACAGGCCGCCGAGGACCCGCGCGGCGAAGAGCGCCCAGTCGGACCACGCGTACGCGGCGAGCAGGCACGCGGGGACGGACAGGCCCACGCCGGCGAGCAGCATCAGCTTGCGCCCGTAGCGGTCGCCGACCGCTCCCAGGTAGAGGACGGACGCCGCCAGGCCGAGCGAGTAGCCGACCGCGATCATGTCGAGGGCGGTCTGCGACGAGTCGAACGCCTTCCCGATCGACGGCAGCGCGACGTTCGCGACGGCGAGGTTCAGATTCGCGACCGCAGCGACGAGAATCAGAGAGACGAGGATCAGCCCGCCGCGCGCGGGTCCTTCGCTCGACTCCGCCGGCGCCGTCAGAGCCGCGCCGCTCGCCGGTGGTGGAGGATCAGGTAGACGGGGATCGCGATCGGCGCGAGGAAGGTGAGCAGCAGGAACCAGACGATCTTCGCGAACGCCGAGATCGAGTCCCCGACGAGCAGGAAGAGGCAGGCGAGCCAGATCAGAGCGAGGCCGCCGAGAACGACGATCGAGAGGAACGCGCCCCAGCCCGAGGTCAGCTCGATCGCGGCGGGCGACAACGGCATCCGCGGATTCGATCAGGCCGGCGAATCGCCGGCATCACCCTGGCGGGATGAACCGCGGGGCTCGATCCCCCACTCCGAGGTGAACGCGTCGCCCGGCTGGAGCGAGACGACGGCCTCGCCCGTGCGGAATGCGTTCGGCGGGCACGTCATCGGCTCGACGGCGAGGCTGCGACGCGCCACGTCGGGCAGCGGATCGCCGCTGAACACCATCACGAAGCCGTGGCGGTCGTCGACCCAGAGCGTCGCGCCGCTGCCGTCCGGGTCGCGGAGCTCGACACGTGCCCGGCCGTCGCCGTCCCGCTCGAGGTCGGTGAAACAGGTGTCGAGCACCGTCGCGCCGATCGCCCGCGGCTCGCGGAAGTCGAACTCGCTGCCCGCGACGTCCACTCGGCCGCAGGGCAGCGATCGGCCGTCGGAGAGGAGCCGTGTGCGCGCGGGCACGCGCAGGATCGCGGTGTCGATCGTCGGGAGGCCGGTCGCCAGGTACGGATGCGCCCCGCAACCGTACGGGCAGGGCTCGTCGCCGAGGTTGACCGCCGTCGTGCGGACGGACAGCCCACGCTCGGCGAGCGCGTACTCGACGCGCAGCCCCAGCGTGAACGGATAGCCGGGCTGGGGATGCAGCGTGTGCTCGAGGGCGATGCGGTCCGGCGACCGCTCCGACACGATCCATGCCGACCAGCGGACGAGCCCGTGGATCGCGTTCCGGTTCTCGGGCTCGTTCAGCGGCAGCCTGTGCGTCCTCCCGCCGAAGTCGTAGCAGCCGTCCTCGATCCGGTTCGGCCACGGGCTCAGCAACTGGCCGCGGCCCGAGCCGCAGAGCTCCGACGCCGCGTAGCCGTCGAGCACCGCCCGGCCGCCGGCGGCATACGAGCGCAGCCCCCCGCCGACCTCGACGACGACGAGGCGCTGATCGCCGAGGGCGAGCTCGAGCTGCTCGCCTGACGGGGCGGCGGCCACGGCGCCCCTAGTCCAGGCGCGCGAGCAGGTGGTCGCCGACGCGCAGCGAGTTCGCCATCGCCGTCAGCGCCGGGTTGACCGCGCCGATGCTCGGAAACACGCTCGTGTCGACGACGTAGAGGTTGTCGAGCTCGTGCGCGCGGCAGTCGGCGTTCAACACCGAGGTCGTCGGGTCGTTGCCGAACCTCGCCGTGCCCGCCTGGTGTGCGCAGCCGGCGATCGGGATCTCGTTCTTCATGTACGCGAACCGGTGGATCAGGTGCCCCTCGTTCAGGTCGAGCGGCCCGAGCAGCGAGTGGAGCTTCTGGTACAGCCGCCTCTTCGCCTCGGCATTCGTCTCCGTGTAGGTGATGGTCAGCTTGCCGTCGCGGTCGACGGTGACGCGGTTGTCGGGCCGCGGCAGGTCCTCGGTCGAGAGCCAGAAGTCGATCGCGTGCCGGGCCACGCGCTCGAGCGACCACTCGGGCGCGAGCCTCGTCTCGCCCGGCTTCTCGCCCCGGAACATCGGGGCCTGCGACTTGCCGACCATCTGGATGTTCCCCATCGGAAACTCGAAGTCGTCGCTGCCGAAGTAGAAGTCGTTGAGCCCGAGCGTCTTCTGGTACACGGTGGGGTTCTCGTCGCGGGAGAGCGCGAGCACGGCGACCGAGTCGTGGAACATGAAGTTGCGGCCCACCTGGTCCGAGCCGTTCGCGAGCCCGTTCGGATGCCTGTCGCTGGCCGAGGCGAGCAGCAGGTGCGCGGTGTTCGCCGCGCCGCACGCGACGACGACGACGTCCGCGGCGAACGTCTCCGGCTCGCCGTTCCGGTCCACGATCACGCCGGTCACCGCTGTCCCGGCATCGTTGGTCTCGAGCTTCACGACCTTCGCGTTCGTCAGCAGCGTGACGTTGGGGTGCTCGATCGCCGGGCGGACGGAGATCACCTCGGCGTCCGACTTCGCGTGCAGCAGGCACGGGAAGCCGTCGCAGTTGGCGCACCGCGCGCAGGCGCTGAACGGCATGTTCTGCTCGTCGAGCAGGATGCCGCACGGCGCATGGAACGGGTGGTGCCCCGCCTTCTCGAGCGCGTCGGCGAGCTGCTGGATGCGCGGCTCGTGCGAGACGGGCGGATGCGGGTAGGGCGCGCTCGCAGGCGGCTCGGTCGGATCCTCGCCGCGCGCACCGTGCACCTGGTACAGCTGCTCGGCCTGCGTGTAGTACGGCTCGAGCTCGTCGTAGGCGATCGGCCAGGCGGGCGAGAGCCCGTCGTGGTGGCGCAGCTCGCCGAAGTCCTCCTTGCGCAGGCGGTAGAGCGCGGCCCCGTACAGCTTGGTGGCGCCGCCGACGAAGTAATGCACCTGCGGCTGAAACGGCCTCCCGTCCCGGTCGAACCAGGTGTCCGGCGAGACGTAGCGGTTCTCGACGAACACGTCCTGCGCGAGCCAGTTCTGCGCCTCGCGCGGCAGCCAGTCGCCGCGCTCGAGCAGCAGCACCTTCTTCCCGGACGGCGCGAGGCGGTGGGCGAGCGTGCCGCCCCCCGCGCCCGAGCCGATGATGATCACGTCGTACGACTCCATCTCAGTATTGCTCCAGCATCTCGGGGACGATGATCCGCGCCGCCGCCTCGAGCAGCGCAAGGTGGGAGAACGCCTGCGGGAAGTTGCCGAGGTGGCGCCCCGTGTCGGCGTCGAACTCCTCGGCGTACAGCCCCAGCGGCGAGGCGATCCGCAGCAGCTTCTCCATCAGGTCGCGCGCCTGCTGCAGCTCGCCGACGATCGCGAGCGCCGAGACGAGCCAGAACGAGCAGATGAGGAACGTGCCCTCCTTCCCGGAAAGCCCGTCGTCGGTCTCGTCCGTGCGGTACCGCAGCACGAAGCCGTTCTCGGTCAGGTCGCTCGCGATCGCGGCAACGGTGGCGCGAAGCCGCGCGTCGTCCGCCGGCAGGAACTCGAAGATCGCCGCCAGCAGCACCGACGCGTCGAGCGAGTCGGTCTCGTAGTGCTGCCGGAGCACGCCGTCCTTGGTCAGGCCGTGCGCCAGGATGTCGTCGCGGATCTCCTCGGCCGTCGCGGCCCAGGTGTCCCGGAGATCGCGGTCACCGCGGATCTCGGCAAGCTGAGCCGCGCGATCGAGCGCGACCCAGCACATCAGCTTGGAGGAGACGTAGTGCTCCGGCTTGCCGCGCGCCTCCCAGATGCCCTGGTCGGGCTGCTGCCAGATCTTCGATGCGCACTCGGCCTGGCTGACGACGATCGGCCAGAGACGCCGCGGCAGGCGCTGTCCCTTCTTCGTGTGCAGCAGGATCGAATCGAGCACCGCCCCGAAGACGTCGTTCTGGCGCTGGTCGAACGCGCCGTTGCCGATGCGGACCGGCCGTGCGCCGGCGTAGCCCGTCAGGTCGTCGCGCATCGACTCGGCGAGGTCGCGACGGCCGTCGATGCCGTACATGATCTGCAGCGAGCCGTCCTCGGTCGGCTCCAGGTCGGCGACGAACTGCATGAACTCGTCCGCCTCCCAGTCGAGGTTGAGCCAGTGGAGCGCCTGCAGCGTGAACGTGCTGTCGCGCATCCAGGTGTAGCGATAGTCCCAGTTGCGCTCGCCGCCCGGTGTCTCCGGCAGCGACGTCGTCAGGGCGGCGACGGTGGCGCCCGTCGGCATGTACGTCAGGCCCTTGATCGCGAGCGCCGACCGCTGGATCGGGTCGCGCCAACGGTGATCGGGGACTCGTGCCCGCGCGAGCCAGGAGCGCCAGAAGCGCGACGTCGCCTCGAGGCGCGCCACCGCGTCGTCGACGTCCTCGGGCGCGGCGAAGCCCTCGGCCCAGGTCAGCGCACAGAAGACGCGGTCGCCCGGGGTCAGCATGTGGCGGGCGCGCACGCGGTTGCCCTCGACGCCGAGCAGCAGGTCGGTCTTGAGGCGGACGGTCTGGTCCGCGCCGGTCGCCTCGGCGAGATGCTGGTCGCCCTCGACGAGCGTCCACTCCGCCGGCGTGCGTCCGTAGTCGAACGCGGGCTCGCAGACGAGCTCCACCTCGACGTTGCCTTCGATGCACTCGACGACCCGAACGAGCATGTGCTCGCCGTCGTCGTCGGCCGGCGGCCGTGTGTGCGGCGTCACCGCGTCGCCGCCCTGCGTCGGGCCGATCGTCAGGGCGTCGCTGACGACGACCCACCCCGCAGGCGTCCTCCAGGTCGTCTCGAGCACGTTCGTGCCCGGCACGTACGCGCGCGCGGTCGGGTGATTGATGCCGTAGGGGCCCAGACGAAACGAGCCGGCCTCGCGGTCGAGCAGGCTCCCGAACATGCTCGGCGAGTCGAACGACGGAGCACAGAGCCAGTCGATGGCGCCGTCGGGCGCGATCAGCGCTCCGGTGTGGCAGTTGGAGAGAAACGCGTACTCGGCGATCGGCGGGAACGGCGACGGCGCCGCCGCGCTCTGGGGCGCACCCCTGGTCGTCGCTGCGGTGGTCATGACTCGATCCACGGGCCGTGCCAGGTGCCGTGGCCGGCGAGGAGCTCGGTGCCCTGCTCCGGGCCCCACGAGCCGGGCTTGTAGGTGTGGACGGGCGGCGGCGCGTCGAGCAGCGGCTGCATGACCCGCCAGGTCTCCTCGACGCCGTCCTGGCGCGTGAAGCGGGTGGCGTCGCCGATCAGCGCCGCGTGGAGCAGCACCTCGTAGGGCGTCGGCCCCTCACCTCCCTCCTCCGCGAACTCGACGTCGAGGGTGATCGGCGCCGGGGCGGGCTGGTCGGCGCGGTGTGCGTCGACGATCACCCTGATCCCGGTCGTCGGGTCGAGCTTCACGACGAGCTGGTTCGGCTCGGGACGGCGGTTGTCGAAGGTCGCGAGGCCGAGCTTCGGCGGATGCTTGAACACCAGGCGCAGCTCCGTCTGCGTGACGGGAAGCCGCTTCCCGGTGCGGATGTAGAACGGCACGCCCGACCAGCGCCAGTTCTCGACCTCGAGCCGCAGCGCGGCGTAGGTCTCCGTCGTCGAGCCTGCTGCGACGCCGTCGATGTCGAGGTAGCCGTCGTACTGGCCGCGGACGTAGTGCGCCGGATCGGCGGCGACGACCGCACGGAACAGGCCGACCTGCGCGTCCTTGATCGTGGTCGGGTTTCCGCCGTACGGCGGCTCCATCGCGCAGGCCGCGACGACCTGCATCAGGTGGTTGACGACGACATCGCGCAGCGCGCCGACCGGGTCGTAGAAGTGACCGCGATCCTCGACGCCGAAGCTCTCCGCCATCGTGATCTGCACGGACGCGAGGTAGTTGCGGCTCCAGACCGGCTCGAGCATGGCGTTCGCGAACCGCAGGTGCATGATCTCGTCGAGCCCCATCTTCCCGAGGTAGTGGTCGATGCGGTAGAGCTGCGACTCGTCGACGTACTGGTGCAGCTCCGCGGCGAGCGCGCGCGCCGACTCGAGATCGTGGCCGAAGGGCTTCTCGACGACGATGCGGCCGGTCTTCGTCACGCCAGCCTGCGACAGGCCCTTGACGACCGTGCCGAAGAGGAACGGCGGGATCTCGAGGTAGAAGACGGGCAGCTTGGCGTCCTTGATCGCCGCTGCGACACGGCCGTACGTCGCGTCGTCGCCGAAGTCGCCCGAGACGTACGAGAAGCGCGCGGCGAGCCTGCGGAAGACGGCCTCGTCGAGCGTCTCGCCCGCATCGACGATCGACTGCCGTGCCCGGTCGACGAGCTGGTCGACGGTCCAGTCGTCGACCGCGACGCCGACGATCGGGCAGTCGAGCAAGCCGCGTGCTTCGAGCCGGTACAGCGACCGGAACGTCATCACCTTCGCGAGGTCACCGGTGATGCCGAAGATCACCAGGACGTCAGCGGGTGCCACCTCTGCGGCCCCCGTCGCCGTGGTCGTCATGTCGCGCTCCTCCCATCCTCGAGTTCGCCGGCCCTCGCTGGCATCTCAACCGGCGAAGCTAACGGAGCCAGCTTCGCTCCGCGTCATCCAGCGCGGGTGAAGCAGGCGTCAGGCGTGCGGGACGAGCAGCGCACCCGCGGCGGTGAACCGCGCCGCCGAGGAGCCGAAATCCGCCCGCGAAAGCTGCTGTACGAGCGCGAGGCTCCGGCCGCCGGAATCGATCACCGGTACTCCGGGATCCTGCAGCAGGAGCGGCGTCCACTTCCCCCGCCGGATCGTTCCGTCGCCGCGCAGCGAGACGGTGATGATCGCCGATTCGGACAGCGTGCCGCCGAGGCCGAAGGTGTGCCAGCCGGCCAGGTTGCCGAGCGAGTAGGCGATCAGGCGGCGGTGGTACCACTGCACGCCGCGGATCACGTGCGGACCGGAGCCGACGACGAGATCGGCGCCCGCGTCGATCACCGCGTGCGCGAACGCGCGACTGTTCCCGCGGTTCTCGCCGAGGAAGTACTCGGTCCCCGCCGGGACGTGGTCGGCGGTCCGGCCCTCGGCGCCGGCGTGGATCGCCACGACGACGACGTCCGCCCTCTTCGACGCGCGCGTCACCAGCCGGACCGCGGCGGGAATGTCGTCGAGCCGCGACGCCCACGTGTACGGCGCGAAACCGAGAAAGGCAACCCGAATCCCGTGGACGCGGAGCACCTCGATCTCGCCGGGCGTGCCGTCCCACGCCACGTGCGCCGCGCGCAGCGCTGCGAGCGTCGCGGCCTGGCCGGCGGCGCCGTAGTCGTCGGCGTGGTTGTTGGCGAGGTTGACGATGCGGATGCCGGAGGCGGGCAAGGTGCGCGCGTAGCTCGGCGGCGCGCCGAACGAGAAGCAGGTACCCGCGGTCGCGCGTGCGCACTTCGACGTCGACGCATTCGAGAGCGCCTCCTCGAGGTTCACCCAGCCGATGTCGGCGGCGCGGAAGAGGGGCGCCACGTGCGCGAGCATCGGCCGTCCCTCGTCGGGCGGCAGGCCGTAGAGCGAGCCGAGCACCGTGTCCCCGCCCCATGCGATCGTCACGGTGCCGGCCGGAGCCTCCCGCGACGTCGCCGGTTCGGCGGCGTGTTCCCCCGGCGTCGCCGGTGCCACGGCGGTGGCGTCGCCCCGGGCCGGGAAGGCGCGGCTCAGGCCGACCGCGAGCGCCGCCACCGCAACCCCCGCGCTTCCGAGCGCCGCGAGACGGCGGCGCCGGACCCCACGGCGCCGTGCTGCACGCCGGCGGGCGCAGTCCGGAGAAACCGGCGTCCGATCGTCGAGATTCTGCGTCAGAGCCGGGACTGATACCAGGTCGGGTTCAGCGCCGCGTGACGGCGAGCGTCCGGCTCTTGGCCCCGAGGTAGCCGGCGCCTGCCTGGTTGACGCTGAACGCCACGCGGAGCGTCGAGCGGCCGCGCCGCAGGACGGCGGTGAACTCGACGCGCGAGCGCGCGCCGAGACGAACGCGCTTGATCGTCAGCCAGCGGCCCGCGGTCGTACGCCGCTGGAGCTGGACGACGCGGTGCGCGAACGTCCGTCCTGCGCCGACGCGCACGTGGAAGTGCGTACCGGTGCGGGAGAAGGCGATCGCCGGATGCACGCCGATCGACACCGGCGCGCTCGTCCCTCCCTGCCAGGCGGCGCGGTAGGCGGTCGCGATCGTCGGCTTCGCGAGATACGCCCACGAGCCGTCGGCCGCGGTCAGGACGACGGCGATCGAGCGGAACGACGGCGTTCCGTAAGGCTGTGCGTAGACGGTCACGGCCTGGCCGGCGGCGGGCATGGGAATCGCTCCGCGTAGGTAGATCGTGCGCCCGAAGACGACCTGGTGCGTGAGTGCCGTCAGCGTCACGCCGGCGGTCTGGAACGTCCCGTCGGCGCCCGCGGTCGTGCCCGCGTCGTTCTTCGCGACCAGGCGGAAGTGGTAGACGGTGCCGCTCACGAGGTTCCTGATCGCACTCGACACGCTCCTCGTCGCCGCGCCGGAGCCGGCACCCTGCGTCGACGTCTTCGCGCCGTACGCCGTCGACGTGCCGTACTCGAACCACCAGCTCGTCGAGCGGCTCTCCGGATTGACGGCGCCCGTGAGGGTCGCGGTCGTCACCCCGACGCCCTGCGCCGCGCCCGTCTGCACCGCGGGCGGGCCGGCGGTCGAGAACGTGCGATCAGCGCCCGCATTCGTGCCCGCGCTGTTCGACGCGACGATCCGGTAGTGGTAGACGGTCGCCGGCCGGAGCTTCGAGATCGACGCGGACTCCTTGAGCGTGCTCGAGCCGGACCCCGCGGCCTTCGCCGACGTACGGGTGCCGTAGCTCGTCGACGTGCCGTACTCGAAGTACCAGCTCGTCGAGAGACCGTTCGGGTTGACCGTCCCGTTCAGCTTGGCGGCCGTGGGAGCGATCGAGCTCGCGGCGGAGGTGGAGACCGTCGGAGCACCGCTGGTCGTGAAGGTGACATCGGCGCCGTTCGTGGTGCCGCCGTCGGAGGTCGCGACCAGATGGAAGTGGTAGGTGCGTCCTGCCTGGAGGCCGGAGACGGACGCCGCGACTGGCGCTGCGTTCGTGCCTGAGGCGCTCCTCGCGGCCGTCCTGGAGCCGTAGCCCGTCGACGTCCCGTATTCGAAGTACCAGGTCGTCGCGCGGCCGTTCGGGTCGACGGAGCCGTTCAGCGTCGCCGAGGTCGCCTTGACGCCCGAGGCGGCTCCGGTGACGACGCCGGGCGGCGATAGCGTCGTGAAGGTTCCCTCCACGCCCTTGGCGGTGCCGTCGCTGTTCGTCGCCTCGACGAGGTAGGTGTAGGTGGTGCCGGGCGAGAGGCCGGTGAGCTTCGTCGAGACCGCCACGTCCGAGGTGCCTGCGCCCACGTTCGTGGTGGCGGACTTCGTCAGCTGCGAGGGATCGGAGCCGTACTCGAAGAACGCAGTCGTCGACTTGCCGGACGGGTTCACGGTGCCGTTGACGACGGCGCTTGTCGGGCCGACCTGCTGGGCCGGCCCGGTGATGGCGGTCGGCGACGTCGCCTCCGCCGCGCCCGCCGGCAGCGCCGCGGTCAGCGCCACGAGGACGAAGACGGCTGCGAGGTGCACGCTCCTCCCGATCCCACCGGCCATCGAGTGAACCTTCCAGCACGCCCGTGCGGCTTTCGCAACCGCTGTGTAAAGCGCGGGTAAATCGGGCCGAGACGGCCGTAATCCCCTTGCCGGGCGAGACGGCCGTGTCCCCTTGCCAAACGAGGGTGACAGAACCCCGCGACTCCGCAACGAAACAGCCCGCCGACCCCGAAGGGCGAAGGCTCGGCGGCTCTACCGTCGGGCGGAAACGGCCGTGTCCAGTCTCCAAACGAGGGTGACAGACCTCCGCGCCTTCGAAACGGAATAGGATCGTCGGCGGAGATGACCGGCGTGATCGTGACCTTCCAGTACGACGTCGGCTCGTTCGACCGGGGCCGCATCGAGGGGATCGCGCGGGGCGCCCAGGAGGCTTTCCGGGACCTGCCGGGGCTCCGGCTCAAGGCCTTCACGATCGACGAGCCGAACCACCGGGCGGTGAACGTCTACGTCTGGGAGTCCGAGGACGCCGCCCGGTCGTTCTTCACCGACGAGCTCCGCGAACGGGTGACCGGTCTCTACGGCGTCGCGCCGCGGATCGACCTGGTCGACGTCGCCGTGCTCGTCGACAACGCCGCCGCCGCGATCACGCCGTAGCTCGGCTCATCCCGGCGATCGACGCGAGATCATCCCAGCGGCCGATGTCCGCTTCGCGTGAGCGTCGTAGGTTCAACTCCATGAAACGGCGGCTCCTCTTCCTGCTCCTGGTCACCGGGCTGATCGTGCTGGCACTCGGCGGCTGGACGCTCCAGGGCATGCGCCGGCTGACCGCCGGCCGGCGACCCGCCGCGCTACCGAATCCCGCTTAACCTGGTTAACGATCCGGCTGGTAGCTTGCCCAAGTGAGCGGGCGTCCTCTCTCCGTCGACCCACCGGACCTGGGAACCGTCGCCACCACGCGGCGGATGGCCCGCCTCTGGCGCGAGCAGGGGCGCCTGGTCGTCGTCGGGCTCGTCTGCGCGTTCGTCTACACCGGCCTGTCGCTGGCGATCCCGATCGTCGTCCGGCATGCGATCGACAGCTCGATCGCGCCGACGAACGGCCACCATGATCCGCTCTGGCCGTACCTCGCCGCGGTCGTCGGCCTCGCGGTCATTCGCTTCTTCGTCAACTTCACGCGCCGCTACGCCACGTCGCGCACCGGGATCCGCGTCGAGTGGCGGATGCGCGAGCTCCTCTACCAGGCGTACCTCCGCTACCCGCGCGCGTTCTACGACCGCCACGCGACGGGCCAGGTCGTCTCGCGCGCGACGAACGACCTCTACCCGATCCGCTACTTCATCGGCTGGGGCATGACCCAGGGGATCCAGTCGCTGATGATGATCTTCGGGATCGCGGTCACGCTCTTCGTCGTCAACGTGAAGCTCGCGGCGATCGCGCTCGTCTCGATGCCGCTCGTCGGGATCCTCGCGTTCATGTTCGCGCGGCGCGTGATGCCGATCTCCCGCCACGTCCAGCAGCTGAAGGCCGACGTGACCGAGGCCGCCGACGAGGCGGTCGTCGGCATCGAGATGGTGCAGGCATTCGGCCGCGAGGACGACGTCCACGCGCGCTTCACGACGAAGGCGGAAGCGGTTCGCGACGGCGTGCTCCGTCAGGCACGCGTCGAGGCGGCGTTCCTGCCCGGGCTGCTGTTCTTGCCGACGATCTCGATCGCCGCGGTCGTGCTGTTCGGCGGCCACGACGTGATCGGGGGCACGCTCACCTACGGCGAATTCTTCCTCTTCTACCAGCTGCTCCTGCAGATGGTCTGGCCGCTCGAGGCGCTGGGCTGGATCCTCTCGCTCGCGCAGCGCGCGACCGCGTCGGCATCGCGCAGCTTCGCGTGGCTGCAGGGCATCGAGACGATCCCCGAGCCGCAGCAGCCGCGAGCGCTCCCCGCCGGCGGGCTCGCGATCCGCTTCGAAGGCGTCCACTTCTCGTACGGCACGGGAAGCGCGGTGCTGTCGGGAATCGATCTCGCCCTCGAGCCGGGCGAGGTCGTCGCCGTCTGCGGGCCGACCGGCGCCGGCAAGTCGTCGCTGCTCAACCTCCTACCCCGCTTCTACGACCCGACCTCGGGACGCGTCCTCGTCGGCGGCGTCGACGTGCGCGACCTGAACCTCGAGGAGCTCCGCTCGGCGGTGGCGATGGTGACCCAGCGGCCGATCCTGTTCTCGATCCCGCTGCGCGACAACCTGACGGCCGCCCGGCCCGACGCGCCGTGGGACGAGGTCCTCGCGGCATGCGAGGCGGCGGGCGTCGCGCACTTCGCCGCCGAGCTGCCCGACGGCTACGACACGGTGATCGGGGAGCGCGGCGTGAACCTCTCCGGCGGACAGCGGCAGCGGGTCGCGCTCGCACGCGCGCTGATCGCGGGCGCCCGCACCGTCGTCCTCGACGACCCGATGTCCGCGGTCGACACCGAGACCGAGCGCCACCTGATCGCGAACCTCCGCCCCGCCCTGCGCGGGCGGACGGTGCTGATCGCGACACAGCGGCTCAGCACGGTGCTGATCGCCGACCGGGCGGTCGTGATCGACGACGGCGTGATCGTCGAGCACGGCCGGCCGCTGCAGCTGCTCGAGTCGGACGGCCCGTTCAACGACCTCTTCGGCGAGGAGGTGCTCGCTGCGTAGGAAGCAGCGTGTCGGCCTGACCCGCCTCACGCGGTACCTCCGGGGCCGCTGGGGGCGCGTCGCCGTGCTCGCCGTGATCGGCGTCGGCAGCGCGGCCGCACCAGTGAGCGCGCTCCTCGTCGTGCAGAACGCGATCAACGAGGGCATGCTCGCGCACGACCGCTCACGCCTCGCGCAGGACGTCGCGATCTACCTCGCGATCAACGCCGTCGCCTGGATTCTCTCCACGACGCTGGTGCGCGGCCTGGCGCGCGTCGGCCAGGATGTCGTGCTCGGGCTCCGGCAAGACCTGTTCGAGCATCTGACGACGCTCTCGCTCCGCTACTTCAGCGAGCAGAAGGCGGGCTGGATCATCGCGCGCCTGACCTCCGACGTGGACGCGCTCTCCGACGTCCTCTCCCAGGGGTTGACGACCCTGGTCGTCAACACGCTCACCCTGCTCGCGGCAATCGTCGGCCTCTTCGTGCTCGACTGGCGGCTCGGGCTCGTCGCGCTGGTGATCCTGCCGCCGACACTGGTGCTCGCCCGCTGGTTCCAGGTGAAGTCACACGCCGCGTTCCTGCAGGTGCGCGAGACGATCGCGGCGATGACCGCGCAGATCGCGGAGTCCGTCTCCGGCATGGCGGTGATCCAGGCGTTCAACCGCGAGCGCGTCTTCCTCGCCGAGTTCGACCGGTCGAACGCAGCGAACCGCGAGACGAACACCTACGCGCAGTATCTGAACTCGCTCTTCTTCCCCGGCATCGAGTTGCTCGGCTCCGTCGCGATGGCGTCGATCCTCTGGGTCGGGGGGCGGATGATCGCCGACGACACGCTGCAGGTCGGGACGCTGGTGTCCGCCGTGTTCATGCTCAACCTCATCTTCCAGCCGCTGCAGGAGCTGTCCGACCTGTACGGCCAGGTGCAGTCGGCCGGCGCCGCGATGGAGAAGATCACGACCGTGCTCGACACCGAGCCCGAGATCCGCGACGCACCCGGCGCCCGCCGCGTCGACATCGACGGCGACCTGCGGATCGACCACGTGACGTTCGCATACGGCGCAGAGCCGGTCCTCCGCTCCATCGACATCCATGTGCCGTCCGGCGGCTGCCTCGCGCTCGTCGGCGAATCGGGAGGTGGGAAGTCGACGACCGCCAAGCTGGTCGGGCGCTTCTACGACCCCGACGACGGCGCGATCCTGGTCGACGGCCACGACCTCCGGGAGCTCGAGCTCCGCGCATACCGCAGGCAGCTCGGCGTCGTGCTGCAGGACCCGTTCCTGTTCGCCGGGACGATCGCCGACAACATCCGCTTCGCCCATCCGGAGGCCACCGACGCCGACGTGGCGGACGTCTCACACGCGGTCGGCATCGACCGGATCGCCCGCCGCTTCGAGGAGGGACTGCTTCATCCGGTACGGGAGGGCGGCGCCGGCCTCTCGGCCGGAGAGCGCCAGCTGATCTCGATCGCGCGCGCGCTGCTCGCCGATCCGCGCATCCTCATCCTCGACGAGGCGACGTCGAACATCGACCGGCCGACCGAGATCCTGATCGAGCGCGCGCTCGACCGGCTGCTCAGCGGCCGGACGTCGATCATCATCGCGCACCGCCTCGCGACCGTCCGCCGCGCCGACGAGATCCTCGTCGTCGAGCACGGGCGAATCACCCAGCGCGGCCGCTTCGACGAGCTCCTCGCCGTCGACGGCCCGTTCCGCCGGCTCGCGCGCGACCTGGAAGGGTCGATCGTCTATCCGCAGTCGGAGCCGGGCGCCTCCGCGAGCGGCAGCCGCGCGAGCAGCTGGGCGAGCGTCTCGAGCTCCGAGCCCGAGTAGCGGCCGGTGAACAGCTCGTCGACGTGGCGGCGATGGGTGACCCGTGCCGTGCGGAGCTTCGCGCGGCCCGCCGCCGTCAGCTTTGCGTACGACACGCGCGCGTCGGTCTGGCACGTCGCCTTCTCGACGAGCCCGGCCCGCTCGAGCCCCTCGAGCAGGCGGGTGATCCCCGACGCGGTCAGCAGCACGCTCTGCGCGAGGTCGACGCGCCGCATCATGAAGCCGTCGGCCCGCGAGAGGCGCAGCAGCACCTCGTAGTCGTGCAGCGTGAGCCCGTGCTCGCGCTGGAGCTGCGCGGACATCTCACGCGTGATCGCCGCGTGCGCGCGCAGGAACGTGACCCAGCCGGTCAGGTCGGTCCCAGGTGCTTCCGTCGTCGCCATAGTTGCGCCCTCAAGGGTAGCGCCTGCGGTGGCGCGACCGGCAATCCCGGAAGGACGATCAGAGGCGGCCGAAGCTGGAGACCTGGGCCGGTCGGCGACTCCGCCGCATCACCTCCCCGCCGTCCGAGTCGTCGCCGACCCCCGTGTTCCCCTCGACCGTCTCGAGCCGGCCGGCGTGAGCGGCGATCACGATCCCGACGTGATCGGGCAGCCCGCCGTCCCAGTCGAAGACGGCCAGGTCGCCCGGCGCCGGCGCCGCCCCGGAGGGCAAGCTCCGCCGGGTCGCGCGCAGCCACGCCTCGAGCGTCGGCACGTAGGCGACGCCGCGCGGCGTGACGCCGGCTCCGTGCCATCCGCGGCAGAGCGTCACGCCCGCACCGACCGAGAAGCAGTACGACGCGAAGATCGCGCACCAGGGGACGCCGTCGGCGCCGAACCACCTCCCGAACATCGTCCGGTTCGAGCCGGACGGGCTCTCCCGCACGCCCACGTGCCTGAGCGCCTCGGCGAGCGCCCTCCGCCCCGGTCCCACTGCCGCAGCAACGTCGGTCGCGCTCATTACCGCGCCTCCCTCGTCGCTTACGGCGAGGAGACTACAGCGCGCCGCTGAACGTGTCGCAGCCGCTCGGCTCGCCCCGCCGGTAGCCGCGGAGGAACCAGCGCTGCCGCTCGGCCGAGGATCCGTGCGTCCAGGTCTCGGGGTCCACCTGCCCCTGTGTCTCGGACTGGATGCGGTCGTCGCCGACCGCCGCCGCGGCATCGAGCCCGTCGGCGATGTCCTGCTGCGTCAGGTCGACGATGTAGCCGGTCGCGACCGCGTGACGCGCCCAGACGCCGGCGTAGCAGTCCGCCTGCAGCTCCGTGCGCACCGAGCGGCTGGTCGCGCCCTGCGAGCTGCCGGGCCGGAGCGCGCCGAGCAGGTCCTGGGCGTGGTGCCCGTACTCGTGGGCGATCACGTACGCCTCGGCAAACGGGCCTCCCCGCGCGCCGAACCTGCTCTTCAGCTCGTCGTAGAAGCCGAGGTCGATGTAGACCTTCTTGTCGACCGGGCAGTAGAACGGGCCGACGTCGGTGGTCGCCGTGCCGCAGCCCGTGCCGGTCGCCCCGCTGAAGAACACGGTGTCGGCGAGCGGGTAGGGCTTCCCGTGCGCGCGAAACCAGCCCTGCCAGTACGCCTGCACCGAGTTGACGTCGGCGACGATGCGGCAGTCCTGCCTCGTGTTCGCGTCGGCGCCGCTCGTGCAGTCGGTGTCGAGCGTGCTCGAGGGGGACTGCTGCGGTGACGCAACCGTGATGCCCTCCAGGGCACTGAGGGCGCTGCCGCTGCCGCCTCCGAGCAGCACGATCCCGAGGTAGATCACGAGCCCGAGCACGCCGAGCCCGCCGCCGCCGAGCGCGACCGGCGCCCCGAAGCCGCCGCCGCCGCCAGCACCGCGCCGGTCCTCGACCTGCGACGGGTCGAGCTGCTGGCCGGTGCGGAAGCGCATGGACGGCGAACGATAGAGCGCCGGCGGTATCGCACGATTGCTTATTTGACGAATCAGCAGTCATTATGTAGTTGTTCAGTATATCAATCGACAAACACCGAAACAGGATCGTCCTCGCCGCGGCGGTCGCCGCCGCGCTCGCGCTCGCGGCCGGCGCGGCGGCGCACCCGACGGGCACCACGCTCTCGCTCGTCGGCTACTCCACCCCGAAGGCGGTGATGGGGAAGATCGTCCAGGCCTGGCAGCAGACGCCGGCCGGCACGGGCGTCTCCGTCAACCAGAGCTACGGCGCGTCGACCGACCAGGCGCGGGCGGTCGCGCAGGGGCTCAAGGCCGACCTCGTCTTCCTGTCGACCGGCGACGACGTCAACCTGCTCGTCGACGCCGGCCTCGTCAACCAGAACTGGGACGAGCAGGCGTACGACGGGATCGCCGCCGACACGGTGGTCGTGTTCGCCGTGCGGCCGGGGAACCCGAAGCACATCAAGTCGTGGGCCGACCTGGTCCGGCCGGGCATCCAGGTGATCACGCCCAACCCGTTCAGCTCGGGCTCCGCGAAGTGGAACATCCTCGCGGCGTACGGCGCCGAGCGCCGGCTCGGGAAGACCGACAAGCAGGCGACGCAGTATGTCGAGCAGCTCTTCCGACACGTCGTCTCGCAGGACTTGTCGGGCCGCAACGCGACCAATACGTTCCTCGCGGGCAAGGGCGACGTGCTCATCACCTACGAGAGCGAAGCGCTGAACTCGCGGATGAACGGCCAGGACATCCAGTACGTCATCCCGCGGCAGACGATGCTGATCCAGCTGCCGATCGCGGTGCTGAAGTCGAGCCCCAACGTCGACAAGGCGAATCGGTTCATCCAGTACGTGAAGAGCGACCCGGCCCAGGATCTGCTCGCGCAGTACGGCTTCCGGCCGGTCGACCCGCGGACCGCGAAGAAGTACGCCGACAAGTACCCGACGCGGCCCGGAATGTTCAAGGTCGGCGACAAGTACATCGGCGGCTGGCGCGCGGCCGACAAGGTCTGGTTCCAGCCGACCACCGGGCGGATGGCGAAGATCGAGCAGGCGGTGGGAGGGCCGACGGCTGGCTAGCACTGCGGCGTCGCTGCCGCGGCGCGCCCACCGGCGGATGCCGTCGAGCGAGGGGGCCGTCAAGGCCCTCTCGCTCGGTTTCACGACTGCCTACCTCTCGCTGATCGTCGTCCTCCCGATCGCCGCGCTCGTGTGGGCGTCGCGGGCGAACGGGGTCTCGTCGTTCTGGAGCGTCGCGACGGCGCCCGAGGCGCTGGCGGCGCTGAAGCTCAGCCTCGGCGCGGCCGCGGTCGTGGCCGGGCTCAACGCGGTGCTCGGGACGATCACCGCCTGGGTGCTCGTGCGCGACGAGTTCCGAGGCAAGCAGCTGGTCAACGCGGTGATCGACCTGCCGTTCGCCCTGCCGACGATCGTCGCCGGGCTGACGCTGATGGCCCTCTACGGCCCGTCGTCCCCCGTCGGGATCGACATCGCCTTCACCCGGACGGCGATCGTCGCCGCGCTGCTGTTCGTGACGCTGCCGTTCGTCGTGCGCACGGTGCAGCCGGTGCTGCTCGAGCTCTCGCCCGAGGCGGAGGAAGCGGCCCGCTCGCTCGGCGCCGGCGAGCTGCGCGTCTTCCGCAGCATCGTCCTGCCCAACATCCTGCCCGGCATCCTGTCCGGCGTCGCACTGGCCTTCGCGCGCGCCGTCGGGGAGATCGGCGCGCTCGTGCTCATCTCCGGGAACCTCCCGTTCAGGACCGAGGTCGCTTCCGTCTTCGTCTTCACGCACATCGAGAGCGGCGACCAGGCCGGCGCGGCCGCGGTGGCCGTCGTGATGCTCGCGATCTCCTTCGCGGTCCTGCTCGTCATCGGCGGCGTCCGCTTCCTCGCGACGAGGCACGAACGTGCATAGGTATGTCTTACGCTTCACGGCGCTCGGCTACCTGCTGGTGGTGCTGCTCGCGCCGCTCTCGATGGTGTTCTGGCGCGCGTTCGACGACGGCGCCGGCCATCTCTGGCGATCGCTCAGCGACCCGAACACCGTCCACGCACTCAAGATCACGCTGCTGATCACCGCGATCGCGGTGCCCTTGAACACGCTCTTCGGCGTGATCTGCGCGCTGGCGATCGTGCGGCAGCGCTTCCCGGGCGCCGGCATCGTCAACGCGCTCGTCGACCTGCCGCTCGCCCTCTCGCCGGTCGTCGTCGGGCTCTCGCTGTTCCTGCTCTTCGGTCGCACCGGCTGGTTCGGGCCGTGGTTCGACGACCACGGCATCCAGATCCTGTTCGCGCTGCCGTCGATGGTGATCGCGACGATCTTCGTCTCGCTGCCGTTCGTCGCGCGCGAGGTCGTGCCGACGCTGCGCGAGATCGGCGACGAGCAGGAGCAGGCGGCGCACACGCTCGGAGCCGGGCCGTGGGCGACCTTCTGGCGAATCACCCTCCCGTCGATCCGCTGGGCCGTGATCTACGGCGTGGTGCTCACCACGGCCCGTTGCCTCGGCGAGTACGGCGCGGTCGCGGTCGTGTCAGGCCACATCGAGGGACAAACCGAGACCGCCACGCTCCGCGTCCAGGACGCCTACGAGAACTTCGACCTCCCCGGCGCGTACGGTATCTCGCTCGTCCTGGCCGTCCTCTCCGTCGCCGTCCTCGTCGGGATTACCCTGCTGAAACCGAAGGAGGCCCGGTGAGCATCTCCGTCCGCAGCGTGTCCAAGCGCTTCGACGACTTCCAGGCGCTCGACGACGTCTCCGTCGAGGTGGCGAGCGGGTCGCTCACCGCGCTCCTCGGTCCGTCGGGGTCGGGGAAGTCGACGTTGCTGCGCATCGTCGCCGGGCTCGAGCAGCCCGACACGGGCGAGATCCTGCTCGCCGGCGAGGACGCGACCACGGTGACGCCGCAACGTCGCGGCGTCGGCTTCGTGTTCCAGCATTACGCCGCCTTCAAGCACATGACCGTGCGCAACAACATCGCCTTCGGCCTGAAGATCCGCAAGTGGCCGAGCAGCGATGTCCGCGCCCGGGTCGACGAGCTGCTCGAGCTGGTTCAGCTTCACGGCTTCGGCGATCGCTACCCGGCACAGCTGTCGGGCGGGCAGCGACAGCGGATGGCACTCGCCCGCGCGCTCGCTCCGCAACCGAAGGTGCTCCTGCTCGACGAGCCCTTCGGCGCGCTCGACGCACGGGTACGGAGCGAGCTCCGCGTCTGGCTGCGCCGTCTCCACGACGAGACCCACACCACGACGGTGTTCGTGACCCACGACCAGGAGGAGGCGATGGACGTCGCCGACCGCGTCGTCGTCATGAACGAGGGGCGCGTCGAGCAGGTCGATGCGCCGCGGGTGCTCTACGACGTGCCCGCGAACGAGTTCGTCATGGGCTTCGTCGGCCAGGCGAGCCGCTTCGGCGACGGCTGGGTGCGCCCGCACGACCTCGAGGTCGTCCCGGAGCCCGGCGAGGGCACCCGCGAGGGCCAGGTACTGCGCGTCGTGCATCTCGGCTTCGAGGTGCGAGCCGAGCTCGTCGGCGACGACGGCGGGCCGTTCGCGGTGCAGCTCACGCGCGACCAGGCAGAGGAGCTGGAGCTCGAGCAGGGCCAGATCGTCTACGTGCGGCCCAATCGCACCCGAGCGTTCGCGTAGGAGAGCTAGCGCGGAGACCAGGCGTCGGGGTCGCCGGCGAGCTCGCGCACGTTCCCGGGCAGGCGGCCGCCCGCCAGGTCTGCCAGCGTCACGTGCTCGAGCACGGCCCGCAGGCTCGCGCGCACTGCGACCCACACGTCGCGGAGCGGCTCCGCCGTCCCCGCGAACTCGAGCGCCTCGGGACGGACACCGCGCACGTTCGCGAGCGGCCCGTCGACGGCCCGGATCACGTCCGCGAGCGTGATCTCGTCCGCGGGGCGCGCGAGCCAGTACCCGCCGTCGGCGCCGCGCTTGCTGGCGACGAGCCCCGCGTTGCGCAGGTCGACGAGGATGTTCTCGAGGAAGTTCAGCGGGATCTCCTGCGACCGCGCCACACGGTCGCCCTTGACCGGCCCCGCGCCGGCCGCGGCCAGCTCGACGGCGGCGCGGATCGCGTAGTCCGCCTTGGCGGAGACCCTCACGCCGCCTCGCCGAACTCGTCCAGCAGGATGCGGATCTCGCACACCTCGCGAAAGCCGAGGCCGGCGAGGATCGGCCGCGACATCGGGCTCGCCTGGGTGACGAGCGCGGGTGTGCCTCGCCGCACCGCGTCGTCCCACCGTGCCGACACGAGCGCGCGGTAGGCGCCGCGGCCACGTGCCTCCGGCAGCGTCGCACCACCGAAGAGCGTCACGCCGTGAGGCGAGAACGACGCGGTCGCACGCGCGACGGGCTCGCCGTCGGCGACGGCGACGTAGACGAGGTTGTCGTCCGAAGCCGAAGCCTGCTCGGCTACCGACACCGGTTCGGGCATGCCGAAGGCCACGGCCGCGATCCGCGCGGCCGCGAGCAGGTCCTCGCGCGATGTCGCGCGCCGCACCTCGACGTCCGCCGGCGGCGCCGCCGGCGGCTCCGTCAGCACCATGCCCACCGCGAGGGGCGTCGCGTCGTCGACGAGCCCCCGCGCGAGCAGCCGGTCGACGAGGTCCGAAGGGGTTGCGTGCGTGCCGACCTCCCAGGTGCACGCCGTGCGCCCCTTCGCGCGCAGGCGCGCGTGGATCTCGGCGCGCACGTCGTCGACCTCGTCCCCGGCGAGCCGGAAGCGCTGCGCGACGTTCCAGGGGGGCTCGTCGTGGCGCCCCATCCACAGCACGTAGCGCGCCGTGACATCGCGCTCGTCCTCGGCGCCGAGCGGCGTGTACGCGTTCGCGTTCTCGGCGAGCTCGAGCAGATCGACCGTCACGCGGCCTGCCTCGCCCGGCCGGCGGTCGACGGATAGAGCTGCGAGCGCCAGATGCGCCGGTAGATCGACTCGAGGTGCTCGACCCGCTGGATGTACGCACGCGTCTCCGGGAACTCGATCCCGACGCCCCGAGCGCGCCACCGGTCGACGTTGCCCTGCCCCGCGTTGTACGCGGCGAGCACGAGCTGCTCGTTGCCGTACTTCTTGAAGAGGTTGTCCAGGTACCACGCGCCGTAGCGGATGTTGATCTCCGGGTCGTACAGATCCTGCGTCCGGAACTTGCTCCCGCCGGTCCGGATCGCGATCCCCCGCGCAGTCGCCGGCGTCAGCTGCATCAATCCGATCGCCCCCGAGGAGGAGACGACGCTCGACCTGAACTTGGACTCCTGGTAGATGACCGCCGCGACCAGGGCGGGATCGAGGCCGTGCTCGTCCGCGTGGACCCGCACGTACTGCGAGTAGCGAAGCGGATAGCGGATGCGCTCGTACCACGGCGGGTTGGTGCGGTAGACGTAGACGGCGAAGCCGGCGACGACCGCGACGAGCACGGCGAACGACAGGATGACCGTCCGTCTCACCCCGGCTGCAGCGCCCGCATCACGCCCGCGACGAACGCGTCGAGCTCCTCGATGGTGCCCGTGTTCGTGTACGCGAAGTCGGCGCGCGCGACCTTCTCTCGCTCCGGCAGCAGCCGGCTCTCGCGCTCGTCGACCGCGAGCTCGGAGCGGGCACGGCGGAGCTTGGTCGGCGCCGTGATCACGACCACCTTGTCGAACCGGGTATCGCCGCCGACCTCGTAGAGCAGGGGGACCTCGGTGACGCAGACCCGGGGCGGGTCGGGAAGCCGCGCGAGATCCTCGCGCCACTGCAGGTACTCGGCAGCGACCAACGGATGAAGCAGCTCTTCGAGGAAGGCGAGCGCTTCCCTGTCGTTGAACACGGTCGTCGCGAGCGCGGTGCGGTCGATCTCGCCGTCCGGCGCGAGCACGCCGTTGCCGACGCGGTCGACGACGCGCTCCCGCACCTCGGGGTGCCGGAGCAGGTGGTGGACGATCTCGTCGCTCGAGACGGTCGCTGCGCCGTGGCGCGCGAACGCCTTCAGCGCCTCGCTCTTTCCGCTCCCGATGCCGCCGGTGATCGCGACGGCGACCGGGCGCGCCGTCACTCCTCGACGACGGCCTCGGCCTCGGTGGCGGCCTCGGCCTCGGGCTCGGGGTCGGTCTCGACGACCTCGTCGACGACGTCGACCTCGACCGGCGCGCCGGCAGCCTCGGCGCCCTCCTCACCTTCGGCCTCTGCGGCTTCCGCTTCCTCGCCTTCGGCCTCGGCGGGCGCCTCCGCGAACACGTCCTCGGAGAGGTCGAGGCTCGGCCGCGTGTGCACCGACTCGGCGCCGTCGGCGCGCGGCTGCACCGGATCCGAATCCTCGACACGCTTGAGCGACAGCGAGAGGCGGCGGCGGTCGCCGTCGACCTCGATGATCTTCACGTTCACGGGCTGCCCCTGCGCCACGACCTCGCGCGGGTTCTCGACGTGGTGCTGCGCGAGCTCGGAGATGTGCACGAGGCCCTCGACGCCGGGAAGGATCTCGACGAACGCACCGAACGTGACCACCTTCGTCACGCGGCCCTCGACCACGTCGCCCTCGTTGTAGCTCGAGAGCACCTGCTGCCACGGGTCGCTCTGCGTCTGCTTGAGGCCGAGCGAGATGCGCTGGCGGTCGCGGTCGATGTCGAGCACCTTGACCTGCACGTCCTGGCCGATCTCGAGCACCTCGGACGGATGGTTGACGTGCGACCACGACAGCTCGGAGATGTGGATCAGGCCGTCCATGCCGTCGAGGTCGACGAACGCGCCGAAGTCGACGATGTTGGAGATCTG
>DASUZZ010000027.1:0-2422 GCA_036376615.1 Gaiellaceae bacterium
CCTCGTCGCGCGTCTCGTGCAGCTCGCGCAGCCCACCCACGACGCAGGCGATGCCGATCGGAATGTTGACGAAGAAGATCCAGCGCCAGCCCACGTAGGTGGTGAGCGCCCCGCCGACGAGCGGTCCGATCGCGACCGCCATGCCGACGGTCGCGCCCCAGATGCCGAAGGCCGTGCCGCGCTCTCGGCCGTGGAACTCCTGCGTGATGATCGCGAGCGAGACGGCGAACATTCCGGCTCCGCCGATGCCCTGCGCGCCGCGCGCGACGATCAGCCAGGCCGGCGACTGCGCCGCGCCGCAGAGCGTCGAGGCGATCGTGAACAGCGCAATCGCGACGAGAAAGACCCGTTTGCGTCCGAGCAGGTCACCGAGCGACCCGGCGTTGAGCATCGTCGCCGCGAGGGTGAGCGCATAGGCGTCCACGACCCACTGCAGATCCGTGAAGGAGGTGTGCAGCTCCTTTTGGATGTCGGGCAGCGCAACGTTGACTACCGTGATGTCGAGGAGCAGCATGAACACCGCCACGCACACCACGATCAACACGCGCCATTTCCGCTCCATTCCGTGGAAAGTAACCAAGCAGGAGTCGACTACGGCGCTACGAAAGGTCTCGAGGGATGGCGCTCACGCGGTTACTAGCGCGTCCGCAGGCGCGGACGTCCGATAGCGGTCCGGCCATGGCGCGGGTCATCGCGTTCGCGAACCAGAAGGGCGGTGTCGCGAAGACCACGACGACGCTCAACCTCGGCGTGGCGCTCGTCGAGCAAGGTCTGCGCGTGCTCGCGGTCGACCTCGACCCGCAGGGCAACCTCACGATGTCGCAGGGCTGGAACCCGGACGAGATCGACCGCTCGATGTTCGACGTCCTCGTGCACCGGCTCCCGATCACGGAGATCGTACGCTCGAACGAGCTCGACGTCGCCGTCTCCTCCATCGACCTCGCAGGCGCCGAGCTCGCGCTCGCCTCGATGATCGGGCGAGAGCGCGCGCTCGAGAAGGCGCTTATGCCGGTGCGGGAGAGCTACGACTTCGTCCTCATCGACACGCCGCCGTCGCTCGGCCTGCTCACGATCAACGCGCTCGTCGCATCCGACGGCGTGATCGTCCCCGTCCAGTGCGAGTACCTGTCGCTGCGCGGGCTCGTGCAGCTCGAGAACACGCTGTCGATGATCCGCGAGAACCTGAACCCGAACGTCGGGATCCAGGGCATCCTGGCGACGATGTTCGACCGGCGCCTGCTCCACTCACGCGAGGCCGTCGAGATCCTGAAGGAGAACTTCGGCGACCTCGTCCTCAACACCAAGATCCGCAAGACGGTGCGCTACGCGGAGGCGCCGGTGAAGGGGCAGTCGATCTTCAAGTACGACGCATCCGGCGAGGCCGCCGGGATGTACCGTGACCTGGCGAAGGAGGTGCTCGATGGCGCGTCGGCGCGCCAGCATGCGTGAGGGCCCGCTAGCGGAGCTCTTCCGTGCTACCGAGGCGGCACAGAAGCAGGCGGAGCAGAGCGGCGAGACCGAGAGTCAGCCGCCCGAGGACGCCGCGACCGTCGCCGAACCCGAAGCTCTGCCGGAGCCCGACGAGCGAACCGTCGAGCACGTCCCGACCTGGGAGGAGGAGGCCGGCGTCGAGCCGGTGCCGCCGACTCCCACTCCCGAGCCGATGCCGGGGCCGCCGACGCCGGATCCCCAGCCGCCGGCTCCGACCCCCGACCCGGATCCGCTGCCGCCACCGCCGCCGCCGGAGCTGAAGCCGGCCGACCTGCCGCCGGTCTCCCGTTACCTCGAGCCGCTGCCGGATTCGCCGGCTCGCCTGCACCGGGCCGGTGCCGACTCCGGCGCCTACCTCGCCGTGATCAAGGTCGTCGGCGTCGGTGGAGCCGGCCTCAACGCGGTCAACCGCATGATCGACGCGGGGATCAGCCAGGTCGAGTTCCTCGCGGTCAACACCGACATCCAGGCGCTCCACACGAGCGACGCGCCGGTCAAGATCCACATCGGGCGCGAGCTCACGCAAGGCCTCGGCTCCGGTGCCGACCCCGACGTCGGCCGCCGCGCCGCCGATGAGGCCTACGACGAGCTGAAGCAGGAGCTGCGGGGCGCGGACATGGTCTTCGTCGCGGCCGGCGAAGGCGGCGGGACGGGCTCCGGCGCTGCACCGATCGTCGCCCGGATCGCGCGCGAGCTCGGAGCGCTCACGGTGGGCATCGTCACCACGCCGTTCCGCTTCGAAGGAACGAAGCGGCGCAGCCAGGCAGAGCAGGGAATCGCCGACCTTCGCCAGGCGTGCGACACGACGATCGTGATCCCGAACGACCGCCTGCTCGAGGTGCTCGAGCGCTCGACGTCGATGCTCGACGCGTTCAAGGTTGCCGACGACGTCCTCCGCCAGGGCGTGCAGGGCATCTGCGACCTGATCACG
>DASUZZ010000028.1:0-10389 GCA_036376615.1 Gaiellaceae bacterium
GCGGCGGGTGGGCCCGAACCACCGACCTTCGGGCCATGAGACCGTCGACGCGGAGCGTCGACGTGAACGACGATGGATAGCGGCGGGTGGGCCCGAACCACCGACCTTCGGGCCATGAGACCGTCGACGCGGAGCGTCGACGTGAACGACGATGGATAGCGGCGGGTGGGCTCGAACCACCGACCTTCGGGTTATGAGTCCGACGCTCTAACCAGCTGAGCTACGCCGCCACGCGCCTCTCTATTTTACCAACGTCCTCCCGCGCCCCTAGCCTGCGGCCATGGAGACGGAGCGGTGCTGGCGGTGCCCCGCCGACATGGAGTGGCGGCACGGAACGTGGCAATGCTCTCGCTGCCGGTTCAAGCTGGGCTGCTGCGAAGGCGAGCCGCAAAGCTCGTGCGAGCCGGCACCGGCGGCTCCGCCGCGCGACGCGGCGCCCGCGCGCGGATGACCGGCGACCCGCTCGCGCTGTTCCACGAGTGGGTCGATGGCAGTGAGGTGGCGCTCGCGACGGCGACCCCGGACGGGCGCCCGTCGGCACGCATGGTGCTGCTGAAGACCGCCGACGAGCGCGGCTTCACGTTCTTCACGAACTACGACTCGCGCAAGGGACGAGAGCTCGAGTCGAACCCGCGCGCGGCACTGCTCTTCCACCGGCCGGGGATCCAGGTGCGCGTCGAGGGGCCCGTGGCGCGCGTCCCTGCCGCGGAGTCGGATGCGTACTGGGAGACGCGCCCGGCGGCGTCGCGGCGCAGCGCCGCCGCGTCGCAACAGTCGCAGCCGATCGGCTCGCGCGCAGAGCTCGAGGCGGCGGTCGCGCGGCAGCCGGCCGAGCCGCCGCGGCCCGCCGGCTGGGGCGGCTTCCGCCTCGTCCCGGAGGCGTACGAGTTCTGGCGGCACCGCGACGACCGCCTGCACGAGCGTCACTCGTTCAGGCGACGCGGTGGCGGCTGGGAGGTGGTACTCCTCCAACCATGAAGGTCCTCGTCGCCGCCGGGGCCGCTCTCGCGCTCGCCACCGTCGCGCTCGCCGGCAGCACGCCCGCGTCGCCGACGCTCGGCGGCTGCCCGGTCTTCCCGACGACGAGCGTGTGGAACCAGCGCGTCGATAAGCTCCCGGTCGCGCCGAACTCCGCGACGCTGATCGCGTCGATCGGCCTCGGCTCGCCCGTGCACGCGGACTTCGGCTCCGGCCTGTGGGACGGATCGCGCATCGGCATCCCCTACGTCGTCGTCCACGGCAAGAAGACGCCGAAGGCGCACGTCACGTTCGAGTACGCGGACGAGAGCGACAAGGGGCCGTACCCGATCCCCGCGAACGTGCCGATCGAGGGGCAGCCGGCGGCCACAGACGGCGACCGCCACGCGATCATCGTCGACCGCGACTCCTGCAAGCTCTACGAGCTGTACGCGCTCCATCGCCAGGGCAGCGGTTGGGCGGCCGGGTCGGGCGCGATCTGGAACCTGCGCTCGAACGCGCTGCGGCCCGCCGGCTGGACGTCCGCCGACGCCGCCGGGCTCGCGATCCTTCCCGGCCTCGCCCGTTGGGACGGCGACGCGTCGGCGGGCGCGATCGATCACGCGCTCCGCTTCACCGCCGAGCGCACGCGCGACACGTTCATCTACCCGGCGCGGCACGAGGCCTCGAGCGACGGAAGCGCGTCCCTGCCGCCGATGGGCCTACGGGTGCGGCTGAAGGCGAGCGTCGACATCAGCAAGCTCCCGCCGCAGGCGCGGATCGTCGCGACCGCGATGAAGCGCTACGGGATGATCCTCGCCGACAACGGCTCGAGCTGGTACGTCAGCGGCGCGCCGAGCCCGCACTGGTCGAACGATCAGCTGCACGCGCTCGGTCAGCTGACGGGCGCCGACTTCGAGGTGGTCGACACCTCGAAGCTGCGTCCGTAGGAGGGCCGCAGCGCGACGACGAAGGTCGCGCCCTCACCGGGGCCGCTCTCGACGGACACCGTCCCGCCCATCGCGACGACGAGCTGCCGCACGATCGCGAGCCCGAGGCCGCTCCCGACCGGCCGGTCCTTGCCGATCTTGTCGTAAAGGTAGAAGCGCTCGAACACGTGCGGCAGGTCCTCCTCGGCGATGCCCGGGCCGGTGTCGACGACGAGCAACCTGCCCGGCTCGGCGCGCACGGTCACCGTGCTGCCGGCGGGCGACTCGCGGAGCGCGTTCTCCACGAGGTTCGACGCGACCTGCAGCAGGCGGTCGTGGTCGGCCTCGACCCACGACTGCTCGCCGTCGGCGACCAGCGCGACGCCGAACTGAGTGGCGGACGCGTCGTGCCTCCGCGCCGCCTCGCGCGCGATCTCGGCGAGGTCGACGGGCTCGTTGCGCACCGCGAACTCGCTGCGGTTCATGCGTGCGAGGTCGAGGAGGTCGCGGACGAGGCGCTCGAGCCTGCTCGCCTCGATCGAGATGATCAGCGCAGCCTCCTCCGGCTCGAACGCGCCGTCGCCGAGCCCTTCCGCGTAGCCGCGGATCGCCGTCAGCGGCGTCTTTAGCTCATGGCTCACGGAGAGCAAGAAGTTGCGCTCGGCCTCGCGCGACGCGTCGAGCTGCTCGGTCATCGCGTTGAATGCTTCCGCGAGCGAGGCGAGCTCGGCGGTGCCCTCGCGCGGCAGCGGCTCGTGGCTCTCGTCGGCGGCGAGCGCGCGCGTCGCGTCGCCGATGCGGCGGATCGGCCGGACGATCGAACGTGCGACGGCGAGCGACAGCACGGCCGCGAGGGCGACGCCCGCGAGCCCGGCCAGCAGCAGGTCGCCGAGGAACGGCCGCCACGCCGCCGAGCTCTGCGGACGCAGGAGCAGGAGCCCGCGTTGCGGCAGCGTGCGGTAGGAGTAGAGCTCGCGGACGCCGTTGTAGGTCGTCCGCCCGTCCGAGTCGCGGTTCACGTCGGGCACGTAGGCGGCGAGGCGCGGGCGTGTGTCGACGATCACGCGGACGTGCGCGGCCTGGCGGTTCTGGTTCACGTAGCTGGGATTCTCGCGCCGCTGGGCGGCGAGGTCGTCCGCGCGCGAGGCGAGGGCCGCCGCCTGCACCTTGTCGACCTGACGGCGCGTGAGCGTCGCGCCGATGACGACCGTGAGCGTGAGCGCAAGAGCGAGCGACGCGAGCGTGACGCCGAACAGCCGCCCGCGCAGCGTCCTCACGGCGCGACGGCCTTGTAGCCCGCCCCGCGCAGCGTTCGGATCAGGTCGGGGCGGCCGAGCTTGCGGCGCAGCTGCGCGACGTGGACGTCGACGGTCCGGGTGCCCCCGGGATACTCGACGCCCCAGACACGGTCGAGCAGCAGGTCGCGCGAGACGACGATTCCGGTGTTCGCCATGAAGAACGCGAGCAGGTCGAACTCCTTCGCCGTCAGCTCGACGGGCGCACCCGCGACGCTCACGTCGCGCGACTCGCGGTCGAGGACCACGTCGGCGAGCGTCATCGCCTCGCGGCGCTCCTGCGGCTCCGACCGGCGGAGCACCGCCTTCATCCGCGCGACGAGCTCGCGCGGCGAGAACGGCTTCGTGACGTAGTCGTCGGCGCCGACCTCGAGGCCCACGATCCGGTCCGGTTCCTCGTCGCGCGCGGTCAGCATCAGGATCGGCACGTTCGACCGCGTGCGGATGTCGCGGCAGACCTCGAAGCCGTCCTTGCCCGGCAGGCCGATGTCGAGCAGGACGAGGCGGATCTGGTGCCGGTCGAGCTCGACGAGCGCCTCGTCGCCCGAGCGAACCCAGATGACGCGGTAGCCGTCGCGCGTCAGGTAGCCGCGGACGAGCTCGCCGACCGATGGCTCGTCCTCGACCAGGAGAACATTTCCTGCCATCCGCTCGAAGCGTACGTCAGCCCCGCGACGTCACCTTGATGCGCACGGCCGGGCCGCCGTCGATGCGCATCGTCTCCACCTGCTCCTTCCTGCGCAGGTCGAAGATGGTGGCGGGCCGCCCCATGATGACGACGACCGCCGTCTGCGTCAGCGGGATCACCTGGACGGTCTTGTCGGGCTCGCGGAGCGTCAGCTGCGTCGGGGAGATCTGGATGATGCGCCCGCGGTCGAGGGTGAGGGTGTGCGCGACGCCCTTGATGGTGACGTTGATGTCCGCGTGCGACCACCTGCCGGGCAGCTTCGGGAAGTTGGGCACGCCCGGCTGTCCCGGATGCGGCCGCGGCGCCGCGGCCGCCGCACCGGCGAGCGTGAGGATCGAAACGGCTACCGCGAGCACCTTCATGCGCGAACTATCGGGCCGCCCGGTCAGATCCGGGTTGCCGCAGTGTAAGCGCCGCGTAAAACGGCCGCCGCCGGCTCGTGGCCAGCGGCGGTGAAATCCTGCTGGTCGGCGCCTGCGGTCGGTGGGTCAGTTGGCACCTCTTCCCGACGCCACCCGTCAATGTGCCTTCGACCTGCGCCTGAATCTCGTTCGCGAAGGAGGTTCGCCGTGCGCTTGCCTCCTCCTGCTCAGATCATGCCCCCGCCACCGGACGGCAAACAAGCGCCAGAAGTACAGACTTTTTCATTGGGAAGAGCACCTACGGCTCTCTTCCCAAGGCCCATCTCTCCCTCTTCTCATGCCGTCGAGGTGGCGCGGCTCGCCTCCCGGCCGGCCAAGCCGCCCTCCGGCGGCAACCGGCAGCGCTTCGACGACTGTTGCTTTCTCGCCTGACCAGCACTGGTCAGGCGAGGCGCGAGGTGCGGGACGACAAACCAGACGGAGCGCCCGCCGGCTTTGCCGGTGGGTGCACAGAGAGAATGAACGATGTCGGAGGGAGGGTCATCGGGGAGGGAACCGGAGGTGCCCTCCCGACGTCAGTCGTCCTGAACGAGCCCGCTCAGACGCTCGGCGAGGTCCGCCTTCGTCTGGTCGAGGCGGGCGACATCCTCGGCGAGACTCGCGGCGACCGACTTGATCCGCGCGCGGTCCTGGTCGGCCTTCGCCGCGGCGGCGGCGAGGCGCTCCTTCTGCTCCCGCAGCTCTTGCCGCGTCTGGTCGAAGTGCGCGGCGATGCCCTGAACCTGGGTCTGCAGCGCGAGCAGCGTCTCGGCCGCCTCCGCGAGCTGCTGCGCGAGCTGCGTGACGTTGACCGCGTCGAACACATCCGCCGGGGACGCAGGCGACGATGCGGCAGCGGGAGAATTCTCGGCCGGCTCCGGGGCAGGTGGCGGCTGCGCCGGCACCGGCGCCGACGGGGCGGGCGTCGACAGCTTAGGCTCGGGCGGGACCTCGACCGGCCCGTCGCCGTCGCTCTCGCTGAAGATGCGGCTCTTCAACAGCGCGTCCAGCGACTCGGGCGCGACGAGCACGAACTTCGTGTCGCCGGTGACCAGCTCGCGGATGGCGGCGAGCCGCTTCTCGCTCGGGTCGGCCACCGCCACGACCGGGCGGCCGGCCTCGAGCCCGAGCGGGACCGCGCGCATCTCGCGCGCGTACTTGGGCTCGAGCAGCGTGTGCGCCTGGGCGTCGATCGTCAGCTGGTGCCGGGCGCGGAACTCGAGCTGCCGGTCCTCCGCGAGCGCCTGTGCCTCCGCTTCTTCGGCGGAGATGACGGCGAGCATGTCGGCGGGGGTCGGCGAGGCCATTTGTCGTTGTTGATGCTTTCGCAGTTGCATCGTCGGTGAATTCCGCCCCCTGCCTCCCTGGAACGAGGGATTACCGGGCTTCGCTACTTACTCGTCCGTCCCGGATTCGAACTTGTCGAGAAACACGGCCGTCAGCTCCGGATCGAGCTGCGTGCCCGCGAGCCGTCCGATCTCCTCGAGCGCGTGGTCCTCCGAGAGGGCGGCGCGCCACGGCTGCTCGTGCGTCAACCTGTCGAACGTGTCGGCGATCGCGAACACCCGGGCAGCCAGCGCGATCTCGGTGCCCTGCTGGCCGCGCGGATAGCCGCGGCCGTCGAAGCGCTCGTGATGCGAGCCGATCACCTGGCGGCAGAAGCCGTCGAGACCGCTGACGTTCGCGACGATGCGCTCGCCGAGCCAGGGATGCTCGCGAATCTCGTCGAGCTCGGACGGCGTGAGCGCCGTCCGCTTCAGGAGCACGGCATCGGGGACCGCCAGCATCCCGATGTCGTGGAGCCGGCAGCCGTGCTCGAAACGCGGGTCCTGCACGAGCTCAGGTACGGCCCGCCGGGCGAGCCCGAGCGCCACCAGCGTCACCCGCTCGGCGTGCTCGCGCGTCTCGGCGAACTTCCCGCGGCGATAGTCGCGGAGCTCGAGCGTCCGCATGAGCGCGTCCACGACGGCGGCGGCCGTCGCCTCGGCGGCAATTCCGTCGACCGCCTCGACGGCGCCGAGCACTCTCCCGGTTGGCATCACGACTGACTGTGTCGGCCGATAACAGGGTCACCTTGAGCCTGCGCTAAAGAAGCGGCGACGAAGCGCCGATAGCAGCGGCATGAACCTCGACGAGATGCTGGCACGTGCGGTTGAGGCGGGCGCCAGCGACATCCACCTCAAGCTGGGCCAGCCGCCGATGCTTCGCGTCGACGGTGCGATCGGCCCGATGCCCGGAGCGCCCACGCTGTCGACCGAGGACCTGAACGCGCTGCTCCAGGTCGCGGGCTCGGCAGCGCCCCATCGTCTGGCCACCTTCCGCGAGACCGGCGAGCTCGACGCGTCGTACGAGACCGACCAGGAGACGCGCTTCCGTGTGAACGCGTTCCGCCAGCGCGGCTCCGTCTCGATCGCGCTCCGCTTCATCCCGCGCAGCATTCCGAGCTTCGAAGACCTTCACATGCCGCCGGGCATCCGCCGCCTCGCCGAGGCGCGGCACGGCCTCGTGCTCGTCACCGGCGCCACCGGCGCGGGCAAGTCGACCACGCTCGCGGCGATGGTGCGCCACATCAACAAGACGCGCACCGATCACATCGTGACGATCGAGGATCCGATCGAGGTCATCCACCCGGACGAGAGCTGCATCGTCAACCAGCGCGAGGTCGGCATCGACACGGGCTCGTTCAGCGAGGCGCTCCGGCGCGCGCTGCGCCAGGACCCCGACACGATCCTGATCGGCGAGCTGCGCGACGCCGAGACGGCGACCACCGCTCTCCAGGCGGCCGAGTCCGGGCACCTCGTGCTCTCGACGATGCACACCGTCGACGCAGCCGAGACGATCAGCCGCATGATCGAGTTCTTCCCGCCCGCGAAGCAGCAGATGATCCGCTCGATCCTCGCCGGTGTCCTGCGCGGTGTCGTTTCGCAGCGTCTGCTCCCGCGCAAGGGCGGCGGCCGCATCGCGGCGGTCGAGGTGATGGTGACGAACGATCGCATCGCCGACCTGATCCGCGAGGCGCAGACCGAGGAGATTCCCAACGCGATCGACGAGGGCTCGTTCTACGAGATGCAGACGCTGTCGAAGGCGCTCATCGATCTCGTCCTCGCCGGCATGGTCGACCGCGAGCTCGCGGCCGGCGTCGCGCCCAACAAGCACGACTTCATGATCGCGCTCACCCAGGCCGAGAAGGCTCGTGCGGCTCGCGGGGTGACCTCGCCGCAGAGCGATCCGACACGCCCGAGCGTCGAGGAGCCGCAGTCGGACGACGAGGCGCCGCCTCTGCGTCTGCTCTCCGAGGCAGGCTGATCGTGGAGCCGATGCTCGCGGCGGTCGGGGTCGTTCCCGGGCTCGCGGTCGGCAGCTTCCTCAACGTCGTCGCGGCGCGTGTCCCCGATCATCGCTCGATCGTTCGGCCGCGCTCCGCCTGCGGAAGCTGCGGCACGACCCTCGCGTGGTACGACAACGTCCCGCTCGTCTCCTACGCGGCCCTGCGCGGCAAGTGCCGCTACTGCGGCACGCGGATCGGGGTCATCTACCCCGCGGTCGAGCTGACCGCGGCCGCGCTGATCGCGGCATGCCTCCTCCACTTCGGCGCGACGCTCCATGCGCTCGTCGCGTCGTTCTTCTGCGCCACGCTCGTCACCGTCTCGGCGACCGACATCCTCCGCCGGGTGATCCCGAACGCGATCGTGCTGCCCGCTGCGGCCGTCGTGCTCGCCGGGATGACGCTCGTCGAGCCGTCGCCGCAGTGGGCGATCGGCGCCTTCGGCGCGGCCGGCTTCCTCCTGCTCGCAGCCCTCGCGTACCCGGCCGGGATGGGGATGGGCGACGTGAAGCTCGCGCTCCTGATCGGCGCCGGGCTCGGGAAGTCGACTCCCGTCGGGCTGATGATCGGGATGATCGCCGCGGTCGTCCCCTCCGTCTATCTCCTCACCAGGCACGGGATGGCGGCCCGGAAGATGAAGATCCCGTTCGGGCCGTTCCTCGCGTTCGGCGCCGTCGTCGCGCTCTTCGTCGGGCCACAGATCCTGCACTGGTGGCTGTCGCTCGGCCAGTGATGGCTTGAGGCGTCCGCTTCAAGACGGGCGCCGCGCGCGCCGATAGGAGACTCAGATGTCGGTCGACACCCAGCGCACCGATCCGGACGCCGCGCCCGCGGACAACGGGTCGACACCCGTTCCCGCAGCAGCGACGCCGCCGGACATCACGACTGCGCGCGAGCTCGCAGCGCGGTTCCGGATGCCGCTCGTCGACCTTGCGGTCGTCGGGATCAATCCCGAGGCGACCAAGGAGATCCCGCTGAAGGTGCTCGAGCGCGTCGGCGCGATCCCGTTCGCCTTCGAGGACGACGTGCTGTCGATCGCGATCACCGATCCCGAAAACGTGCACTCGATCGACGAGCTGCGGCTCGCAACGAGGTACACGGTGCAGTTCGCGATCGCGCCGGAAGAGGACGTGCTGCTGGAGATCCGCCGCCTCTCCCGCGCGAACGAGGCCTTCAGCTCGGTGCTCGACGACGACCTCGTGCCGGTGGACGACACCGCCGACGACCTCGAGGCCGAGGACGGCATCACCGACGGCCCGATGGTGCGGCTCGTCAACTCGATCATCTTCCAGGCCGCCGAGGAGGGCGCCAGCGACGTGCACTTCGAGCCGCAGGAGGACGCGGTCATCGTCAGGTTCCGCATCGACGGCGTGCTCCGGGTCGCCCAGCGGGTGCCGCGGAAGTTCCTGTCCGGGATGGTGACCCGGCTGAAGGTCCTCGCGAAGCTCGACATCGCCGAGCGGCGCAAGCCGCAGGACGGCCGCATCTCGCTCGACGCGGCCGCGGCGGGGCGCCTGCTCGACGTGCGCGTCGCGACGCTGCCGACCGTCGAGGGCGAGTCGGTGACGATGCGCCTGCTCGACAAGTCGCGCACGCCGCCGACGCTCGAGGAGCTCGGCCTCACCGAAGCGATGCGGTCGGCCTTCCACGAGATCGTGTCCAAGCCGACCGGCGCGCTCTTCGTCACCGGCCCGACGGGCTCCGGAAAGTCGACCTCTCTCTATGCGGCGCTCTCCGAGCTCAATCGGCCCGAGATCAACGTGATCACGGTCGAGGACCCGGTCGAGTACCGCCTCGCCGGCATCGAGCAGGTGCAGATCAACCCGCGCGCCGGGCTCACGTTCTCGACCGCGCTGCGCTCGATCCTCCGCTCCGACCCCGACGTGGTGATGGTCGGCGAGATCCGCGACGTCGAGACCGCCAAGATCTCGATCGAGTCGGCGCTCACCGGTCACTTCGTGCTGTCGACGATGCACACCAACGACGCGCCGGGCACGATCACGCGCCTGAACGAGATGGGCGTGGAGCCGTTCCTCACCGCGTCCGCGATCTCGGCGGTGCTCGCCCAGCGCCTCGCGCGCAAGCTCTGCACGAGCTGCGCCGAGGAGTACCAGCCCGGCGAGGCCGACCTGCGGGCCGCACGCGTGCCCGAGGACCAGTACGAGGAGTTCATGAACAACTCGAGCTTCCGCCGTGCGAGCGGCTGCCCGCGCTGCTCGAACACCGGCTACCGCGGACGGGTCGGCGTCTTCCAGCTGCTGCGCATGAACGACGAAATCGAGTCGCTCGTCGCATCGGGCGCGAGCCGCGACGCGATCGAGCGGGCCGCGTACGACTCGGGCATGCGACCGATCTGGGAGGACGGCCTCGCCAAGGTGCGCGAGGGCGTCACATCGGTCGAAGAGCTCGCCCGCGTCCTCGTCTGACGTTCGCCGCAACGCTCGCGCTCGCCGACTCACCCACGCTGGGTGACTCGCGCACCCCTCGAACGTGCGATTCGGCGAACAAGATCACCCATTGTGGGGTAGGCCGCCGCGCCGATTCCGGCGATATCGAGCAGGCCAATGTTGTCTCCCAAGGAGAACCAGATGAACCGTTTGCGTCGGCGCCTCGCATCGAGCGAGGGCTTCACGCTGATCGAACTGCTGGTCGTGATCGTGATCATCGGCATCCTGCTCGCGATCGCGATTCCGTCCTACCTCGGCTTCCGCAAGCAGGCCCAGGACACCGCCGGCGAGTCGAACGTCCGCGAGGCCGTTCCGTCCGCCGAGTCGTACTTCGCCACGCACAGCAC
>DASUZZ010000029.1:0-35986 GCA_036376615.1 Gaiellaceae bacterium
CCCCGAACGCACGAAGTGTCCGGCCTTCAACCGCTCGCGACTACTCAGACTCCATAGGGTCTAGCCCGTTACCGGGCGAACAGCTTCCAGTGTCCTTCGGAGACGACGTCGACCGTGTCGTCGGCGACCCTGATCGCGGTCTGGTCGTCGATCGCGTAGGGGGGATTCGACAGACGGGCGGCCCATCGTTCGGCGTCGGCCAGCGTGTTCTCCGGCAGGGCCTCGTGATCCAGGTGCGGGAGAGACTGCGCCGGGGCGCGCAACTCATCGGGCGCGCGCCGGGACCGGCGGGTGAGCGCACCGACGTACGGTGCGACCAGCAGCGCCATCACGTCGAACCACACGTAGCCGCTCGCCACTCCCGACGGTGGATTGCCGTCGGGGATGTGGAGGCCGGGGAGGTACTGCTCCCAGCGCCACGTCCCGATCGCCGTGCCGTACAGCTCGAGCGCGGCGACGACGAGGAAGACCGAGGCGTAGATCGCGCGGTAGCGGCTGCGCGCCAGGAACACGAGGAGCAGCGGCACGCCGATCGCACCGGCGACGTCGCGGCGCGGGAGCACGGTGAGCCCGAGCAGCCCCCACGTCGCCGCCGCGACGCCGGCCGTCGCGACGAGCGCGTTTCGATGGCGGCGGAGCGCGTAGGCCAGCGAGAGCCCCGTCAGGTAGACGATGCCGTGCGCCGGCGGGACGAACAGCGGCAGGTTGTGCAGCCGGTAGTGGTAGACGCCCCAGATCAGCGAGCCGGTGACCTCGCCGATCGTCGCGAACGCCACGACGGCCAGCGTCTGCGCGCGGCGCTCGACCGACACGCGTGAGAGCGCGGTGAACAGCACCGCCCACGTGAGCACGCCGAGCGCCAGCTGCTCGTGGTAGTTCGCGAAGTGGTCGAGCGCGAGCAGTACGGCGAGGTACGCCGCGCCCGCTGCGGCTGCTGTCAGTGGCCCCGTCCGCACGACCGTCGTGTGCCAGACCCGAACAAGCTCACGGACGTCATCACTACGGCCGGAACTGGAGCTCGTGCCAGCTCGGCACCGGGGCCAGCTCGAGCAGCGGCCGGCCGCCGCCGCCCGGGTGCTGGTACGCGAACTCGGCGTCGCCGTCGTCCCAGACGATGTCGAGCGCGCCGCGCTTCACCTGGTGGTCGAGCCACGCCCCGCGGAAGATCAGCTTGCGGAGCCAGTAGACGAGCGACTCGTCGTCGACGAGCGAGATCCGCTCCCAGTTCCGCACGAGGTAGCGCCCGAGCTGCGAGACCGGCTCCTCGATCACGCCGGATGCGGCGAGCGCGACGAGGTCGGCGGTCTCGTCCTCATCGAGCTCGGGCGACGACACGACGCCGAGCTTGACGGCGGCCGCGGTCACGCGCCCCTCGAAGTCGACGGAGCCGAACGCGAAGCGATAGCCGAGGAACTCGACGATGTAATCGTTCCCCGAGCTGTAGTTCGCGTCGGGTACCGGCAGCGCGTCAGGCACGATCTCATGGTAGTGAACCTCCTGGCGGACGCATTCACCTGGGAGCGCGTGGTCATCCTCGCGCCCGCGATCGTGATCGGCGCGGGGCTCGTGCTGGGCGTGATGATCCTGCTCGGACGGGCCTTCGTCGTGACGGTGCGCGAGTCGGGGCACCCGCGCTGGTTGTGGGGCGGCGTCGCCCTCGTCTTCGGCCTCGTCGTGCTGCTGACGTGGCTCGGCGTCAAGCTACCTAGAGAATGACCACGGGCGTCCCGACCGAGACGCGCTGGAAGAGCCACTCGGCGTCGGGGACCTGCATGCGGATGCACCCGTGCGAGGCGCTGTAGCCGATCGACGTCGGCTCGTCCGTGCCGTGGATGCCGACGCCGGGCGCGTTCAGCCCCATCCAGCGGGTGCCGAGCGGGTTCGACGGCCCCGGCGGCACCGGCTTCAGCCCCTTCGCCCAGGCGTCGTAGGTCGGCGGGTACCACCACGGGTCGAGCTGCTTGTCCATGATGTGCCAGAGGCCCGCCGGAGTCGGGTAGATCGCCTGACCCGTCGCGACCGAGAAGCGGCGGACGGGCTTCGTCCCGCGGTACAGCGTCAGCGAGTTCGCGCCGCGGACCACCACGATCACCGGGCCGAACGTCGCGGCGGTGCGCTTCGGCGCGAGCGCTCGCCGGTGGAGGACGAGCGGCTTGCGGTCGCTCGAACGGAGTGCCTGCTCGAGCTCGGCGCGCATCGTCTTCGTGTCGACGGCGATGCCCGGCTTCGACGCGGTGAAGACGGGACCGCCGACCGTCGCGCCGGTCAGGGTGGCGTCCACGGGCACACGGTCGAAGCGGCGCCCGAGGCGGCGGACGACGGCGGCGATCCGTGCCGCCGAGAGCCGTGTCGGCAGTGCGATCGCGCTGTGCGGCGTCGCGTCGAGCGCCGAGGAGACGGCCGCGTCGATGCTTGACGCTGCACCGACCTGCGCGGGACTCACGCGCACCGGCCCGGCCGGTGTCCGGATCGTCACCGGCCGTGCGAACGCGCGCTCGACCCGCGCGCGGGCCGGCTCGGCGGTCAGGCCGTCCACGCGGATACCGGCGACGGTCACGCCCGGGGCGACGAGCGGGCTCCGCGTCGAGGCGGGGGCGGCCGCACAGGCGAGCCCGGCGACGACGACGATGGCGGCGAGCGTCCTCAGCACGGGGACCGGATTCAACCACGTTTTCGCTGCTTTTTCGACCATTCCGTCCGACGCGCGCCGTACCGTGACCACCCCTCATGGCGACCGCGACCTGGCAGATCGACCCGTGCCCGCACGGCCTCGTGCGCGACCTTGCCGGCGCGCTGGCGCTCGACGAGGTGACGGCCTCGGTGCTCGTCCGCCGCGGCTACGCCTCGCCGGAGGATGCGCGGCGGTTCCTCGACGGCGACTTTCCGCGCCACGACCCGTTCGCGCTCGGCGACATGCGCGCGGCGGTCGAGGCCATTCGTCGCGCGGTCGACGCGGGTGCGCGGATCTGCGTCCACGGCGACTACGACGCCGACGGCATCTGCGCGACCGCGCTCGCCGTGCTGCTGCTGCGCGAGCTCGAGGGGGACGTCGCGTGGCATCTGCCGTCGCGCTTCGAAGAGGGCTACGGCCTGAACGGGCAGACGCTGACGCGCCTCGCCGACGAGGGCGTCGACCTGGTGCTCACGGTCGACTGCGGCATCACCGCCGTCGCGGAGGTCGAGCACGCACGGTCGCTCGGGCTCGACGTCGTCGTCACCGACCACCACCGGCCGGCGGACGACTTCCCGGAGTGCCCGGTCGTCGCCACGCTCAAGGGCTCGTACCCGTTCCCGGGGCTGTGCGGGACCGGTGTCGTCTGGAAGCTCGCCGAGGCGCTGCTCGGACCCGATCACGCGTTTCTCGAGCGCCACCTGGACCTGGTCGCGCTCGCGACCGTCGCCGACGTCGTCCCGCTGCTCGACGAGAACCGTGCGATCGCCCGCGCCGGGCTTCGGCGGCTCGCGCAGACCGGCAAGCCGGGACTGCGGGCGCTGATGCGCGTCGCGCACGTCGATCCCGCCGCCGTCGACGAGTCGTCGATCGGCTTCCGACTCGCTCCGCGCATCAACGCGGCGGGGCGCCTGTGCCGCCCGGAGGCCGCGCTCGCCCTGCTGCTCACCGAGGACGGCGGCGAGGCGGCGCGGCTCGCCGACGAGCTCGAGGCGCTGAACCGCGAGCGGCAGGTCGTCGAGGAGCGGATCCTGCGCGACGCCGTCGAGCAGATCGAGTCCTGGCCGCAGTCGCGGCGGAGCCGTCGCGGCTACGTCGCCGCAGGCGAGGACTGGCACGAGGGAGTGATCGGCATCGTCGCGTCGCGGCTCGTCGAGCGCTACGGTCGCCCGGTCGTCCTGATCGCCGGCGCCGAGGGGAGCTGGAAGGGATCGGGGCGCTCGGTGCCCGCATTCGACCTTCACGGCGCGCTCGGCGCATGCGCCGGCGAGCTCGAGCGCTACGGAGGCCATCGCGCGGCCGCGGGCCTGTCGATCCGGTCGGACCGGGTCGAGGCGTTCGCGGAGGCCTTCGCCGCGCACGCGGACGCGGTGCTCGCCGACGGCGATCTCGTCTCCTCGACGCACGTCGACGCGATCGTCCCCGGCTCGAAGCTCACGCTCGGGCTCTGCACCGAGCTGGCGCGGCTCGCGCCCTTCGGGCTCGGCAACCCCGGCGTGACCCTGCTCGTCGACGGGTGCGAGCTCGCCGACCTGCAGACGGTCGGCGACGGCAAGCATCTCCGCTTCCGGGTCCGCCAGCGGGGGCGCGATGCCGGCTCGGCGATCGCGTTCGGCCGGGGGAAGGAGCTCGACCGGCTCAGGCGGCCGGGGCGCTACGACGTGGCGTTCCGGCTGCAGGAGAACCGCTGGAACGGCGTCACGGCCCCACAGCTCGTCGTGCGGCGCGTCTTCGACGCCGACGACCGCTACGACGACCTTCGCGAGTGGCTCGCCGCTGAATGGCGTGCGGGCGAGGCGGCGTGGACGCCCGAGGCACGGGCGATCTTCGCCGAGCTCGAGCTCGGCGCGGACGGGATCCGGCGCAGCCTCCTCGAGTCTCCGAGCTTCCGTGCGCTGCTCGGAGCTCCGCCGGCGCTGGCCGACGCGGCGTAGCTACGCGGCGCGCCCGATCGCGACGCGGCTGCGGCGCGGCCTGACGACCGGGCGGGTCGACACCGCGTCGAGCTCGCGCAGGACGCGCGCGATCCGGTTGAGCTTCCTGGCTTGTCTCCGACGATGGAACACGGCTTCACAGATTCATCGTCGAGCACGGGGTTCCTGCGCATCCCACCGGCGGGGGATGGACGCCGGAAAGCCAGGGGTACACTGGCCTCATGGCTGTCCTGGAGCGGCATCAGGACCTCGTCGAGGAGCTCGTCGCCGAGGTCGCGGCGTACAAGGTCGACGTCAACCGGGCGCTGCTGACGCAGGCCTTCGACTTCGCGGCCCGTGCGCATGCCGGCCAGGTGCGCCAGTCGGGGCAGGAGTTCATCTATCACCCGTGGGGCGTGGCGAAGATCCTCGCCGGCCTCCAGCTCGACGAGCCGACCCTCGCCGCCGCCCTCCTCCACGACGTCGTCGAGGACACGGGCACGGAGATCGACGAGGTCCGGGCCGAGTTCGGCGACGAGATCGCGCGGCTCGTCGAGGGCGTCACCAAGCTGACCCGCGTGCAGTTCCAGAGCCGCGAGCACGCCGAGGCGGAGAACTACCGGAAGCTGATCGTCGCGATGGCCGAGGACGTGCGCGTGATCCTGATCAAGCTCGCCGACCGGATGCACAACCTGCGCACGATCGAGTACCTCGGGAAGCAGAAGCAGGTGCAGAAGGCGCGCGAGACGCTCGAGGTGTACGCGCCGCTCGCACACCGGCTCGGCATCCACGCGCTCAAGTGGGAGCTCGAGGATCTCTCGTTCCAGACGCTGCATCCGCGCAAGTACGAGGAGATCAAGCAGATGGTCGCCGAGCGGCGCGCCGACCGCGAGGAGCACGTGCGCGAGGCTGCGATGGTCCTGCAGAAGGAGCTCGACAAGGTCGACATCCCGGCGGAGATCTCCGGGCGCGCGAAGCACTTCTACTCGATCTACGACAAGATGGCGAAGAAGGGCCGCGAGTTCAACGAAATCTACGACCTCACTGCGATGCGGGTGATCGTGGAGCGGGGCGCAGACGAGGGAACGCGCGACTGCTACGGCGCGCTCGGCCTGATCCACTCGCTGTGGAAGCCGATGCCGGGCCGGTTCAAGGACTTCATCGCGATGCCGAAGTTCAACGGCTACCGCGCATTGCACACCACCGTGATCGGACCGCAGGGGCGGCCGCTCGAGATCCAGGTGCGCACGCGCGAGATGCACGAGACGGCGGAGTTCGGCGTCGCCGCGCACTGGCTGTACAAGCGCGGCGCGAAGCAGAAGGACGCCGAGTGGGTGGCCTGGGTGAAGCAGCTGATGGACGAGGGCACCGCCGACGAGGCCGACCCCCGCGAGTTCATGAAGGCGTTCCGCACGGACCTCTTCGACGAGGAAGTGCACGTGTTCACGCCGAAGGGGCAGGTGAAGACGCTGCCGGCCGGGGCGACGCCGATCGACTTCGCCTACGCGGTCCATACCGACGTCGGCCATCGCACGGTCGGCGCGAAGATCAACGGCCGGATCGTGCCGCTGCACTACCAGCTGAAGAACGGCGACTTCGTCGAGATCCTCACGTCGAAGCAGGGGCGCGGCCCGTCGCGCGACTGGCTGTCGCTGGCAAAGAGCTCGCGCGCGCGGAACAAGATCCGGCAGTGGTACTCGCGCGAGACGCGCGAGGAGACGGAGCAGAAGGGCCGCGACGCGCTCGAGCAGGCGCTGAAGGCGCAGAACCTGCCGTACGCGAAGCTGCGCGGCTCGCCGACGCTCGCACAGGTGATCCGCGAGGTCGGGTTCAAGAAGGCCGACGACTTCTACGTTGCGCTCGGGTCCGGCAAGCTGCAGCCCGGCTCGATCGTCAACAAGGTCATCCACCGCCTCAAGACGGAGCAGGTCGTCGAGGAGGCGCCGGTGATCCGGAAGGCGCCGAAGGCGCGCACCGTGCAGGGCGCGGAGATGGGCGTCGCCGTGCCGGGCGTCGAGGACGTGCTCGTCCGCCTGGCGAAGTGCTGCACGCCGGTTCCGGGCGACGAGATCATCGGGTACATCTCGCTCGGCAAGGGCATCACCATCCATCGCGCCGACTGCCCGAACGTGCGCGCGCTGCGACGGAACCCCGAGCGCCTCACCGAGGTGTCGTGGGACGGTGCGACCGCTGCGAAGAGCTTCCGCGTGCAGATCGCCGTCGATTCCTGGGACCGCGCGAGGCTGCTCGAGGACGTCGCGAGGACGTTCGCCGAGCACGGCGCGAACATCGTCAGCTACGTGGGCGCCGTCGAGGATCAGCTCGCGAAGAACCGCTACACGGTCGAGGTCGGCGACGTGAAGAGCCTGCGCACGCTGCTGAACTCGCTGCGCAATCTCGATGCGGTCTTCGATGCGTACCGTGTGACGCCCTCGTAGTGGAGCGGGTCCATCCGGTCGCCGCGGCCGGGTTCACGGCTGCCGCCGAGGTGTACGAGCGCGCACGGCCGAGCTATCCGGCGGAGGCGGTGGAGTGGCTGACGCGCCGGGTCGACCTGCGCGCCGGCCGCACGGTTGTCGACGTCGGGGCCGGCACGGGCAAGCTGACGCGGCTGCTGGTGCCGACGGGCGCGCGGGTCGTGGCCGTCGAGCCGCTGCCGGCGATGCTCGGGAAGCTCGTCGAGGCGGCTCCCGGGGCCGAGGCGATGCTCGGGACGGCCGAGGAGATCCCGCTCGAGGACGCGAGCGCGGACGTGATCACGGTGGCGCAGGCGATGCACTGGTTCGACCAGGAGCGTGCGCTGCCGGAGTTCCGCCGGGTGCTGCGACCGGACGGCGCAGTTGCGCTCGTGTGGAACAGCCGGGATCGCGAGGATCCGCTCCAGGCAGGGGTCGGCCGGCTGCTCGAGCCCGCGCGCTCGAGGATCCCGGCGCAGCGCGACAACGCCTGGCGCGAGCAGTTCGAGCGCTCGCCGCTCTTCGGTCCGATCGAGGTGTTCCGGTTCCCGTTCGCGCAGCAATTCACGGCCGACGATCTCTGCGACCGTGTGAGTTCGACCTCGTTCGTGGCGACCATGCCGGCCGAGGAGCGGGAGCAGCTGCTCGTCTCGGTGCGCGCGCTCGTCGACGGTGTCCCGGAGCCGTTCCCGTTTCGCTACGTGACCGAGATCTTCGTCGCGCCCGCCGCGGGGTAACCACGGTGCCAGGCGTCAGGCCTAGGCGCCGCCCTCGAACGCCGCGATTCGTTCGCGGAACGCGTCCGGCACCGGGACGGGTCTCCGCTCCGCGAGGTCGATCAGCACGAGCGTCTGCTTCGCCGTCGCCATCAGGAGCTCGCCCGCGCCCGCTTCGTCCTCGTCCAGCCGGTATGCCGCGTGGTCGTACGTGATGCTCGTCGTCCCGATCCGCTCGACGCGGACGAAGACCTCGAGCAGGTCGTCGAACCGCGCCGGTGCGTGGTAGTCGACGTTCGACGCGCGCATTGCGAAGTCCGCCAGGCCGAGATGCACGCGGCCGAGATGCCGGTGGAACTCGGTCCGCGCGAGGTCGAAGTACGGCATGTACCGGCCGTAGTAGACGACGCCCTGCGCGTCGGTCTCCGAGAACCCGACGCGCAGGTGGGCGGCGTAGCGAAACGGCGGCTTACGGTCGGTCACGTGGCCGAGCTCGATCACCGCGCGACCCTACCCGCGGATGACGGCGAGGACCTCGTCGCGCTTGCCTTCCATCAGCTCCTGCGAGAGCGCCTCGAGGTTCAGCCGGAGCAGCGGCTCGGTATTCGACGGCCGCACGTTGAAGTGCCAGGCACCGGCGGTCACGGACAGGCCGTCGAGGTGCGAGACCTCGCCCTCGGGCCCGAAGCGCTCCTCGAGCCGCGCGAGCGTCGCGGCGACGTCCGCGACCGGGGTGTTGATCTCACCCGTGATGAAGTAGCGCTCGCGGAAGCCCCGCAGCACGTCGCTCAGCTTCCCGCGGCGGGAGACGAGCTCGCACATCAGCAGGAACGGGACGACCCCCGAGTCCGCCTGCGAGAAATCGCGGAAGTAGTAGTGCGCCGACACCTCGCCGGCGAAGACCGCGTCGACCTCGCGCATGAGCTGCTTGATGAAGGCGTGACCGACGCGGCTGACGACCGGGATGCCGCCGGCCCGCTCGATCGCCTCCGGCACCGCCCACGACGCGCGGACGTCGTAGATCACCGTCGCGCCCGGCTCGCGGCCGAGAATCGACTCCGCGAACAGCGCCGTCGTGAAGTCGCCGGGGACGAACTCGCCCGTGTCGTCGACGAAGAAGCAGCGGTCGGCATCGCCGTCGAACGCGACGCCGAAGTCGGCCCCCGCCCGCGTCCTGGCGACGATGAACTCCCGGTTCTCCGGCAGCAGCGGGTTCGGCTCGTGGTTCGGGAACGAACCGTCCGGCTCGAAGTAGCAGCGCTCCACGTCGAGCATCGGCAGCCGCTCGAGCACCGGCGGCAGCATCGTCCCGCCCATCCCGTTCGCCGCGTCGATGACCAGCCGGAGCGGTCGGATCGCATCGACGTCGACGAACGAGAGCACGCGGTCGACGAACGCTCCCCAGATGTCCTCGTCGCGGATCGCGCCGCGCTGCGCCTCGCGCCACTCGGCGGCGAGTGCGCGGTCGCGGATCTCGAGCAGGCCGGAGTCGCCGCCGACGGGCAGCGCGCCGGCGCGCACGATCTTCATCCCCGCGTACTCCTTGGGATTGTGCGAGGCGGTGACGGCGATCCCCCCGTCGAGCGCGAGCTCGTCGACCGCGAAGTAGACCATCTCCGTCCCGACCAGGCCCAGGTCGACCACGTCCGCCCCGGCATCCGCCGCCCCCTCGCGCACGGCGCGCGCGAGCGAGGGCGACGAGAGGCGCATGTCGTGGCCGACGGCGATGTGCCGCACGTCGAACTGCTCGACGTACGCCCGTCCGATCGCGTAGCCGCCCGCCTCGTCCAGCTCCGACGGATAGACGCCGCGGACGTCGTACGCCTTGAAGATCCCCGGCGCCAGCACGCGTTGACGATAACGTCGCAGCCGCCGGCAGGGCTTGTGACGACCGCCTCGAACCTGCAGACTGAAAGCCGGCAGGCAACCAGACAAGGGGACGCTCAGTGGACAGGATCAACGAACTCTCGCTCGGCAAGAAGCTGGTCTTGGGTGCAGGCGTGCTGCTCCTGATCGACACGTTCTTGAACTGGCAGGAAGTGACCGCGTTCGGATTCACCGGCGGCCAGAGCGCATGGCACGGATTCTGGGGCGTGCTGCTCGGCCTGATGACGGTGGTGCTCGTGGTCGGGATGGCCGTGCGCGCCTTCGCGAACGTCCAGGTGCCGGAGGGGATCCCCGAGGGCCTGATCTCGCTGGTGCTCGGCGCGCTGATTCTGCTCTTCGCCGTGATCAAGGTGATCAGCGACAGCTTCGTGCACTGGCCCGCCTACGCCGGGATCATCCTCGCGGGGGTGGTGACGTACGGCGCCTGGCTCGTCTTCCAGGACAGCGGCGACGCGTTCCCGGCGATGCCGGCGAGAGCAGGGGGACCGTCGTCGACCGCGACGCCGGCGCCGCCGCCCTCGACTCCGCCGGCCGCCGAGCCGCCCGCGGCACCGCCGGAGGACGAACCGAGCGCCTAGGCCTCGAGAATCGCGCGGATCGCCTCGGTCGAGGCGGCGTCCGGTGATTCGCTGATCACCGTGGCCGGGCGGTCGAAACGGGCGAGAGCGCCGCGCAGCGGCTCGGCTCTGAGCGTCCCTTCGCCGTAGGGTAGATGCTTCGTCTCGTTGCGATTCGCGAACTGGATGTCGGAGAAGTGGATGTGGAACGGCGCCCCCGGCTCGAGTACCGAGTCGGCCTGCCCGAGGGCGGCGACAAACGGCTCGACGGTGGTGAACGCACCGTCGGACGTCGCGTGCATGTGCGCGAAGTCGACGACCGGCCGCACCCACTCGACACGCGACGCGATCTCGACGATGTCGTCGAGCGAGCCGAGCTCGCGCACGCGTCCCATCACCTCGATCCCGAATGGGACGGCACGACCCTTCTCCTCGAGGCGCACGCGGAGCTCGCCGAGCTGTTCGCAGACCGCGTCGATCGCGTCCTCGCGCGTGCGGCCGAGCAGGAAGCCCGGGTGGAAGACGACGAGCTCGGCACCGGCCGCGAGGGCGATGCCGGCGGAATGGTCGAGCATCCCGACCGCCATGTTCAGCTTCTTGCCGCGTTCCGCGTGGCCCATGAAGCCGGCGATCGGCGCGTGCACGCTCAGCACGATGTCGTGCTCGCGGCAGCGTGCGCCGAAGGCCTCCGCGAACGCGTAATCCATCCAGAAGCGCCCCTCGAAGTCGATCTCACAAGCCGAATGGCCCTGCTCGCGCAGGGCGGCGACCGCCGACTCGGGGGAGTCGCGCGCCGGGACTCGAGCCGGGCCGAAGTGAAGTCGGCGTGCCATCGTCGCGGGCGTCAGCGTAACGGCGAGGGTCCGTCCGATCTCGTTCCTACCCTGTGGTCATGTCCACCCACCCGTCTCGTATCGATTTGCTCGAGCTCGACATCGACCTGCGGCTCGCCGACCTGTGGCGGGAGGCTGCCGGCATCAGCGAGTGGACGCTCGACGTGGTCGCCGCGTTCATGCGGGCCGCGTACGGCAAGGGGTACTGCGACGCGCTGACCGAGGAGTCCCCCGGATCGCTGTGCGCGGAGCACGGGTACCGCGTCCCCGGGCGCAGACCCCAGCCTGCTCCGGCAGACGCGTAGCTAGACTCACGGCGTGACCACGCGCAGCCCCGCGCGGCTGATCGTCGCTCTCGCGGTCGCGACCGTGCTCGCGATCTTCTTGCTCTACACGGCGATCGCCGGCAAGTCGACGCCGCAGCTCAGTCCGAGCCAGCTCCGGAGTCATCCGGGCGTGGCGTCGGTCGTGGGCGTCGTCGTCGGCCCGGTCGCGGGCGACTCGCACACCGCGCGCGGCCTGCGCTTCGGCCTGCGCGACCGCGGCACGTCGAACGGCGTCGTCGTGCCGGTCGTCTACCACGGCGACAGCCCGCCGCCGCTGTTCAGGGCGACGCGCGAGGTCGTGGTGACGGGCAGGTACGCCAACGGTCGCATCGACGGCACGGGGATCGTGACGAAGTGCCCGTCGAAGTACACCGCCTCGTCGCCGAAAGCGTAAGTGGCTGATCTCGGTCGTGCAGCGCTCGTCGTCAGCTTCGGGCTGGCGCTCTACGCGCTCGTCGTCGGTGCCGCCGCCGCGCACCTGAACCGCCGCCGCCTCGCGGGCTCGGCGCGCAACGCGCTGCTCGCCTGCTTCGCGTCGACGCTGGTCGCCGCGGCGGTGCTCGCGTCGGCGCTCGTCCGGCACGACTTCTCGTTCGTCTACGTCGCGCAGCACACCAACCGCACGCTGCCGACCGTCTACGCGCTGAGTGCGTTCTGGGGAGGCCAGGAGGGCTCGCTGCTGCTGTGGCTGCTCGTGCTCACGGGCTACGGGGCGCTCGCCGTCGCCCTCAACCGCCGCCTGCTCCGCGACCTCATTGCGTGGGTCGTGCCGGTGCTCGGCGGCATCGCGACCTTCTTCGCGTTCATGCTCGTCGCGGTCGCGAGCCCGTTCCACACGCAGACCGCGCCCGTCGACGGGGCGGGGCTGACGCCGAGCCTGCAGAACCCGTACATGGTCGCCCATCCGCCGATGCTGTATCTCGGCTACGTCGGGCTGTCGATCCCGTTCGCGTTCGCCGCGGGCGCGATGCTCTCCGGGCGCCTCGACGAGCGGTGGATCGTCGCGACGCGGCGCTGGACGCTCGCGGCGTGGACGTTCCTCGGCTTCGGCCAGCTGCTCGGTGCGCACTGGGCGTACGTCGAGGTGGGGTGGGGCGGCTACTACGCGTGGGACCCCGTCGAGAACGCGGCGCTGATGCCGTGGCTGGCGGCCACCGCGTTCCTGCACTCGGTGATGATCCAGGAGCGCAAGGGCATGCTGAAGGTCTGGAACATGGTGCTCGTCGCGCTCGCGTTCGAGCTCTCCGTGTTCGGGACGTTCCTCACGCGCTCCGGCGTCGTGAACTCGATCCACTCGTTCGCGCAGAGCTCCGTCGGCGGCTGGTTCCTCGCCTTCGTGGTGATCTCGTCCGTGTTCTCGGTCCTGCTGATCCTCTGGCGGCTGCCGCTCCTCCAGGCGCGGACGAAGCTCGAGTCGGCGTTGTCGCGCGAGGCCGCGTTCCTCTACAACAACCTGCTGCTGGTCGCGTTGTGCCTGACCATCCTCTGGGGCGTCCTCTTCCCGATCGTGACCGAGCTCGTCAAGGGAGAGTCCCGGACGATCGGGAGGCCGTACTACGACTTCTTCCTGCGCGCATTCGGCCTGCCGCTGCTGCTGTTGATGGGGATCGGCCCTCTGATCGCGTGGCGCCGATCGAACGTGCGCGCGCTGGTTCGCAGCCTCGTGTGGCCCATCGCGGCCGCGCTCGTCACCGGCGTCGTGTTGATCGCCGTCGGTGCCGGCTCGTCGCGCCCGGGCCTGATCGCCTACACCTTCTCGGCGTTCGTGATCGCGGCGATCGTGGTCGAGCTCGTCCGAGGGACGCGGGTGACCGGGTCGCTGTTCAGGCTGATCGGACGGAACCGACGACGCTACGGCGGCTACATCGTCCACTTCGCGATCGTGCTGCTCGCGATCGGCATCGCCGGCTCCAGCGCGTACGGGACGAATGTCGAGCGCCACCTGAGCCCCGGCCAGTCGACGACGGTCGGCGCCTACCGCTTGACCTACCAGGGCGTCGATCCGATTCGCAACGACCCGAACCGCGTCGGCCGCTACGCCGTGCTCCACGTGTCCGGCCCGTGGAGCGGGACGCTGCGCACCGGCAACGTCACGTACACCGGCTTCAACGAGACCGACAACGATGTCGGCATCAAGACCGACTGGCTCCGCGCGCAGGATCTGTACGTGATCGCCGACTTCCAGAATGGCTCGAACGTCGTGTTCTTCAACGTGCTGGTCAAACCGCTCGTGAACCTCATCTGGGTGGCAGGGATCGTCTTCCTGCTCGGCTCGCTGGTCGCGATGTGGCCCGACGCACGGGAGCAGCGCCGCCTCGTGCTTCGCCTCGCACCCGCGCGCGCGTGAGCGCGCTCGCACTCGTCCTCGTCGTCGCGCTCGCGGCGGCTGCCGTCATGATCGTGTGCCTTCCGTTCCTGCGTGAGCCGGAGGTCGAGGACGATCGGTTGGATGCGCCGAGCGAGGAGGACGAGCGGCGGCTCAGCCTCGCCGAGGAACGCGACCGCGCGCTGGCGGCGTTGAAGGAGCTCGAGTTCGATCATCGCACCGGTAAGGTCGGCGACGAGGAATACCGCGAGCTCGTCGGCCCGCTCAGGCGCGACGCCGCCGACGCGCTGCGCGCGCTCGACCGCGAGCGCGGATGACGGGCGCTACGCCAGCGTCTGCACGAGCAGGAACGTGTTCAGCGTGATGATCGCCGCCGCGATCGCGACCGCGGCGACCGTGGTCACGCGCCGGTTCACGAGCCGGCCCATCACCTCGCGCTTCGAGGTGAAGCTGACGAGCGGCACGAGCGCGAACGGGATGCCGAAGGAGAGCACGACCTGCGAGACGACGAGCGTCCGCGACGGGTCGAGCCCGAGCGCGATCACGATGAAGGCCGGCGCCATCGTGACCAGCCGGCGCCAGAAGATCGGGATCTGCTTGTGGATGAACCCCTGCATGACGACCTGGCCCGAGAGCGTGCCGACGGCGGAGCTCGACAGGCCGGACGCGACGAGCGCGAGGGCGAACAGCGAGCTCGATGCGCTGCCGAGGAGCGGCTGCAGCGTCGTGTGCGCCCCCTCGAGCGAGTCGACGTTGCGATGGCCGCTGCCGTAGAAGGTGCTGGCCGCCATCACGAGCATCGCCACGTTGATCAACCCCGCGACCGTCATCGCGATCAGCACGTCGATGCGCGTGTAGCGGAAGAGCGTGGTGGCATCCTCGTCGGTCTCCGGCACGAGCCGGTCCTGGGTGAGCGCCGAGTGGAGGTAGATCACGTGCGGCATCACCGTCGCGCCGAGGATCCCGACGGCGAGCAGCAGCGAGTCGGAGCCGCTGAAGCCCGGGACGACGGCGTGGCGCCCGACCTGGCTCAGGTCGGGATTCGAGAAGACGAGCTCGGCCAGGTAGCACGCGCCGATCACGCCGATGATCGAGGCGATGACCGCCTCGAGCAGCCGGACGCCGTAGCGCTGGAGGCCGAGGATGGCGAAGGCGGCGATCCCGGTGAGCACCGCCGAGGGAAACAGCCCGAAGCCGAACAGCAGCTGGAGGCCGACGGCCGCGCCGAGGAACTCCGCGAGGTCGGTCGCCATCGCGATCGCCTCGGCCTGGACCCACAGGCCGAGCGACGTCCGCCGCGAGTAGCGCTGCCGGCAGACCTCGGGCAGGTTGAGCCCGGTGGCGATCCCGAGCTTGGCCGAGAGCGTCTGGATCAGCATCGCCATGAGGCTGGCGGCGACCACGACCCAGACGAGCGTGTAGCCGAACTTCGAGCCGGCGGCGATGTTCGTGGCGAAGTTGCCCGGGTCGATGTAGGCGACGCAGGCGATGAAGGCCGGCCCGAGGAACGGCAGGATGCGGAAGCGCGTCCGGTGCAGCGCCTCGTCGACGGTCCGGAGACCCTCGGGTAGCGCGGCCGGGCGGGAGGCGATCACCCCCCTATTTTAGCCATGCCTAAAACTCGCGGGAGAGGGAAGGTCAGGCGGCGGCGCGCACGAACCGCAGGTCGGGCAGGTTGCGGTGGCGCTCGTCGAGGTCGAAGCCGTAGCCGACGAAGAACTCGTCGGGGATCGTGAAGCCGACGTAGCGCACCGGCAGGTCGTCGACGAGGCGCCGGTAGGGCCGGTCGAAGAGGGTCGCGACGTGCAGCGAGGCGGGGGTGCGGAGAGACAGCGAGCCGGCGAGGTAGTTCATCGTCAGGCCGGTGTCGATCACCTCGTCGACCAGGAGGACGTGGCGTCCGTCGATCTCGTCGTTCAGGTCCTTCAGGAAGCGGACGCCGTCGTGGACGCCGTCGTGCCGTCCGTAGCCCGCGAGCTCGACGAAGTCGAGCGCGTGAAGGATCGGCAGCGCGCGCGACAGGTCGCAGATGAACGGGATCGACGCCTTCAGCGAGCCGACGAGCAGCGGCTCGAGCCCGGCGTAGTCACCGGCGATCTCGGCGCCGATCTCGCCGACCCTCGTCGCGAGCTCGGCGGCGCCGAGGAACACGTCGCCGACGCGTGGATCGTGGAGGCCGGGTTCGTTCAGGACGCCTTCTGGAGCCCGAAGCGTGCGGCGAGCCGCTCGAAGTCGCGCTCGTAGAACAGCTTGATCTTGACGTCGGGGTACAGCTCGCGCAGGCGGCGGAGCTTGCGGTTCTTGCGCGTGACGAGCGACTGCTTCATCACCGTCACCTCGAGGTACAGATCCTGGTCGGGCAGGTAGAAGTCGGGGCTGAACGCCTCGGTCACGCGGCCTTCCTCGTCGCGGGCCAGCACGAACGTGGTCGGCTCGTACTGCCACCGGATGCCGTACCAGTCGAGGATCTTGGCATACTCGAGCTCCGCCGGGTTCGCGAAGCGCGGCGGTTCCTTTCCGCAATATGCCTGGAAAACAGGCGTTTCCGGCATCACCAAGGCCAGGGTAGCAACCGGCCCGGATGCTCCCGCTGCCCTCTTTGCGCCATTTCGCCCGGATCCACCGATCTGCGCGGGTGGTGCGTCCGTCTGGGCTCGCCAGGCCGCTTCCCGTCCGGGTTGCGGCCCGTTCCGGGCCGCCACCTGGACGGTGCGCTCCGGGCCGCGGCGTGAACGGCCGGGCCTCGGCCCGTCCGTCCCCACCACGTCCCGTCCTGAGGGCCCAGCCGAACGCCCCCCGATCACGCATCTCGGTGGATCCGGGCTTAGAGTCACGGCCGATGGAGCTCACGCTCGCCCACGTCTCCGACATCCACTGTGGAGACCCGCACTTCGTACCCGATCTGATGGAGCGCGCCGTCGCCGAGATCAACGACCTCGACGCCGACATCGTCGTCTGCTCCGGCGACCTCACCACCTTCGGGTTCAAGGAAGAGTTCGCCCGTGCGCGCCGCTACCTCGACCGCTTCGACTGCGAGGCAGTCGTGGTCGTGCCGGGCAACCACGACTCGCGCAACGTCGGCTACGTGCACTTCGAGGAGCTGATCGGCGAGCGGAACTCGGTCGTGCGCAAGGCGGGCGCGACGGTCGTGGCCGTCGACTCCACCGAGCCCGACCTCGACCACGGCCACATCGGGCGCGGGTCGTACAGCTGGATCGAGCAGCAGTTCGCGGCCGAGCCGGCGGATCTCCGGGTGTTCGTGCTCCACCACCATCTCCTGCCGATCCCCGGAACCGGGCGTGAGCGAAACGTCGTCTACGACGCCGGCGACGCGATCGAGTGCCTGCAGCGCGCCGGTGTGCAGCTGGTGCTCTCGGGGCACAAGCACGTTCCCTATGCGTGGAAGCTCGAGGACCTCTTCGTCGTGAACACGGGGACCGTCTCGACGCTCCGCCTGCGGGGCAACACCCGGCCCTGTTACAACATCGTCGAGGTCGAGGGATCGCACGTCGCGGTGTGGCGCCGCTACCCGTTCCACGGGCAGGAGCTGATCATCCAGTTCGACCTCCGCACCGGCGAGTACGAGAAGTACACCGGCCGGATCGAGCGAGAGGTGAGCTCGAGGCGGTGAGCGGCGTGCGTGCGGTCGCGCTGGTGGACGGCGAGCACTACCCCGACGTGGTGCGCGACGCCCTCGCTGCACTGCCGTACGAGTGGGTCGGCGCCATCCTCGTCGGCGGGACGGAGAAGCTGCGCGGGACGCCCGACCTCGGCGTGCCGCTCGTCGAGGGCTTCCACGGCGCGGACGTGGTCGTCGACCTGTCGGACGAGCCGGTGCTCGGCCCGGCGGCGCGTCTGCGCTGGGCCTCGAAGGCGCTGGCGGAGGGCCTGCCGTACATCGGCGCGGACTTCCGCTTCGACCCGCCGGCGTTCGAGCCGTTCGAGCTGCCCTCGGTCGCCGTGATCGGCACAGGCAAGCGGATCGGGAAGACCGCAGTCACCGGGCACCTGGCGCGGCTGCTCCGCGACGATCGCTCCGTCGTGGTGGTCGCGATGGGCCGCGGCGGGCCGGCGGAGCCCGAGCTCGTCGAGTCACCCCCGACCGTCGACGAGCTGGTCGCTCTCTCCCGCTCCGGGCGGCACGCCGCCTCGGATCATCTCGAGACGGCGGCGACGTGCGGGGTGACGACGATCGGGTGCCGCCGCGCGGGCGGCGGCCTGGCGGGAGCCGTCTTCTCGTCGAACGTCGCGGCCGGCGCGCGCCTTGCCGCCGAGCGGCGGCCGGACCTCGTCGTCTTCGACGGCAGCGGCGCGGCGATCCCGCCCGTTGCGACCGACCGGCGCGTCCTCGTCGTCGGTCCCGGGCAGGACCCGGGCGCGTACCTGAACACGTACCGGCGGCTGATCTCCGATCTCGTGATCGCGGTGAACTGCGAGGTCGACGGCGCGATCCCGGTGACGCTGCGGCTACGGCCGTCCGAGCCGCTCGACGGGCGGATCGCCGTGTTCACCGCCGGAGGAAGCGACGTGTCCCACCTCGGCGCCGACGTCGTTCACGTCTCGACCAGCCTCGCCGACCGGGCGGCCCTCGCCCGCGAGCTCGACGCCGTGGACGCAGACACGTACCTGGTCGAGCTCAAGGGGGCCGCGATCGACGTGGTGGCCGAGCACGGGCTCGCGCACGGGCGGCGCGTCGTGCTCGCGTCGAACGACGTCGTCGCGGTCGACGCCGATCTCGATGCGGCGCTGCTCGAGCTGGTCCCCGCGCCGGTCGGAGCGTCGTGAGCCAGCGCCGGCACGGCGACCCGCTGCCGCTCGGCGACGCCGAGCTCCCCTACTCGAAGGGCGTGATGGCCCGCGCGCTGATCGCGGTCGGCGTATCGGCCGACCGCGCCTACAACCTCGCGCGGCGGATCGAGGTCGACCTCGCGGAGCGCCGCGAGCGCACCGTCGAGCTCCCGCGTCTCGACGAGCTCGCGCGCGAGACGCTCGGCGACGAGGAAGGGGAACGCGCCGTGAAACGGCTCCGCCGCCTGTCCGACCTGCAGGCGCTCGACCTGCCGCTGATCGTGCTGATCGGCGGGTCGACGGGCACTGGAAAGTCCACGATCGCCGCCGAGGTTGCCCACCGGCTCGGGATCACCCGCGTGACCTCCACCGACTTCATCAGGCAGACGATGCGCGCGTTCTTCTCGGAGGAGTTCATGCCGACGATCCATCGCTCGAGCTTCGCCGCCGGCGAGGCCGTCGTCGGGGAGGTCAAGGGCGACCGGACCGTCGTCGGGTTCGTCGAGCAGTCCAGACACGTCAGCGTGGGCATCGACGCCGCGATCCGCCGCGCGCTCACGGAAGGCTGGTCGATCGTGCTGGAGGGCGTCCATCTCGTGCCGGGGCTCGTCCCGGCGAAGGTCGACGACGCGCTCGTCGTCCAGGTGGTCGTCGCGATCCCGGACGAGGAGACTCACCGCATCCACTTCCACGTTCGTGACGCTGCCACCGGCGGCATCCGGGCGATGGACAAGTACCTCGACCATCTCGACGCGATCCGGACCGTCCAGGCCCACCTCGTCGAGCGTGCGATCCGCGAGGGCGTGCCCGTGGTCGAGAACGCGAACGTGGACCGGACGATCGACGAGGTGGTCGAGCTCGTTCTCCGTGCCGCCGACCGCGTACGTCAGCCCGCGTGAGCGTGGCCTTGCCGCCGCCGCAGCGGAATTGTGAGCTAGCCTCAGGGTATGCCCAGCACGGAAGAGGTCGTCGAGGCGCTCCGCCAGGTGGAGGACCCCGAGCTCGGGATGGACATCGTCGAGCTCGGGCTGTTCTACGGCGCCGAGGTCGAGGGCGAGACCGTGAAGGTCACCTACACGCTGACGTCGATGGGCTGTCCGGCCGGCGCGATGATCCAGGAGGACATCGAGCGCTTCGTCGGCGAGATGCCCGGCGTCGACCGCGTCGAGAGTGAGCTGACGTTCGACCCGCCGTGGACGCCGGACCGCATGTCCGACGACGCGAAGTTCATTCTGGGCTTCGGCTAGGCGTGCGGGCAGGCCCGTGAGCCTGCGCCGTTGTGCAATCATCGAGTCACTGACGGCATAGGCAGTCTGGTTCATCCCGGCCATGAGAGGGGAGCCGGGGACTGCGAGCCGGCTGCCGGTGGGGCCGGAGACGGGGGACTGGCTCTGGCTCCGCCATGTGCGAGCCCGCGCGGCGCCGTATCAGGACGGCCCGTGCGATCTCTTCATCTCGAGAACGCACGCACGAAGGGAGACGCATGATCCAGGTCAGCGACGACGTGCTCGGGCGCGCCGCCGAGGCGGAGCGCGGTGAGGCGGGCGCCACCTCGCTCGTCGCACACGCCGTGCATTCGATGCCGATGGTGAAGGTTCCATCGAGGTTGAGCACGCTCGAGGAGGCTTTCTGGCGCGAGCGGTGGACGGAGCACCATCCGCCTCAGCCGAAGCCGAATCCGGAGGTCCTCGGCCCGTTCAACGCCCGCATCGCCGTCGGCAACGGCGTTCCGGTCGGCGGATGGACGCAGGTCAGCCTCCACGAGGACGGCTCGTGGAACTTCGGCGGGCACCTTCGCGACTCGGGCGGGGCGGGTTGCGACGTCGCCGTCGTCTGGGCGGTGCGCAACCGCGGCACCGGCGAGGTCTTCGTGCTCACTCATGCGGGCAGCGTGGCGGGCTCCTGCGAACCGGGGCCGAGGGACGACGACTGGTTCGACGCCGGGGCGAGTCAGACGATCGCCGACGGCTGGGCCGGCTTCATCGCCGGCGGCTATTCCTGGGCGATGAGAGCCGGCGCGAATCTCGACACCGGTTCGCTCGTCTCCGCTGCCACGACGGCGGTCGGCGCGACCGCGACGGTGATCTCACTGCGGTAGACGCGAGCGGAGAGGGCCCGTGCGGCGGCCCTCTCCGTCTCTGCCGAACTACGTCGCATTCGAGGGAAGTGCCTGCTGCGCGCCCCGTGTTCTGCCGATGCCGACCGGGCGTGAGGTACCTGTTCGAGCTGCTGCTCCAGACCGCGCTCGCGGGCTGGATCTACCAAGACGCGACGAAGCGGGACTGGCGCGGCGACCGTTTCGCCGACACGCCGTGGAAGTGGTGCCTCGGCGCGTTCTTTCTGTGGCCGCTCGTCGGCCCCGTGTATCTCTTCCGCCGCGGCAAGCGGCCGCTCGCCGGCGGGACACCCGGCGTGCCGTAGATGTATCAGGCCCCGCGCCGCCGACTCTTCTTGGTCGAGGGGATGCGGCGACGGGGGTGAAGGGCCGCCATTGGCGGCCCTTCAACTTTCCGGCCTACGCCTTCGTGGGCTCGGGCTGCGGCGCCGGTTCCGAGGAGAAGAGGTCGGCGACGCTCGAGTCGACCTGCTCGATGATCTCGTTCGACGAACCGAGCGCCTTCGCGAGCGCCTTCGCTGTGTCCACGGCGTCGCTCTCGATCTCGACGACGACCGCGGAGTGACCGGGGCCGAGCGACTTCCCGAGCTGCTCGAGCTGGTCGTTCTTGAAGCCGGAGTCGCGGAGCTTCGCGGCCATCGCACCGATCCCGCCTCCGGCGATGATGCCGAGCGGGCCGCCCAGGATGCCGATCACGCCGCCGAGGAGCGCTCCCCGGCCCGCGCCCCAGTCCTTCGACTCGGTGAACTTCGGCGTTCCGTCCGGACGCACGACGAGGACCGCCGTGTTCCCGACCTTGTCCGGCAGGCCGCCGGCGATCGCTCCTCCCGCGCGCGAGCCGCCGTCCGGCGTACCGAAGCTGGCGGCGAAGATATTGCGGTTCTGGTCGCCCATCGCGGTGTGCTCCTTCGAGTCGCTGGCGGATACCGTCGATGATAGGGACGACTCGGCGCCCCGCCGTCGGCTATTAGTTGCAACATGGCCGATCCGCCCCCCGAGCTGGCTGCGCTTCGCGCCGAGATCGCCGCGGTCGACCGCGCGATCCTCGATGCGCTCAACCGGCGGATGGAGCTCGTCGCCGACGTGCGCGCGCACAAGGACGCGACGAACGTCCGCTTCGTCGACGCGGAGCGCGAGTCTGCGCTGCTGCGCGAGCTCGGCGGTGTCAACGCCGGGCCGCTCTCCGAGCGCGGCGTCAACGCGATCTTCTCGGCCATCCTCGACGTGATGAAGCAGGAGCTGCAGGTCGACCGTCCGGCGGTGCCGTCGTCGCGTCCGCCGGTGGTCGGGATCGACCGCCTGGCGATCATCGGCACCGGGCTCGTCGGGACGTCGGTCGGGCTTGCCGCAACGCGTGCCGGCATCGGCTCCGTCTCCGCCTTCGACACGGACGAGGCCCGGCTCCGACAGGCAGCGGCCCGCGCCCGGCTCGAGGTCCGCGCGTCGGTCGACGACGCCGTGCGCGACGCGCGGCTGGTCGTCGTCGCGGTTCCCGCCGGCTCGGCCGTCGACACCGTTCGCGAGGCGCTCGCGGCGGCGCCCGCAGACGCGACCGTGACCGACGTCGCCTCGACGAAGCGGGCGCTCGTCGACATGCTCGACGATCCGCGCTTCGTCCCGGGCCATCCCGTCGCCGGCGGCGAGACGAGCGGCCCCGACCGAGCGGCGCCGGAGCTGTTCGACGGTGCGACATGGTTCCTGACGCCCGGCGCCGCGACGGATCCCGCCCGGGTCGAGAGCCTCGAGCGATTCGTGGCCGCACTCGGCGCCCGGCCCGTTCGCCGCGATGCGGTCGACCACGATCGCCTGCTCGCCCTCACGAGCCATCTGCCGCATGCGCTCGCGAACGCGCTGATGCGGGTCGCGGCGGGGGAGCCGGGCGCACTCGAGTCGGCCGGAGCGTCGTTCCGCGAGATGACGAGGGTCGCCGGTGCGAACACCGCGGTGTGGACCGACATCTTCATCGAGAACGGCGATCTGATCGCGCGTGCGGTTGCGTCACTCCGGGCCGAGCTCGAGTCGGTCGAGCGCGCGCTTGCGGGGGGCGACCGCGCGTCTCTCGAGCGGTCGATCGCCGACGCGCAGGACGGCCGCAACGAGCTGCTGAGCCACGCCTACCAGACCGAGGCCGGGCAGCTGCACCGGATCCGGATCCGCGTTCCCGACCGGCCCGGCGTGCTCGCGCAGATCACGCAGATCCTCGGCGCCGCGTCGGTGAACATCGAGGACTTCGAGCTTCGGCACGTCTCGCCCGAGTACGGCGGCGTGCTCGTCATCCTCGTGATGGGAGCCGAGACCGCAGAGCTCGCGCGCACGCTGCTCCGCAGCGAGGGCTACGCCGCGGCATAGAGGCTTGGTATGAAACTCTCGCACGCCAGTTCCATACCAAGCCTCTAGCTAGCCCGGGATCCGGAGGACGATCTTCCCGAGCTGCTCGCCGCGCTCGAGCCGTTCGTGGGCCGCGGCGGCCTCGGCCAGCGGGAAGACGCGGTCGACGACCGGCAGCGCCCTGCCGCTCGCGACCAGCTCGTAGGCGCCGGCGAAGTCCTCCGGCGATCCCATCGTCGAGCCGAGGATCGAGAGCTGCTTCCACCAAACGCGGTGCAGCCCGGCCGGTGGATTCGGGCCGGTGGTAGCGCCGCAGACGACGACCCGGCCCTCGGCGCGTGCGGCATCGAGCGTGCGCTTCCACGTCGCCTCGCCGACGTCGTCGACGACGACATGCGCGCCGCCACCGGTGACGTCCTTCACCGCCGCCACGACGTCGCCGGTCGCGTGGTTGATGCACGCGTCGGCTCCGAGCTCGCGGGCGCGCTCGAGCTTCGCGTCGCTCGACGACGTGACGACGACCTTCGCACCGAGCGCCTTCGCGATCGCGAGCGCCGCGGTTGCGACACCGCCCCCGATCCCCCACACGAGCACCCACTCGCCGTCCAGCAGGCGCGCACGCGTGACCAGCATCCGGTACGCGGTCTCGAAGACGAGCGGGAACGCAGCCGCCTCCTCGAAGCCGAGCGTGTCGGGGATCGGGTGCAGGAACGCCCGGGGAACGGCGATCAGCTCGGCGTTCGTCCCGTCCATGTTCTCGCCGACGATCCGCATCCGCCCGTTCTGCACGATCGCCGGATTGAGGACGACGCGTTCCGTCGTTCCGGCGACGACACCGGCGCCGTCCGCGCCGAGGATGCGCGGCTTGGGCACCGAGGGGAGCCCCTTGCGGATCCAGACGTCGAGGTGGTTGAGCGATGCCGCGCGCAGCTCGACGAGCACCTCGCCGTCGGCCGGAACCGGATCCGGGGCGTCCTCGTAGCGCAGCACCTCCGGCCCGCCGTCCTCGTGGATCCTGATCGCCTTCATGTGGGCATGATCCTCGCATGAACGTCGACGAGCTTCGCCGGTACGCAGCCGAGCTGGGGCTCGACGCGATCGGCGTCGCACGCGCCGCGGCGTACGCCGCGACGGAAGACCACATCCGCGAGCGTCGCGAACGCGGCCTGTTCGCGGACATGGGCTTCACGATGGCGCGGCCCGAGCGCTCGTGCCATCCGGAGAGGCTGCTCGAGTGCGCACGCAGCGTCGTCTCCGCTGCCCTCTGCTGCTGGGAGCCGGAGCCGCCGCTCGAGCTGGGGGAGGGGCGGCTCGCGCGCTACGCCTGGCACGACCGCTACGCGGAGCTCCGCCGGAAGCTCGCGGCGATCGGCGAACGGCTCGGCGGCCGCTACGCCGTGCTCGTCGATGCGAATCAGCACGTCGACCGCGAGGCGGCTGCCCGGAGCGGCGTCGGCTTCTACGGCAAGAACACGATGCTGATCACGCGGCGGCACGGCTCGTGGGTCGTGCTCGGGACGCTCGTCTCCGACGTCGAGCTGGAGGCCACGCCGCCGCTCGACGCCGATTGCGGCGACTGCCGGATCTGCGTCGATGCCTGCCCGACCGGCGCGCTCGACGAGCCCGGCGTGCTCGACGCGACGAAGTGCCTCTCGTACTGGACGCAGGCGCCGGCGGCGATCCCCGAGCCCTACCGCGCCGCGCTCGGCGCGCAGGTCTACGGCTGCGACATCTGCCAGGACGTGTGCCCCTGGAACCGGGGCGTCTCGAAGCGGCGCGACGGCGACACGGAGGACGCGGCCGGCCACGTCGACCTCGTCCGCTGGCTCGAGGACGACGGCCGCGCGCTGGTCGCCGAGTACGATCGCCTCTACGTGCCGCGCAAGGACCCGCGCTGGTTGCGGCGGAACGCGCTCGTTGCACTCGGCAACGCGGGCGACGCGGCGGCACGGCCTGCGCTCGAACGCCACGCGGCCGGCGACGACGCAATGCTCGCCGAGCACGCGAGCTGGGCGCTCGAGCGGCTCGCCGCGCGCTAGGTGGCCCTGGACCGCGAGGGGCGCAGCTCGGTCGCGAGCTCGCGCGCGCGCTGTGCGACGCGAGAGCGCAGGTCGTGCGGCTCGAGCACGATCGCCTCGCCGCGGTAGGAGACGACCTCGCCGACCAGCCACTCGGCGCTGCCGACCGCCTTCTCCGAGAGCGCGGATCCGTCGACGAGCGGCGTCGCGCCCTTCTCGACCTCCCAGCGCGCGACCGTGGGCGAGTACCAGATGCGCGCCGTCGTCGCGCGCTTCAGCTCGGACGGGTCGAAGCCCTCGCGCGGCTTGAACGACTTGCGCAGCAGCTTCGCCCTGCGCATCCGGTCGAGCCGGTACGAGCGCGGTTCGTCGCGCTCGACGTCCCACGTGTGCACGTACCAGTGAGGCAGGCGGCGCTCGATCGCGTACGGCTCGACCGTGCGGAGGACCACCTCCTGTTCCTCCGGCTTCAGGTACTCGATCTCGACCAGCCGGTGCGTGTCGATGCCGGTGGTCAGCTTGGCGACGAGGTCCTCCTCCTCGCCGGCATGCGGCGCGGGCGTCTGCGACAGCTCGAACTGCCCGAACGTCTCCTCGAGCTTCGCACGGACGCGGTCGAGCGGCGAGTGCGCGCCCGCGGCGATCATCGGGCCGACGAACTCGAGGGCGAGCCTGATCGCGCGCGCCTCCAGCGGTGTCAACCGCGGCGGACGCCGGAACGTGTCGCCGAACAGCTCCTTGTCGACCCACACCTCGTCGCCGCGCAGCTCTGCGTACACGGCATAGCAGCCGCCGCCGAAGTTCACCAGGTTGAGCAGCGAGAGGTGCTCCTCGAGCTGGTCGGGCGGGATCGCGAAGCGCTCGACGAGCTCCGCCGCCGGCAGCATGCCGTTGCGGCCCTCGCCGCAGGCGGTGAGCAGGTATGCGAGCAGCGACTGCAGGACTCCGAACCGCTCGGGCGCGACCGGCCCCGCGGGCCGGTCGGCGCTCGCGGCGCCGACGCCCGGCTCGGCCGGGCCGGCAGGCGTCGGCGGCGCGCCCTCGTGCGCCGCGCGTGCAGCGCGCGCGCCTTCGACCACGAGCCGGCGGAGCTCGGACGGCTCGAGCGGGACGGCGCGGCCGTCCTGGCGGAGGATCCAGCGCGCGAGCAGCTCCGACGACGCGTAGCGCGTCGAGAACACGTCACCGTCGACCTCGTTGCGCTCGCCGGCATACGCACGCTTCACCCACCACGCGGTGTCGGGCGCGACCTCGATCCGGGCCTCGCCGGCATCGTCGCCGAACTGCCATTCGGCGCGTCCGCGGAACTGCTCGACGTCGAACTCCGGCGGCAGCCTGAAGTCGCGCTCGCGCCGTGTCGCGAAGCGGATGTCCGAACGGATCCGCGACACGCGGAACGTGCGGATGTCCGCACGATCGAGGTCGTGGCCGATCACGTACCACGAGCCGTTCTCGGGCAGGAGCGCGTAGGGGTTCAGCGTCCGCTCCTGCTCGCTGTCGCGGTAGATCGACCAGTAGCGGAACTTCACCGTGCGCTGCTTCGAGATCGCACCTTCGAGCTTGCCGAGCCTCCCCTGCAGCTCGGGCGAGTAGTCGGGGTCGCGGACGAGCGCGCGGACGGCGGTGCCGGTCGGCGGCGCGGCGAGGCTGCCTGCCGAGCGGCCGAGCGCGAGGTTCTGCAGGGCGAGCCGCAGCGGCTCGGCGTAGGCGAACCGGCCCTCGAGGAGGTAGAAGCACGTCTGCAGCGCTGCCAGCTCCTCGTCGTCGAGCTCGAGCTCGGGCAGGAAGTAGCGCTCGGAGCGCAACGTGTACAGCTCCTCGCCGGTGAACTCGTCGCGCTGGCTGTCGAGCGGCACGCCGAGTGCGACGAGCTCCGCGCGGTCCGAGTAGAAGCGGCGCGCGAACGCCTCGTCGCTCATCTCCTGGTAGCCCTCGACGTTCGACTTGATGTCGCGCGCGGTCAGCGGCCGCCGCTCCGCCATCAGGAACGCGACCAGCGAGAGCTGGCGGATCAGCTTGTCCGTGTCGTGGCTCATACCCGCTCCGGCGCCGGCCAAGCCGGCGCCTTCGCTCCCTGTGAGCCTCCGTCGAGCATACGTCTCATGAGCCTCGCGAGCTTATCGCTCGCTCAGCGGTCCAGCGTGAAGCGAAGCGTCAGGCGGCGACGCGGCTGCGTTCGAGATGCTGGTGCGACGGGCAGTAGTCGCGTTCAGGCAACGGCGTCCGCTGGCACGGCTTGCCCTTCCGCGTCGTCGCGCGGCAGCGGGCGATGCCGCCGTCGAAGGCCCCGGCCTCGATCTGCCCCTCGACGAAGTCGACCGCCGCGTTCACTCCCTCCGAGACGGCCCACGCGACCTGCGCCTGGACGGTGATCGGGAAATAGCGGCGGATATCGCCGAAGAGCGCCTTGTCGGGCCGCGCGAAGTAGTGCGGATCGGCGGCGAGCCGTTCCATCGTCCCCTCGCACGCGACGAGCACCTCGCGGCGGTACTCGAGCTGCGTACGCGGGTCGGCGTACGGGTCGATCAGGTCTCGAATCGAGCGATAAATCGCTCGAGAGTACTGATACATACAGTGCTGGATCTGCAGGATCCGCTCGTCCATAGGCGTCACGTGTTCTCCTTAAGACTCGTGCTGCGGCCCTCTACAGGCGTCATTTTCCGTCGTGTTCCGATGCGACCCTGCGCCACTCTACACCGTCCTCGGTGCTGTTACAAATGTTTTCAGAACCGAAAACGGATCAGCGCGCGATCTGCCGCGAGTACGCACCGGCGAAACCCGCCGCACGCACCGTTGGGACGGCGGTGTCCGCGTCCGTCTGCGAGCCGTAGATTCCCGTGAACACCACGAAATACCCGGGCTGGAGGCTCGCGAAACGGCTCGAGTCGATCACGCCGACCTGGGCGAGGCCGGTCTTTGCGGCCTCGGACGCCTTCGCGAGCGCGGCGAGGCGGCCGGTGTTCTTCGGATAGGACACGAGCACGACCGTCCACCCGTTCGCGTCCTTCGGCCAGGTGAGCCGTCCCGGGCGCGTCGTGCCCGGCTCCGGGGCCTTCGGGAGCTTCCCGGCCCCCACCCGCGCGCGGAGGCGGATCGGAGGCTCGGCCGCGGGCGCCCGCACCGGGGCCGCCGTGGTCGCGGCGGCGAACGACGGCGGCCCCCCGGCGGCGCGATGACGGCCGACCGCGATCGCGGCGGCCGCCCCGACGATCGCGACCACCAGCGCCAGGAGGGCGGCCCAGACGAAGTCGCCCGGGTACCAGCCGAACGTGCGGAGCCAGCGCCGCCGCAGCGCGGGCACGGTCCCGGTGACGTCCGGCAGGAGGAGCCCGCAGTCGAGGCAGTACTGCTGGTCGGACCGCCGGCGGGCGCCGCAGCGCGGGCAGCTCTCGTCGGTGCCGGCGATCGCGGCGAGCCGCCCGGCCTCGCGCGTTGGCGACGCGGCCGGCACCGGGCTCAGGCGTCGCCGTCGGCCGCGGCGCGCGGCGCGAGCACCGTGTCCTCCGACGGGACGTCCGGCCCCGCCGCGTCATCGAGCGTGCGCCCGCAGTTCGGGCAGAAGTGCGAGCCGCGGAGGACCGGCGCGCCGCATTCGCACCGCGCGACGTGCCGCCGCGTGTGCAGGAGGTCGTCGATCTCGGCGAGGCGTGCGTCGATCCCGACGATGCCGGCGCAGCGCTCGGCCAGCAGGTCCTCCCGGAAGCCGCCGCGGCGGTACATCTCCACCAGCAGCCCGCCGAGCTCCCCGAGCGCCTCGGCACGCGCCTTCTGCAGCAGCCTCCGCTCGCGCCGCAGCGTCCCCGGTTGCGGGCGTCGCAGTGCGATCCCCTCGGCCTCGGATCGCCGGCGATGGAGCGGCGACATGCGGAGAAAGTCTAGAGGTCGATCACGACGAGACGCTCTTCCGTCATCTCGCGCACGGCCCACGCGGGGCCTTCCTTCGTGTTCCCCGACGCCTTCACGCCCCCGTAGGGCATCTGGTCGGCGCGGAACGTGGGCGCCTCGTTGACGGTGACGCCGCCGAACTCGAGCCGGTGCGCGGCCTCGAGGCAGGTGCGGAGGTCCTGCGAGAAGACGGCGGCCTGCAGGCCGTAGCGTGTCGCGTTCGCGAGCTCGATCGCCTCGTCGAGGCTCTTCGTGCGCGTCAGGGTGACGACCGGCCCGAACACCTCCTCGCACTGGACACGGTCCCCGGGCGCCGGCGCGGCGATCACGGTCGGTGAGAGGAGGCCGTCGGCCGTCTCGTTGCCGCCGGTGAGCACCTCGCCGCTCGTCTCGCCGATCCACTCGATCACCCGGTCGCGCTCGCTCTCCGAGATGAGCGGGCCGACGTCGGTGTCCTCCTCGGCCGGGTCTCCGACCTTGAGCGCCTCGACGGCCGGGACGAACTCGTCGACGAACGCGTTCCACCCCTCCTCGGCGACGTACACGCGCTGGACGGAGATGCAGCTCTGGCCGGCGAACGAGAACGCGTTCGCGGCGAGCTTCCCGGCCGTCCCTGCCGGTGCGTCGGCGCACACGATCGCCGGCGTCGCGTTCCCGAGCTCGAGCTTCACGCGCTTGCGGTGCGCACGCTCGGCGAGGCCCCAGCCGACGGCACCGGAGCCGGTGAAGGTGATCAGCTTGACGCGCTCGTCGCCCACGAGCTCGTCGCCGATCGGCGCCGCCGGGCCGGCGACGACGTTCAGCCAGCCGGGCGGGAGGCCGGCCTCCGCTGCGAGCTCCGCGAGGAAGAGGGCGGAGAGCGGCGTGGCGCCCGCGGGCTTGAGCACGACGGGACAGCCGGCCGCGAGGGCCGGCGCGACCTTGTGGGCGACGAGGTTGAGCGGGAAGTTGAACGGCGAGATCGCGCCGACGATCCCGATCGGAAGGCGGAGCGTGAACGCGAGCTTTCCGGCACCGGCCGGCGACGCGTCCATCGGCACGACGTCGCCCGCGAGCTTGCGTGCCTCGACCGCCGCGAACGTGCAGGTCGACACGGCGCGCGCCGCCTCGACCCGCGCGGCCTTCATCGGCTTTCCCGCCTCCGCGGAGATGGTCCGCGCCGCGTCGTCGCCGCGCTGCTCGAGCAGGCGGGCGAGCGCGTCGAGCACACGCGCGCGCTCGTGGGCGGGCAGCGGCCGCCGGAGAGCCTCGTCGGCGGCGTCGAGCGCCCGGCGCGCCTCGGCCGCGCCACCTGCGGCGACCCGCCCGATCACCTCGTCCGAGTACGGCGACGTGACCTCGAGCCACGCGCCGGTTTCGACCTGCTCGCCGCCGATCGGCAGCAGATGGTCGCTGACCGCAGTCGCCATCGTCATCGAAGACTAGAGAATCGCCTTCGTGTGAGAATGCCGCGGTGAGCACCGTTCGGATCGGCGCGCCGATGGCGTGGGCGGTGGCGACCGTGGTGCTCGTCGTCGGCCTTGGCGTTCCCACGTCGCGCGAGCTGATCATCGCCTGGGTGCTCGCGGGGATGATCGCATTCTCGGCGACGAACCTCCGGCGCCGCCTGCCGCGGCTCGTCGTCGACTGGGCGCCGTTCGTCGCGCTCCTGCTCATCTACGACCTGCTCCGCGGCTTCGCCGACGGGCTCGTCTTCCCGGCGCACGCGCTGCCGCAGATCAGGCTCGAGACCGAGCTCTTCGGCTCGCCGGGGCCGACCGTCTGGCTGCAGACGCACCTCTGGCACGGCGCGAACGACCTCCGCTGGTGGGACTACGTCTGCTGGCTCGTCTACCTGTCGCACTTCCTGGTGACGCTCATCGCCGCAGCCGCGCTCTGGACCTTCGCCCACGACCGGTTCAGGCGCTACGCCCTGATGGTCTGCGTCCTCACCGTTGCCGGCTTCGTGACGTACGTCTTCTACCCGGCGATGCCGCCGTGGATGGCCGCGCAACACGGGAACCTCGGCGAGGCGAACCGGATCGTCCCCATCGTGTGGCAGCACGTCCCGGTCGGCAACTTCGACGCGCTGTTCGAGCACGGCGTCCGCTATGCAAACAACGTCGCGGCGATGCCGTCGCTCCACGCCGCCTACGCGCTGCTGTTCACGCTGTTCTTCTGGTCGATCGTCCCGTGGTGGCTCCGGCCCGTGCTTGCCGTCTACCCCGTCGCGATGGCGTTCGCGCTCGTCTACATGGGCGAGCACTACGTGGTCGACTGCCTCGCCGGCTGGGTGTACGCGGCCGCAGCGTTCTTCGTGGTCAACGCGCTCTACGAGCGCCGCCGCGTCAGCGTGGTCGAAGGCGCGTACGCCGACTGATGCGCGCCCGGCCGCTCCACTTCTGCGACGTCACGGTCGACGGCGAGCTGTGGCCGGTCTTCGGCTGGGCGATCGACCATCCCGAGGGGACGATCCTCGTCGACACCGGGATGATCGACTCGACGCCGGAGCTCGACGAGGAGTGGGGGCCGGTGCTGCGGCCGTGGCCCGAGCTCGAGAACGTCGTCGCCGTGATCAACACGCACCTGCACTTCGACCATTGCGGCGGGAACCGCCGCTTCGCCGGGACGCCGACGTACGTTCAGCGCGCCGAGCTGGAGGCCGCAGTCGCGCCCGACTACCTCGAGGAGTGGGTGCGGTTCCCCGGCGCGACGTACGTCGAGCTCGACGGCGACACCGCTCTCGTCGACGGCGTCTCGGTGCTCTCGACGCCGGGGCACTCCGCCGGCCACCAGTCGGTCGTCGTCGAGACCGACGAGGGCACGGTCGTGCTCGGCGGCGACGTGACGTACTCGATGCGCGAGCTCATCGACGGGGCGACTCCTTCGATCCTCCGTATCCACGCCCTCGAGCCGTCGCTGGTCTACCTCGCGCATCACGAGAAGCCCTGGGCGCCGGTCTACAGTTGACGTCGATGGATGCGTACATCGTCGACGCCGTCCGCTCGCCGATCGGCCGGCGAAACGGCAGCCTCGCGACGATGCGCGGCGACGACCTTGCCGCGCAGGTGCTGAACGCGCTCGTCGAGCGCGCCGGGCTCGATCCAGCCGTCGTGGAGGACGTGCAGATGGGCTGCGTCACGCAGATCGGCGAGCAGGGTTGGAACATCGGCCGGATGGCCGTGCTCGCCGCGGGCTGGCCGGTCGACGTCTGCGGCACGACGGTCGACCGGCAGTGCGGCTCGTCGATGCAGACGAACTTCAACGCCGCGGCCGCCATCGCTTCAGGACAGCTGGACGTCGTCGTCTCCGCCGGCGTCGAGATGATGTCCCGCGTGCCGATGGGCTCGAACGGCGGCGACGTCTCGAGCCTCGTCACCGACCGCTTCCTGCTCGTCCCGCAGGGGATCTCGGCCGAGCTGCTCGCCGACGAGTGGGACCTGAGCCGCCAGGCGCTCGACGCCTATTCGCTCGAGTCGCACCGTCGCGCGCTGGCCGCGATCGACGAGGGTCGCTTCGAGCGCGAGCTCGTTCCGATCGACCTCCCGGAACCGCCCCCGGGCCGGGACGCGGATGCCGGCGCGATGCAGGCCGCGGGTGGTGCGGCGGTTGCGGCGCCGGCCCTGTTCGCGGTCGACGAGGCGCCGCGTCGCGACACGTCGGCGGAGGCACTCGCCGCGCTCAGGCCGGCTTTCCGCGAGGACGGGGCCGTCACCGCCGGCAACTCGTCCCAGATCGTCGACGGCGCGGCCGCGGTGCTCATCGCGGGGCGCGGCGCCTGCGACCGGCTCGGGCTCGAGCCGCGGGCACGGTTCGCCGGCTTCGGGCTCGCCGGCGTCGACCCGACGCGGATGCTTCACGGCAACCCGCAGGCGATCCGCAAGGCGATCGCCCGCGCCGGGATCGGTCTCGACGACGTCTCGGTGTTCGAGATCAACGAGGCGTTCGCATCCGTGGTCCTGCAGGCGACACACGATCTCGGTCTCGAGGGCCGCATGGCCGACGTCAACCCGAACGGCGGTGGCATCTCGCTCGGCCACCCGCTCGGCGCCACCGGTGCGCGCGTCACCGCGACACTCGTGAACGAGCTCGACCGGCGGGGCGCCCGCTACGGCGTCGCGTCGATGTGCGTCGGCTTCGGCATGGCGATCGCCGCCGTCGTCGAGCGCGTGTGACGTGCGTGCGCGGCCGACGAAGCGGGGCCGTTACGACTGAGGGGTGACCTCGACCCCGAGCCGGCGCGCGGCGAACGGGATCGTGCCGCCCTGGACGAGCACCGACGCGAGCACGACGACGAACACCGTCTGGTAGATGCGGCGTGCGTCCTCGACGCTCGCGGCGAGGGCGAACGCGGCGAGCAGGATCGGGACCGCGCCCTTCAGGCCGCACCAGATCACGAACAGCCGCTCGCCGATCTTCAGGTCGACGGGCGCGAGCAGGGCGCCGGCGACGACCGGGCGCGCGATCAGCGCGAGGAACCCCGCCACCGCCAGCCCGTCGCCGTAGCGGCCCGCGGAGATCGACCCGATGCCGATCGTGAGCCCGAGCGCGACGAAGACGACGATCTCGGCCAGCGCCGCGAGGCCCTCCTCGAAGACGTCCACCTCGTGCTTGAACGGCGCCTCGACGTCGCCCGCGATCACGCCCGTGATGAACACCGCCAGAAACCCTGAACCGTGCGCGACCGCGGTGACGCCGTACACGACGCCGGCGATCGCGAGCGTCCGCAGCGTGTAGAGGCCGGGCGAGGGCAGCGCCACGCGGCGAAGGAGCGCACCGGCCGCGATCCCGCCGGCGATCCCGAAGGCGAGCCCGATCGCCATCTGCTCGCAGAAGACGCGGACGACGATCCAGAAGCTGGCGTCCGCGTGTGTCGCAAGCTCGACGAGCCCGACCATGAGCGCGATTCCGACCGGGTCGTTCGCGCCCGACTCTCCCTCCAGGATCGTCCGGGAGCGCCCGCGGATCTCGCGGTCGCCGAGCACCGAGAACATCACCGCCGGATCGGTCGGCGCGACCGCCGCGCCGAGCAGCCCACTGGTCAGCCAGCCGAGCCCGAGCGCGACGTGCACGAAGGCCGCGACGAGCGCTGCGCAGCCGAAGGTCCCGAGCACGCCGAGGAACGCGATCGGGGCGACCGCGACCCGGAACCGCGCGAGCCCGATCGACGCTCCGCCCTGGAACAGGATCACGATCAGGGCGACGGTGGCGATTCGCTCGACCGTCGGGATCCCGAGCACGAGCGACGGGAAGAGCTCGGACGCGCCGGCGGCGGCGAGCAGGAACACGACGGCCGAGGGGATCTGCAGCCGCGCGCTCAGCTTCGCCAGGAAGAGCGCCGTGAGCAGGGCCCCCGAGACGACGAGGACGACGAGCCCGGAGCTGATCAGTTCGTGCACGGGCGCCCGACGCTACAAGGCCGCGTGGGCGGCGACGAATCCTGGCCTCGCAAACTCCTTACAACTCCCTCATGAGCGGCATAATCCGCGCGGAAACACTTGTTCCGTCGATGCGTCGGCTCTGCCTCATCCTGCTTGCAAGCCTGATCGCCGTTCCAGCGGCCATTGCCGCGTCCGGTGCGGCCGGGGACGGATCGCTCGAGCTGCGCGCCGTCTACGGCAACGTCACGCTCGCCGGCGACGGCGTGCTCTGGGGGCAGATGGACAAGGGCTCTCTGGCGGTCACCGACCCGGTCCCGGGCGACGGCACCGTGTACGTCAGCGGCGCCGACAAGCCGGAGAAGGTCCAGCCCGACGGCTCGATCCTCTACTCCGGCCGCGACCTCACGTTCCGGATCACGGGCGGCAGCTACAAGCTGAAGTTCACGAACGGCAGCGGGATCGACCTGACCACGGTCGGCATCGGCAAGGCGACGATCGTGCCGTCGCCGACGGCGGTCGACGACGGCGACTATGCGCGCGACGGCGGCAACTGGAAGTCCGTGCCGATCCTCGACCCGATCACGATCCTTTTCGGCACGAAGGTCACGCCGCCGCCCGCGGGCCCGTAGTGAGGTATCTGGGATGAGCAGTCCGGCCGCGAACATCCTCGTGGTCGAGGACGAAAGCTCGATCGCCTCGTTCGTCTCGCTGTACCTGAAGAACGCCGGCTACGGCGTGCGGACGGCGGCCACCGGCGCCGACGCGCTCGCCAAGGTGGCCGACGAGCTCCCGTCGCTGATCGTCCTCGACCTGATGCTGCCCGACATCGACGGGATCGAGGTGTGCCGGCGGATCAGGCAGTCGAGCGACGTCCCGATCCTGATGCTGACTGCCCGCGACGAGGACGTCGACAAGATCATCGGTCTCGAGGTCGGCGCGGACGACTACCTGACGAAGCCGTTCAATCCACGCGAGCTCGTCGCACGCGTCAAGTCGATCCTGCGCCGTGCTGCGCCTGAGCGCCGCGACCGCGAGACGGAGGTGATCGTGCACGGCGACCTTCGCATCGACTCGGGCCGTCGCGAGGTCACCGTCGGCGACGAGGAGGTGCAGCTCGCGCCGAAGGAGTTCGATCTGCTCTGGGAGCTGCTCGACCACCGCGGGCTCGTGCTCACGCGCGACCAGCTGCTCGAGCGCGTCTGGGGCTACACCTTCGCGGGCGACACCCGCACCGTCGACGTGCACGTGCGGCAGCTGCGCCGCAAGCTCGGTGAGGCGTCGCCGATCGTCACCGTGTGGGGCGTCGGCTACAAGGTCTCGCCGGCGAAGGACGCGAAGAGGGAACCGCCGAAGAAGTAGGGCCATGGCGGTCCTCGGCTCGCTCCGCGTCCGGCTTCCGCTCGTGTTCCTCGCGGGGATTCTCCTCGCCGGGGTGATCACGACGCTGATCGCCGTGCGCCTGTTCCACCAGTTCGCCCACGACCAGGCGCTCACGAAGCTGTCCCGTGAGGCGAACGGCGTCGCGCAGCTCTACGCGCACGCCGTCAACCAGAGCTACGCGTACGAGAACGGGAAGAAGTCGACCGATCTGCGCGCGCCGAGCAAGTTCGTCGCCGCCCAGCTCGAGAAGGCGACCGGCGACCGCATCTACTTCATGGGGCCGCGCAACTCGTTCCCCGGCCAGCGGGCGGCGGTGCAGGGGCCGCTGCGGTATCTGAGCGTCCCGGCGACGACGTTCGACTGGATCTCGGGGCAGTCCGGCACGTTCACGTTCGTGCCGCCGGGCGGTCACGTGACGTACTACGG
>DASUZZ010000030.1:0-93014 GCA_036376615.1 Gaiellaceae bacterium
CCAGTGCTGGTCATGCGAGAAAGAGACAGTCGTCAAGGCGTCGCCGGTTGCCGCCGGAGCCGGGCTTTGCCCGGCGGGAGGCGAGGCGCGGGTCCGCGACGGCAGGCGGAAAGGGAAGGAGGGGCATCGGGGAGGGAACCGCAGGTTCTCTCCCCGACTCAGCGTCTTCGGGCGTGCGGGTGCGCGTCGAAGTAGACCGCCCGGCGCCGACGGTCGGAGACGTGCGTGTACAGCTCGGTGGTCGAGAGGTCGGCGTGCCCGAGCATCTCCTGCACCGACCGCAGGTCGGCACCGCCCTCGAGCAGGTGCGTGGCGAACGAGTGCCGCAGCAGATGCGGGTGGACGCGCGACGGGTCGAGGCCTGCCTTCTCGGCGAGCCGGCGGAGGATCAGGAACGCGCCGGCGCGCGTGAGCGGCCCGCCGCGGGCGTTCAGGAACAGCTCGGGCCGGTGGCGGGCGTCGAGATAGGGGCGCCCGCGTGACATGTAGCGCCGGAGCGCCTCCGCCGCCGGCCGCCCGATCGGCACGATCCGCTCCTTCCCGCCCTTGCCGACGACCTGCACGAGCCGGCCGTCGAGGTCGACGCCGCTCCGGCCGAGGCCGACCGCCTCCGACACGCGCAGCCCGGCGCCGTACAGCAGCTCGACGAGCGCGTGGTCGCGGAGATCGCGCGGCTGCGTCCCCTGCGCGGCCGCGATCAGGCGCTCGGCCTCGCCGGCCGAAAGCGTCTTCGGCAGCGTGCGCGCCCGCCGCGGGAGCGAGACAGCGGCTGCAGGGTTGTCGTCGCGGCGCCCGACGAGCTGGAGGTGCTTGTAGAAGCTGCGCGCCGCCGCGGTGCGGCGCGCGATCGTAGCGCCCGAGAGGCCGTCGGCGCGGAGCTGCGCGGTGCAGCGCTCGAGGTCGTCGACACCCGCCTCGGCGAGCGGTTTGCCGAGCATCCTGGCGAGCGCGCGCAGGTCGCGTCGGTACGCCTCGACGGTCGACGGCGCACGTCGCGCCGCGAGCAGCGCGAGGAAGCCGTCGAGATCAGGATCGCGGGTGGGCATGGTCGTAGACGCGGCGGAGCCGGCGGGCGTCGACGTGGCTGTACATCTGTGTCGTCGAGAGCGACGCGTGCCCGAGCAGCTCCTGGATCGTCCGCAGGTCGGCACCGCCTTCGAGTAGATGCGTCGCGAACGCATGCCGCAGCCGGTGCGGGTGGGGAACGAGCCTTCTCAGGGTCGACGTGTCGAGGCGCCGTCCCCGCGCGGACACGAACAGCGCGTTCTCGGCGCCGTTCACGAGCTGCGGGCGCGCCTCGTGCAGATAGCGCGCGACGAGGTGCGCGGCCTCCTCGCCGAGCGGGACGACGCGGTCCTTCGCCCCCTTGCCGCGGCGTACGTGCACGAGCTCCTGTTCGAAGTCGACGTCGCCGAGGTCGAGACCGACCGCCTCCGCGCTCCGCAGGCCCGCCGAGTAGACGAGCTCGACGAGCGCGCGGTTCCGGCCGGCGAGCGCGTCGTCACCGCCGACGCCCGCGACGATCGCGTCGACCTCGCCCGGCTTCGGCGCGTCGGGCAGGCGACGAGGCCGTCGCGGCGCGAGCGAGTCTCCCGGCGTTCGCTCCGGGCCCAATGAGAAGCGGAGCAGCGCCCGCACCGATGCGAGCTTGCGCGCGATCGTCGACGGCGCGAGCTTGCCGCCCGGCCGCGCCCGACCGAGCTCGGTGACCCAGTCCGCGAGCACGCGCAGGTCGACGTCCTCGAGCGGCGAGTCCGGCCCGAACCAGCGCGCGAACTCGGCGAGGTCGGAGGAATACGCGCGGCGCGTCGCGTCCGAGATCCCCGCGCGCTCGAGGAAGCGCCGTGTTGCCGTCTCGACGGTCACGGTTCGGTGTTCGGCGCCGCGGGTAGGATCGCCTGCCGGTGGACCCCGACCGTCTCAAGCCGCTCGCCGAGCTCGCCGTCCACGGTGCGAACGTCCAGCCCGGCCAGACGGTGATCGTCTCGGGCGACCTCGAGCATGCGCCGCTTGCACGTGCGATCGCCGCCGCGGCGTACGATCGTGGGGCGCGGTTCGTAGACGTCGGGTACTTCGACCCCCACGTGAAGCGTGCGCGCGTCGTGCACGCTGACCCGCAGACGATCGAGTTCGTCCCGTCGTGGTACGGCCGGCGCATGGTCGAGCACGCCGACGGGCGCGGTGCCCGCGTCACGATCGCCGGACCGACGGTGCTCGGTCTCCTCGACGACCTCGACCCCGAGCTCACGGGGCGCGACCGGCTGCCGTTCCTCCCCGAGGTCCCGCGGATCATCTCCGACCGCAGCACGAACTGGTGCATCGTCCCGTGCCCGCACCCGGCCTGGGCGAAGCTCGTCCATCCGGAGCTCTCCGACGCGGACGCGCTCGAGCGGCTCTGGGCCGAGCTGGAGCACGTGCTGCGGCTCGACACCGACGATCCGCGGCGCGCGTGGGACGAGCGGATGGACGGGCTCAACGCGTCGGCGGCACGGCTCACCGACCGCCGGTTCGACGCGCTCGAGCTGCGCGGCGAAGGCACCGAGCTCCGTGTCGGCATGCTGCCGAGCCACCGCTGGGTATCGGCGGACTTCGTCACGCAGGCAGGCGTCCGCCACTTCGCGAACCTGCCGACGGAGGAGGTCTTCACCTCGCCCGACCCGGTGCGCACGGAGGGGCACGTCACGAGCACGAAGCCGCTCGTGCTCCGCGACGGCTCGATCATCTCGGGCCTCCGTGTGCGCTTCGAAGGCGGCCGTGCGGTCGAGATCTCCGCCGACGCGCGGGCAGACGCCCTGCGGTCGCTGCTGGCCGTCGACGACGGCGGCCTCCGCCTGGGCGAGATGGCCCTGGTCGACCGCGCCGGGCGGATCGGGCCGCTCGGGACGGTCTTCTTCGACACGCTGCTGGACGAGAACGCCGCGAGCCACCTCGCGCTCGGCGGGGGGTTCTCGTTCGTCGTCGACGAGGACGACGTCGGACGCGTGAACGAGAGCGGCGCCCACGTCGACTTCATGGTCGGCTCGCCGGCGCTCGAGGTCGACGGCATCACCGCCACCGGCGAGCGCGTGCCCGTGCTCCGGCATGGCGACTGGCAGATCTAGCCCTGGGCATACCGTAGGCTTCCGTCGATGACGACCACCGAGTTGCCAGGCCGGGTGGATCTCTCCGACCACGGGATCGACGCCACCGGCCGCGTCTACCGAAACCCGACGACGTCGCTGCTGTACACGCACGCGCTCGCGCGCGGTGACGGCCGCCTCGCCGAGGGGGGGCCGCTGGCGGTCGACACGGGGCTCCACACGGGCCGCTCGCCGAAGGATAAGTTCGTCGTCCGCGAGCCGGGCTCGGAGGACCGCATCTGGTGGGGGCAGGTCAACCAGGAGCTCTCCGAGGAGCATTTCGAGGGGCTGCGGGAGAAGGTGACGCGGCGTCTCGGCGAGGCGTCGACCCTCTACATCGTCGACGCCTGGGCCGGGGCCGACGAGGCGCACCGGATCGGGGTGCGCGTGGTGACCGCGCACCCGTATCACGCGCTGTTCGCGAAGACGATGTTCATCGACCTCGCCGACGACGAGGCCGACGACTTCGAGCCGACGGCGCTCGTCCTGCACACGCCCGATCTCGAGGGCGACCCGGCCGCCGACGGGATCAGGAGCGGGACGTTCGTCGCTCTGCACCCGACGCGCACCGAGCTGCTCGTCGGCGGGACGTTCTACGCCGGCGAGATCAAGAAGTCGATCTTCACGGTGATGAACGACCGGTTGCCGATCGAGGGCGTGTTCCCGATGCACTGCTCGGCGAACGTCGGCGAGGGCGGTGACGTGGCGATCTTCTTCGGCCTCTCCGGCACGGGCAAGACGACGCTCTCGGCCGACCCGTCGCGCCGCCTGATCGGCGACGACGAGCACGGGTGGGGGCACACGGGGGTCTTCAACATCGAAGGCGGGTGTTACGCGAAGACGATCCGTCTCTCCGCGGCAGCCGAGCCGGAGATCTGGAAGGCGGCCCACTCGTACGGCACCGTGCTCGAGAACGTCGCGGTCGACGAGCTCGGGCACCTCGACCTCGACGACGCATCGAAGACCGAGAACACCCGGGCGGCCTACAAGCTCGAGCTGATCGGGAACGCGCTGCCCGCGAAGCGGGCGGGCCACCCGCGGTCGGTCGTCCTGCTCACCGCGGACGCGTTCGGGATCCTGCCGCCGATCGCGAAGCTCTCCCGCGACCAGGCGCTCTACTACTTCCTCTCCGGCTTCACGGCCAAGCTCGCGGGGACGGAGATCGGGGTCACCGAGCCGCAGCCGACGTTCTCCGCCTGCTTCGGCCAGCCGTTCCTGCCGCAGCCGCCCGCGGTCTACGCGCGCATGCTCGGCGCCAAGCTGGACGAGCACGCATCGAACGTCTGGCTCGTCAACACCGGCTGGACCGGAGGTCCGTTCGGCGAGGGAAGGCGCATGCCGATCGCCGCGACCCGCACGATGCTCGCGGGTGCGCTCGCCGGCGACCTCGACGGCGTCGAGACCACTGTCGACCCGATGTTTCGGTTCGCCGTTCCCGTCGCGGTGCCCGGTGTGGACGCGACGCTGCTCGAGCCGCGGTCGACGTGGAGCGACCCGGCCGCGTACGACGCCGCGGCCCGCCGCCTCGCGCAGATGTTCGTCGACAACTTCGCGAGCCGCTTCGCCGACGCCGACGAGTCGATCCGCGCGGCCGGCCCCTCGCTCTAGGGGCGTGCCCGGGCAGCGGCCCACGTTCTGGAAGCCGCGCTATCCGACCCGGAGCATGCGCGAGCGCGCGTGGGCCAGGGGGGATCTCGCGCGCGAGCAGCGCGCCGCGCGCGCCGCTCACCCGTCCTGGCGGCTTCTCTCCCGCCTCCGCCGGCTGTTTCGATAGCGTCCGTCTACGTGGAAGCGACGCACGACGTGCTCGTCGTCGGTGCCGGCTGCTCCGGCATGCGGGCGGCGATCGAGGCACACGACTCCGGCGCCGACGTCGGCGTCATCTCCAAGCTTCACCCGACCCGCAGCCATTCCGGCGCGGCCGAGGGCGGCATCAATGCATCCCTCGGGAACGCAGCTGAGGATTCCTGGGAGTCGCACACCTTCGACACCGTCAAGGGCTCCGACTACATCGGCGACCAGGACGCGATCGAGATCCTGTGCCGTGAGGCGCCCGGCGACATCTACCAGCTCGAGCACTGGGGGGCGGTGTTCTCGCGGCGCGAGGACGGGAAGCTCGCGCAGCGGCCCTTCGGGGCGGCCGGCTCGCCGCGGACGGTCTTCGCCGCGGACATCACCGGCCACGTGCTCATCCAGGTGCTCTACGAGCAGCTCGTCAAGCGGGGCATCACCGTCTACGAGGAGTTCTTCGCGTGGAAGCTCGTCGAGAACGACGACCGCTGCCAGGGCGTCATCTGCTGGGACCTGCTGAACGGGGGCCTGAAGACGGTCGGCGGCAAGACGGTCGTGCTGGCAACCGGCGGGCAGGGCCGCATCTACCGCACGACGACGAACGCGTACGCGTGCACCGGCGACGGCGCGGCGATGGCGCTCCACCTCGGGCTGCCGCTGAAGGACATGGAGTTCATGCAGTTCCATCCCACGACGCTCTACCCGACCGGAATCCTCCTCACCGAAGGGTGCCGCGGCGAGGGCGCGTATCTGATCAACAAGAACGGCGAGCGGTTCATGAAGCGCTATGCGCCGAACGCGATGGAGCTCGCCTCGCGCGACGTCGTCTCGCGATCCGAGCAGACCGAGATCGACGACGGCCGGGGGATCGACGGCTCGATCTTCCTCGACATGCGGCACCTCGGCGCCGCGCGGATCATCGAGCGGCTGCCGGGCTCGCGCGAGCTGTCGATGACGTTCGCCGGTATCGACCCGATCTACGATCCGGTGCCCGTGCGTCCCGGAGCGCACTACCACATGGGCGGCGTCGAGACCGACAACGACGGTGCGACCGAGCTGACCGGCCTGTACGCCGCCGGCGAGGTCGCCTGCGTGTCGGTGCACGGCGCGAACCGGCTCGGCGGCAACTCGCTGATGGAGACGATCACGTTCGGCCGCCGCGCGGGCCGCGCCGCCGCCGAGTGGGCGCTCTCGCACACGACGATCGACGTGCCGCGGAGCGCGGAGGCCGACGCCGAGCGCGAGCTCCGCGACCTGCTCGACGAGGCCGGCGGTGAGCGCCCGTGGCAGATCCGCGGCGACCTCGGCTCCTCGATGCTCGAGAACTTCGGCGTCTTCCGCCGCGAGGGGCAGATGCTCGAGCAGCTCGACACCATCCAGGCGCTGCGCGAGCGGTACGAGCGCGGCGTCGTGATCGAGGACAAGGGCGACGTCTTCAACACCGACCTGACGCAGGCGATCGAGCTCGGCAACATGCTCGACCTCGCGTGGTGCATGGTGCAGGCGGGGATCGCGCGCAAGGAGAGCCGCGGCGCACACGCGCGGCCGCACGACTACCCCAGGCGCGACGACGAGAACTTCATGAAGCACTCGATCTCGCGCTGGGTCGACGGAGCGCCCCAGCTCGGCTACTCGGAGGTGCGCGTGACGGAGTACGAGCCGATGGAGCGGACGTACTAGTGGACGGGGCCGCTCGATGAAGGTGGGGCTCAAGGTCTGGCGCTCCAACGCCCGGACCGGCGAGCGCGAGCTCGCCGAGTACGAGGTCGACGCGCCCGAGGAGGCGACGCTCCTCGACTGCCTCGACATCGTCAAGGACCGGCACGACGGGACGCTCGCCTACCGCAAGAGCTGCCGGATGATGATCTGCGGCTCCTGCGGGATGCGCATGGACGGGGCGGCGGTGCTCGCCTGCAAGACGCGCATGTACGACATCGCGCACGCCGGCCACGTGCCGGTGATCTCGGCGATGGGCAACCTGCCGATCGTCAAGGACCTGGTCGTCGACATGACGCCGTTCTGGGAAAAGTTCATGAGCGTCGACCCGTTCCTGCGCCCGGGCTACGACGAGCCGCCCGGGGGGAGGGAGAACCTGATCCGCCAGGAGCGGATGAACGTGATCCACAAGGAGTCGCTCTGCATCAACTGCGGCCTATGCGTCTCCGAATGCAATGCGATGGAGTCCGAACCGCGTTTCACAGGGCCTCAGGCGCTCGCGAAGGCGATGCGCTTCGTCGGCGACCCGCGCGACGCCCACAAGGCCGAGCGGCTCGACGCGCTGAACGGCCAGCACGGGATCTGGGAGTGCACGCGGTGCTACTTCTGCAACGAGCGCTGCCCGAAAGGCGTCGACCCCCGCGACGCGATCGCCAAGCTCGGCGCCGAGTCGGTGAAGGAGGGGATCGACCGAGACATGGGTGCGAAGCACGCGAAGTGGTTCGTCACCTCCGCGAAGACGACCGGATGGCTGCGCGAGACCGAGCTGGTGCCGAAGACGCAGGGGATCGTCGCGGCGATCAAGCAGACGCGCTTCGCGCTCGACCTCGCCGTCAAGGGCAAGGTTCCGGCGCCCGTGCCGCCGCACGTGGCCAAGAACGTGCGCGAGTCGCGGCGGCTCCACGACCTGCTCCGGGACGAGGGCGTGAAGGGCTACGCGGGCATCGTCCAGGGTGAGCACGCGCTCGGGAAGCTCGCGCACGGCCACGGCGCGGACGAGTCGCTCGAGGAGATCTATGCACGCCCGGGCGCGTTCCCGCGCCCGTACATCGAAGGCGAGAACGACGAAGCGACCGAAGGAGCTGCGACGGCATGACGGAGACGGCGGGCTTGAGGCGGGTGGCGTACTACAAGGGCTGTCTCGCCTCGCTGTCGGCGAAAGAGCTCGATTCGGCGACCCAGGCGCTGGCGCCGAAGGTCGGGCTCGAGCTCGTCGAGCTCGAGTCGGTGACGTGCTGCGGTGCCGGCGACATCCACGAGGCCGAGCCCGACTACTACCTCCACCTGAACGCACGGATCCTCTCGTACGCGGCGCAGGAGCGTGTCGACACGCTGCTGACGGTGTGCAACGTCTGCACGCTCAACCTGCGGCAGGCCAACTTCATGCTGCTCGGCGACTCGGAGCTGCGCGCGCGTGTCAACGAGAACCTCGTCTCGATCGGCGTGCCCGCGTACGAACGGGACGTCGACGTGCGGCACCTACTGTGGGAGATCGCCGAGGGCGAAGGCTACGAGCTGCTGAAGGCATCGGCGCACCGCGGGCTCAAGGGCCTGAAGATCGCGCCGTTCTACGGCTGCCAGATCCTGCGCCCGTCGCGCATTCAGGGCTTCGAGGATCCCGACCGTCCGTGGTCGCTCGAGCGGATCATCGAGGCCTGCGGCGGCGAGGCGATCGACTACCCGGCGAAGATCAAGTGCTGCGGCTTCCCGATCATCCAGGCGCGCGAGGACACGGCGCTCGGCGAGCTGATCCAGCCGATCGAGCAGGCCGTCGAGGCGGGCGCCGACGCGATGGTGACGCCGTGCCCGCTCTGCCATCTTTCGCTCGACGCCTGGCAGTCGAAGCTCAAGGCCGCGACCGGACGCGATTTCAAGATGCCGATCCTCCACCTGTCGCAGCTCGTCGGCGTCGCGGCGGGGCTGCAGGAGTCCGAGCTCAGGTTCAAGCGGCATGTCGTCTCGGTGCAGCCGATGCTCGAGAAGATCGAGGTCTGACCGCGGAGCGCAAGCTCGGGGCCGCCGCCGGGGCGGCCGCGCTCGCGGGGCTGGGGTGGGGCGCATTCGAGGCGGGATGGGTTCGGCTCCGGGTCCTCGACCTGCCGGTGCCCAGCCTCCCGCCCGAGCTCGACGGCCTGCGGGTCGCGCACCTGTCGGACTTCCATCTCGGAGTGCCGTCACGCGGGCGGCGGGCCGTCGAGCGCGCGGTCGACTGGGTGGCCGACCGGTCGCCCGACCTCGTGTGCGTGACGGGCGACCTCGTCTCGCGGCCCCGCGGCCGGCCACTGCTCGAACGCCTTCTGCGCCGGCTCGGCGAGCCGTTCATCGTGCTCGGCAACCACGACCACGCGCTCAGCCGCGATCCGTTTTCCCGGCCGGTCGCGCTCGAGGAGCTCGGCGCCGGCCGGCTGCTGCAGGACGAGAGCGTGGAGACACGGCTCCGCGGCTGCCGGATCGAGGTCGCCGGTGTCGACCCGCGCTCCTGGCTGGAGCGGCGCGGGAGCGGCTTTCCGCCCTCGGATGCTCCGTTCCGGCTGCTGCTCTGCCATTTCCCGCGCGTCCTCGACTTTGCCGCGCCGGGGCGCTTCAACCTGATCCTCTCGGGCCACCTGCATGCGGGCCAGATCGTGCTGCCGTACGCGGGTGGCCGGCTCCTCCTCGCCCATCCACGGGCGCGCTACGCCGAGGGCGTGTACCGGCGCGGCGGGACGACGATGCACGTCTCGGCGGGCCTCGGAACGACGTTCGTGCCGTTCCGTTACTTCGCGCGCCCCGAGGCGACCGAGCTCGTCCTACGATATGCGGAGGCGTGGAAGGACACAGCGTGATCTCCCCCGAGGTGCTCGCACGGTACGCGGTCGACGCCGCGGCTGAGGTTCCCGGTGTGCACACGAAGCAGCGGCGCGCTGCGCGCGCGTCCAGCGGCGAGATCGAGGTGCACGTGGTCGTCGACCACGGCGCCAACATCCCGGTCGTCGCGGCCGAGGTGCAGCGGCGCGTCCTCGACTATCTGGAGCGGATGACGGACGTGCGCCCGGCCGCGGTGCATGTGGTCGTCGACGACGTCGCGCGTTAGGGGCCGGGGTGCCGACGCGACTTGAAGGGCTCACGAAGCTGACCCTCGAGACGGCGCCGACCGTCTGCCACGAGTGCGTCTGGTGGCAGTCGCGCGGAAGCCGGGCGCCGGACAAGGATCGCTGGATGGAGAAGGTCGAGCTCGAGTTCGGCGCGTTCGGGACCGTCTACTACGACTCCGACGATCGCGTCCTCGCGTCGATCCAGTACGGGCCGGCGCCGTCGTTCCCGCGCGCGTACGAGCTCCCCGGCGGGCCGCCGTCGAACGACGCGATGCTCGTCACCTGCGCGTACCTCGTCGATCCGTCGAGCCCGTGGGTGCTGCAGTCGCTCTTCCTCGCGGCGATCGGCGAGGCGCGCGACCGCGGTTTCCGCGGACTCGAGGCGTTTTCGTTCCGCTACTCGGAGGGCGAGTCGAGCTACGAGCGCTTCCGCGTGCACCGCACCGTGTTCCCACAGGACTTTCTCGCGGACTTCGGTTTCCGGGTGCTGCGGGCGTCGGGCCGCGTCACGCTGTCGCGCCTCGAGCTGGGTGGCCTGCAGCCGGTGGTCGAGGGCACGCGCGAGAAGGTGCTGCGCGTCGTGAAGGAAGCCTTCGGCGTCCCCGAGCCGGTCACCACGCCGCCGCTCCGGACGCCGTAGGAACGGTGCCCGGCACCCAGGTGCCAGGCACCCGGCTTGACGCCAGAGCGAGGCGATGCTCGATGAGCTTGTTGCGACTGTGGGAGGACGGCGGTGGCGAAGAAGACGATGACTCCGGATGATCGGGCGAAGGTCGCGGCGATTTTCAGGAAGGTCCGCGACGAGGTTCGCGCGCTCCGTCTTCAGCTCGAGCGGCGCCGCGCGTAACCCGGTCTACGCCGCGGCTGCGCGCTCGCGGTCGAGCAACAGCTCTGCAATCTGGATCGCGTTCAGGGCCGCGCCTTTGCGGAGATTGTCCGCCGCGATGAAGAGAGCGAGGCCGCGCCCGACCGTCGGGTCGTCGCGGATGCGGCCGACGAGCACCTCGTCGGCGCCGCGCGCCCTCCCCGGGGAGGGCGCGTCTTCGACCCGCACTGACGGCGCCGCCTCGAGCAGCTCGCGCGCCCGCGCGGCCGGCAGGTCGTCCTCGAGCTCGATCCACACCGCCTCGGCGTGGCCCACCATCACCGGGACGCGCACGCACGTCGCCTGCACCGGTAGCTCCGGCAGCTCGAGGATCTTCCGCGTCTCCTCGCGGAGCTTGACCTCCTCGTCGAACTCGACGCCGTCGAACGTCCAGTCCATGCGCAGGTCGTGCTCCGCCTGCGGCTCCGCGCGCAGCCGCTCCATCGCCTGGGCGCCGGCGCCCGAGACCGACTGGTACGTCGCCACGCGCACGCGCACCAGTCCCGCCGCGTCGTGCAGCGGCTTGAGGACGCAGGTCAGCGGGATCGCGCAGCAGTTCGGGTTCGCGACGATGCCGTCGTGCTCGCGAGCTCGGCTGCCGTTGACCTCCGGCACGACGAGCGGCACGCCCGGCTCCAGGCGGTAGGCGGCGGACTTGTCGATCGCGATCGCGCCCCCGCGCACGGCGTGCGGGACGAGCTCGCGCGACGCGGACGTGCCCACCGAGAAGAGGAAGACGTCGACGTCGCCGCGGGCGAGCGCCTCGGGCGTCGCCTCCTCGACCGTCGCCGTTCCGAGCCGCCGGCCGGCCGAGCGGGCGGACGCGAACACCCGCACCTGGTCGAAGCCACGCTCGCGCAGCAGCTCGAGCGTGACCGTCCCGACCGCGCCCGTGCCACCGACGACCCCGATGCGGCGACTAGCCAAGGTCGAACGCCTCGTGCAGCGCGCGAACGGCGGCGTCGACCTGCGACGCCTCGACGTGGCACGCGATCTTGATCGGCGAGGTCGAGACGACCGCCGGCGTCACGCCCGCCTGCTCGAGCGTGGCGAACGTCTTCGCGGCCACCCCCGGGTGGCTCTTCATGCCGGCGCCGATCACCGACACCTTGCCGAGGTCGTCGCGCGCCTCCCACGCGGCACCGAGCTCGTCGAGCGTGCGCGCGGCGGCGTCGCGATCCTCCGGCGGCGCCGAGAAGACGACCTCGTCCTCGCGGTCCTGCAGGATCGTGTCGACGTTCACGTTCGCCTCGGCAAGGGCGGCGAAGAGCCGTGCGGGCGTCGTGCCGCGCGTGCGGTAGACCGTCTCCTGCCGCTGGTGCACCACTGCCGAGATCAGCGCCTTCTCGAGCATCGGGTCGTCCTCCTCCGTGATCCACGTCCCGTCGTCGTCCTCGAACGAAGAGCGAACGTTGAGACGGACATTGTGCGTGCGCGCGATCTCGATCGAGCGCGCGATCATCACGCCGGCCCCCGAGGACGCCATCTCGAGCATCTCCTCGAAGCTGACGCGGTCGAGCTTTCCGGCGGCGCTCACGAGCCGCGGGTCGGCGGTGAAGACGCCGCGGACGTCCGTGTAGATCTCGCAGGCGGTCGCACCGAGCGCGGCGGCGAGCGCCACCGCCGTCGTGTCCGAGCCTCCGCGCCCGAGCGTCGTCACGTCGAGCGATTCGCTCGAGACCCCCTGGAACCCTGCGACGAGCACGATCTCGTCGCGGTCGAGCGCCTCGTGGATGCGGCGCGCCCGCACCTCCACGATCTTCGCCTTCGTGTGCGAGGAGTCGGTGACGATCCCCGCCTGCGATCCGGTCAGCGAGATCGCGCGGTGCCCGAGGTCGACGATCGCCATCGCGACGAGCGCGCACGAGATCCGTTCGCCGACCGAGAGCAGCATGTCGAGCTCGCGCGGTTGCGGCCGCGAGGAGACCTCGTGCGCGAGCGAGAGGAGCTCATCCGTCTGCTTGCCCATCGCCGAGACGACACCGACGACCTTGCTGCCCGACTCGCGGGCCGCGACGAGCTTGCGGGCGACGTGCCTCAGCCGCTCGGTGTCGCCGACGGAGGTACCGCCGAACTTCATCACGACGACCCGCGGCGAGGGGGGCGCGTGCTCGATCGTCGGGATCGCTTCGTACTCGGCCAGGGCCATTCTGCGACAGTGTAGGGACGCCTTGCGCCACCGCCCGAGAACCATGCGCGACTGGATCGTCCCGGTGTTCGGCGCGATCGGCATCGCGCTGGTTCCGTGGACGATCTGGCTGTCGGCCTCGCTGCCGCCCGAGCACCTGACCCACCGCTGGGACGTCGCCTGGACGGGCCTCGACGTCGGCCTGGCGGTCTGCTTCGGGGGCACGGCGGTCGCCGCGTGGCGCCGGTCGCCGTGGGTGGCGGTCTTCGCCGCGGCGACGGGCACGCTCCTCGTCGCGGACGCCTGGTTCGACATCGTCCTCGAGTCCCGCGGCGCCGAGGCGCGCATGGCGATCGTCGAGGCGGTCTTCGCCGAGCTGCCGGTCGCGGCCCTCTGCTTCTGGATCGCCTACCGCGCCGAGCGGTTCCTGGCGCTCGCGGTCGACGTCGCGCTCGGCCGCGGGGACCCGTCACATCTCGCGGCGGCCCGTGAGGGCGCGGCCGAGGGTGACCTCGTCGGCATATTCGAGGTCGCCGCCGACCGGGAGACCGCTCGCGAGGCGCGTGACGCGGACGCGTCCGCGTAGCCGGTCGGCGAGGAACGCCGCCGTCGCCTCGCCGGTCATGTTCGGGTTGGTCGCGAGCACGACCTCCTGAACGCCGTTCGCCTCGACCCGCTCGAGCAGCTCGTCGATCCGCAGGTCGCTCGGCTCGACGCCGTCGAGCGGGCTGAGTGCGCCCCCGAGCACGTGGTAGAGACCCCGGAACTCGTGGGTGCGCTCGAGCGACACCAGGTCGACGGGCTGCTCGACGACGCAGATGAGCGAGTGGTCCCGGCGGGCGTCCGTGCAGATGCCGCACCGCTCGTCCTCGGTGAGGTTGCCGCACTCCCGGCAGAAGCGGACGCGCTCCTTCACGTCGCGAAGCGCTCCGGCGAGCGCGAGTGCCTCGTCGGCGGGCCGCTGCAGGATGTGGAAGGCGAGCCGCTGCGCCGTGCGCGCCCCGACCCCGGGCAGGCGCGTCAGCTGGGCGACGAGGTTCTCGACCGACGGGCTGAACACGGGAGCATTGTGCCCCCGGGCATCGGCTACAGGCCGGGGAGGAGCCCGCCGAGCCCGGGCGGCATCGCCTCGCCGAGCTTCGAGGCGAGGAGCTCCTGCCCGTTCCGGAGCGCCTCGTTGACGGCGGCGGTGACGAGGTCGGCGAGCAGCTCGGGATCCTCGGGGTCGATCGCCTTCGGGTCGATCTCGATCTGCTTGATCTCGCCGGCGGCGGTCGCGGTCACCGTGATCATGCCGCCCCCCGCCGTCGCGGTGACCATCTCGTTGCCCGCCTCCTCCTGCACCTTCTGGACCTGTGCCTGCATCTCCTGGGCCTGCTTCATCAGCGCGTCGAGATCGAATCCGCTCATGCCCGCTCCGACGCCGGCCAAGCCGGCAGCTCCGCGCTGTATGCGCTCCGGCACGGGTCGAGCCCGCGCCTCCGCTCACGACCGGCTCCGTCGAGCCTACGCAGGCGTGGGACTCCGTCGAGCCTACGTCTCATCCTCCAGCTCCCGCGCGTCGAAGGTGCTCTGCAAGAGCTCCAGCACATTTTCCTCGCCGGCCGGCGCCTCGTCGTCGGCCTCGGCGGCATCCGTTTCGCCCAGCTCGAAGGCGACCGCGAGCTCCCGTCCGGTCACCTCGTACAGCGCCTCCCGGAGCATCGCGGCGTTCTTCGGGTCCTCGGCGAGTCGCAGGTGGAACGCGGCCGTCTGCGGGAACTCGAGCGTCAGCGTGTCACCCGCGAGCCCGGCGGGATGCGCCTCGGCCAGCGTCTTGCCGATCGGGATCGAGCGCTGCTCGATCGCAGGGAGGATCGAGCGGCGCCAGGCCTCCTGCAAGCTGCTCAACTCCACCGGCGGCGGTTCCGCATCCGCAGCGCGAGGCGGGGGCGCCGCCGCCGCCGCGCTAGACGCCTTACTAGGCTTCTCGGCCGGCACGGTGTGGCCCTGCTCGAGCCGGTCGAGCCGAAAAGCCAGGGACTCGCGCGACAGGTCGGAGGCCGGACGCGTCACCTTGACGAGCGCCAGCTCGAGCGGCAGCCGCGGGTCGCCGCCCTGGCGCATGTCCTCGACGGCGACCGCGAGCAGGTCGATCAGACGGGCGACCGTCGGCGGCGGCAGCTGGTTCGCCTGCTCGCGCAGGCGCTCGCGCGACTCGTCCGTCACCGGCAGCGAGCCCGGCACCTCGCCGAGATGCTGGACGAGCATCAGGTGACGCAGGTGCTCGAGCAGGTCGGTGACGAGCCGGCCGAGATCCTGGCCGCGCTCCGACAGATCCTCGAGGAACGTCAGCGCGCCGGCGGTGTCCTCGTCGACCACGAGGTCGCAGAGGCGGAACAGCACCTCGTCCTCGACCGTGCCGAGCAGCTGCAGGACGTCCTGCACGGTGATCGACCCGCCCGTCGCCGACGCGAGCTGGTCGAGCGTCGACTCGGCGTCGCGGTACGCGCCCCGTCCGCTCCGCGCGAGCAGGTGCAGGGCGGCGTCCGGTACCTCGATGCCCTCGCCGTCGGCGATCAGGCGCAGCTTCCGGACGAGATCGGGGAGCCGCGGGCGCTCGAAGACGAATGCCTGGCAGCGCGAACGCACGGTCGGCAGCACCTTCTGCAGCTCCGTGGTGCAGAAGATGAAGAGGAGGTGCGGCGGCGGTTCCTCGATCAGCTTCAGCAGCGCGTTCCACGCGGCATCCGTCAGCTGATGCGCCTCGTCGAGGATGTAGACCTTCATCCGCCCCTCGACCGGCTGCAGCGCCGCGCGGTCGCGGATCTCGCGGATGTCGTCGATTCCGCGCTGCGACGCCGCGTCCATCTCGACGACGTCGAGCGACGTGCCCGCGGCGATCGCGACGCACGAATGGCACGTGCCGTCGGGCGTCGGGGTCGGCCCGTGCGCGCAGTTGATCGACTTCGCGAGGATCCGCGCGAGCGACGTCTTGCCGGTGCCCCGTGGGCCTGCGAACAGATAGGCCTGGCGCACCTTGTCCTGCTCGATCGCGTTCGTGAGCGTACGCACGACCGCTTCCTGCCCCACCACCTCGGCGAACGTCTGCGGACGGTACTTCCGGTAGAGGGCGGTCATCCGCCGATTGAAGCAGATCCGGCCGGGAGCTCCAGGCTCGGCCCGGGCGCCCGCTCCAGATCGGCGGCGAAGGCGTGCAGGAGCGGCAGCCGGAGCTCGAACAGGGCGCCGCCGCCCTCGGCCGAACCGGCCGAGCACGATCCGCCGTGCGCTCTCGCGATCGCGGCCACGATCGCGAGCCCGAGGCCCGAGCCGCCGGCCCGCCGGGAGCGGGAGGCGTCGGTGCGGGCGAAGCGCTGGAAGATCTCGTCGAGCTGCGACGGCGCGATCCCGTCGCCGTCGTCGCCGACCGAGATGACCACCGAGTCGGTCTCGCCGTGCGCGGAGAGCGTGATGTGGCCGTAGTCGTCGGTGTGCTGCACGGCGTTCTCGAGGAGCGCGTCGAGTGCGGCCCGCAGGAGCGTCTCGTCCGCGGAGACGGTGACGTCGACGATCTCGCCGAGCCGCCACGCGCGCGGCGCGATTCCCGCCCAGCGCATCACCACGTCCTCGAGGAACGCGACCAGCGGGATCGGCCTGCGCACGAGCCAGTCGCTGCGCTCCGCCTGCGCGAGGAGCAGCACCCGCTCGACGATGCGTTCCATCCGGGCGAGCTCGTCGAAGGCGACCTCGAGCTCGGGCGCCTCCTCGTCGAGCCGGCGGCCGAGCAACTCGAGGTGGCCGCGGGCGATCGTCACCGGCGTGCGCAGCTCGTGCGAAACGTTGTGCAGGAGCTGCTCCTCCTGCTCGAGCAGCGACGCGCGCTCGTCGGCGAGCGCCTCCACCGTCACGAGCGCCTGTGCACGCCGCCACGCGTGCCACACCATCGCCAGGAACATCGCCGACATGAGCGGCACCTCGAACAGCTCGCCCCAGAGCTGAAATCCGTTGAAGGCGTCCTCGAGGATCGAGGCACCCGTGCCGATCACGACGGCACCGAGCACGGCGCTCGTGGTCGCGATCCCCCAGACACGGAAGCCGTAGAGGAGCGTCAGGCTGATCCAGATGACGTGGAACGGGATCGTCTCCCAGGACGGGGAGAGCAACATCAGCGCGAAGCAGGCGACCGCGAGCGCGGCCCACCCGAGCTCGAGCGCGTCAGGCCGTGGCCAGGCGATAGCCCGCATACCGCACGGTCTCGATCGGCCAGGTGGGGCCGAGCTTCTTGCGGAGCCGCCGCACGCAGACGTCGACCACGTTCGAGCCCGGGTCGAAGGAGTAGCCCCAGACCTCGGACAGGAGCCGCTCCCTGCTGACCACCTCCCCGGCATGGGCGGCGAGGTGGTAGAGCAGCCGGAACTCGCGGTCCGACAGGTCGGTGCAGCAATCCCCGCTCACCGCGCGGCGCCGCGCGAGGTCGAGCGAGAGGCCGCCGACCTGGAGGCTGGCCCCGGCGTTCGTGTCGCGCCCGCGATGGAGATGCACCCGGACGCGGGCGACGAGCTCGTCGAAGGAGAACGGCTTCGAGAGGTAGTCGTTCGCGCCCAGGTCGAAACTCCGGAGCTTGGTCGGCAGGTCGGAGCGGGCCGACAGGACGAGCACCGGGAGATCGTGCCGCTCGCGCCGCAGCTCGGTGAGGAGCCGGAGCCCGTCGAGGCGCGGGAGCAGCAGGTCGAGCACGACGAGCTCGTACGAGCCGCCGAGCGCCGCGGCGAGCCCGGACGCGCCGTCCTCGGCGCCGTCGACGGTGAAGCCCTCCGCCTCGAGCCCGAGTCGCAAGAACTCGAGGATCCGGGGCTCGTCCTCGATGACCAGGATCTTCATGCCGCGCCGGCGAGCCTAAACCGCCGGCGCGGCGATGACAACGTGGGTGCCTCTATGCGGCCAGGCGGTCGGGCTCACGCTCCCGGTCGGCCGGACGGACGGCGAGGCGGAGGGACGTGCGCGCGTCGCGATCGGATCGGATCGCGAGTCTCCGGCGCGTTCCCGAGAGGTTCCTCGCGAAGACCTGTGCGTTCCCTCTCAGCGGAGGATGACGCGGAGATGACGCGCACATGACAGCTTTGTCACAAAGCTGGACCGCGTCGATCGCCAGGCGATATATCCCCCCGCGTTGAGCTCGACCGCCCGCAAGAGCGTGATCACGCTGGTCGCCGTCGCCGTCGTCGCCGTCCTGATCGCCGCCTACGTCGTCTTCCTCACGAACGGCCCGACGCCGTACAGGCCCGTCGCTTCGGGCACGGGGGCGAGCCGGTCGGTCGACCTGACGCTGCAGACCGTCGCCGCCATCGGGCCGAAGCTCTCGCCGAACGAGAGCTGGGTCTCCTACCTCGTTCGCGAGAACGGCGTCTGGCATCGCAGCACCGTCTGGACGCTGCCGGCGCACTCGCTCGTGCACGTCACCGTCTACCAGTTCGACGGCGACAGCGGACTGCGGAATCCGTTCCTGTCGAAGGCGCGCGGGATCGTCGGCGGCACCTTCACCGTGAACGGGAAGCCGATGAGCATGATCAACCCCGACGACGCGTCACACACCTTCGCGATCCCCGAGCTCGGCCTGATCGTCCCGTTGCTGGGAGTCGCCGACGACGCAAAGAACCAGTGCGACTACGCGCCGTGCAGCATGTCGAACGCGCACAACACGATCACGTTCACGTTCCGCACCGGTGCGAAGGGCCACTACCGGTGGCAGTGCTTCGTCCCCTGCGCCGCGGGATTCGTGTACGGGTTCGGCGGCCCGATGCAGACGATCGGCTACATGGACGGCTTCGTGAATGTCGTCTAGGCCGACCTCCGCGCCCCGCGGCGGGCACGCACTGCGGATCGCCCTCCTGACGGTCGTTCTGACGCTGATCACGCTGCCGCTCGTGATCTGGGTGCTCGGGCCGAACATGCCGCCGGGCAAGGGCACGGACGTGGCGAAGGCACAGGTCTTCGACAACACCGTGCTGCTCGTCGTGATGACGCCGATCACGATGTTCATCCTCGGCTACCTCGTGTACACGCTGATCGTCTTCCGGGCGGGGAAGGCCGACCCGACGGAGGACGGAGCGCCGATCCGCGGCAACATGCGCCTGCAGGTCGCCTGGCTCGTCGTCACGACCGTCGCGGTGCTGTTCCTCGCCGCATTCGGCACGGTCGAGCTCCTCTCCAACAACGGCTCGGGCGGCGGCCAAGGCCCGAGCCCGATCGCGAAGCCCGACGGCGGAGCGCTGCCGGTACAGGTGATCGCGCAGCAGTGGCAGTTCACCTATCGCTACCCGACCTACGGCGGCGTCGAGACCGCCCAGCTCGAGCTGCCGGTCAACCGCCAGATCGTCTTCCACGTGACGTCCCTCGACGCGATCCATTCGTTCTGGGCGTACCAGCTCGGCGTCAAGGCCGACGCGAACCCCGGCGTCGACAACGTCGCGTACGTCAAGCCGAAGACCGTGCGGACGTTCCAGATCCGGTGCGCCGAGCTCTGCGGGCTCTGGCACGGCTACATGTTCGACACCGGGAGAGTCGTCAGCGGCGGCGACTTCGCGTCGTGGATCCGTCGGCAGCAGACCGAGTTCCGCGACGTCACGAAGGTGCTGCCTCCGTACGCGACGACGTACAACCCCGACCCGCCGGGCCGCGCAGGATGAGACTCCGCCGCCTCATCGGCTTCAATCTCCTCACCGGCGTCATCCTCGGGATCGTCGGCTTCTACGTGGGCTGGTGGCTCGGCCACCAGATCAACGCGAAGAGCATCGAGTACTTCGGCGACACGAACCAGAACGACGTCGGGCTCTTCGTCGCGTACTTCGTCGGGGTGATCGGCTTCCTCGTCGGGCTCGGGTTCGCCAACTATCCGCTGCAACGGCTCGCCGGACGTCCGCCGAGCCTGCGCGAGAAGGAGGCCGGCGGGGCGGGCCGCTACTTCGGGCTGTGCACCGACCACAAGGTCGTCGGGATGCAGTACCTGATCGGCATCGGCGCGTTCATCTTCATCGGCGGCCTGAACGCGATGCTGATCCGCTTCGAGCTCCTGACTCCCGACCAGCATGCGTGGAACGCCAACAACTACCTCACGCTGGTCGGCCTGCACGGGACGATGATGATGGGGATGATGACGAGCGGGATCCTCGGCCCGTTCGCGAACTACCTGCTGCCGATCATGATCGGCGCGCGGCGGATGGCCTTCCCGCGCATCGAGGCGCTCACCTTCTGGCTGCTGATGGCCGCCGGCGTGATCCTGATGACCGCGATCGGGTTCGGCGGGTTCCCGACCGGCTGGACGGGCTACGAGCCGCTCTCCGACCAGGCGAACATGGGGATGGACGCGTACATCGCGTTCTTCGCGCTCGTCGGCCTGTCGATGACGCTGCTCGGCCTGAACATGATCGCGACGGTGATCACGATGCGCGCGCCGGGCATGGCATGGGGACGCCTGCCGATGTTCGTCTGGGGAACCGTCTCGACGTCGATCCTGATGGTGCTCGCCGCGCCCGTGCTGATCTCGACGCTCCTGATGGTGATGCTCGACCGCACGGCGCAGACCGGGTTCTTCAACCCGCAGACGGGCGGCAGTCCGTACCTCTACGAGAACCTGTTCTGGGTGTTCGGGCACCCCGAGGTCTACATCCTCGCCCTGCCCGGCATGGGCATCCTGCTCGAGATCATCCCGGTGTTCGCGCGCAAGCCGGTGTGGGGCTACCGCCTCGCCGTCGCCGGCATGCTCGGGATCACGCTGCTCAGCTTCCTCGTCTGGCAGCACCATCTGTTCGTCAGCGGCATCAACGCCGACGTGCGGCCCTTCTACATGCTCTCGACGGAGCTGATCTCGCTGCCGACCGGGTTCATCTTCGTCTGCGCGCTCGGGACGCTGTGGGCGGGACGCATCCGGCTCAGCGTGCCGATGCTGTTCTGCCTCGCGTGGCTCTTCAACTTCCTGATCGGCGGTCTCTCGGGTGTGTTCCTGTCCGACGTGCCGAGCGACGTGACCACACACGGGAGCTTCTTCTCGATGGCGCACTTCCACTACACGATCATGGGCGGCCTGATCTTCACGTTCTTCGCGGCGATTTACTACTGGGTGCCGAAGATGACCGGCTACAAGATCAACGAGACGTGGGGGAAGGTGCACTTCTGGCTGATGTTCGTGGCGTTCAACGCGACGTTCGGGCCGCTCCTCGTGATCGGGTTCCTCGGGATGCCGCGTCGCGCGGTCACCTACGCCGGCTACCTCCAGGGCGCCAACCAGTGGGTGTCGATCTCGGCCTTCGTCCTCGGCTTCTCGATGCTGATCTTCCTCGCGAACTTCGTGTGGTCGCAGGTCTTCGCGCGCGTGCCGGCCGGAGCGAACCCGTGGGCGTCGAAGTCGATCGAGTTCCAGCTGCCGTCGCCGGTGCCCGTGCAGAACTTCGACCGCATCCCGACGTTCGGGCCCGACCCGTACCCGTACGGCGACGGTGTGGGCGCGCCCGTGCGGCCTGTCGCGACCCCGGCGGGGCCGACGCGATGACCGAGCTCGCGGGCACGACCAGCGATTACTCCGTCCTCGAGCGCGAGCCGCCCGAGTTGATGGCCGCGAACCTGCGCGTGGGCGCGCGGCTGTGGGCGTCAGCGACCGTGTTCTTCTTCTTCGCGTTCCTGTTCGCGTACTTCTATCTGCGCTCGCTCGACTCGCACGGGCTCTGGCGGCCGAAGCACATCGACCCGCCGCAGACGATCGGCATCCTCGTGACGCTGGCGATCGTCGTCGGCGCGGTGCTCGTCCGGCTCGGGTATCGCGACCACGTTGCGGACCGCCGCCCCGCCTGGCGCATCAAGGGCGTCGTGGCGAGCGTCGTCTTCGTCGTCGCCATCGTCCTGCAGATCGCCGGCTTCGCCACGCAGGGGTTCGGCCCGACCGACGGCGGCTACGCGAGCGTCTACGTCGGCTGGACGGGGCTGCAGGCGGTTTTCGTGCTCGGACTGCTCTACTGGCTGGAGACGACGCTCGCCACCTCGATCCGCTACCGCGGCGGGCAGGCGAAGCGGGCCGAGGCCGAGGCGTCTGGCGACGTCGAACGGGAGCAGCCCGACATCGCCGATCCGCTTGCGCTCGTGCGGCCGGCGCTCGAGGCGATGTCGTTCTACGCGTTGTTCCTCGCGGGGCTCGCGGTCGCCGCCTGGGTGATCCTCTACCTGGTCTGATGCTGCGGGCGTCGAACTGGCCGCTCGAGTGGCCGCTCGTCGCGATCGCCGCCGCGGCCGTCCTGTACTTCCTCGGCGGACGGTCGCGCGCCGCCGCCACCACCGCGGCGACGAGAGGCCGCGAAGCCGCCTTCTACCTCGGGCTGCTGTCGCTCGTGCTCGCGGTCGACTCGCCGGTCGACGCCTACGCGGCGACGCTCTTCTGGGTGCACATGGTGCAGCACGTGCTGCTGATGATGGTGGCGCCGCCGCTGCTCCTCCTCGGCCGGCCGTGGCCGCGGATCGTGCGGCCGTTCCCGATCCGCCTGCGGCGACCCGTCGCGCGCGCGGTGCTGGCGGGAGAACCCCTCACTCCCGTCCGCACCGCTGCGCGGTGGATTGCGTCCCCGTGGCCGGCGTTCGCGCTCTTCTCGACGACGCTTCTCGTGTGGCACCTGCCCGCGCTGTACGACCTCACCCTCAGGGACGGGCCGGTCCACGACCTCGAGCACGCGCTCTTCTTCACCACCGCGGTGCTGTTCTGGGCGCACCTGCTCCCGAGCAGGCGGCCGCAGCTGACCGACGTCGGCCGCGTCGCCTACTGCACCGCCGCGATCCTCGTGAGCTGGGGGCTGGCGCTCGTGCTCGCGCTCGCCGCCGAGCCGCTGTACGGCGGGTACGCCGGCCTCGCGACCCGCCCGGAGGGCCTGTCGGCGCTCGCCGACCAGCAGCTCGCCGCCGGCGTGATGTGGGTGCCCGGCTCCGTTCCGCTGACGATCGCACTGCTCTACGCTGTCTCGCGCTGGCTCGACCCGGCCGCCGGAGCCCCGCGACGGCGCCGCGTCATACCGGCAGAGGACCTTCGACCCAGGGAGACCTGATGACCGTCGCCACCTTTCTCACCGGCTCGCTGCTGTCCCTGTTGCTGCCGGTCGCGATCCTGCTCGCCGTCGCGCTGGCGTGGGTCTGGGCGGCGCGTCGCCGCCAAGAGCGCTGAGCGGTGCGCCGGCTGACGTTCGCGAGCCTCGCCGCTGCGGCCATCGCCGGCATCGTCATCGGCGTCGCACTTCACGGCCGTGCGCACGCCGCGCCCGCCGCGGCGACGCTTCCGCGTGCGGTGCTGAACGGGGAGGCGGCCTGGGCGCCCGGCCGCCGCCCGGCGCCCGGGTTTGCGCTCCGCGACCAGCACGGACGGCGCGTGTCGCTGCACTCGCTGCGCGGTCGCACGGTGGTGTTGATGTTCGAGGACTCGCTCTGCAAGCAGGCGTGTCCGCTCGAGGGGAAGATGACCGCCTCCGCCGTCCGCAGCGTGCCGGCGGCGCTCCGTCCGCACGTCGTCGTCGTGAGCGTCGACCCGGCCGGGGACACGCCCCGCACCGTGGCTGCCGCCGTCCGCAAGTGGCACCTCCCGGGGAGCGTCACGTGGCTACTCGGCTCGCGCAGCACCTTGCGCCCGGTCTGGCATGCCTACGGGATCACCGTCATCCCCGTCGCCGGCGACATCGTCCACTCGACGGCGCTCTACGTGATCGACAAGCGCGGAGACGAGCGCGCCGGTTTCCTCGTGCCGTTCGCCCCGCGCGACCTGGCCGCCGACCTCGACCGGCTCGGGTCTGCGGCCTAGTGGACACGCCCTAGAGCCGCTCGCCGGCGTAGACCGGCACCGGCAGCCGGTTCTCGGGCGGCGCCAGCGGGCAGACCCAGCGCGGGTCGTAGGAGCAGGACGGGTTGTAGGCGAAGTTGAAGTCGAGCACGAGCCGTCCGTCCAGGCTGCCCAGGTCGGCGCCCTTCACCGTGTCGAGCAGATAGCGGCAGGCTCCGTACGTCTCCCGGCCGCTCGTGGCGTCGGCGAAGGAGAGGAAGACGCCGCCACCGTAACCCTCGAGCCAGTGGAGGTCGAGGGAGCGCGCCTCGCCCGCAAGCTCGAACCGTGCCCGTGCGAAGCGGCGGAACGCATACGCGCGCTCGCCCGAGGTGGCGATCTCACGCAGGACGGGCTCCGCCGGCTCGACCGATGCGAGCACGCGGAACGCCGGGTCATAGATGAAGCAGGGCAGCCCGGCGAACGACGCGCGCGCGCCGGCCGGGATCGGCGAGGACGGATGCGAGCGGAACAGCTCGTCGCGCGCCGCGCGCCACGTGCTCCACGCACGCTCGGGCTCGGGATCGGCGCGGATCTCCGCGTAGAGGTCGAAGATGCGCCGCTTCCAGTCGAGCAGCGTCAGCTCGTCGAGCATGGCGTTTGCGTCCGTCCGGTCGTTTCTTTACTCTTTGAAGCCTTGAGCCGCGCCGCGAACACGATCGCCGTCTCGAAGCACATTCTTACGTTCGCGCGCCCGCGACTGCGCTAGCCGGCGAATCTCCACCGCTCCACGCCGGACTAGCAGGACAAAGGAGCGGAGGGTGAAGGCGCAGGGGCTGTACGACCCGACGCGCGAGCACGACGCGTGCGGCGTCGCGTTCGTCGCGCGGCTCGACGGCGGCGCGCGGCACGAGGTCGTCTCGCGTTCCCTCGACGCGCTCGAGCGGCTCGAGCATCGGGGTGCTGCCGGCGCCGACGCGGAGACGGGGGACGGCGCGGGGATCCTCGTGCAGCTCCCGCACGCGTTCCTGGCAGGGCAGCTCGACCTGCCGGCGCCAGGGGGCTACGGCGTCGCCGTCTGCTTCCTGCCGGAGGAGCAGCGCCGCCGCACGGAGCTCGAGCAGCTGCTCGAGCAGACGGTCGCGGCCGAGGGCCAGGAGGTGATCGGCTGGCGCGACGTCCCGGTCGACGTGCGCCAGGCCGGCACGACCGCGCAGCTGCACGCTCCGCGGATCCGGCAGCTGTTCATCCGGGCAGGCGGCGAGGCCGCCTCCGACCGCGACGCATTCGAGCGCAGGCTCTACGTGATCAGGCGTCGTGCCGAGCGCGCGGCCGGCGCCGATCTCGTCGTCCCGAGCTGCTCGTCGCGGACGATCGTCTACAAGGGGATGCTCACCGCGCCGCAGCTCCGCCGGTATTTCCCCGACCTGGACGACGAGCGGTTCGCGAGCGCGCTCGCGCTCGTCCACTCCCGCTTCTCGACGAACACGTTCCCCTCGTGGGAGCTCGCCCACCCGTACCGGATGGTCGCGCACAACGGCGAGTTCAACACGCTTCGCGGCAACGCGAACTGGATGGGCGCGCGCGAGTCGCAGCTCGCGTCCGACCTCTTCGGGGACGACCTCGCGAAGGTGCTCCCCGTCGTCCGGCCCGGCGGCTCGGACTCTGCGACCTTCGACAACGTGCTGGAGCTGCTGGTGCTGGCGGGCCGGTCGCTTCCGCACGCGCTGATGATGATGATGCCCGAGGCGCACCGGTCCGGCGACCTCCCGCCGGCGCTGGAAGGCTTCTACGCGTATCACGGCTGCCTGATCGAGCCGTGGGACGGGCCGGCGGCGCTGGCGTTCACGGACGGGCGGGTGATCGGCGCGACGCTCGACCGGAACGGGCTGCGCCCCGGCCGGTGGCTCGAGACGACCGACGGCTGGGTCGTGCTCGCGTCCGAGGCGGGCGTCTTCGACGTTCCGCCGGAGCGGGTCGCGCGCAAGGGGCGCCTCCAGCCCGGGAAGCTCTTCCTCGTCGACCTCGAGGCGGGCCGGATCGTCCCCGACGCCGAGGCGAAGGCCCGGGTCGCCGCGAGGCAGCCCTACGGCGACTGGTTCGCGCGGGGGTCGGTGCGCCTCCGCGACCTGCCCGAGCGCGAGGCGCGGCCGCTCGGCGAGCCGCTCCGCAGCCTCCAGCTCGCCTTCGGCTACACGCAGGAGGACATGAAAGTGATGCTCGCTCCGCTCGCCGCGAACGCCGAAGAGGCGGTCGGCTCGATGGGGAACGACACGTCGCTCGCCGTCCTCTCCGACCGGCACCCGCTGCTCTACTCGTACTTCAAGCAGCTCTTCGCGCAGGTGACGAACCCGCCGATCGACTCGATCCGCGAGGCGGTCGTGATGAGCGTGCAGACGCTCGTCGGCTCGGAGCGCAACCTGCTCGCGGAGTCACCTGAGCACGCACGCCAGCTCGTCATCGACAACCCGATCCTCGAGGACGCACAGCTCGAGAGCCTGCGGGCGGTCGAGTCCGACGTCTTCCGTGCGGCGACGATCGACACCACCTGGGCGGTCGACGAAGGACCGGGCGGCCTCGAGCGCGCCGTCGATCGCATCTGCGCCGAGGCGGACGGCGCGCTCGCAGCGGGCGCGAACATCCTCGTGCTCTCCGACCGCGCGGTCGGGCCGAAGCGCGTCCCGCTGCCGTCGCTGGCCGCGACCGCCGCCGTGCACCACCACCTCGTGCGCGCGGGGACGAGACTCCAGGCCGGGCTCGTCGTCGAGTCGGGCGAGCCGCGCAGCGTGCAGAGCGTCGCCGTGCTGATCGGCTACGGCGCCGCCGCCGTCAACCCGTACCTGATGCTGGCCACGCTCGACGAGCTCGTCGCGGACGGGCTGCTCGAGCTCTCGCCGGCCGACGCGCGCGCGCGGGCGGTGAAGGCGATCGGCAAGGGGCTGCTCAAGGCGATCTCGAAGATGGGGATCTCGACCGTCCCGTCGTACTGCGGCGCGCAGATCTTCGAGGCGGTCGGCCTCTCGCAAGAGCTGGTCGACCGCTGGTTCACCGGCACGCCGTCGCGCATCGGCGGCATCGGCGCGCACCAGCTCGCACTCGATTCGCTCGCGCGCCACGCGCGCGCGTATCCCGGCGAGCGCGACGCGTTCCTGCCGGTCGTGGGGCTGTACGCCTGGCGCTCGGGAGGCGAGCACCACCAGTGGAACCCGGAGACGATCGCGCTGCTCCAGCACGCGGTGCGGCACGGCGGTTTTGAGACGTACGAGCAGTACTCCGAGACCGTCAACGCCGCCTCCGCGCGCGCGTCGACGATTCGTGGGTTGCTGCGCTTCCGCCTCGCCGGGGACGGCGGCGTGCCGCTCGACGAGGTCGAGCCCGCGGCCGAGATCGTGAAGCGCTTCTCGACCGGCGCGATGTCGCTCGGCTCGCTCTCGCGCGAGGCGCACGAGACGCTGGCCGTCGCGATGAACCGGATCGGCGGCCGCTCGAACACCGGCGAGGGTGGGGAGGACCCGGAGCGCTTCCTCGACGAGCGGCGCTCGAAGATCAAGCAGGTCGCGTCCGGCCGCTTCGGCGTGAACATCGACTACCTCACGAACGCCGACGAGCTTCAGATCAAGATGGCACAGGGCGCGAAGCCCGGCGAGGGCGGGCAGCTGCCGGGCCACAAGGTCGACTCCTACATCGCGGGCGTGCGCCTCACGACGCCGGGCGTGGGGCTGATCTCGCCGCCGCCGCACCACGACATCTACTCGATCGAGGATCTCAAGCAGCTGATCTACGACCTGCGCTGCGCCAACCCCGGGGCGCGCGTGTCGGTGAAGCTCGTCGCCGAGGTCGGCGTGGGCACGGTCGCGGCCGGCGTCGCGAAGGCGAACGCCGACCACGTCCTGATCTCGGGCCACGACGGCGGCACGGGTGCCTCGCCGATCTCGTCGATCCTCCACGCAGGCATCCCGTGGGAGATCGGGCTCGCGGAGACGCAGCAGACGCTCGTGCTCAACGACCTGCGCTCGCGGATCTGGGTGCAGACCGACGGGCAGCTGAAGACCGGCCGCGACGTCGTGATCGCCGCGCTGCTCGGCGCCGACGAGATGGGCTTCGCGACGGCGCCGCTGATCGCGACCGGCTGCGTGATGATGCGCGCCTGCCACCTCAACACGTGCCCGGTCGGGATCGCGACGCAGGATCCCGAGCTGCGCGAGCGCTTCCGCGGGCGCCCCGAGCACGTGACCCGGTTCTTCTTCTTCGTCGCCGAGGAGGTGCGCCGGCTGATGGCGCAGCTCGGCGTCCGGCGCTTCGAGGACCTCGTCGGGCGCGTCGACCTGCTCGAGCCCGACGAGGCGATCGCGCGCTGGCAGGCGCGCGGCATCGACCTCTCGAACGTGCTGCGCGCCCCCGATGCCCCGACCGGGACGCCGCTCCGCCGCACGTGCCCGCAGGTCTCGCCGCTGCCCGGGGCGCTCGACTACGACCTGATCGCCGCGGCCCGCGAGGCGCTCGAGGACGCCGTGCCGTTCGAGGGGACCTTCGCGCTCGGCAACGCGAACCGCACGGTCGGCGGGCTGCTCTCGCACGCGGTGACGAAGCGCCACGGGCGCGCAGGACTGCCGCCCGGCACGATCCGGATCCGGCTCGAGGGCTCGGCCGGCCAGTCGTTCGGCGCCTGGCTGGCGCCCGGGATCGAGCTGACGCTGGTCGGCGAGGCGAACGACTACGCCGGCAAGGGGCTCTCCGGGGGCGTGCTCGCGGTACGGCCGTCCGACGCGGCCGCGTTCGCGGCCGAGCAGAGCGTGATCGTCGGCAACACCGTCCTCTACGGCGCGACGTCGGGTCGCGCCTTCTTCCGCGGGCTCGCGGGCGAGCGCTTCTGCGTCCGCAACTCGGGTGCCGACGCTGTCGTCGAGGGCGTCGGGGACCACGGCTGCGAGTACATGACCGGCGGCCGCGTCGCCGTGCTCGGCCCGACCGGCCGGAACTTCGCTGCCGGAATGAGCGGCGGCGTCGCCTACGTGCTCGACGACGACGCGACGTTCGCCTCGCGCTGCAACACCGAGCTCGTCGCGCTCGATCCGCTCGACGAGGACGACGAGGCGGCGCTGCTGCGCCTCGTCTCCGAGCACGCCGCGCGCACGAGCTCGGCCGTGGCCGCGCGCCTGCTCGCGGAGTGGGGCGACGCGCTGACGCGCTTCGTCAAGGTGATGCCGCACGACTTCAAGCGCGCGCTCGCCGAGGCCGTGTCGGCCGGCGGCGTCGGCTTCCTGACGCGCGAGACGGAGGCCGCAGCGTAGTGGGCAAGCTCCGCGGCTTCATGGACCACGAGCGTCGGCCCGCGCCCGAGCGCGACCCCCGCGCGCGGGTCGGAGACTTTCGCGAGTTCGTCGGAACCCTCCCGGTGGTCGGAGTGCGTGAGCAGGCGGCACGCTGCATGGAGTGCGGCGTGCCGTTCTGCCACCACGGCTGCCCGCTGGGCAACCTGATTCCGGACTGGAACGACCTCGTGTACCGCGACCGCTGGCGTGACGCGATCGACCAGCTCCACCGCACGAACAACTTCCCCGAGCTGACCGGCCGCCTGTGCCCGGCGCCGTGCGAGGCGGCGTGCGTGCTCGAGATCAACGAGGGCGATGCTGTCTCGATCAAGCAGATCGAGCTCGCGATCGTCAACCGCGCGTGGGAGGAGGGATGGATCGCCCCGCAGCCTTCGGCGGTGAGGACGGGCCGCACGGTCGCGGTGATCGGCTCCGGCCCGGCGGGGCTCGCGTGTGCGCAGCAGCTCGCGCGCGCCGGCGAGTCGGTGACCGTCTTCGAGCGCGACGAGGCCGCCGGCGGGCTCGTGCGCTTCGGCGTCCCCGAGTTCAAGCTCGAGAAGCGGCTGATCGACCGCCGGGTCGAGCAGCTCGCAGCGGAGGGCGTCGAGCTGGTGCTCGGCCTCGACGTCGGCGTGGACGTGCATGCCGACGAGCTGCGCGAGCGTTTCGATGCGGTGGTGGTCGCGACGGGCGCGCGCGTGCCGCGCGACCTCCCGGTGCCGGGCCGCGAGCTCGCGGGCGTGCACTTCGCGATGGATTACCTGTACGACCGGGCACGTGTCGTCTCGGGGACGGCCGGCGGCGCGATCAGCGCCGCCGGCCTCCATGTCGTCGTCATCGGCGGCGGCGACACGGGTGCCGACTGCGTCGGGCACGCGCATCGCGAAGGTGCCGCGTCGGTGACGCAGATCGAGCTGCTCGGCGAGCCTCCCCCGTCACGGCCCGACGAGCTGACGCCGTGGCCGCGCTGGCCGATGAAGCTGCGCACGTCGTACGCGCTGGCCGAAGGCGGGGCGCGCGACTTCGCGATCTCGACCACGAAGCTCACCGGTCGCGGCGGGCGCGTCGAGGCGATCCACTGGCAGCGGAACGCCGGCGAGCCGCCGTTCGAGCTGGTGGCAGGGACCGAGGAGTCGCGCCCGGCCGGGCTCGTGCTGTTGGCGATGGGCTTCCTCGGCCCGGAGCCCGAGTTGCTCGCGCAGCTCGGCATCGCGACCGACGCGCGCGGAAACGCGGAGGCGACGGACTACGCGACCCCGGTCGAGGGCGTCTTCGCGGCCGGCGACGCGCGGCGGGGCCAGTCGCTCGTCGTCTGGGCGATCCGCGAGGGCCGCGACTGCGCCGCCGCCGTCCGTGCGTGGCTGGACGGGTCGGTTGGCGTGAAGCGGCGTGGCTCAGGCGTTCGAAATCGTCTGAGCGGCGCACAGGCACCTGCTAGCGGCACCTGATAGCCTCACAGCTTGGAGCATGCTTGACGCGGGGGCGAAGTTGATCACGTCGCGTGAAGCGTGGATCGCAGCAGGGCCGGTGGATGCTCGCGTCGTCCAGGCGATTGCTCTGCGGCCGGGTTCTTGCTACCGCCGACGCTTCTCGCTGCCGCCGCGCGCGCGCAGCTGACCACAGCGGCGCGCATTATGTCCGGTTGTCTGCGGCCTCAACAAGGGAGTAGAGGAGCCGCATGTCCACGAGCGATGCCGTCCACGTCACGCCGCGTCAACGCGAGGTCGTGAAGCTGATTGCCCTTGGGCTTTCGGCAGAGGAGATTGCGAAGCGTCTGAACATTTCTTCTCGAACAGTGCGGGCCCACACCGATGCACTCCGGGCCAGACTGGGGGTCAGGTGGCTGATCCAGATGCAAGTCACTGGGCCGGGCGGAATAGAAGACGGTTACTGCTCGACGAACTGACGGGACGTGCCCACGAACCTGACGCGTGGCTTGGAAGCGCGCGAGTCCGGCTCAGCGCCGATCGCTGTGGGTTGCTCGGCTGACTACACTGCGCCCCAGATGAAGCGCACGATGAACGACGTGCACGACGGCAATTGCGCCGTCGCGGCAACGGCGGAGATCATCGGCACGAAGTGGACGGCGCTGATCGTGCACGACCTCTCGGAAGGTCCCCGCAGGTTCATGCAGCTCGAGCACGCGTGCCCGGGGATCAGCCCGCGCACGCTCTCCGAGCGGCTCGACATGCTCGAGCGGGAGGGCGTGCTCGTCCGCTGCAGCTATCCGGAGTCCCCGCCGCGCGTCGAGTACGAGCTCACCGAGAAGGGCAGGGCGCTGCTGCCGGTGATCCGCGAGATGCGCCGTTTCGGCCGCTCGTGGATGGTGGTCGAGACGCCGCGCCGCCGCGTCTCCGCGCGCGGCTGACTTCCCGAAATGAAGTGGCGCGCTTGACAGCCCTCGGGGCGCTGGGCACACTTGGGCGAGAGATGACCACTCGCGACGTCCTTCTGCGCGCCGACACGAGCCTCGAGGCTCCGTCGCGCGACGTCGTCTTCCTTATGGTCATTTCGATTCTCCCCCTCTAGGGGGAGGACGCACTCACGCGGCCCTTGGACGCCGCAGACGCCGACCGACAGACGGAAGAAGTGCGCCACGCGTGGCGCGCCCGACCGAGGAGCGAAGAGTGCGCAGCATCGAGTACGACGACAAGAGATCGACGGACGACGGGGCTCGTGGATGACGAGCAAGACCGTTGCCTGTCTGGCCGGCGACGGCGTCGGCCCCGAGCTGATGGCCGCGGCGACGCGCGCCCTCGACGGCGTCGCGAGGCTGCACGGCTGGTCGCTCGACGACGTCCACCTGCCCTTTGCGGGCGAGGCCGTCACTCGGTCGGGGCATCCGCTGCCCCCCGCGACGCGCGCCGGCTACCGGAACGTCGACGCGATCCTCGTCACCTCGTCGACCGAGCCGGCGCTCGAGGGCGTCAAGGCGGACCTGCAGCTCGCCTGGCGCATCGCCGGCATCCATCTGGGGCCCGGCAGCGACGTGCTGATCGCGGCGCCGATCGGCGAGTGGGCGAACGGCATCGCCGTCGAGCGCGCGTTCACCTGCGCGAGTGCACGGCGCGGCCGGATGCTCGCTGTAGGCGACTCGCCCGACTTCAGAGCGGCGATCGAACGCGCGCGCGTGCGCCACGACGGCCTCGCGGTCGAGCAGGCCGGGCTCGGCGAGACCCTGATCCGGCTGCGCGAGCGGCCGCAGTCGCTCGACCTGATCGTCACCGAGGCGCAGCTGTACACCGGGATCGTCGATGCCGCCGCGCACTTCGCCGGCACGCAGGCGTCGGTCGCACAGGCGTGGCTGCCCGACGAGGGGCCGGGCGTCTTCGCCCCCGGCTCGTCGGAGGCAGACGACGTGGCGGGGCTCGGCGTCGTCGATCCGACCGGCATGCTGCTGACCGCGTCGCTGCTGCTCGCCGAGGGGCTCGAGAGCCGCTCGTCGTCGCGGACGCTGGAGCGTGCCGTCGGCGAGGTCGAGACGCGCAGGGCCGGAGCGGCGCCGCGCGACACGCGCTCGTTCACGGACGCCGTGCTCGAGCTGCTGCCGCGGGCGCGCACCGACGTCGACCACTTCGACGAGGTGTGGCGTTGACGAGGATGCTCGGCTCCGACGCGGTTCTGCGCGCGCTCGAGCACGAACGCGTGGAAGTCGCGTTCGGCATCCCGGGCGGGGCGATCCTGCCGACCTACGACGCGATTGCGCGCGGGACGACCGTCCGTCACGTGCTCGCGCGTCACGAGCAGGGCGCCGGGCACATGGCGGAGGGCTACGCGCGCGCGTCTGGCAGGGTCGGCGTCGCGATCGCGACGTCGGGCCCAGGCGCGACCAATCTCGTCACGCCGATCGCGGACGCCTGGATGGACTCGACGCCGCTCGTCTGCATCACCGGGCAGGTTCGCTCGTCGCTGATCGGCACCGATGCGTTCCAGGAGATCGACGCGACGGGCATCACGATGCCGATCGTCAAGCACTCGTGGCTCGTGCAGGACGTCGAGGAGCTCCCGCACGTGCTCAGGTCCGCCTTCCACGTCGCGCGGACGGGGCGCCAGGGCCCGGTGCTCGTCGACGTGGCCAAGGACGTGCAGGAGGCCGAGCTCGACTTCGTCTATCCCGACGAGGTCGACCTCCCCGGCTGGAAGCCGCCGCGCAAGGTGCACCCGCGCCAGGTGCGCGAGGCAGCGCAGGCGATCGCGGCCGCGCAGCGCCCGATCGTCTACGCCGGCGGCGGCGTGCTCAACGCCGACGCCTGCGCCGAGCTGCTCGAGCTCGTGGAGTCGGCGGCCCTTCCGGCGGTCGTGACGCTGATGGGCAAGGGCTGCCTTCCCGACTCGCACCCACTGAACTACGGCGCGCCCGGGATGCACGGCTCGAAGTACGCGAACTGGGCGCTCAACAAGGCCGACCTCGTGATCGCCGTCGGCTCGCGCTTCGACGACCGCGTCACCGGCAAGGTCTCGGCGTTCGCGCCGGGCGCGCAGGTGATCCACTTCGACATCGACGCGGCCGAAGTGGGGAAGATCCGCCGCGCCGACATCCCGGTCGTCGGGCCGCTGACGGTCGCGCTCCGCGAGCTCGCCGCCGAGCTGGCTCGCGTCCGCGAAGGCCGCGCGCCGGCGCACGAGCCGTGGCTGCGCCAGCTCGAGGACTGGCGCGAGCAGTTCCCGTTCCGCTACTCGAAGACCGACGGCGTGCTCAAGCCGCAGACCGCCGTCGAGGCGCTCCGCGATCTCGCCTCCGCGAGAACGGAGGACGTCGTCTGGACGACCGGGGTCGGCCAGCACCAGATGTGGGCGATGCAGTACCTCGTCTGCGACCGGCCCCGCTCGTTCATCACCTCGGGCGGCCTCGGGACGATGGGCTACGGGCTCCCCGCCGCGATCGGCGCGAAAGCCGCGCGCCCGGACGCAACGGTGGTCTGCATCGACGGCGACGGCTGCTTCCAGATGACGTGCCAGGAGCTCGCGACCGCCGCGCTCGAACGGCTGCCCGTCGTCGCGGTCGTGCTCAACAACGGGTGGCTCGGGATGGTGCGGCAGTGGCAGGAGATGTTCTACGAGGAGCGCTACGCCGAGACCCACCTGACGCACGCGGTCCCCGACTACGCGCAGCTCGCCGAGGCGTACGGCTGCGCCGGCTTCACCGTCGAGAGCGAGGACGACCTCGAGGCCGCGCTCGCCGGCGCGTTCGCCGCCGGCCGCAGCGCCGTCGTCGACGTCCGCTGCGACCCGGAGGAGAAGTGCTTCCCGATGGTCCCCGCCGGCGCCGCCGCGGTCGACGTGCTCGAGGCGCCCGACGACGAAGGAGTGCGAGTGTGAACGCCGCAAACCCTCCCCGGCGTAGGCTCGACGGGGCCGGCAGTCTGCGTAGGCTCGACGGAGCAGACCGGGTGCGGAGCCGAAGCTGTGCGGAGCTGCCGGCTTGGCCGGCGCCGGAGCGGGTGCTTTGAACGCGCACACGATCTCCGTGCGGCTCGAGAACAAGCCGGGTGCGTTGGCGCGCGTGTCGCAGCTCTTCTCGCGGCGCGGCTACAACATCCAGAGCCTCGCCGTCGGGCCGACCGAGCGCCCCGACATCTCGCGGCTCACGCTGCGCGTCGACTGCAGCGAGCACTCGCTCGAGCAGATCGAGAAGCAGATGCACAAGCTCGTCAACGTCCTCCGCGTCACCGAGCTCAGGCCCGACGAGGCGGTCGAGCGGGAGCTCGCATTGATCACGGTGACCGTCGCTCCGGACCGCCGGGCCGATCTCGTCGCGCTGAGCCAGGTCGCCGGCGCCCGGGTCGCCGACATCGGGCGCGACGCGATCACGTTCGAGTTCGTCGGGCGCCCCGACCAGGTCGAGGCGTTCGAGGAGCTGATTCGCCCGTATGGTGTCCGCGAGCTCGTGCGCACCGGCCGGGTCGGGCTCAGGCGCCCGAGCGCATCCGGACGCACTTCGACCCCCTCCGTCCAGGTCTGACCGAAAGGAATCGCATGGCCGAGATCGTGAAAGAAGGAAACGTCGGGCTCCTCGACGGCAAGGTCGCCGTCCTCGGGTACGGCAGCCAGGGTCACGCTCACGCACTGAACCTCGCCGACTCGGGCGTCGAGGTCGAGGTCGGGCTGCGCGAGGGGAGCGGGTCGAAGGCGGCGGCCGAGGAGGCCGGCCTGCGCGTCCGCTCCGTTGCCGACGCGGTGCGCGGGGCGCAGCTCGTCGCGTTCCTCGTGCCCGACGGCGCGCAGCCTGCGCTGTACGAGTCCGAGGTGCTGCCGAACCTCGAGCCGGGCGCGGTCCTGCTCTTCGCGCACGGGTTCAACGTGCACTACGACCGGATCGCGCCGCCCGCGGGGCACGACGTGATCATGGTCGCTCCGAAGGGGCCGGGCCACATCGTGCGCCGGCTGTACGAGGAGGGCTACGGCACGCCTGCGGTCGTCGCCGTTGCGCAGGACGCGAGCGGCAACGCGCTCGCCCTCGCGTTCGCCTACGGCGCCGCGCTCGGCGCCGCGCGCGCGGGCATGGTCGAGACGACATTCGAGGAGGAGACCGAGACCGACCTCTTCGGCGAGCAGGCCGTGCTCTGCGGCGGCGTGACGCAGCTGATCCAGGGGGCCTTCGAGACGCTGGTCGACGCCGGCTACCAGCCCGAGATCGCGTACTACGAGTGCTTGCACGAGCTGAAGCTGATCACCGACCTGATCTGGGAAGGCGGCATCGAGCGGATGCACTACTCGATCTCCGACACCGCCGAGTACGGGTCGCACGAGGTCGGCCCGAAGGTGGTCGACGAGCACGTGCGGGAGAACATGCGCAAGGTGCTCGCCGCCATCCAGGACGGCTCGTTCGCGCGCGAGTGGATCGCCGAGATGGACCGCGGCCAGCCTGCGCTCGACGAGTACCGGCGCAAGCTGGCGGACACGCAGCTCGAGCAGGTCGGCGCGCGCCTGCGCGCGCTGAACGTGCGCGAGGAGGCTGCGGAGGTACATGGCCTCCGTTGACGTCCCGATCGCCCTCCTCGGCTACGGCACGGTCGGCGCGGCCGTCAACCGGCTGCTGACCGAGTCGGCGGCCGACATCGAGCGGGCCACGGGCCATCGCCTGCGGGTGGTGAAGGCGCTCGTGCGCGATCCGGGGAAGGAGCGTGAATACCCGCCCGCGCGCGGTGTGCTCACCGGCGACTTTCGCGAGATCGCGGAGGACCCGTCGATTGCCGTGGTCGCGGAGGTGATGGGCGGGCTCGAGCCGACGGGGGATTACGTGCTCGAGCTGCTGCGGCGCGGCCGCCACGTGGTCACGGCCAACAAGCAGCTCGTTGCGCGCCGCGGCACGGAGCTCTTCGCCGCCGCATCCTCGCAGGGCGTGCAGCTGCGCTTCGAGGCGAGCGTGTGCGCTGCGATCCCGGTGATCAAGGTGCTGCGCGAGTCGCTGGTCGTCACGAACGTGCACCGCGTGCTCGGGATCGTCAACGGCACCACCAACTTCGTGCTCACGGAGATGGAGGGCGGCAGCACGTACGGCGAGGCGCTGGCCGAGGCGCAGAAGCGCGGCTTCGCGGAGGCCGACCCGACCGACGACGTGTCGGGCGCGGACGCGGCGGCGAAGATGGCGATTCTCGCGACGGTCGCCTTCAACTCGCGCGTCGACCTCGACGACGTCGACTACTCGGGCATCACGACGATCGATCCGCTCGATCTCGCCGCGGCGCGCGAGCTCGACATGGTGATCCGGCTCGTCGGCACGGCGCGCCTCGTCGAGGGGCGCCTCGACGTCCACGTCCGGCCGGCGCTCGTCGACCAGCAGCACCCGCTCGCGAAGGTCGACGGCGCGTTCAACGCCGTCATGCTGCAGGGCGACGCGATTCGCGAGATCACGCTCGAAGGGCCCGGTGCGGGCGGTACCGAGACGGCGTCGGCCGTCGTCGCCGACATCACGAGCGTGCTCGGGACGATGGGGACCGGCTTCCTGCAGAACGACGCGGCGTGGCGGCAGCTGGAGAAGCTTCCCGCCGGCGACAGCCGGTCGCCGTTCTACTTCCGGCTGTCCGTCGAGGACCGCCCCGGCACGCTCGCGCGCGTCGCCGACGAGCTCGCCGACCGGGAGATCTCGATCGCGCGACTCGTCCAGCACGCGAACGGCTCCGGAGCCGCGCTGCACGTCGTCACGCACGAGGCGCGCGCCGGCGCGCTCGCGGACGCGCTCGACGCGCTCGGCGGGCTGCCCGAGGTGCACCAGCGCTCGCTGCCGCTGCCGGTCGTCTCCGAGCGCGGCGTGACGGAGCTCGGATGGGCGTGAGCACCACCGCCTCGTCGATCTCGCTCGGCGAGGGCTCGACGCCGCTCGTCCCGGCGCCGAGGCTCTCCGACGCGCTCGGGATCGAGCTGCACCTGAAATGCGAGGGCCAGAACCCGACCAGCAGCTTCAAGGACCGCGGCATGGTCGTCGCCGTCGAGCGCGCCCTGCAGTCCGGCGCGCGCGCCGTCGTCTGCGCGTCGACCGGGAACACCGCCGCGAGCGCGGCGACGTACGCGGCGCGCGCGGGGCTCGAGGCGATCGTCCTCACGCCCGCCGGCGGGACGGCGACGGCGAAGCGCGCCCAGGCGAGCGCTGCCGGCGCCCGGGTGATCGAGATCCGCGGCAGCTTCGACGACGCGCTCCGGCTCGCATTCGAGCTCTGCGAGCGCGACGGCTTCGTGCTCGTCAACTCCGCCAGCCCCGACCGCAACCGGATCGACGGCCAGAAGTCGGTGGTGCACGAGATCGTCGAGCAGTTCGGCGACGCACCCGACGTGATCGCGCTGCCGTTCGGCGGCGGCGGCAACGTCAGTGCCGTCGCGCTCGGACTGGACGAGGCCGGCGCGTCGACGCGGATCGTCGTCGGCCAGGCGGCCGAGCGCGCGACGACGTGGGCGTCGGCGATCCGGATCGCCGAGCCGGCGCACGCCGGCGAGGTCGAGCGGCTCGTCGCCGCCGGCCGCGTTCAGGTCGCCACGCTCGGGGAACAGGCGTTGCGCGAGTGGTGGCGCCGGCTGACGCGGGAGGAGGGCGTCTTCTGCGAACCGGCGTCGGCGGCCGGAGTCGCCGCGCTGGCGACGACGGGCGCGTCCGGTGCGCGGACGGCGGTCGCGATCCTCACTGGCCACGGGCTGAAGGACACCGAGCCGGTCGACCAGTCGTCGTCGGCCACCGTCGATGCCACCCTCGAGGCGGTCCTGGCGGAGCTCGGATGACGATCCGTGCCCTCGCACCCGCGACGACCGCGAACCTCGGCCCCGGCTTCGACGCCGCGGCCGCCGCGCTCGACCTCTGGAACGAGGCGCTCGTCGACGAGGTCGACGCCGGGCCGGTCGTCGAGATCGAAGGCGAGGGCGCCGACGGGCTGCCGCGCGACGCGGAGCATCTCTCGCTCCGCGCGTTCGCGCTGCTCGCGCCGGTCGACCGGCACTCCTTCCGCTTCACCAACCGGATCCCGCTCGAGCGCGGACTCGGCTCGAGCGCGGCGGCGATCGCGCTCGGCCTCGTCGCCGGAGCGGCCGCCGCCGGCCGCGAGCTCGAGCCCGCCGAGCTCCTCGCGCTCGGCGAGGAGCTGGAAGGGCATGCCGACAACCTGGCGGCCGCGATCCTCGGCGGCGTGTCGCTGACGTGGCGCCGGGACGACGAGCGCCGGGTCGCGCGGATCGCGCCCGGCCTTCCGCTCACGCCGGTCGTCGCCGTTCCCGCCGAGCGGACGAACACGGCGCACTCCCGCAACGGCCTGCCGGCGTCCGTGAGCCACGAGGACGCGGCGGCGAACGCCGCCCACGCAGCGCTGCTCGGCGCGGCGATCGCCGCCAGCGACGCCGGCCTGCTCGCCGATGCGTTCGCCGACCGGCTGCACGAGCAGTACCGGATCGGCGACGCGCCGCTCCTGCGGGCGCTGCGCAAGCGGCTGCCGGCGGACGCGGCGGGTGTGACGCTCTCCGGATCCGGGCCGTCGGTCGTCGTCTGGGCCGAGCCCGAGCGCGCCGACGCCGTCGTGCAGGAGCTGGAGTCATGGCTGCCGCTCGGGACGACGGTGCTCGCCCTCCACGTTGCACCCGAAGGAGCGCGCGTTCGATGAGCGTGTATGACAAAGGCCATCCGGCGAAGCGGCACAGCGCTGCGCTGACCGACGGCGTCGACCGCGCGCCCGCGCGTGCGATGCTGAAGGGCGTCGGCTTCACCGACGACGATCTCGCGAAGCCGCTGATCGGCGTCGCCGCAATGTGGATCGAGACGATGCCGTGCAACCTGAACCACCGGCTGCTCGCCCACCACGTCAAGGAGGGAATCAAGCGCGCGGGCGGGACGCCGCTCGAGTTCAACACGATCTCGGTCTCGGACGGCGTCTCGATGGGGACCGCGGGGATGCGCGCATCGCTCGTCTCGCGCGAGGTGATCGCCGACTCGATCGAGCTCGTCGCGCGCGGCCACCTGTTCGACGGGCTCGTCGTGATCGTCGGCTGCGACAAGACGATCCCGGCCGGCGTGATGGCGCTCGCGCGGCTCGACCTGCCGGGCCTGGTGCTGTACAGCGGCTCGATCGCGCCGGGACGGTACCGCGGCAAGGACGTGACGATCCAGGACGTCTTCGAGGTCGTCGGCGCCCACGCCGCGGGCAAGGCGTCCGACGAGGACGTGCACGAGCTCGAGAGCGTCGCCTGCCCCGGCGCCGGCGCGTGCGGCGGCCAGTTCACCGCCAACACGATGGCGATGGTGCTCGACTTCCTCGGCATCAGCGCGCCGGGGCTGAACGAGATCCCGGCGAACCATCCCGCCAAGAAGGAGGCCGCCGAGCGTGCCGGCGAGCTCGCGATGAAGCTCGTCCTCGACGACGTGAGACCGTCGAGCATCCTCACCCGCGAGGCGCTCGAGAACGCAATCGCCGCCGTCGCCGCGTCGGGCGGCTCGACGAACGGCGTGCTGCACCTGCTCGCGATCGCGGCCGAGGCCGGGGTGGAGCTCTCGATCGACGACTTCGACACGATCGCGGCGCGCACCCCGATCGTCGCCGACATCAAGCCCGGCGGGCGCTTCGTCGCCACCGACCTCTACGAGGCGGGCGGGGTGGGGCTGGTCGTCCGCGAGCTCGTCGAGGGCGACCTGCTGCACGCCGAGGCGCGCACCGTCGACGGCCGCACTCTCCGCGAGGTCGGCTCGGCGGTGCGGGAGCGCCCGGGCCAGCAGGTGGTCGTCTCGTGGGACGAGCCGCTCTCGCCGACGGGCGGCCTCGCGATCCTGCGTGGCAACCTGGCGCCCGACGGCTCCGTCGTGAAGCTCGCGGGGCACGAGCGGACGCTGCACCGCGGCCCGGCCCGTGTCTTCGACTCCGAGGAGGCCTGCTTCGCCGCAGTGAAACAGCGGGCCATCTCGCCCGGCGACGTCGTCGTCATCCGCTACGAGGGCCCCGCCGGCGGCCCGGGCATGCGCGAGATGCTGCACGTGACCGCCGCGCTCGTCGGCGAGGGGCTGGGTGACGAGGTGGCGCTGATCACGGACGGCCGCTTCTCGGGCGCGACGCACGGCCTGATGGTCGGCCACGTCGCGCCGGAGGCTTACCGCGGCGGCCCGATCGCGCTCCTGCGCGACGGCGACCCGGTCGAGATCGACGTCGAGAGCCGGCAGCTTCGGCTCGACGTGCCGGAGGCCGAGTTGGCCGCGCGCGCCGCCGAGTGGAGCGCGCCGCCGCCGCGCTACACGAGCGGGGTGTTCGCGAAGTACGCAGCAAGCGTCGGCTCGGCCTCGGAAGGGGCGAGGACCGCATGAACGAGGAGGGAACATGGCCGTCGACACGCTGAGATGCCGCGTCTGCGAGGCGGAGTACCCCGCCGTCGCGAGCGGAACGTGCCTGCGCTGCTTCGGCCCGCTCGAGCCGGTCTACGACTGGGACGAGGTCGCCGGCCGCGCGACCCGCGAGCGGATCGCGAAGGGGCCGCGCTCGCTCTGGCGCTACGAGGCGCTGCTCCCGGTCGCGCCGCCGCCTGACGCCGACAGCGGCCCCGGGCTCACCCCCCTCGTCGCGGCGCCGCGGCTGGCCGACGCCCTCGGGATCGGCGAGGTGTGGCTGAAGCTCGACCAGACGAACCCGACGCACTCCTTCAAGGACCGCGTCGTCGCGGTCGCCGCCGCGAAGGCCGCGGAGCTCGGCACGGAGACGCTCGCGTGCGCGTCGACCGGCAACCTCGGCAACGCCGTCGCCGCGCGCGCGGCGGCGAGCGGCATGCGCTCGGTCGTCCTCTACCCGAGCACCGTCGAGCCGGAGAAGATGCTGCAGACCGCGGTCTACGGCGCGGACATGTACGCCGTTCGCGGGAGCTACGACGACTGCTCACGCCTGATCGTCGAGCTCGCCGGCGAGCTCGACTGGGCATTCGTCAACGTCAACCTGCGCGCGTACTACGCGGAGGGGTCGAAGACCCTCGCGTTCGAGATCGCCGAGCAGCTCGGCTGGGAGACCCCCGACGCGATCGTCGCGCCGATCGCCTCCGGCTCGCTGTTCACCAAGATCTGGCAGGGCTTCGACCAGTTCCGGAGGCTCGGGCTGGTGACGGGCGAGAGCCCGCGCCTGTACGGAGGGCAAGCCGAGGGCTGCGCCCCCGTGGCGCACGCGTTCGCGGACGAGCGCCCCGTCTCGCCGGTCCGCCCGGCGACCGTCGCGCAGTCGCTCGCGATCGGCGCGCCCGCGGACGGCGACCTCGCGAACGCGACCGCGCGTGCCTCGGGCGGCGCCGTCTACGCGGTGCCCGAGGCGGACGTCGGCCCCAACATGTCGCTGCTCGCCTCGACCTCGGGGGTCTTCGGCGAGACGGCCGCGGGTGTCACCGTCGGCGCCCTGCGCGCCGCCGCCTCGGCCGGCGCGATCGGCGAGAGCGACCGGGTCGTCGTGCTCGTCACCGGAACCGGGCTGAAGACGCCGCAGGTGGTCGACGCGCGCGAGGGCACCGAGATCGCCGCCGACGTCGACGAGCTGCTCGCGGAGCTGGCGGTGATCGCGTGACCGAGACGACGCCGGCCGTCGACCCGGTGATCAGCTCGTTCCGCGACGAGATCGTGGCGCTCGACGTCCGCCTGCTCGGGATCGTCAACGCGCGCATCCAGGCGGTCGGGAAGCTGCGACGCTACAAGCAGCAGCGCGGGATCGAGTTCCTCGACCCGGCACGCGAGGTGTGGCTCGCCCAGTACCTGAAGCGGGTGAATGCCGGACCGCTGTCCGAGGGCGGGCTCACCGAGCTGCACCGTTTCGTCCTCGACCTCGTGAAGCGGGAGCTCGACCGATGACGGAGCTCGTCGTCTGTTTGCCCGGCGACGGGATCGGGCCGGAGGTGCTCGACGAGGCGGTGCGCGTGCTCGGGCAGCTGCCGGTCGACGTCGAGGTCGTCCGGCTGCCGTTCGGCGGCGCGGCGATCGACGAGACCGGCGAGCCGCTGCCCGCGACCACGCTCGAGGCCTGCCGGGATGCCGCCGCGGTGCTGCTCGGCGCGGTCGGCGGTCCGCGCTGGGACGGCGGCACGGCGCGCCCGGAGGCGGGGCTGATGGGCCTGCGGAAGGCGCTCGACGTCTACGCGAACCTCCGGCCCGCCACGTCGGCCGGCGTCGACCTCGTGATCGTGCGGGAGCTGGTCGGCGGCCTCTACTTCGGCCGCCGGGGAGTGCTGGCCGACGGCACCGTCTTCGACACCTGCGAGTACCACCCGTCGCAGATCGAGCGCATCGCGCGGCGCGCGTTCGAGCTTGCACGCGCGCGAAGCGGCTCGCTCGTGTCCGTCGACAAGGCGAACGTGCTCGACACGTCGCGTCTCTGGCGGCGCGTCGTCACGGATGCGTCCGCCGACTATCCCGACGTCGAGCTGCGCCACGCGCTCGTCGACAGCGCGGCGATGGAACTCGTCACGAACGCGGAGCGCTTCGACGTGATCGTCACCGAGAACACGTTCGGCGACATCCTCTCCGACGTCGCCGCGGCTGTCACCGGCGGCCTCGGCCTCGCGGCGTCCGCGAGCCTCGGCGACGGGCGGCCCGGCATCTTCGAGCCCGTCCACGGTTCGGCGCCCGACATCGCCGGCACCGGGAGCGCCAACCCCGCCGCGATGCTCCGGTCGCTCGCGCTGCTGCTCGAGCACGCGCTCGACCGGCGCGACCTCGCGCAGGCTGTGGACGCGGCGGTCGACCGGACGATGACGACCCATCCGACGCCGGATCTCGGCGGCCGCGCGACCACCGCGGCGTTCGGCGACGCGGTGCTCGCGTCGCTTGCCGAAACGCACGTGGGGGCGCGATGACCGTGACCGTCGGCTACCCCGGGCCGCCCGGCAGCCACAGCGGCGCCGCGGCGGCGGTGCTCGTCCCCGACGCGGTGCGCTCGATCGGCCTGCCGAGCTTCACCGCGGTGGTCGACGCGGCGGCGGCGGCCGAGGTCACGCTGGGGGTGCTGCCGATCGAGAGCTCGCTCGTTGGCCCGATCGCCGAGACCCACGATCTGCTCTACCAGGCACCGCTCTCGATCGTGCGGGAGGCCTCGCTGCCGATCCGCCACTGCGTCGTCGGCGTCGCCGGCGCCACGCTGGACGAGGCGACGACGCTGCGGTCGCACCCGGCTGCGTTCGACCAGTGCCGCGACCTGCTTGCCGGCCTGCACGTCCGCTGCATCCCGGCGGCGACGACGGCCGACGCGGCGCGCGAGGTGGCGACGGCCGGCGACTCCGGGCAGCTCGCGATCGCGAGCCGGGAGGCGGCGGAGGAGTACGCGCTCGAGGTGATCGCCGACGACGTCGGCGACCGGCCGGCCGCGTTCACGCGGTTCGTCGCGCTTGCGCCCTATACGCAGGTCGCCGGCGACGAGGGTTGGCGTACCGCGCTCTCGTTCGTCACCGACCACCGCCCCGGCGCGCTCTTCCACGCTCTGGGCGCGTTCGCCCGGTACGACGTCAACCTCGTGCAACTCGTGTCGCGGCCGCTTCCCAACTCGCCGTGGCGGTACCGCTTCGACGCCGTGCTCGACGGGCACGTCTTCGACCCGACGGTCAGGCCGGCCCTGCGCGACCTGCGGGCCGAGACGCGCGAGCTCCGGCTGTTCGGGTCCTATCCGGCGGAGAGGGCGCAGTGAACGCGCAGACGCTGTTCCGGAAGATCTGGGACGCCCACGTCGTCGAGCAGGAGGGCGACAGCCCAGCGCTGCTCTATGTCGACCTGCACCTCGTCCACGAGGTGACCAGCCCGCAGGCATTCGAGTCGCTCCGCGTCGCCGGCCGCCCGGTGCGCCGCGCCGACCTCACCGTCGCGACGATGGATCACAACGTGCCGACGGTCGACGGCCCGATCGTGGATCCGCTCGCGAAGGCACAGCTCGACGCGCTGCGCCGCAACTGCGACGACTTCGGCGTGCGGCTGTTCGCCACCGGCAGCGGCCGGGAGGGCATCGTCCACGTCATCGGTCCCGAGCTCGGGCTGACGCAGCCGGGGATGACGATTGTGTGCGGTGACAGCCACACCTCCACGCACGGCGCATTCGGCGCGCTCGCGTTCGGGATCGGGACGTCGGAGGTCGAGCACGTCCTCGCGACACAGACGCTGCCGCAGGCCCTCCCGCGGACGATGAAGCTCGAGTTCACCGGCGAGCTCCCGTTCGGGCTCGCGGCGAAGGACCTCGTGCTCGCCGCGATCGGGCGTCTCGGCGTCTCGGGCGGGCAGGGGCGTGTCCTCGAGTACGCGGGCGCGCCGATCCGCTCGCTGTCGATGGAGGGCCGTCTCACCGTCTGCAACATGTCGATCGAGGCGGGCGCCCGCGCCGGGCTGGTTGCACCCGACGACGTCACGTTCGCCTACCTCGAGGGCAGGCCGTGCGCGCCGAGCGGCGCCGCCTGGGAGCAGGCGCTGGACGCCTGGCGTGCGCTGCCGAGCGACGACGGCGCCCTCTTCGACGAGACGGCGACGATCGACGTCTCGCGGCTCTCTCCGCAGGTCACGTGGGGCACGAACCCGGGGATGGTCGCGCCGGTGACCGGCGTCGTCCCGGATCCTTCCGACTTCGACGACCCCGACCAGCGCGAGGCGGTGGAGCGGGCGCTCCGCTACATGGATCTCGCGCCGGGCACGCCGCTCGCCGACGTTCGCATCGACAAGGTGTTCATCGGCTCGTGCACGAACGCGCGCATCGAGGACCTGCGCACGGCGGCGCAGGTCGTCTCCGGGCGCCGCGTCGCCGACGGCGTGCACGCGATCGTCGTGCCCGGCTCCGCGCAGGTGAAGCGACAGGCCGAGGACGAGGGCCTCGACGAGGTCTTCCGCGCCGCCGGCTTCGAGTGGCGGCGGGCCGGCTGCTCGATGTGCCTGGGCATGAACCCCGACGTGCTCCGGCCCGGCGAGCGCTGCGCGTCGACGTCGAACCGCAACTTCGAGGGCCGGCAGGGAGCGGGCGGCAGGACGCACCTCGTCTCGCCGGCGACGGCCGCCGCCGCGGCGCTCGAGGGCCGCTTCGCGGACGTGCGGGAGCTGGCGTGAAGGCGCTGCGCTCCGTCACGGGCCGCGCGGTGGTGCTCGACCGCGCCGACGTCGACACCGACCAGATCATCCCGAAGCAGTTCCTGAAGCGAATCGAGCGCACCGGGTACGGCGAGTTCCTCTTCTTCGACTGGATGCGCGACCCGGAGTTCGTGCTCAACCGTCCGGAGAGTCGCGGTGCTCCGATCCTGATCGCAGGCCGCAACTTCGGCTGCGGGTCGTCGCGCGAGCATGCCGCGTGGGCGCTCGAGGACTTCGGCTTCCGGGTCGTGATCGCACCGTCGTTCGGCGACATCTTCCGCACGAACGCCGTCAACACCGGGCTTGCGCCGATCGCGCTGCCGGCCGGCGACGTCGCACGGCTCCGCGAGGCGGTCGCGACCCGCAACGAGTTGACCGTCGACCTGGAGCGGCTGACGATCTCGCAACCGGATGGCCTTTCGATCACGTTCCCGTTCGACGCGCACTCGCAGGAGACGCTCGTTCTCGGGCTCGACGACGTCGCGCGCACGCTCGGGCGCGAGTCGGCGATCGCGGCGTTCGAAGAGACGTACGAGCCGCGCTTCGATCTCGCGCGCATCGCGTAGGGCGTGGTGCTTTACCCCGTGTTCCGTAGCGCCGCGGCGATCCCCGCGATCGAGCGCAGCAGCGGCAACCGGGCCGTCTCGTCGCCCGCGCGGAAGCGGCGGAGCAGGCCGACCTGCACGGCGTTCATCGGGTCGACGTACGGGTTGCGGAGATCGATCGACCGCCGCAGCACCGGCTGCCGCTCGAGCAGGCTCGAGACCCCCGCGGCGGCGAGCACGCCGGCGACCGCGCGCTCGTGCTCGGCGGCGATCTCGTCGAACGGCGCAGGGTCGTCGACCAGCGTCAGGTAACCGCGCGCGATCGGCAGGCTCGACTTCGCGAGTGTCATCTCGAGGTTGTCGACGACCGTGCGGAAGAACGGCAGCCGCCGGTAGAGGTCGCGCAGGGCATCGTCGCCGGCCGCGGCGAACGCGGCCCCGCTGCCGAACCACGCCGGCAACACGACGCGGTTCTGCGTCCACGAGAACACCCACGGGATCGCCCGCAGCGAGGGTAGAAAGTCCGCGTCGTCCGGCCGGCGCGCGGGGCGCGACGCGATCTCGAGCAGCGCCAGCTCCGCCACGGGCGTGAACGAGCGGAAGAAGGGGACGAAGCTCTCGTTCTCCCAGACGAACGCGCGGTACGCATCGCGCGAGACGGCCGCGAGCCGGTCGAGCAGCTCGCGGTCGGCACCGGTGGGCGGCGTCGAGGTCTGTTCCGGAAACGTCGCCAGCAGCGTCCCTGCGAGCGCCGCCTCGAGATTCCGGCGTGCGAGACCTTCGAGGCCGTACTTGAACGAGACCGTCTCGCCCTGCTCGGTCAGCTTGACGCGCCCCGGCGGATGGCCCGGCGGCTGCGACACGATCGCCGCGTGCGTCGGGCCGCCGCCGCGCCCGGCGCTGCCGCCGCGGCCGTGGAAGATCGTGAGCTCGACCCCCGCCTCACGGGCCACGCCGGCGAGCGACTCCTGCGCGCGGTAGATCGCCCACTGCGCCGCGAGGTAGCCACCGTCCTTGCCGGAGTCCGAGTAGCCGACCATCACCTCGGCGCTGCCGCCGCGCGCGGCGGCGCGTGCCGCGAACCGCGCGTCGGCAAGCAGCTCGGCGAGGATCGCCGGCGCGCGCTCGAGGTCGTCGATCGTCTCGAACAGCGGCACGACCGAGAGGGGCTCGCCGGTCAGCTCGAGCGCGCGGACGACGTCTGCCGCGCTCGACGTCCCCGAGACGATCAGCGTGTCGACGGCGCGCGGCCCGTGGGCGCGACGCGCGGCGACCGCCGCATCGGCCGCCTCGCCCGCCCGCGTCGTGCCGAGGTCGCGCGCGTGCACGCGCACGTCGAGCGAGGCGATGTGGAAGCCGAACACCTCCACCATCCGCTCGAGGCGGGCGATGCGCCCTTCCGCGATCCGGCGGCCGCCGTTCGCGGCCAGGCTCGCGCGGATCACCGCGAGGTCGGCGAGCAGCTCCTCGGGCCGCCCGTAACCGCTGTTGCCGAGCCGCGACCACATGAACGACAGCTTCCGCCGGTACGGCTCGAGCTCGTTTCGTGCACCGATCTCGGCCGCGTAGGCCGGCAGCTCCTCCTCGTCGCGGGCCAGCGACGTCTCGAGCTCGTCGGAGACGCGGACGAGCGAGCGCGCCGGCGCGAGCTCCACCGCGAGCGCGCGCACCTCGTCCCGGTAGCGCTGTAGCGCGAGCGTCCGCGCGCGGTCGAGCGCCTCGCGGATCGACCCCTCCCCGGTCGACGGGTTGCCGTCGAGGTCGCCGCCGATCCACGTGCCGAAGGACAGCGGTGGCGGCGCGCCGGGCAGCCGGCCGCGCCACTCGCCGAAGAGGTCGGTCGCGGCCGGCATCAGGCCGTGCTCGAAGAACCAGAGCCCGTGCCGGATCTCGTCGGTGACGCGGAGCCGGTCGTGGCGTACCTCGTCGGTCTGCCAGAGCAGCGTCACCTCCTCGGCGATCCGCTGCTCGGCGGCGGCTCGTTCGACCGCTGACAGCAGCGCGTCGTCGAGCCGCACGAGCTGCTCGGCGATCCGGATGTGCGCGAGCAGCACCGTCCGTCGCGTCGCCTCCGTCGGGTGAGCGGTGAGCACGAGCCGGATCGACGTCCCGCGGGCGCGGCGTACGAGGTCGTCGTCGGCGACGGGTGCTAGCTGCCGGAAGGCGTCGTCGAGGGACTCACGTGCAACGAGACCGGCGTGCGCGTCCTCGCGACGGCGGCGGATGCGGTGATGCTGCTCGGCGAGATTCGCGAGCTGGAAGTACAGGCCGAACGCACGCAGGACCAGCGCCTGCGTGTCGGGGTCGAGCGTGTCGACGATGCCCGTCGGCACGACCGTCCCCTCGTGCCGCGCCTCGCGTGCCGCACGGCGGATGTCCTCGACGACGGCGAGCAGTCCGGCTCCCTCCTGCTCGACGAGCACCTCGCCGAGGATCGATCCGAGGAGGCGAACGTCCCGGCGGAGCGGAGCGGCGGTGTCGGCCAGGTCAGCCGCCGGCGACGGCGGGGAGGAGGAGGATCGTCGAGGCCTCCGCGACGGGCGTCTCCAGCCCCTGGAGCAGCCGTACGTCGTCGCCGTCCACGAACACGTTGAGGAAGCTCTGGACGCCGTCGCCGTCGAGCACCCGGCCTTCGAGCGCCGGATACTCGGCGACGAGCCGGTCGAGCGCCTCGCGGACGGTCGAGGCGTCGACCGCCACCGAACGGTTGCCGGCCGCCTCAGGACGGAGGACAGGGGGGATGCGAATCTCCGTCACGGGCTTCAAAAGATAAAGTATCGCCGGGGTCTGCGCCGGGACTGAACCTCGCTCCGGCGCAGCGGATCGGTCGACGCCTCACCGGAACTCGTCGATGCCACGGTGGTCCTCCGGGTCCCACCCGTAGGCGGCGTGATAGCCCCAGCAGTCCGGTCGGCTTCCGTCGATGTCCGTGACGCCGTAGGCGTCGGCGAGCCGGCGGGCGCTGAGGATCGTGCCCGCCCACCGCTCGGCGTCTCCGTTCACGGCCAGCGCGGCGACGCCTCTCGCCACGTAGGCGGGCGACTCGGAGATCGCGAAGCCGGGCCGGTCGCGGCAGGCGTCGCGCCAGTTCGCCTCGGTGACGCCGAAGTGCTCCAGCATCTGCTCCGAGCGCAGCCAGCCGGGAGTCACGCCGACGGCCGTCACGGGTCGGGTCTCGAGCTCGGCGCTCAGGCCCTTGACGATCCGCTCGACGTTGGCCTTGACGAGGTCGTAGTAGAAGCCGACGTTCCGCCGGAACTCGGCGTTAGCCTGCGAGGTGCCGTCCGTCATCTCGACGACGAGGCCGCGTGTGTCGAAGCGCTCGGCGGTGCGCAGCATGAGTGGAATGGCGGCGCGACAGGTGATCAGGTGCGTGTGCACGCCCATCTGCAGCATCCGCAGCCCGCCGCCCCAGTCGTGCTCCCACAGCGGCTTGTCCCACTCCATGTACCTGTCCCCGCCGAAGATGTCGTTGACGAGGACGTCGAGGCGCCCGTGGCCGCGCTCGATCGCCGTGACGAGCTCGCCGACCGCCGCGGGGTCTTCGTGGTCCACGACCAGTGCCGACCCCGCCCCTCCCGCCGCCGCGATCAGCTCGCCGGTCTCCTCGATCGTCTCGGGCCGGCCGATCTCGGAGGGCCCGGAGGTCCGGCTGCTGCGACCGGTCGCGTAGACGTGGAAGCCCGCACGGGCGAGCTCGACGGCGATCGCGCGACCTGCGCCGCGCGTCGCTCCCGCGACCAGCCCGACTCTCGCTGCCTCGATCACGACCGACTCTGTTCTTCCACCTGCGGACGAGTCGACACCTCTTCCGCAGCATCGATCACGGTCGTGATCGCGCCGGTACCGCCGTCGAGCGCTCGCCGCTCGCCGACGACGAGCAGCCGCCCGTCGACCCGCGCGTTGCCCGTTGCATGGTGAACGAGCAGGCTCCGAGCCGACCGACAAGGAGGAGTGAGATGGCCAGGATCAGCTACGACGAGCAGACCGGTGCAGCGTTCGCGGCCGTCCGGGAGATCCCTCGCGACGGGCTGTCGGAGTGGCGTGAGGCGGTACGGCGTCACCTGCGTCCGTCGCAGGGGATGACACTGGTGGACATCGGCGCGGGAACCGGTCAGTTCGCCGCTGCGTTCAGCGACTGGTTCGACATCGGCGTCATCGCAATCGAGCCGTCGGCCGCGATGCGGGGTCGCATTCCGCGGACACCGGCGATCCAGGTGCTCGAGGGAGCTGCGAGCGCCCTGCCCCTGCCGGACGAATCGGCGGACGCCGCCTGGCTCTCGCTCGTCATCCACCACGTCCCGGACCTCCGAGCCGCCGCACGCGAGATCCGCCGCGTGCTTCGCCGTGGCGCTCCGGTTCTGGTCAGACAGGGCTTCCCGGATCGATACGAGCCCTCGGGGACCCTGAAATGGGACAGCATCGAGATCGTCCGCTGGTTTCCCGAGACCGCGCGGGTCGCCGGCACCTTTCCCTCGTTGCAGGAGACGTGCGAGGCGTTCGCGGCCGCGGGCTTCCAGCAGGATACGCTCGAGCAGGTTCGCGAGACGCGCCCGGCGAGCCTCGCGGACTTCCTCGGCCAGGTGGACACCTTCCGCCGTGCCGATACGACGATGCGCGCTCTCACCGACGAGGAGTTCATTCGCGGCAAGGAGCGACTTCGCCGCGCGGTCCTGGCTGCCGACGGCACGGACGGCCTGGAAACCCGGAGCAACTGGCTCGACCTGCTCGTGTTGCGCTGACGGGTTTCACGCGCGAGATAAGGTGTCGCCGTGGGTCTCGTCGTCCAGAAGTTCGGCGGGACCTCGGTCGGCGATCCGAAGCGGATCGAGAACGTCGCCCGGCGGATCGCCGCGACCGCAGAGTCCGGCGACGACGTGTGCGTCGTCGTCTCCGCGATGGGCGCGACCACCGACGACCTGCTCGAGCTCGCCCGCCAGCTCTCGAGCGCGCCGAACCCGCGCGAGCTCGACGTCCTGCTCACCGCCGGCGAGCGGATCTCGATCGCGCTGCTCTCGATCGCGCTCAACGAGCTCGGTTTCGCCGCCGTCTCGTTCACCGGCGACCAGGCCGGGATCGTCACCGACGGAGCCCACGGGCAGGCGCGCATCGTCGAGATCCGCGTCGACCCGGTCCGGCAGGCGATCCTCGAGCGGAAGATCGCGATCGTCGCCGGCTTCCAGGGGATCTCGCCGGGGCGAGACGTGACGACGCTCGGCCGCGGCGGCTCGGACGCGACCGCCGTCGCGCTCGCCGCGGCGCTCCGCGCGGACGTCTGCGAGATCTACACCGACGTCGACGGCGTCTACACGGCCGACCCGCGCATCGTCCCCGGCGCCACCAAGCTCGGATCGCTCTCCTACGAGGAGATGCTCGATCTCGCCGCCTGCGGCGCCCGCGTGCTGATGCTCCGCTCGGTCGAGCTCGCGCGTAACGCGGGCGTCCCCATTCACGTCAGGTCGTCGTTCCACGAGGGCGACGGCACCTGGATCGTCAAGGAGGAAGACATGCTCGAACGCGCCATCGTCTCCGGCGTCGCCCACGACACGTCGGAGGCGAAGGTCACGATCGCGGGCGTGCCCGACCGCCCGGGTATCGCGGCCGCGCTGTTCCGCCCGCTCGCGGCAGCAGGGATCAACGTCGACATGATCGTGCAGAACGTCTCCGAGGAGGGACGCACCGACATCTCCTTCACGCTCCCGCGCGACGACCTCGACCGCGCGCAGCCGGTGCTCGAGTCGGCCGCCGCCTCGCTCGACGCCGCCGGTGTGTCCGCCGACCGCCGCATCGCCAAGGTCTCGCTCGTCGGCGCCGGCATGAAGTCGGATCCCGGCGTCGCCGCCGACATGTTCGATGCGCTCGCCGAGGCCGGGATCAACATCGCCATCATCTCGACGTCTCCGATCCGCATCTCCTGCGTCGTCGGCGAGGACGACGTCGAGGCTGCGGTGCGTGCGGTGCACGCGAAGTTCGAGCTCGAAGGCACGCCGGCCGGGACCTCGTGAGCGGCCGCGGCCGTAGCCCGGACGATGGCCCGGCGCTGCGCAGTGCTCCTCGCTCTCGCGCTCGTGCTCGCGCCGGCGGCGCGGGCCGGCGGCGACTTCGTCGACCTCGCCGCTGACAGCGGCCACCTCTGGCTCGTCGGCGAGCCGGGCGTGCTCGAGCTCGACGCGGAAACGGGCCGCACGCTCCGGCACCCGCAGCCCGCCTCGGCTGCCTATCCGCTGAGCGTCGCCGTCGCCGGCGGTGCCGTGTGGGTGGCGAGCGTCGCCAACGGGTTCACGGACGGCAGGCTCACGCGCATCGACCTGCGCACGCACCGCGCGCGCGACGTGCTGCACGTGCCGGACGGTTCGGTGCAGTACGTCGCGGCCGGCGCGGGCGGCGTCTGGGCGCTGCTCGGCGCGGCGCGCGGCTCCCGCATCGCCCGGCTGTCGGACGGCGGGCGACTCCTGCGCGTGTGGCCGATTCTCGCAGCCGGGCGGATGGCGGCGGACACCTCGGGCTGCTGGGTCTCGACGAGCGGGCGGCTGCTGCATATCGACGCCGCCGGCCGGGTGCGCGTCGCCGTCCACGCGCCGCTCGGGGACGTCGCGACGGGCGACGGCGCGGCCTGGCTCGCACGCTCGACGTCCGTGCTGCGCGTCGACGAGCGCACCGGCGCCGTCCGCACGATCGTCACCGGCCGCCTGTCGACGGGCGGCTTCCAGCACGACCTCGCCGCCGCCGACGGTGCGCTCTGGGTGCTGCAGCAGTCCGCGGAGCGGAACGCCTACCTGCTCCGCTTCGACACTCGCACGGGCCGGCGCACGGGCCACGTCCCGCTGCACGGGATCGCCGACGCGCTCGTGGTTCGTCCGGGCGGCGTCTTCGTCGCCACGGTGGTCGCGCCGCCCGGACGATCCGCCACCGGCTACGACGTCTTCCGGGTCGACCCGCGCACGCTGCGGCGGACGCTCGTCGCCCGGATCGCCTAGCGGTGCCTGGCATCAAGGTGCCAGGTACCCAGCACGTCGCCTACGGCTTGCGCGCGACGACGACGTACTCGCGGCTCTCGTCGCCGACCGGCGTGCCGGCGAAGTCGCCGTCCAGCGACTCGAGCTCGAGGCCCGCGACGTCGAGCAGGCCGAGCCACTCGTTCTTCGTCGCCCACCAGAGCGAGCTCGTGCCGCCTCCTTCGAGCACGATGTCGATGCGGTTGTCGCCGACGGCGTAGCGCAGCATGTGCGGCACCGGCCCGGTCTGCGCGGCGCCGTCGAGCCGCGCGGCGATTGCGTGGTCGAACGCGAAGGCGTTCCACGCGAACCGGCCGCCTGGCCGCAACGAGTCCGCGACGCGCTCGAACGTGCGCCGCCGGTCGGCCCACGTCGGCAGGTGCAGGAGCGCGCGGAACGGGCAGTAGACGAGCGCCGCCGGCTCGCGCAGCGACAGGTCGCGCATGTCCGCGAGACGCAGGTCGAGCTCGACGTCCGCGGCCGCGGCCGCCGCGCGCGCCTGCGCCAGCATCGACGGCGAGGTGTCGATGCCGATCACGGTGCGCCCGATCGCGCGCGCGACCGGGATCGCGACCCGTCCGTTGCCGACCGCAAGCTCGACCACCGGGCCGTCCGCCGCCTGCGCGAGCGAGACGTAGTACGGCACGTCCTCCGTCATGTCCTCGGCCCACTCCTCGTACCGCTCCGAGAAGCGCTCGTCCCAGCTCGTCACCCGGCCGATGCTATTCCCGCGAGCCAGTCGCCGACGACGGCGCGTAGGACGTCGAGGTCGCCCCGCAGGCTGTGGTCGCCGCGCACCTGCACGACCGTTCGCCGACGGCCGGGCGGCGGCATGCCGAAGCGGTCGTTCGTCCCCTGGACGACGAGCACCGGCACCGTGACCGCCTCGAGCTCGGGCAGGCGGCTCGGCGCCGGCGGGCTGCCGGTGCGCCGAGGTGGCACGAGCGGAAAGGCGAGGCAGAGGATGCCCACCGCGCCGGTGACCGCCGCGGTACGGCAGGCGACGCGCGCCCCCGACGAGCGGCCGCCCGTGACGAGCGGCAGGGCCCGGAGCGGTCCACGCGCGAGATTCGCCACCACCGCGATCCAGGCGGCGTCGAGCTGGTGCGCCGGGGCCGGGCTGCGCCGTCCCGCGACGCGATAGGGCTGCTCGACGAGCGCGACCGAGAACCCGGCGCCGAGCGCGGCGTCGGCGGCCGCCGCCAGGTCGCGCGCACCGACACCTCCACCCGCGCCGTGGCCGAGCACGAGCGCGCCCCGCGCGCGGGCAACCTTCGAGACGTGCGCGACCGCACGCCCGTGCGGCGTCTCGACGGCGAGCTGCCTCGGTGCTGCGCGCGAGCTTCGAGACGTGGCCACGACGCTATCTTCCACCGGGGTGGATGCGGGTGTGCGGACCGGGGCGGAGGTGGTGGTGTTCGTCACGCGCCGGCGCGGTGCGGAGACGCTGATCGCGCATCGCTCACCGGAGCAGGGCGGGTACTGGCACGTGATCGCCGGCGGTGTCGAGACGGGCGAGACAGCGAGCGCAGCCGCTGTGCGCGAGCTGCGTGAGGAGACCGGCCTGGTTGCCCGCTGCGTCCAGCCGGTCCCGCCGGTGCGGTATGCGTACTCGCTGGCGGAGGAGCCGGAGCAGCGGCGCCGCCTCTACCCGCCCGGCGTGGCCGAGGTTCAGGTCACGTGCTTCCACGCCGAGGCGCCGGACGACTGGGAGCCGCACCTCGACTGGGAGCACGACGACCATCGGTGGTGCGCGGCCGACGACGCGGCCGCCTCCCTGCGCTGGCGCGATACGGCCGAGGCGCTCCGGTCGGTGCTCGCGGCGATCAGTAGCTGAAGACCATCGCGCCGTCGCCGACCCAGTCGAACATCGGCGTCGCGCCCGCGATCGTCGCGTTCGGCACCTTCTCGTCCTCGGTCAGCCCGCGCGCGTCGAGGCAGATCGGGCACAACCACAGCTGCCCCCCGCCGTCCGCGAACTGCTCGAACAGCCGCTCGAGCGGCGGGCAGCCCTCGCACGCGACGCCGGTGGCATGTCCGGGCAGACCGAGCCTGACGGCGTCCTTGGTCGTCCAGACGACGACCTCGTGCCCCTGCGCGAGGGCCGCCGTCGCCGTCAGGAACGCGATGGTCACGCGCTCCGGGTCTTCGAGTCCTGTCGCGAGATTGACGAGCACCTTGACTGCCATGCGTTGCCTCCTCGTGTGTGGGGCGTCAGCCGCGGACGAGCACGATCAGGCGGTCGAGAATGCGCGTGCCGTCGGCCCGCAGCCCGTCGTGCTCGTACTCGTCGGTCAGCCAGCGCCGCAGGTTCCCGACGCGGCCGGCCGTCTCCTCCGACAGGTCCCGGTCGACGTACATGTCGTTCGCGTAGACCGCAGCGGCGACCGGTACCTCGTTCGCCTCGAGCCGTCCGGCGTCGTAGAGGCGAGGCCAGGGATGCTCGGCGAGCAGTTCGGCGGCTTCGCGGAGCGGCCGCAGCGCCGCGTAGTCCTCGAACATCCAGGGGTAGACGTGCTCGCCCGTGAAGAGCTCGGGCGCCCCGAGCTCCGCCGGCAGCGTCCGCTCCGCCGACCACGCGGTGACGCAGCCGTCGGCGTAACAGGACTCGTGCACGATCGCGTAGAGCGGGTTGCGCGAGAAGGCGTCGTGCGCCATCACGTCGTGCGCGAACGCCGGCGAGTCGACGTCGAGCTCCACGATCGAGTGCAGCCGCTCCGCGCCGTCGCTCGCCCCGAGCATCATCCCGAGCTGGCGGAACCGCCGCGAGGTGAGCTCCTCGCCCGTCGGCAGGACGATCCCGCCGTTCGCGATCCGGTCGTGGATCGCGAGAACCCGGTCACGGTCGTCGGGGTAGCGCTCGTAGTAGCGGCGGGAGCGGTCGAGGACGTGCCGGTAGGTGCGCTCGTAGACGTCGTCGGTGGGGCGGCCGATCGGCGGCAGGCCGCCCGTGACGAACGCCTCCCGGAGCGACCCGGGGAAGGCGGAGAGGTACGCGAGCACGCAGAAGCCGCCGAAGCTCTGGCCCAGCACCGACCACCGCTCCACCCCGAGCGCCTGGCGGACGAGCTCCGCGTCGCGGACGATCGAGTCGGCGCGGAAGTGGGTGAGGTACGCGGCCTGCTCCGCAGGACTTCGGCCCTCGAGCCGCCCCACGGGCGTCGAGCGGCCCGTGCCGCGCTGGTCGAGCAGGAGCACCCGGTACTCCCGAAGCGCCCGGTGCAGCCACGAGCCCTTGCCCGGCGCGCTGTGCACGCGCCCCGCCTCGTGACCCGGCCCGCCCTGGAAGTAGACGAGGAAGGGGAACGAATCGGAACCGGGCGCGTCGCCGACGAGCTCGCGCGCGAACACGGTCAGCTCCTCGCCGCCGCCGGCGTCGTGGTCGAGCGGCACGGCGAGCTCGTGCTCGACGAGCGTCAGCTCCCTGATGCGGCGGGCCACCGTCCGCGTCGTCTGCGTCTGCGGCAAGCGCCGATTATCGTTCACCAACGACCTCGCCGCACGGCGAGCATCCCCCAAGGAGCCTGCGGATGACGACAGCGACGCGCGCACCGAGCGCCTTTCCCAGCCCGTACTCGATCGAGACGCCGCCGGGCTGCGAGGGCTGGCAGGAGCTCTACCCGTACTACACGCTCTTCACCGAGGAGCGCCGGGAGATCGACGAGGCCCGGCTCTGGTTCTGGAACTCGATGCACTTCCCGACGCCGATGCCGGCCTTCGACGTCGTCTCGATCGACGGCCCGTACTACGCGGTCGGCGCGTGGCAGAACCGCGCGTTCGCGGTGCCGCCGGCGATGGGCGTCGACTACCGGATCGTCAACGGCTACGTCTACATCACCGTCAACCCCGTGACCGATCCGACGAAGATCGCCGAGCGAGCCGAGTACTTCCAGCGCCGCGCCGGCCACTACTTCGGCAACTGGGACGCGCTCTACGCCGACTGGCGGACGAAGATGGAGAACCTGATCGCCGAGCTGGCCGCGGTCGAGGTGGCCGACCTGCCCGAGTACGAGCCCGACGAGCTCGTGTTCGAGAGCGACCACGTGGCGAGCTACGTCCCGCTGCTCGACAACTACCAGCGGACGCTCCGGCTCGGCGAGCTGATGTGGCACCACCACTTCGAGTTCCTGCTGCTCGGCTACGGCGCGTACCTGACCTTCTCGGAGTTCTGCCGCGGGCATCTGCCCGACATCCCGGAGCAGCACATCGCGCAGATGATCGCGGGGCTCGACGTGATGCTCTTCCGTCCCGACGCGGAGCTGCGCCGGCTCGCGCGGATCGCGGTCGACACCGGCGTCGCCGCCGCCTTCGTCCAGGGACGGACGCCCGCCGAGATCGAGGGCGAGCTCGAAGGGAGCGACGCCGGCCGTGCGTGGCTGGCCGAGCTCGAGCAGGTCAAGGAGCCCTGGTTCCACATGGCCACCGGCGACGGCCTCTACCACTACTACCGGAGCTGGCTCGACGACCCGACGATCCCGTACGCGTCGCTCGTCGGCCACGTCGCCGCGCTCCAGGCGGGCCAGGACGTCGAGCGTCCCGTCGATGAGCTGCGCGAGCAGCGCGACCGGCTCGCCGAGGGCTACGCGGCGCTGCTGCCCGAGGAGGCGAAGGGCCCGTTCGCGGAGCTGCTCGGCCTGTCGCGCACGGTGTTCCCGTTCGTCGAGGAGCACAAGTTCTACTGCGACTACTGGTTCCTCACGAGCTACTACAACAAGCTGCGCGAGTTCGGAGCCGTGCTCGCGAAGCACGGCTGGCTCGCCGACGGCGAGGACCTGTTCCAGCTCGGCCGGCACGAGGTGATGTCGGCGCTCGAGGAGCTGTGCCTCATGTGGGCGACGGGCGGCCCGCCGCTCGGCCCCGACTACTGGCCGCCGATCGTGGCGAAGCGGCGCGCACTGCTCGAGCGGCTCACGGAGTGGACGCCGCCGCCCGCGCTCGGGGCGATGCCGGAGTCGGTGAACGACCCGATGGCGGTGATGCTCTGGGGGGTCACGCCGCAGCGGCTGCAGGAATGGGCGGCGTCGCTCGACGGCGCGCCGCGCCGGCTGCAGGGGGCGGCCGCGTCGGCGGGGACGGCGGAGGGACGGGCGCGCGTGCTCAACGATCCCGGCGAGCTCGGGTCGGTGCAGGAGGGCGAGATCCTCGTCTGCACGATCACGTCGCCTGCGTGGGCGCCGATCTTCCCGAAGGTGAAGGCCACGGTCACCGACATCGGGGGCGTCATGTCGCACGCGGCGATCGTGTCGCGCGAGTACGGGAAGCCGGCCGTCGTCGGCACGGGCCGGGCGACCGCCGTGATCCGGACGGGGCAGCTGCTCCGGGTCGACGGGGGGACCGGCGTCGTCGAGATCCTCGACGAGGCGCGCTGAGTGCACGCCGCCACCGCGCCGCTCGGCGACCTGAGGCTGCGCGACGACGGCCGGTTCGGCGGGAAGAGCGCAGCCCTCGGTGAGCTGCTCGCGGCCGGGATCCCGGTTCCCGACGGGTTCGCGATCTCGGCCGACGCGTACGGCGCGTTCGTCGACGCGGTCGGGCTGGGCGATCGGGTCGAGCGCTCCCTGGCACGGCTGGACGCCGGCGAGATCGGCGCCGTGCGGGCGGTGTCGGAGGAGCTGCGCGCGGCGGTCACCGAGGCGGGCTTGCCGGATGCGCTGCGTGCCGAGCTCGCCGAGCGCTACGCGGAGCTCGCCGGGCCTCCGGTCGCGGTGCGGTCGAGCGCCGTCGGCGAGGACGGCGCCGACGCGACGTTCGCCGGCCAGCAGGAGACGGTGCTCTGGGTGCGCGGCGTGGACGAGCTCTGCCGCGCCGTGCAGCGGTGCTGGGCGAGCCTGCTCAGCCCGGAGGCGATCACGTACCGGGCCCGGCTCGGCGACACGGGCGGTGCGCCGGCGATGGGCGTCGCCGTGCAGCGCATGGTGGACGCCGAGGTCGCGGGCGTCCTGTTCACGTGCAACCCGGTGAGCGGCGACCCGAGTGTGGTCGCGATCGACGCGAGCTGGGGGCTCGGGGTCGCGGTCGTGGGCGGCGAGGTGACCCCGGATGAGTATCTCGTCAGCAAGGTCACCGGCGAAGTCGTGCGCAGCGCGGTCAACGCGAAGCTGGTCGAGTACCGACCCGACCCGGCCGGGTCGGGTACGACGCGTCTCGACGTTCCGCCGGCGCGGGCGGGCGTGCCGTGCCTCGACGACTCCGGGCTCGCGGCGCTCGTGAAGGTGGCCGGCGTCGTCGAGCGTCACTTCGGCTCGCACCAGGACGTCGAGTGGGCGATCGACGGCAGCGGCTCGACGCACGTGCTGCAGTCGCGGCCGGTGACGGCGGCCGCCCGCACGCACGGCCCCACCGGCGACTCGGCGCTCGCGCTCGTGCTGTCGACCCTCGGCGTGCAGCGACGCGCATGAGCCTGAGCGACGACGACGTCCGCGAGATCCTCCGGCTGATCGACTCCTCGGCGCTCGACGAGCTGCGCATCGACACCCCGGAGCTGCAGCTGCACGTGCGCCGTGGCGCGAAGCCGTCCGAGGACGGCGCGCCGGAGCCCGAGCCGGCCGCCGGGTTGCACGCGATCGAGAGCCCGCTCCTCGGCGTCTTCTATCGCGCCTCGGCGCCGGGAGCCGACGCGTACGTCGAGGTCGGTGCGCGCGTCGAGCCGGGAACGGTCGTCTGCCTGGTCGAGGTGATGAAGATGATGAACTCGATCGTCGCGGGCGTCGCCGGCACGATCGTCGAGGTCTGCGCCGAGAACGCCGAGCTGGTCGAGGCGGGGCAGCCGCTCTTCCGGGTCGCCGTCGGATGACGATCGAGCTCGTCGACACGACGACGCGCGACGGCAACCAGAGTCTGTGGGGCGCGACCGGGCTGACGACGCCGGACGTCGTCTCGATCGCGCCGACGCTCGAGCGCGTTGGCTATCGCGCGCTCGACTTCACCTCGAGCACGCACATGGCGGTGTCGGTGCGCTTCCACCACGAGGATCCATGGGAGCGCATCCGCCTGATGCGGGCGGCGATGCCGAGCACGCTGCTCACGTTCCTCACCACGGGGATGCGCTTCATCTCCTGGGAGCCGGCCCGCGAGGACGTGATCCGGCTGGCGTTCCGGCTGGTCGTTCGCAACGGCATCCGCCGCGTGCAGATCGCGGATCCGATGAACGATCCGCGCGCGCTCGCCGAGAGCGCGCGGATCGCGAAGCAGGAGGGCGCCGAGGAGGTGGTGGTCGGGCTGACGTACTCGGTCAGCGCGGTGCACGACGACGCGCATTACGCGACGCGCGCGGCCGCGGTCGCCGCGATGCCCGACGTCGACCGTCTTTACCTCAAGGACCCGGGCGGCCTGCTCACCGTCGACCGGGTGCGCGAGCTCGCGCCGCTCTTCCTCGATGCGTTCGCGGGGCGGCCGGTCGAGCTGCACAGCCACTGCACGATCGGCCTCGCGCCGCTCGTCTACGTCGAGGGAGCGCGGCTCGGGTTCGGCACGCTGCACACCGCGGTCTCCCCGCTCGCGAGCGGAACGTCGCAGCCGTCGACGGCGGCGACGATCCGCAATCTCGAGGCATCCGGCTTCTCACACGGCGTCGACCTCGAGGCGCTCGCGCTCGTGTCCGCCCACTTCGAGCGGCTCGCGGCAGAGCGCGGCCTTCCACGCGGCGCGCCGGCCGAGTACGACGCGGGCTACTACCACCATCAGCTCCCGGGCGGAGTCGTGACGACGATGCGCCGCCAGCTCGAGGAGCTCCGTCGTCCCGAGCTCTTCGGCGAGGCGATCGACGAGATCGGGCGCGTCCGTGCCGACTTCGGCTACCCGATCGTCGTCACGCCGTACGCGCAGTTCCTCGTCACGCAGGCCGTGATGAACGTGATGGCGCTGCACCGGGGCGGCGAGCGCTACGCCGACGTGCCCGACGAGATCGTCCGCTACTTCCTGGGCCACTTCGGCGATCCTCCGGCGCCGCCGGCGCCCGGCGTCGCCGACCGCGTGCTGTCGCTGCCGCGCGCCGCCGAGCTGCGGCGCGCCGAGCCGCTCTCGCTCGAGGGCGCCCGCGTGCGCTTCGGCGAGCGGATCTCCGACGAGGAGCTGCTGCTGCGGCTGACGATGCCGGCGGAGCAGGTCGACGCGATGGTCGCCGGCGCGCCGCCCGAGCCGGCGCCCGGGCGGCGCAGCCCGCTGGTCACGCTGCTGCGCGAGCTGGAGCGGCGGCCCGAGATCGCCTATCTCAGCCTCGCGAAGGGCGAGACGAACGTGCTCTGGAGGCGCGGTTGACGGCGCTCGGGCAGGTGCGCGGGTTCGTGCTCGACCTCGACGGGACGCTGATCCAGCGCACCCGCTCCGGCCACGAGCCGATCGCCGGCGCGCGTGAGCTGCTCGGCGAGATCCGCCGCTCGGGCCGGCCGTTCGTGGTCTTCACGAACGCCAGCCATGTCTCGCCGCAGGTGCTCGCCGCCGAGCTGCGACACGGAGGCCTCGACGTCCGCGACGACGAGGTGCTCACCCCCGTTTGCTGCGCGATCTCGGTCCTCGGCCGGTCGCCGGACTCCGGCGTGCTCGCCTTCTGCACGGACGCGACGCACGAGCGGCTGTCGTCCGCCGGCATCCGACTGGTCGGCGAGGAGGAGGAGTTCGGCGTCGTGCTCGTCGCGCACCCCGAGGAGCTCGGCTTCGCGAAGCTCGAGCGTGCCGCGCGCGGGATCAACGCGGGGGCGAGGCTGCTGACGGCGAGCTACGTGGCGGCGTACTCGGGTGCCGACGGCCCGATCTTCAGCCGCGGCGCGATGGTGACCGCGGCGCTCGTCAAGGTCACGGGTGCGCGGCCGGCAGTCGTGGGCAAGCCTTCGCGCCCGGCGGTCCGCGAGATCGTCGACCGCCTCGGCCTGCCGTCGCGCGAGCTCGCGGTGATCGGCGACGACGTCGCGCTCGACATCGCGCTCGGCAACCTCGGGGGCTCGCACACCGTGCTCGTGCGGACCGGCATCACCGGCGACGGCGAGCTCGGCCGGCTGCCGAAGCTGCACCGGCCCGACGAGGTCGTCGGCGGCGTCGGCGAGCTGCTCGAGCGGCTCTAGCCTGCCGCAAGGCCTGGTGCCTGGCACCTTGGTGCCAGGCACCGTGTTCGCGTCGCTAGTCCAGGTCGACGAGCACCTTGCCGACGGCGCCGTTCTCGACGGCGTCGTGGGCTGCGGCGATCTCGGCAAGCGGGAACCGGGTCGTCGGCAGCTGCGTCAGCGCGCCGGCGCGCAGCGCCGCGCGGATCGTCTCCACGGCGGCGCGCTTGGCCTGCTCCGGCATCGAGTAGACGAGCACGAAGCGCACGACGACGTTGTTCACCATCAGTCCGCGGCCGAGCTCGACCGGCTCCGGGCGCACGGCGTACGAGACGATCGCGCCGTTCGGCGCCACGACCTTCGTGTCGACCTCGAGGTTTCCGGCGATGTCGACGTCGACGATGCGCGCGACGCCGCCCGGTGCCCACTCGCGGACCGCGGCCACGACGTCCTCCTCGCGATAGTTCACGACGAGCTCGGCGCCGGCCGCGGCCGCGAGCTCGGCCTTCCCGCGCGAGCTGACGGTCGCCGCGACGCGCGCGTTGCCGTGCCGGGCGAGCTCGATCGCCGCGTGGCCGACCGCGCCGGCGCCGCCGTGCACGAGCACGGCCTCGCCCTCCACCGGGCCGTCGGCGAAGAGGCAGCGGTGGGCGGTCATCGCGGGGATGCCGAGCGCGGCTCCAAGGTCGACCGAGACCCCGTCCGGGAGCTCGACCGCGCGGCTCTCGTCGATCGCGATCCACTCCGCCGCCGTTCCCTGCGCGCGTTGCCACTGGCCCTCGAAGATCCAGACGCGCTCGCCGGTCCGGCCGGCGTCCACGCCCTCGCCGACCGCCGCGATCTCGCCCGCGGCGTCCTGGCCGGGGACGACGAACTCGAAGCCCTCCGTCGTGCCGCCCCGCCGGCGCGACTTCCAATCGGTGGGGTTCACGCCCGAGACGGCGAGTCGCACGAGGACCTCGCCCGGCCCCGGGCGGGGACGGGGAAGCTCGACGAGCTCGAGCTCGCCGGCGCTCGTGCCCGACGTCGAGTAGCGGGCCGCCCGCATCGTGTCTCCGCTCACCTGAAGCGCCACGATACGCGCGGGTGGTGTAGACGTCCGCCCCTTCGGGTAATATCGTACTACGATGTTGATCCATGAGAAGACGTTCTACGGCAACCCGTTTCTCTTCCTCGGGCCGCGGCCGTTCCGTGCGGCGCGGCTTCGCTCCTACATCGTCTCCCAGCACCGGGCGGGCCGCCGTCTCGCGGACATCCTCGAGGACGGATACGTCCACCGCTGCGGTAGCAACAGCTTCTGCTGGAGCGTCCTGCTCGATGTGCGCACGATCGAGGCGCTCGAGCAGCACACCCGCGAGGCGATCGAGGAGAGCCGGCCGCCGAAGCGCTGACCGGTCGCGTTTGACGGGTCGGAGGCCGGGGTAATTACATCGTTCCACGATGTAACTGACGAAGGAGGCATCGACATGCCACGTTCCAAGCGGTTCGACACGATGCGGCCGCCGTCGAAGTCGGACCGGCCCGAGGATCGGTTCGACACGATGGCCCCGGAAGGCAATCCGGATGCCGTCGACGGTGGCGAGCGGCCGGTCCGGCAGGACCGCTCCGAGCGCGAGACGACGGAGCAGGGCTCCGACTCGAAGCCGGACGTTTAACGCCTGCTCAGTCTGGCAGCACAAGTGGCTGGAGCCTCAAGCCAATCCTCGAGACGCGACTGGAGTCGAGCGATGCAGTGCAGATTCGAGAATCACGATCTCGTGACCGAACACCGTTCGCAGATGATCGACGTGACGGACGACGTCCTCGGCGTGGTGGAGCGATCGGAGGTGGAGAACGGCCTCGCGCTCGTCTACTCGCCCCACACGACGTGCGCCGTCGTCATCAACGAGCACGAGGACGGCTTCGGCTGCGACTTCGCCGATCTGCTCGACCGGATCGCGCCGGCGGACGGCATGTACTACCGGCACGACGACCTCGAGGTCCGGACGCAGGGGATCGAGGAGGAGACCGCAGACTTTCCGAACGGCCACTCCCACTGCCGGTCGGTCGTGCTCTCGTCGTCGCAGACGATTCCGATCGTCGACGGCCGCCTGCTGCTCGGGGCCTGGCAGCGCATCTTCTTCTGCGAGCTCGACCGGGCCCGTCCGCGGAAGGTGCTGATCCAGGTCTTCGGCGCATGACGGAGCTCGTGCGCCCGCTCCCCGCGCAGCAGGCTCGCGAATGGCCCTCCGTGGCCGCCGTGCGCGCCCGTGCGCCCGGCGAGAACTTCACGGTCGCGTCGCTGCTGCTCGGCCGGTTGACGGCCGGGCACCTGCGTGCGATCTACCTGTTCGCGCGGCTCGTCGACGAGCTCGGCGACGCCGCACCGGGCGACCGGCTCGCTCACCTCGACCGGGCCGAGGAGGAGCTCACGCGCGCGTTTGCCGGATCCACGACCGAGCCGGTCTTCGCCGAGCTCGCGGTCACCGTGCGTGCGTGCACGCTGCCCCCCGAGCCGTTCCTTCGATTGATCGAGGCGAACCGGCGCGACCAGGTGCAGTCGCGCTACGAGACCTTCGACGATCTCCTCGCCTACTGCGACCTGTCCGCGAGCCCGGTCGGGGAGCTGGTGCTCCACGTGCTCGGCGCCGCCGACGCGGAGCGGATCCGCTGGTCGGACGACGTGTGCACCGCGCTGCAGCTGATCGAGCACTGGCAGGACGTCGGCGAGGACGCCCGGTCCGGCCGCGTCTACCTGCCGGCGGCCGACCGCCTGCGCTTCGGCGTCGGCGAGCGCGACCTGCTGGCGGCGACGACGTCCGAGCCGCTCCGGCGGCTGCTCGAGCTCGAGACGAAGCGCGCAGCCCGCCTGCTCGCGTCCGGGAGACCGCTCGTCGCGTCGCTTCGCGGCCGCGCGCGCTTCGCCGTCGCCGGCTACGTGGGCGGCGGCGACGCCGCGATCCGCGCGCTCGTGCGCGCGCGCTACGACGTGCTACCGCGCGGGCCGCGCGCGGGACGCGCGCGCCGCCTCTGGGCCACCGCGGCTGCGCTCCCGGCATGAGCCGTAGGCTTGACGGAGGCTCGAAAGAGCGGAGGCGCAGGTTCGGCCGGCGCCGGAGCGGGAAATAGTGACGGTCAGCCTCGACCTCGCCTACGAGGACTGCCGGCGGCTCACGCGCTCCTCCGGCTCGAGCTTCTACGCGGGCATGCGCCTGCTCGATCCGGAGCGGCGCCGGGCGATGTTCGCGATCTATGCGCTCGCGCGGCGAATCGACGACATCGCGGACGGGTCGCTCTCGCGTGAGGCCAAGCTGCGCCACATCGACGAGCTGCGCGGCGCGCTCCACCGCGCCGACCCCGACGAGCTCACCTTGCTTGCCGCCGTCCGCGACGCGGCGCGTCGCTTCCCGATCCCGCTCGACTCGTTCGAGGAGCTGCTCGACGGCGCGGAGAGCGACGTGCGCGGCCGCCGCTACGACACGTTCGCGGAGCTCGAGGTCTACTGCCGCTGCGTCGCCGGCTCGATCGGGCGGCTCTGTCTGGGCGTCTTCGGGCCGGTCGACCCGGCCGCCGCAGAGCCGCTCGCCGACGACCTCGGGATCGCGCTGCAGCTCGGAAACATCCTGCGCGACCTCGCCGACGACCTCCGGCGCGGCCGCTACTACCTGCCGGCGGCCGATCTCGCGCGGTTCGGGTGCCGCATGGCGGGCGGGACGATCCACGGCGACGCGGAGCTCGTCGTCGCCTACGAGGCCGAGCGGGCGCTCGAGCGGCTCGAGCGCGGCATGCAGCTCGTCTCGCTGCTCGACCGCGGCAGCGCGCGCTGCGTGCTCGCGATGACCGTCGCCTACCGGGCGCTGGTCGAGCAGATCGCGGCCGATCCGGCGCTGGCGCTCCGTCGCCGCGTCTCGCTCCCGTCGTGGCAGAAGCGCCTGCTCGTCGGGCGGTCGCTCGCCGGGTGGCCGGCATGAGCGGCATGAGCGGCATGAGCGTAGTCGCCGGTGCCGGAGCGGAAACCGTTGGTCAACCGAAGGTCGCCCGATGAGCGGCGCGGAGGAGCGGCTGCGGGTGGCGGTGGTCGGCGGCGGGCTCGCCGGGATCGCAGCCGCGCTCGAGTGCGCGGAGGCCGGCGCGGACGTGACGCTCTACGAGTCTCGTCAGGAGCTCGGCGGCGCGACGTTCTCGATCCGGCGTAACGGCTACTGGCTCGACAACGGCCAGCACGTCGCGCTGCGCTGCTGCAGCGCGTACCGAGGGCTGCTCGCGCGCATCGGCGTGCAGGACCGACTCGAGCTGCAGCCTCGGCTGCGCGTCCCGGTGCTCGCGCCGGGCGGCAGGCGCGCCCTTCTCTCCCGCGCGGCCGTGCCCGCGCCGCTGCATCTGGCGGCGTCCCTGCTCCGCTACCGGCATGTCTCTCCGCGGGAGCGCGTCGCCGTGGTGCGCGCCGTCAGCGCGTTGCGCGCGCTCGACCTCGCCGACCCCGCGCTCGACGCGATCACGTTCGGCGAGTGGCTTCGCGCGCACGGGCAGTCCGAGCGGGCGATCGACGTGCTCTGGGACGTGATCGCGCTACCGACGCTCAACCTTCCTTCCCGGGAGGCGTCGCTCGCCCTGGCCGCCTTCGTCTTCCGCACCGGGCTGCTCGACGACTCCGACGCGTGCGACCTGGCGGTTCCGCGCGTGCCGCTCCGCTATCTGCACTCGGAGCCGGCAGAGTTCGCGCTGCGCGGCCGCGGCGTCGACGTCAGGCTTCGCACCGCCGTGCGCGGGATCGAGCCGGCGAAGGACGGCTTCCGACTGGTGCTCGCCGACCGCGCGGCCTGGTTCTCGCGCGTCGTGGCGGCGGTGCCGCATCACGCGGTCGCGTCGCTCGTCCCCTCCGGCGTCGTCGATGCGGCCGCGCTCGGCGCCCTCGGCTCGAGCCCGATCGTCAACGTTCACCTGCTCTTCGACCGGCTCGTGCTCGAGACGCCGTTCGCGGCCGCGGTCGGCTCCCCTGTGCAGTGGATGTTCGACCGCACCGAGGCCGCCGGCGTCGAGCACGGCCAGCTGATCTCGATCTCCATCTCGAGTGCAGCGCGCGAGCTGCACCGCCCTCAGGGGGACCTCGTGCGGACGTGCGTCGCCGCGCTGCACGAGCTCTTGCCGCGTGCGCGCCGCGCCGAGCTGCTCGACCGCTTGGTGACGCGCGAGCCGCGGGCGACGTTCCGCAGCGCGCCGGGGAGCGCAGCGCTCCGGCCGGGCGCGGAGACGACGCTCCCCGGCCTCGCGCTCGCCGGCGCGTGGACCGACACCGGCTGGCCGGCGACCATGGAAGGTGCAGTTCGCAGCGGCCTGCGCGCGGCCGAGGCCGTGCTCGCCGGGTCGAGCGTCGCCCCGGAGAGCCGCAGGATCGAGGCGGCGGTGTCGGCATGACCGCGACCCGCGTCCGGCCCGAGGCGGCCGCGAACGAGGCGCGGGCCGTGCTCCGGCGCGGCGTCGCCAGGCTCCTCGAGCTCCAGCATCCGGACGGCTACTGGAAGGGCGAGCTGGAGACCAACGTCACCATCGACGCCGAGGATCTCTTCCTCCGCCACTACCTCGGCATCCTCGACCGCCAGCGCGCGCGCTCGACGGCGCGCTGGATCAGGTCGAAGCAGCGCGAGGACGGGAGCTGGGCGACGTTCTACGGCGGCCCCCCCGATCTCTCGACGACGGCCGAGGCGTACGTCGCCCTCCGTCTCGCCGGCGACGACCCGGCCGCTCCGCCCATGCGCGCCGCCGCGAGCGTGGTGCGCGAGCTCGGGGGCGTCGAGGACGCCCGCGTGTTCACCCGCATGTGGCTCGCGTTGCTCGCGCTCGAGCGCTGGGAGGACGTGCCCGCGGTCCCGCCGGAGCAGATGCTCCTGCCCGCGCGCGTCCCGCTGTCGGTCTACTCGTTCGCCTGCTGGGCGCGCCAGACGATCGTCGCGCTGCAGGTGGCGACGACGTTGCAGCCGGCGGAGCCCGTGCCCTTCGGCATCGGCGAGCTTCGCTCCGGCGCGCCGCGCGCCGCGCCGGCGCTCGACCGGCTCCTGCACCGCTACGGCCGGAGGCGGATCGGGCCGTTGCGCGACGCGCTGCTCCGCCGGTCAGTCGCGTTCATCCTCGAGCGCCAGGAGGCGGACGGATCGTGGGGCGGCATCCAGCCGCCGTGGGTCTGGTCGATCGTCGCGCTGCACGCCTGGGGGCTTCCGCTCGACGACCCGGTGCTCTCGCGCGCGCTGCGCGGCCTCGACTCGTTCACCGTCGAGGACGAGCACGGCCGCCGCGTCGAGGCGTGCCAGTCGCCGGTGTGGGACACCGCGCTCGCCGTCATCGCGCTCCTCGATGCCGGCCTCGAGCCGCGCGAGCCGGCGGTCCGGCGCGCGGTGCAGTGGCTCGAGGGCAAGGAGATTCGCGTGCGCGGCGACTGGTCGCGCCGGCGGCCGCGGCTCGCGCCCGGGGGATTCGCGTTCGAGTTCGAGAACGACTGGCATCCGGACGTGGACGACACCGCCGAGGTCGTGCTCGCGCTCCGTCGCGGCGAGGGGGACCGTGCGGTGATCCGGCGCGGGCTCGACTGGATACGCGGCATGCAGTGCCGGAGCGGCGGCTGGGCCGCGTTCGACGCCGAGAACGCGAGCGCGCTTCCGGGGCGCCTCCCGTTCTGCGACTTCGGCGAGGTCACCGACCCGCCGAGCGCGGACGTGACCGCGCACGCGCTCGAGGCGCTGGCGGCGGATGAACGGCCGGGCTCGGGGACGGTCGAGCGCGGCCTCGCGTTCCTGCTCGCCGAGCAGGAACGGGACGGCTCGTGGTTCGGCCGCTGGGGTGCGAACCACGTGTACGGGACCGGGGCGGCCGTGCCCGCGCTCGCGGCGTGCGGGCTCGCGGGCCACGAGAGCGTCCGCCGCGCAGTCGCCTGGCTCGAAGCGGTGCAGAACGAGGACGGCGGGTTCGGCGAGGACCTGCGCTCCTATCGCGATGCCGCCTGGCGCGGACGCGGCTGCTCGACCGCGTCGCAGACCGCGTGGGCGCTGCTCGCCCTGCAGGCGGGCGGACACGAAGGGCCTGCGGTCGAGCGCGCCGTCTCGTGGCTCGCACGGACGCAGCGCGAGGACGGGGCGTGGGACGAGCCGCAGTTCACGGGCACCGGATTCCCCGGCGACTTCTACCTCAACTACCACCTGTACCGGCAGGTCTTCCCGGTCTCCGCGCTGGGACGGATCGCGCGATGAATGGGGGCCGGCTGCTCGTCTTCGCGCCGCTCCGGGTCGAGGCGGCCTGCCTGCCCGGCGAGGTCCGCCGGCACGCGCGGGTGATCCGAACGGGCCTCGGCGCCGAGCGCGCGCGGATCGCCGCCGCCCGCGGGCTCGCGGTCGAGGACGCCTGCGGCGTCGCGGTCGCGGGTGTCTGCGCAGGCGCCGCCGAGGACCTCCGGCCCGGCGACGTCGTGCTCGGCTCCGAGCTGCGCGGCCCCGGCCGCGAGCCGGTGTTCTTCGAGGGAAGCGCGCTGCTCGTGGGCGCGCTCCGGCGCCGCGGCGTCCGCACGCGCGCGGGCGTCCTCGCGTCCGTCGACGAGCTCGCCGGGCCGGCCGAGCGACGCTTCCTCGCCGAGCAGGGCGTCGACGCGGTCGACATGGAGTCGGCGTGGCTCGCAGACGCCGCCGACGGGCGGCCGTTCGTCGCGCTTCGGGTGGTCGTCGAGGCGGCCGGTGACGAGCTCCTCGAACTGCGCACGGCGCTGCACGGGTCGCGCGCGCTCGTGACGCTGCACCGGGCGGCCGGCGTGCTCGAGCAGTGGCGCGCCGCGCTGCGGCCCCGTCACATCCTCCTGGCCGCGCCCCGCTCGTTTTGCGCGGGCGTCGAGCGCGCGATCGAGATCGTCGAGCTCGCGCTCGCCCAGCGGGGGGCGCCCGTGTACGTCCGCAAGCAGATCGTGCACAACGAGCACGTGGTCGCCGACCTCGAGCGGCGCGGGGCCGTGTTCGTCGACGAGCTCGACGAGATTCCCGAGGGAGCGACCACCGTGTTCTCGGCCCACGGCGTGTCGCCCGCCGTCCGCCGCGCCGCGGCCGAGCGGCACCTGCGCGTGATCGACGCGACCTGCCCGCTCGTCAGCAAGGTGCACGCCGAGGCGCGGCGGTTCGCGGAGGCAGGGAACACGGTGCTGCTGATCGGGCACGCCGGTCACGAGGAGATCGAGGGAACGAGCGGCGAAGCCCCCGGCTCCACCCTGCTCGTCGAGGACGTTCGCGACGCCGAGCGGGTGCAGCCGCCGGATCCCGAGCGCGTTCGCTTCCTCACGCAGACGACGCTCGCGGTCGACGAGACGGAGAGCATCGTCGCGACCCTGAGCGAGCGCTTCCCGGCGCTCCGCGGCCCGAGCTCGGACGACATCTGCTACGCGACGACCAACCGGCAGCAGGCCGTGCGCGAGGTCGCGCGCCGGTCGGACGTCCTGCTCGTCGTCGGTTCCGCCACGTCGTCGAACTCGCAGCGGCTGGTCGAGGTCGCCGAGCGCGAAGGCACGCCCGCGATGCTCGTCGACGACGAGCGAGACGTCGACCTCGACTGGATCGCCGGCGCCGACACGATCGGCATCTCCGCGGGAGCGTCCGCTCCCGAGTCGCTCGTCCGGCGGCTCGTGCGCTCGATCGACGCGCTCGGCGGCGCCACGGTCGCCGAGCAGACGAGCGCGACCGAGTCGCTGCGCTTCAACCTGCCGCGGGAGGTGCGGGCGTGAGCGGAGGCTCGGCGGAGCTCATGAGAAAGCGGAGGCGCCGGCTCGGCCGGCGCCGGAGCGGGCTGTGAGCATGATGCGGCAGAACCTGGCGATCGGCCGCTACCTGCTCGCGCAGAAGCTCCGGCGCCGCACGCACTTCCCGCTGCTGGTCGAGCTCGAGCCGCTGTTCCAGTGCAACCTGGCGTGCTCCTTCTGCGGCAAGATCCAGCACCCCGAGCACGTGTTGCGACAGCGGATGCCGGTCGAGCAGGCGGTGGCGGCGATCGAGGAGTCGGGCGCCCCGATGGTGTCGATCGCCGGCGGCGAGCCGCTCGTGCATCCCGAGGTGCACGAGATCGTCGCGCGCCTCGTCGCGCAGAAGCGGTTCGTCTTCCTCTGCACGAATGCGATCCTGATGGAGAAACGGCTCGACCGGTTCACCCCGTCTCCGTACTTCGCCTGGGTCGTCCACCTCGACGGGCTGCGCGAGCGGCACGACGCGTTCGTCGAGCGCGAGGGGATCTTCGACAAGGCGGTCGCGGCGATCCGCGCGGCGAAGGAGCGCGGCTTCCGCGTGAACACGAACACGACGTTCCTCTCCACCGACACGCCGAAGACGGTGCGCGAGGTGCTCGACTTCCTGAACGACGAGCTCGAGGTCGACGGGATCCAGATCTCGCCGGCGTATGCGTACGAGAAGGCACCCGACCAGGATCACTTCCCGGGTGTGACGCAGACGCGCGCGCTCTTCCGCGAGGCGTTCGCCGACGGCGGGCGGCGGCGCTGGCGGCTGAACCACACGCCGCTCTTCCTCGATTTCCTGGAGGGCAAGGTCGACTTCCAGTGCACGCCGTGGGGGATCCCGAGCTACTCGATCTTCGGCTGGCAGCGCCCCTGTTACCTGATGAGCGACGGGTACGCCGCGACGTACGCGGAGCTCGTCGAGACGACCGACTGGAGCGCGTACGGGCGAGGGCGCGACGAGCGGTGCGCGAACTGCATGGCGCACTGCGGCTACGAGCCGACCGCGGTGCTCGCCTCCACCGCCACGGTGAAGCAGTCGGTGCGCGCCCTCGTCGCGTCCGGCCCGCTCAGTCGAAGCGCCCGGCGAGCGCGCGGTAGAGCCCGGGCGCGGCGCCGCGAAGACGAGCGGGCAGGGCGAGCCAACGTGGCAGCGTGACCTCGGTGCGGTCGGCCTCGATCGCGTCGACCAGCGCCACCGCGACGCGCTCCGGTGCAATCGGCCGCGGCCACCGCCGGTCGTAGGCCGCGCCGCGACGCGCGAAGAACGGCGTCGCGACGGGCCCGGGCGTCACCACGAGCACGCCGACGCCGCTGCCCCGCAGCTCCATGCGCAGGCTGTCGGCATAGACCGACACCGCCGCCTTCGTCGCCGCGTACACCGCCTCGCGGCCGCGACCGACGCGGCCGGCGATCGAGCCGACGAAGGAGAGATGGCCGCGGCGCCGCTCGAGCATCCCGGGTAGGAGCGCGGTGGTGAGCGCGATCGGTGCCGTGACGTTCAGCGCGATCAGTCGCTCGAGCTCGTCGCGCGCCAGCGAGGCGGCCGGCGCGTAGAGCCCGGCGCCCGCGGCGTGCACGACCGCGTCGACCGCGCCTGCCGCGGCAGCGAGGCGTTCGAGGTCGGCCGCCGAGGTCAGGTCGGCGCGCACCGCGTCGCCCCCCGTCGCGCCGGCGACCTCGGTGAGCGCGTCGGGGTCGCGCCCGCTCACGACGAGGCTCGCTCCGCGGTGCGCGAGCTCGAGCGCGACGGCGCGGCCGATGCCGCTCGTCGAGCCCGTGACGAGGCAACGCGCGCGCGCGACGAGCATGTGGAGGAAGCTAGCGCGGCCGCGGCACCCGCCGCACGATGCCGAGCACGACGAGCAGCGAGAGCGCGAGCTGGAAGACGAGCTGGCTCGGGATCATGTAGTCGAGCCAGCCGAGCTGAGCGGCGAGCGCGACGATGCCGGCGCCGGCCTGAACCGAGAACGACCCGCACGCGAGGCGGCCGCGGAGCACGCGGAGCGCGAGCCACGCACCGAGCAGGAACCCACCGGCGAAGAGGAGCGCGCTGATCACCGTGTGCAGGTAGTCGAAGAGCAGGTCGACGCTGTACGGCGTCAGCGGGACCAGCGCCATCAGGACGAGCAGGACGACGAGACTCGCCCGCAGATGGCGCCGAAAGGCGTCGCGGACGGCGAGGCGCGCGAGGCCGGCGCCGGTGAGGGCGATGCAGAGGAAGAAGCCGAGCGCGAACGGCACGACCGTGCGCAGGTCGTTGCCGTAGAAGCTGAGGCCGCGCTTGATCGCGACCTGCGACGGCTCGATTGCGAGGCAGGCGGCCATCATCGCGACGAAGCACGCCTGGCCGCCGGCGACGAGCGCCGCCGTGCGCGAACGGAGGACGGCGGTCACCATGGCCGCCGGGCCGCCCCGACGCGACGGGAGAGACGCAGGGACGCGAGGCCGAGCGTCAGGCCGGCGACGGTGTCGAGGACATAGTGGTTGGCGGTCGCGAGTACCGTTGCCGCGACCGCCGGCGGGTACGCGCGCGCAGCGGCGCGGACGACCCCGCGCTGCGCGGTCTCGCCGACGGCCGCGGCGGTGACGACCGCGAAGGCGCAATGCATGCTCGGCATGGCGGCGATCGGGTCGTACAGCAGGGAGACGAGGCCGTTGTCCAGGTCGAGCCCGGTCTGCTCGCGGATCGTGTCCGTGAAGCCGTCGAGCGTCCGCGGCGGCGCGGTCGGGAACAGCAGGAACGCCGGTTGTGCTCCCAGCGTCGCGAGCGCCGCGGCGCGGCGAAGACGGTGGAATTCCGGATGCCGCCGCAGGTAGAGCCGCATCAGGCTGCCCACGGTGAGGGCGATGTTGAGCGACATGTAGCCGATGTTGAGCGCGCCGACCGTGCGCTTCCGGTCGACCAGCATGCGCTGCACCGCAGGCTCGAGGTCGAGGCCGAGCCGGCGCTCGAGCGCGACGAGCCGCCGCGCGTTCCGGGCGGCGCGCTCGCGGCCCGCCTCGTCGTACACCGTGCGCCGGACGAGCAGGTAGACGGCGTAGACGCCGAGCCCGACGGCGACCTCGCGGCGGCCGCTGAACCTAGAGGGCACTCTCGTACTCGCGGGCGAGCCGGTCGAGGATCTCGGGCGGGGCGGGCGGAGGCCCTGCAAGCGTGCCCTCCCGGTACGCGTGTGCCCGCGCGGCGCCCGGGCTTCGCGGGAGCGTCTGCCGCAGCAGCCGATGGAGGGCGAGCTCGACGTCGCCGGCCGGCGGCGCGACCGGGTCGCCGATCCTGACGAGGCCGCGCGTGCGGCCCGGGCCGACCGGGTCGAACGCGAGCCCGATCGGCACGATCCGCTCGGGGCGGCCGCGTCGCACCAGCAGCCCGACGCCGCGCATCAGCGGGCCGACCGCGCCGTCGGACGACGGCGTTCCCTCGGGCGAGAGGACGACGCTCTCGCCGCCCCGCAGCAGGCTCACCACCCGTTCCAGGTCGCGCCGCGACTGGCCGAGGCGGCGCTCCCATGCCGCCGCGGGACCGGGTGCCTCGTCGCGGCCGACGACGCGCCACAGCAGATCGGCGTAGGCGCTTCGGAGCACGTCGCCGGCCAGCGTGGGCTCGGCGCGCCCGAGGGACCGCGCCCGCGCGACCAGGTCCCCGGCATTCGGGAGGTCGTGCAGCGGCGCGCCGGGGTCCGCGCGCGCGAGCTCGACGACGCGCATCCTCGTCGCCGGCCGCAGCATCACGCACCGCAGGTGCGACGCGAGCACCCCGCCGACTCCCAGCGCGAGCGGCACGCGTCCCGGCGCGAACTGGGCGAAGAACCCGTCCTCCAGCATGTCGTCCCGGACGACGAACCACGGCAGGTCGCGCCTCCGCCCGCGTCGCGCGAACGGGAAGAGCCCGCCGCAGAGCAGCGGCGTATCGAGGTTCGAGCGGTGGGTGAAGACGTAGAGCGTCCGCGGTGCCAGCTCGAGGGCCCCGTCGACCGAGACACGGAGCCGCAGGCGGCTGAACGCGGTCATCCCCGCCCCGACCGCGCGGTAGAGACGGAGCGAAGGGCTTCCCACCCTTCAGTTATCTCTCGCCGACTGCCCCCGAAACCTGCGTCACGCGCGGCCGGTCGCTGTCGGCGTCGGCGGCGGCGCGGTCGACGTGCTCCATGCTCTCCTTCAGGGTCCGCACCGTCGGAAGGAGCACGAGCGCCGGGATGATCGGGAGCCAGAAGCTGAAGCCGCGGTAGACGAGCACGCCGAGGACGGCGGGGGCGAGCGGCACGCCGACGAGCGTCAGCGCGAGCGCGACCGATGCGTCGATGCCGCCCGCACCGCCCGCGGGCAGAGGGATACTCGTCGCGACGTAGCCGGTCGTGTACGCGAGCACCAGCGCCGGGGGAGAGACGTGCGCTCCGAACGCGCGCAGCGCCGCGTAGAGCGTGAGGATGTCGCCGAGCCAGTACAGCGGGTAGCCGAGCAGGGCGGCCCGGTAGCGCAGAGGGTGCGCGACGATGTGGCGGACGAGCGCGGTGCCGCCGATCGCGTCCCCGAACGCGCCGCGCGCTCCGCGCACTCCCCGCGCGAGGAGCCCGCTGCCCGTTCGCAGCTCGGGCACGCGCGACAGACGTACGACGCGTCCCGGCTGCGTCGTCCAGATCGCCGCCGCCACGCAGGCCGGCACGACCACGGCCCAGGCGAGCGCCATCGACGTCGGCGCCTCGCCGCCGGCGACACCGCTCAGCACGAGCACGCCGCACACGCATGCGGCCAGGGCGAGCGTCGCCCACTCGAGCGTGTTCAGCGCGAGCACCCGGCGGGTCGACTCGTGTCGCGGCGCGCCGGCCTGCCGGAGGGCCCAGTAGTCCACTGCGAGACCGCCGACCGAGGAGCCCGCGAAGTACGCGCCGAAGCCGATGGCGACGACCCGCACCACCGACCAGAAGGCGAGCACCGGGCCGCCGTCGGCCCTGGCAACGTCCCGGTACGCAAGGATATAGCCGGTGTACGCGAGCAGCTCTCCGGCGAGGCAGACCGGGAACCACCAGCGGTTTGCCTGCCGCACGGCGTCGACGAGCACATGGAGCCGCGCGGCCCGCCCGAGCAGAACGAACGCGATCGCGAACAGGATCAGCGCGGCGAGGACGGCCGCGGTCGTGCGCCGCGCCTCGGTCGCCATCAGCCAGGCGACCGGGCGCCGCTCCCGCAGGGAGCTCAGCAAGGGGCGGCGGCCCGCCGGGCCACCGCGGCGGTCGTCACCTCCGTCACGTATCTCGGGTTCCGCGGGCGGCCGCTCGTGAAACGCGTTTGGCGAGCGGCCCGGACGCCGAGGCTTCGGCGAGAGGTGCTGCTGCTCGCCTCCTGATCGCCGTGTTGCTCGTCTCCGTCGGCGCTCTCGGCGTCGCGGCGCTCGCGCTCGCCCATGTGCTCACCTCCTGGACCGTCGTCTTCTTCTACGTCGTTCCCGGCGTCGCCTTCGGCCTGTGAGGATTGCGCGCGCTGGCGCCGACGACCTGGCGCGGCGTCGCCACGCCGCTACGCCGGCGCTGGCGGACGAGCCGCATCGGTCCCCGCCCGCCGGGGTCGCCGCCGCCGGGCTCGCCCGCCCGGCCGGTGTCGACGTCGCCGCGCCTCCTCGCCGCCTGGTTCCGCGCGGCGCTCGCGCTCGAGCGCGCCCCTCGCGTGCGGCGGTTCGTCCACCTCGCCTTCGGCGTCGCGGCCCTGGCGCTCGCCGCCGGGGCGGTGCGCAGCCTCGCCCTGCGCGGCTGGCCACTCGGTCACGTGAACGCGGCCCTGACGGCGGCGTCGTGCGCGTTCTTCCTGACGTCGGTCGTGTTGAAGTCGCTCGGCTGGCGAATGCTCTTCCGGCGCGTCGAGCGGCCCGACTCGCTCAACCTCGCGGCGGCGACCGGTGCCGCGGCGGTCGCGGGCCTCGCCCTGCCCGGCCGGCTCGACGACGCGATGCGCGTCGCGATCCTGCGGCGCATGCCCGGGCGCCGCCCCGGGGTGGGGACGATCGTCGTGTCGCTGTTCCTGCTCGGGCTCGTCGACGCGGCCGCGCTCGCGCCGCTGGCCGCAGTCGCCGCCGCGGTCGCGCCGCTCGAGGCCGGCGCGCGGGTCGGGCTGTCGGTCGTCGCGGGCGCGGGTGTCGGTGCGCTCGTCGTCCTTGCGCTACTGCCGCGGGCGCAGCGGGTCGCGCGGCTTCGCCGCCTGGCGCCGACGCACTGGCTCGGGCGGCACGCTCCCGCCTCGGGCCGGGACGCCTTCGCAGCCGGCGGGCTCGTCGCGGGCGCCTGGGCGGTGCGGGCGGTCGGCGTCTACGTGCTCCTGCGCGGGCTCGGCTTCGCGCTCTCGTTCCCGATCGCGCTCGTGTACCTCTCGGCCGGTTCGGCGTCGGCCGCGCTGCCGATCGGGCCTGCCGGCGCGGCGACGCAGGCCGGCGTCGGCGCGGCGGCGCTCGCGACCGCGGGCGTCAGTCCGGCGCGGACTACAGCGTTCGCGATCCTGGCGCAGGGGCTGATCGTGGCGAGCGGAGGGGCGATCGCGCTGTACGCCGCGACGATGATCTCCCTGCGGCGCCTTCGCCCGGCCTGAGCCCGCCCTGCAGGATCGCGCGCTCGTGTGCGCGTCGAGCACGCGGCCAGGTGAGTGGTTCGACGACGATTCCCGGCACACGGTGCGGATCCCCCGCGACGCGGCGTTACTCCTCGGGCTGCGCGCGATTCGCCGCCGCTGTGAACGGGGAGGAGAGGTCACGGCGATGCGTGCGAGCTCGAACCTGCGGCCGGTGATCGCGGCAGTCTCCGGCGCAGGGGGTTGGGCGGTGCACGGCCTGCGGCGGCGGGTGGGCGGCGAGCAGCGCCTGCACGTCGTGCTCGTGCTGGCCTGCGTCCTCGGGCTGAGCGGGGCCGACGTCGCCACCGTCGGGGCCTCGGCGACCGAGCTCCGCCACGCGCTCCACATCGGAAACACGCAGGTCGGTCTGCTGATCGCCGTCAGCTCGCTCGTCGGCGCCGTGGCGACGCTGCCGTTCGGCGTCCTCGCCGACCACGCGCCCCGGACCCGTTTCCTCGGCGGCGCCGTCGTCCTGTGGGCGGTTGCGATGACGTGGAGCGCAACCGTCTCGAGCTTCCCGCAGCTGCTCCTTGCGCGCCTGTTCCTCGGCGCGGTGACCGCGGCTGCCGGGCCGATGATCGCGTCGCTGATCGGCGACTACTTCTCGGCCGGCGAGCGCGGCCGCATCTACGGCTTCATCCTCGCCGGTGAGCTCGTCGGCGCCGGGTTCGGCTTCGCCGTGACCGGCGACATCGCCGCGCTGTCGTGGCGCGCTGCCTTCGTCGCGCTCGCGCTGCCCGCGCTCGTCGTCGCGTGGTTCGTGTTCCGCCTGCCGGAGCCCGCCCGCGGCGGTGCCGACGTCCTGCCCGCCGTCGAGGGGGCGGACCGGCAGCAGCAGGAGACCGTCGGCCCGACCGACGCGCAGCGTCTCGCCCGCGACCGCCGCGTCGATGCCGACGAGGGGCTCGCCCGCACCGCGGACGTGCGGACGCTCGACCTCCTCGGCGCCGTTCGGTACGTGCTGCGCGTGCGGACGAACGTCGTGCTGATCGCGGCCAGTGCCTGCGGCTACTACTTCCTCGCCGGCGTCGAGACCTTCGGCATCGAGTTCGCGAAGGGCCAGTACCGGATCGACCAGGGGCTCGCGAACGTGGTGCTGCTGGTGACCGGCGTCGGGGCGGTGCTCGGCGTGCTCGCGGGCGGAACGGCCGGCGACGCGCTCGTCCGCCGCGGCTACCTCACGGGGCGGATCATCACGGCCGCCGTCGCCGCCACCGCCGCCGCGATCCTGTTCGTGCCCGCCATCTTCACGCGCGCGGCGACGACGGCGACCCTGTATCTGATCGGGGCGGCGTTCGCGCTGTCGGCCCAGAACCCGCCGCTCGACGCCGCGCGGCTCGACATCATGCCGTCGCAGCTCTGGGGCCGCGCAGAGGCGATCCGGACGATGCTGCGCTCGTTTGCGCAGGCACTCGCGCCCGTCGTCTTCGGCGCCGTCTCCGACTACGTCTTCGGCGGCGGGCGTACGGGCCTCCGCTGGACGTTCATCGTCATGCTGGCGCCCCTCGCCGCGAGCGCCGCGCTGCTGTTCGAGGCCCGGAAGACCTACCCGGCCGACGTCGCGACCGCCGCCGCCGCGCGCCGGGCGGAGCCGGCGCAGAAGGAGACGCCGCGGCGGGCGGTCGGTTGAGGTAGCTCTCGTCTTCCCGGTATCGCTCGATAATCCGTCGGCGACGGTTCGCGCGAACCCTGTACAGTCCCGCGCACCGTGAGGTCGTCCGCCGTCCGTCAACGTCTCGTGCCGTCGGTCGGCGCCGCCGTCGTGCTCGGCCTGCTCGCCGCCGCGCCGGCGGTCGCGACCGAGCGGAAGGTGCTGCCCGACCCCTGCGCTGCCGTCACCGCGGGCGCGATCAACGGCGCGTTCGGCGCGACGTCCGACACGCCCGAGTTCGGGACGCCGGGCTCGAAGAGCGTCCATGGCGTCTCCGTCAAGACGTGCGGGTGGACCTACTCGTCGGGCCAGCTGATCGTCTCGGTGGCGGCGAAGACCTTCAAGCAGGCGGCCTGGCCGGCCGGGACGGTGACGGGCAAGGCGTCCGGCGTCGGCCCGACCGGGAAGATCTCGTCGAACAAGCGGTTCGGATCGAAGTTCATCGCGGTGACCTTCACGAAGGGCGGCCACTGGGGTGAGGTCTGGGTCGTCGGCGGCACCGGCTCGGCGAGCGTGCTCAAGCTGGGCCGGCAGCTCTACGCGAAGCTCTGACCGTCCGCCCACCGCTTCGGCGCCTAATCCAGGGTTCACGCCAGCTACATCCTGCCCGCCGACACTTGGCTTTCGTGCGCCGTTCGATCCTCGCCGGCCTGCTCGTCGCCGCCGCGTTGCCGCTCGGCGCGGCGCGAAGCGTGGCGGCGCCGCCTTCGCCGGCGCCGCACGCGCGTCGCCTGAACGTCGTCCTGATCCTGAGCGACGACGAGCGCGCCGACGGAAGCGCGGTGATGCGGAACGTGCACGACCTCCTCGCGCTCCACGGCGTCACGTTCAGCGACTACCACGTCACGACGTCGGAGTGCGGGCCGTCGCGTGCCAGCATCCTCGAGGGCCGGTACGCGCACCATACGGGAGTCCTCGGCAACTTCGGGCCGCGCAACTACCCGGCGTTCGACCAGAACTCGAACCTCGCCGTGTGGCTGCACGACGCCGGCTACCAGACCGCGCTCGTCGGCAAGTACCTGAACGACTACTCGGTCTACGGCAACCACGAGATCCCGCCGGGCTGGGACGACTGGCAGGCGATGGACAGCATCCCGCTCGAGCGCTACTACGACTACACGCTCAACCAGAACGGCACGCTCGTCCACTACGGGAACGCGACGCGCGACTACTCGACGACCGTGCTCACGCAGAAGGCGACGAGCTTCATCCGCCGCGCGAAACAGCCGTTCTTCCTCTACTTCGCGCCGGTCGCGCCGCACCTTCCGGCGATCCCGGCGAAGCAGGACCAGGGGAAGCTCGTCGACCTCGCGCCGCTCAATTCGCCCGCGATCGACGAGAAGGACATCGGAGACAAGCCCTGGAGTGCCTGGCACCGCGACCTGCTGAAGGCCGCCGCCGGCCTGTACGTCGACCACGTGCGCGAGCGGCAGCTCGAGTCGCTCTATGCGCTCGACCGCTCGGTCAAGGCGATCGTCGACACGCTGAAGCAGCGCGGCATGCTCGACCGCACCGTGATCCTGTACACGAGCGACAACGGCTTCCTCTGGGGCGAGCACCGCCTGGGCGGGAAGGTCTGGCCGTACGAGGACTCGACGCACGTGCCGCTCGTCGTGCGCACGCCGTGGCGCGCGGGCAACGGCACCGTGAACACCGAGCCGGTGCTGAACATCGACCTCGCGTCGACGATCAGCGAGCTCGCCGGCGTCACGCCCGGCCTGCCGCAGGACGGGATGAGCTTCGTGCCGTTCCTGCACGGGCGCCGCGTGCCGTGGCGGAAGGCGTTCCTCGTCGAGTACCTGGGACAAAGCTTGTTGGGGCAGGGCGGACCGCCGCCGTACCAGGCGGTGCACACCCGGCGCTACCTGTACGTCGAGTACCGGCGCGGCTGGCGCGAGCTGTACGACCTCCGCAAGGACCCATGGGAGCTCGACAACGTCGCGTCGTCGCCGCGCTACGCCGCGGTGCGCGCGTCGCTGCACCGACAGCTCGTGCGGCTCGCGAACGCCCCGCCGCGCGACGTGGCCGCCTAGCGGCGTCGGTCCTCGGCCACTGCGGCACCTCGCGCAGATCCGCTTCGAGCGCCGCCGACTGTCCGTGCGCCTATGCCGCCGAGGGGAGGCTGAACGAGACGCGGGCGCCACCGTGAGCTCGGTTCTCGGCCCAGATGCGTCCGCCGTGGGCCTCCACGAGCCCGCGGGCGATCGCGAGGCCGAGACCCGCTCCGCTGCTGCTGCGGGCGCGGTCTGCGCGCCAGAACCGGTCGAACATCCGCGCCGAGGCCGTGGGGTCGAGCCCGGTACCGGTGTCCTCGACGTGGATACAGACCTCGAGCGGGAGCTCCTCGAGGCGAATGGCGACGGATCCGTCCGCAGGCGTGTGTCGGAGTGCGTTCGAAATCAGGTTGGCGAGGACCCGCTCGATCTTCTCGGGCGCGACGACGACCGTCGTTCCGTCGACGACTTGCGACGCGAGCGTGACTCGTCGCGTCGCCGCCTCGGGGCCGAGCGTCTGCACGGTCGCGGACACGATCGCCGCGATATCGGTGCGGCGGAGCTCGAGCGTCAAGGCGCCGGCGTCGATCTGGGCCAGCTCGAAGAGGTCGTCGACCAGCGCCGACATGGTCAGCGCCTGCTGGCGGAGCGTCGGAAGGTACTCGGACGGCTCGACGAGGCCGTCCTCCGCTGCCTCGACGATCGCGCGCAACGAGGCGAGGGGCGTCCGGAGATCGTGGCTCGCCCAGGAGACGAGCTCGCGCCGCGCGTTGAACAGCTGCTCCACCGACGACGCCATCGTGTTGAACGCAACGCCGACCGTGTGGAGCTCCCCGCGCCCGCTGGTCCGCGCTCGCGCGGAGAGATCGCCCGCCGCGATCAGGCCCGCTGCCGTGCCGAGCTCGCGCAGGGGCCGGGCGATCGATCGCGCGAGCAGCAGCCCGGCGATGACGGCGGCGGTGGCGGATCCCGCGGCGACGGCGAGGATCTTCACGTCGGCGCCCATGTGAAACATCACCCAGCCGGACAGGATCACGGCGGTGAGCGGCACGCAGACCGAGAGGAACGCGAGCCCGGCGAGCTGCAACCCGATCCTCGGCACACGCCGCAGCAGCCACGCGACGGTCAGGCTGACCGCGAGGCTCGCGCCGGCGACGACGAGCGCAAGGAGGATCACGGGTCGAACCGGTAGCCCGCGCCCCAGACGGTCTGGAGGTGGCGCGGATGGGCGGGGTCGTCTTCGATCTTCTCGCGCAGGCGCCGCACGTGCACGGTCACGGTGCCGGTGTCGAACGCCGCGTGGTAGCCCCAGACGCGCTCCATCAGTGCTTCCCGCGAGAAGACGAGTCGCGGGTTGGAGGCGAGAAACCAGAGAAGGTCGAATTCCTTCAGGGTCAGCGTGAGCGGTTCGCCACGACGGGTGGCGTGGCGGGCGCCGCTGTCGAGCTCGAGGTCTCCGACGCCGATCGTGGCGGGCCGCTCGCGCCCTGAGCCGGCGCGGCGCAGAACCGTGCGCACGCGGACGGCGAGCTCACGCGGCGAGAACGGCTTCGTCACGTAGTCGTCGGCTCCCAACTCGAGACCGACGATCCGGTCGGTCTCGTCGACGCGTGCGGTGAGCAAGATCACCGGCAGGTCGGATCGGCCGCGGATCCAGCGACAGAGATCCAACCCGTCGGTACCGGGCAACATGATGTCCAGGACGACGAGGCTCGGCTCCTCTGCCTGGATGAGGTCTCGCGCGTGGTCACCGTTCGCGGCCTCGAGGGTCGCGAAGCCGTCGCGGCGTAGATAGCGCACGACCACATCCCTGACGACCGGTTCGTCGTCGACGACGAGAACTGTCGCCATCACCCGGGCCGGCCGTCGCTCGTCGAGTCGGTCTTCGTGTCGATCCAGTGCATGAAGCCTCGTTGTCGGTAGCTCGGACTAAAGACCCCGTGAGTTGCCCGAACGTTTCGCATCGCTTACGAGCCGCTTAATTTCGCGGGGCGCACGATCGGCTTAAGAAGCATGTAAGGAACGCACGCTCTTCTTTAAGACGCGGGCCGTGGGGCGGCTGGAAGGCTCGTCGGGCACATCCACAGTCGGAGAAGGAGAGACGCATGCGCGTTCTTGCACGCATCGCCGCGACCACCGGCCTCCTGGCGTTGGCTGTCGCAGCGACATTGATCCCAGCTGCAGCCGCAGGGGAGTCGGACGTGGTCGGGCACGTGTACGTGAACGACAACACCGCAGGGGCGAACACCGTCGCAGGCTTCGAGCGACACGCCGACGGGACGCTGACGCCGCTGCCGGGTTCGCCCTTTTCGATCGGCGGCGCGGGAACCGGCGTCGGAACCGGCTCTCAAGGTGCCCTGCAGCTGAGCAGTGACGGCCGCTACCTGGTTGCAGTCGACGCCGGCAGCAACCAGGTCTCGGTGCTCCGGATCAAGCCGGATGGCCGGCTGATGCAGGCCGAAGGCAGCCCGGTCTCGTCCGGTGGCAACGAGCCCGTCAGCATCGCGGTTCACGGCGACCTCGTCTACGTGGCGAATGCCGGCGACGGTGGGAGCAACTACACGGGCTTCACGCTGAATGCGGGCGGCCACCTGCGGCCGATCAGCGGATCGACGTTCACGCTGCCCGACGGCTCGTCACCCGGGGACGTTCTCTTCAACGGTGACGGAACCCGGCTCGTCGGAACACGCGTCGGCACGTCTCTGATCGACAGCTTTTCCGTGTCTTCCAACGGCCTCCTCATCGCGGCGCCCGGATCGCCGTACGTCGCTCAGGGAGCCGGCCCATTCGGAAGCGAGTTCAGGCCGACGAACCCGTCGCAGCTCTTCGTCTCGAACGCCCATGACGGCGCCGGCAACGGCACGGTATCGGCGTTCACGGACGCGCCCGACGGCGCGCTCACCTCGATCGGGGCATCGCCGTTTGCGGATCACCAGACCGCGCCGTGCTGGGTCGAGATCAGCCACGACGGGAGCTACCTGTTCACGGTCAACACCGCGAGCAACTCGATCTCGCGCTACGCGATCGCAGACGACGGAGCGCTCACGCTCCTCGGCAGCACACCCTTCGACGGGACGGGTGCGTTCGACGCGAGGCTCGCGCCGGACGGCTCGACCCTCTGGCTGGTCGAGGACGGGTCGAACACCATCGGCGGCTTCTCGGTCAGCGGCGGCAGTCTCACCGAATTGCCGTCGTCGCCGACCGCGCTTCCGGCCGGTTCAGCCCCGTTCGGGATCGCCGTCACCTAGCCGGTTGCCGGTCTGTGTGCCGGGTCCAGCACTCGGGGGCGCCGCCGAGTCGGCGCCCCCGAAGACTGTTCAGAAGCCGAACGCGTGGCCGAGGTCGTAGTCCGCTACCTGCTGGCCCAGTGTGAGGCCCGCGTTACCGGAGAACAAGCTCTCGGACTGGAACGCGCCGGACCCGACGACCGTGTCCTCGGCCTATCGTGGCGCCCCGGCGTTCGCGGGTGTGCCGGCATCCCACTCGGGCGGCGGCCGGCCTGTCTTCGCGCGCTCGCGTGGTGTTGCGCGGCGGCGGCTGCCGCCGGATGATCCACGCCGATGAGCGAGATGGATGAGATCCGCGCCTCGCGGGGCCGTCTGACCGCCGCGGCGTTCGCCGACCGGCGGCGTCTCGAGCGTGCCTTGCACGACGGCGTGCAGCAGGATCTGATCGCGATCTCGGTCCGGCTGCAGCTGCTGCGAGCACTCGTCGTCGACGATCGGGTCGCTGCGCTCGAGCTGCTCGACGAGCTCGAGCGCGAGGCGCGGGGCGCGCTCGACCGGGCACGGACGCTCGCCGCCGAGATCTACCCCTCGCTCCTCGACCTGCGCGGCCTTCCCGATGCCCTGCGCGAGGCGGCCCGAGCAGTCGGGGTACGGGCGCTGATCGACGCGCCGGGGCTCGGGCGGCTCTCGCCGGAGCTCGAGAGCGCCGTCTACTTCGGGTGGTGCGCGGCGCTCGGAGGCGCAGGTGCGGGCGCGCCGACGGCGATCGTGCTGCGCGAGCGAGACGGCACGCTCGAGGTCGAGTTCGTGGGCGGAGCCTTCGACGCGACGCGGGCGCGCGACCTGCTCGAGGCGGTCGGCGGCAGAGCAACGGTCGAGGAGACGTCCGGGGGGCGCCGCGTCGCCGCGACGATCCCGCTCGCTCAGGGGGCTTCGGCGAGGTAGAGGATGACCGCCTTCACGCGCTTGTGCACGGAAGACTCCCAGCCGATCCCGAGCTTGACGAAGATCGAGTGGATCACCTTCTCGACCGATCGTTCCGTGAGGAAGAGCGTCGCCGCGATCGCAGCGTTGTTCTTCCCCTCGGCCATCTCCCGTAGCACGTCGAGCTCGCGCGCCGTCAGCTCGTTGAGCGGAGACGCCTCGACGCGGGACTTCTCCGCAACGAGGGCCTCGACCACCTTCGGGTCGATCACGGAGCCGCCGTCCGCGACAGCGCGGATCGCAGAGACGAGCTCGGCGAGGTCGTCGACGCGCTCCTTGAGCAGGTAGGCGCGGCCGGCGGTGCCCGCCTCGAGCAGCGCAAGCGCGTAACCCGGGTCGGCGTACTGGCTGAGGACGACGACACCGATCTTCGGATGTGCGTCGCGGAGACGCTCCGCTGCCTGGATGCCCTCGTCGAGCCCGCCCGGCGGCATCCGGATGTCGGTAACGACCACATCGGGCCGTTCGGCCTCGACGGCGTCGAGCAGCGAGTCGAGATCCTCGCAGGCCGCCGCCACCTCGATCTCCGGCTCTGTCTCGAGCAGCCGGCGGACGCCTTCGCGCACGAGGTAGTGGTCGTCGGCGAGCACGATCCGAATCGCCATGGGCGGCCATAGGATGACGCAGTGACCGAGCTCGTGCTGATCGTCGACGATGACGAGCGCAACGCGAAGCTCGCCCGCGACGTGCTCGAGCGAGCAGGGATGCGGACGCTGTCAGCCTCGACGGGCGCCGAGGCGCTGGCCCTTGCGCGGGAGCATCTTCCCGACGTCGTCCTCATGGACCTGCGGCTCCCGGATCTCGACGGCGGCGAAGCCGCGAGACGCCTCGCGGCGGACGGACGAACGGCGCAGATCCCGGTCGTCGCCCTGAGCGCGCTGCGGCAGGAGGAGGCGTCCGCGTGGCTCGACGAAGCCGGCTTCGCCGGTTTCGTCGAGAAGCCGATCGACGTCCGCGAGTTGCCCGGGCAGGTTCGCCGCCATTGCGCGCCGGGGTAGCCGCCTCGAGACAGGGTGCTGGCCCCCTAGACCTGCTTGGCCCGGAGTGCAACGATCGCCGCGAAGGTCGCGACATCCGACCAAGGAGTCTGAGCAATGAAACTGAGAACACTGCTCCGCTGGAGGACGCTGCTCGTCGTCGGCGCGGCGGCGGCGCTGGTCGTGCCGTTCTCGGCGTCGGGCGGGACGTCGGGCGGGACGGCGAAGGTCGACTCGACGACGGACCGGGAAGCGAACCTCTACGAGATCGACCAGATCGAGGTGAAGTTCCACCGCGCCACCTCGCGCCACGACATCAACCTGATGATGTCGTTGTGGGCGCCGGGCGCGGTCTTCAACATCGACCAGGAGACGCTGACCGGCAAGGCGCAGATCCGCCACTGGTTCCTGACGAAGAACAAGGCGTTCCAGGCGAGCCCGCGCTGGGAGTCGGACACGCCGTCGTACAAGATCAAGGTCGACCTGAACGGCGACAAGGCGACGATGTACTTCGAGTGCCACTACATCGACACGAAGACGTCGCAGGTCGTCGCAGCGGCTGGAGTGACGCACACGCTTCAGAAGGTCAACGGGCAATGGCTGATCACCAACTCGGCCGGATCGACGGCGACACTGAGCCCGTAGAGCGTGGATGGCACACCCGGACGTGCTCGAGGCGCCGCCCGGCACGCCGAGGCGGGCGGCGCTCGGACGACTGAGGGAACAGCTCGGCGGGCTGGTCGCGCGGGCGCCGGCAAGCGTACGGACCAAACTGCTCGTCGCGTTCCTCGCCATCGCGGCGCTCCTCGTCGCCGTCAGCGCCCTCGGACTTCGCGAGCTCGACAAGGCCAACGCACGCGTCGAACGGCTCGACACGCTCCAGCTGAGGTCGGCGACCTACCAGGCGATCCAGGCGCACGCCGAGGACCTGCAGCAGGTGCTCGGCGTCCGCACGGCAGGCACCTCGACGCTGACGCCGTACACCGGCGGCGTCACGCTGAAGAGCGGCGGAGACTTCTGGACGCTCGCCGACCTCCAGATCGCCGACGTCCTGTCCCAGGTCGAGCTCGCGGACGACCAGCCGCTGTTCGGGTTCGTCCCGCCGCCGGAAGACAGGCGCGACCGCCACAGGATCTACGCCGACTACCTGACGATCGCGGGAGCGGTGAAGCGGATTCAGGAGCTGGACACGAGCGGCGTGCGACGCGGGGCAGAGACCCGCGCTCTCCTGAACGCCGCGCGGATCGCCGGGGACGATCTCGAGGCGAGCGCCTTCGACCTTGCATCGCGGGCGGGGAACGAGACCAAGGTGCTCGTCGAGGCGAACCGGAGCGCCGATGCGGCCTCGCGCAATCTCCTCATCGGCGTCAGCGCGGTGAGCGTCCTGCTCGCCCTCACGCTCGGGCTGCTCCTCTCGTGGTCGCTCGTCAGCCCGATCCAGCGCACCGAGACGCGCCTGGCCGGGATCGCGGCCGGCGACTTCACCAGGCGGCTCGACGTGCCGAACCGCGATGAGCTCGGCTCGCTCGCCGGGAACGTCAACCGCATGAACGACGAGCTGAAGCGCCTCTACGGCGAGCTCGAGACGGCGAGCCGCCACAAGAGCGAGTTCCTGGCGAACATGTCGCACGAGCTGCGAACCCCGCTGAACGCGATCATCGGCTTCTCGCAGGTGCTGCAGCAGCGCATGTTCGGCGAGCTCAACGAGAAGCAGGGGGAGTACCTCGACGACATCCTGTCGTCCGGCAACCACTTGCTCTCCCTGATCAACGACGTGCTCGACCTGTCGAAGGTCGAGGCCGGGCAGGTCGAGCTCGAGCTCGCCGACTTCTCGCTGCGCGAGGCGCTCGAGCGCGGCGTGGTGATGGTCCGGGAGCGGGCGACGAAGAACGGCGTCCGGCTCGCGCTCGAGCTCGCGCCCGACGTCGACATCGTGCACGGCGACGAGCGGCGGCTCCGACAGGTCGTCTTCAACCTGCTCTCGAACGCGGTCAAGTTCACGCCGGCGGGGGGAACCGTGACCGTCGCCGCAGGACGCGGCGCGAGCGGGTTGGAGGTGTCGGTCACCGACACGGGACCGGGAATCGCCCGCGAGGACCGCGAACGGATCTTCGAGGAGTTCAAGCAGACCGACGTCGGCGTCAGGCAGCGGGAGGGGACCGGGCTCGGCCTCGCGCTCTCCAAGCGGCTCGTCGAGCTCCACGGCGGCCGGATCTGGGTGGAGAGCGAGCCCGGGCACGGGAGCCGATTCGTGTTCACGCTGCCGGGCGGAGAGGAACGGGCACATGGCGGGTGAGTGCGTCCTCGTCGTCGAGGACAACGAGAAGAACATGAAGCTGTTCCGCGACGTCCTGCGGGCGACCGGCTACGAGACGCTCGAGGCGACGACCGGCGAGGAGGCGGTCGAGCTCGCGCGGGCGAGCGTGCCGGCGCTCGTGCTGATGGACGTACAGCTTCCGGGGATCGACGGCGTCGAGGCGCTCGCACGGCTGCGGGGCGACGAGCGCACGGCTTCGATACCGGTGGTGGCGCTCACGGCGCAGGCGATGGAGGGCGATCGCGAGCGGTTTCTCCGCGCCGGCTTCGACGGCTACGTCTCGAAGCCGGTCGATGTCGCCGAGTTGGTCCGCACGGTGGGGGAGCATTGCGGCCGTGACTGAGGAGACCAGGCGGGAGCGGATCCTCGTCGTCGACGACGTCCCCGAGAACGTGCGCCTGCTCGAGGCGGTGCTCGCGCCTCGCGGCTACGACGTGCTGACTGCGAACGACGGCGTCGCCGCGCTCGAGCTGGTCGCGTCCGCGGACCCCGACCTCGTCCTCCTCGACGTGATGATGCCGGGCCTCGACGGCTACGCCGTCTGCGCCCAACTGCGCGACGACGACACGACGGCGGTGCTGCCGATCATCATGGTCACCTCGAGCGTCGGCCAGGAGAAGACGCGCGCGATCGAGGCTGGCGCCGACGACTTCATCCCGAAGCCGTTCAACCACGACGAGCTGCTGACACGGGTCCGCTCGCTGCTCCGGATCAAGCGCTATCACGACACGATCAAGGCGCAGGCCGCGGAGCTCGCGGAGCTCAACCGGACGCTCGAGGCCCGCGTGCAGGCGCAGGTCGGCGAGCTCGAGCGGCTGCGGCGGCTGCGACGTTTCCTCTCGCCGCAGCTCGCGGACGCGATCGTCTCGTCCCGGGACGAAACGGCGCTCCGGAGCCACAGGCGCGAGGTCGCGATGTTCTTCGCTGACCTCCGCGGCTGGACGAGTTTCGTCGACACCGTCGAGCCGGAGGAGCTGATGCGCGTGCTCGGCGAGTTTCACGACACGATCGGCCGCCTGGTCAAGCGCTTCGACGCGACGGTGGGCTTCCTGGAAGGCGACGGCGTACAGCTCTTCTTCAACGACCCGATCGAGGTCCCAGACGCGCCGCTGCGCGCGGTCCGGCTCGGGTGCGCACTGCGCGACGACATGCGCGAGCTGACTCCGCTTTGGCGGAAGCGTGGCTACGACCTTGACTTCGGCGCGGGCGTCGCGCTCGGCTACGCGACGTGCGGCGAGGTCGGGTTCGAGGGACGGTCCGACTACGCGGCGATCGGCGCCGTGACGAACCTCGCCTCGCGGCTCGCCGACGAGGCGGAGGGCGGCCAGATCCTGATCGCCCAGCGCCTCTACGCGGAGGTCGAGGGGCAGGTCGACGCAGAGCCGGCCGGCGAGTTCACGCTCAAGGGCTTCCAGCGGCCGGTCGCCGCGTTCAACGTCCTCGGGGTCCTCGAGCTCGACAACGCGCACTGAGGCGCAGGAAAGAGAGCTGTTCCAGGACCTCCCTTTCGTGGGCGGAGCCTGGCGGTGCGCGCGCTATCCGAGGTCGGAGGGGACCGGGTGAAGCGTCGCGTACGCCCTGACGACCTTCTGGTCGAAGCTTTCGAGTCGAACGTCGCTGTGTCCGCGGTGCTCGGCATGAATTGCCGTCGCCAGCGCGTAGGCGTCGGGGAGCTTGAGTCGTGTGCGCACTCGCACCGCGGCCGCCCGCCGTGCGAGTGCGAGGTCAACCTGGATCGTCTCGATGCCGAAACGGACAAGCATCGCGTCGACAGTGTCGGCGCCTTCCGGACCGGCGTGGCGCAATGGGCCGATCAGTACCTCGGTGTAGTTGACCGCTGAGACCAGTCGACGTGTCCCAGGCTCGAGCGCACGACGCATCAGCTTGATCGCCTCGGCATGATTGGCGTCCTCGCGGCCGAGATAGGCGATCAGGACGTCGGCGTCGAAGACGACTACGGCCACTCGCGGCGCAGCTCGTCGAGGTAGCCGTTCGGGTAGACGGTTGCGTCGAAGACGCCGGCGAACTCCTCGACGAGGTCGTCCGCTCGGACCAGCTCCAGACGACCTGGGCCGCGGGCCTCGACGCGAACATCGTCGCCCGGTTCGAGCCCGGCGGCCCGCAGTGCTTCGACGGGCAATGTGACCTGGTTCTTGCGAGAGATGATGCTCACTCCTTTACTCTAGCACCGCTGAAGTAAAGGACGCTCGAGGCGCCAGAACTACCACAGCGAGCGAGCGAAGCGGTTCGTCTTGATCTTCACAACCATCCCGCCTGTGTGGGCATCCCTCGGCGCACGCTGGCGTACGACATCTCCCAAAACCGTGAGCGAGGGCTTCTGTCGGAAGGTGAACTGCTGGATAGGAAGGAGGAAGCCGCTGACGCGGCTTCCTCCTCAACCGCGGCGCTCGCTCAGATTCAGTTCAGGGTGTCGCCGTTGCAGGGATCGCGCCGCAACCGGGGTGGCCCCTGATCTCCGCGCCGAGGCCGTTGTGCAGTCCTGGAGCGCCCATATGGACGTTGTAATGGAAGTTGTAGAACGCCAGCTGGATCGCCGGATCGTCCTGGTTGTCGCACCAGTCGGGCCCGACTGCCTGGGTCGATCCGTCCGCCAACACGAGGTAGTGGCGGTGAAGCGGTGGCATGGGTGGACTGGACGGAATCGTCGGGCCACCCGCCAGGAGGCTGCTCGGGATCAAGAGCAGCGTGGCGCCGAAGATCGCCGACAGCAGGGTCGCGATCAGGAGTCTCCGATCGGATCGTGCGCGTTGGCTGTGTTCGGTCATACCTCACCTCCGAAGAGTCGACGACTGACGCCGACACTACGACTGACGGCGCAGTGCGCACTACCGGGCTAACACCCCGACCCGCAGGAGGCTGGCATGTATCCGCCTCCCTGCCCGGACGTCATTCCGGAACCCGGCGCTCGTTCATCTGCTCGTTCGACTCGAGATCGCCATTGGACGAGCGCTCGATCGGCTCGACCTTCCAGATCCCGTCGTACTCGTCGATGTCCGCGAGCGGAATCACCTCGGTGATCCGGTAGGCCGGCAGGCCTGCGTAGAGCTCGTCGCCGATGTTTTTCGGACCGGTGTTGGTGACGGCGCGTAGGTCCCCGCCGGGCTACGCGTTGGCGGCAGCGAGGTTCAGAGCCTCGAGAGTCTGATCACTCTCACGACCGTCGTCGCGAAGGAGCTTCTTGGTGGGCTGCCGCGGTCCCCTTCCTTTCATCCCTGTCGCGCGCCCCTCGTATGGGTACTTGAACTGGCGCCCGTTGGAACGGCGGCGCTGACGTCGTGTGGAACGGGAAGAGAGTCGGCTCACGTCTCGTTGCCACCTGGTAGCTCCGCGTTCCTTTGTTACTGGTGAGGGGACACGGGCTGTGGGGGCGAGAAGGGCCGCAGCGGCGCGGCCCTTCTCCATGTTCGCCCCCCATACCGGCTGGTCGGCCGGTTCGAGGCCACCGAGCCTGGATCGCGCTCCTGCTTGCGCTCTGCGCGGTGATCGTTCCGCTCGGCTTCATCGCCTTTGTCGGAGCGGGCATCTGGACACTGATCGTCAGCATCGTGATGTGGCAACGCGCCATGAAAGGCAAAGACGCTGCGACCACGGCTCCAGCGATCGCCCCGGCTTGAGAGTCATGTGACAACGAGCTGCGCCTAGCACCCGTGGTCCATAGAAACGCTCGTTCACAGCGGTTTCCGGAGTGAGTGGGCGCACCTGGGATCGAACCAGGGACCTCTCGCGTGTGAAGCGAGCGCTCTCCCGCTGAGCTATGCGCCCGGAAGAGGCCTGAATCCTAGCGTCGCCCGGTCGAGCCGTCCGCCACGGCCAGCCTCGAGCATGGACGCCCGGGCTGCCACCAGTCATACTCGCGGCATGAAGGAAGAAGGGCTCGGGCTCAAGTTCTGGGCGGCCATGATCGGCATCGTCGTCGCGGTCGGCGTCGGCGGTTTGATCTTCTTCCTGATCTTCTCGCGGGCGATCTACGCCTGGGGCTTCCTCGGCGCGGTTGTGGCTCTGGGGCTCGTGTTCATCGTGATCGCGATGATCCACGACCGGCGCAAGAAGCGGGAATACGCCGAGTTCGAGGCCGAGCTCGACGCCGAATAGCGGGGGGCGGCCCGCCGTCCCGCGCGCGGCGCAGGACGGCAGGCGCAGCTGGGCTGATCGTCAGATGACGATCAGCGTCACGGTCGTCGAGTGAGCCAGCGAGCCGCTCGTGCCGGTGATCGTCAGCGTCACGCGCGTCCCGGTGCGACTCGCCTTCACGCCGGAGACCTGAACCGTGAACGTCGACGACGACGTGCCGGGGTTCGGCGCGAACGAGCCGGTCACGCCGGGAACGAAGCCGGTCGCCGACAACGACACCTGACCGTTGAACCCGCTCGTCGGCGTGATCGTCACCGTGAAGGTCGTCGTCGCCGGCTCGAACAGGTAGCGCGAGGTCGGCGTCGCCGAGATCGAGAAGTCGCCTTGCGCCGGCGGTGGCGCCGCCTGCACGACGAGCGTTGCCGGGACCGAGTGAACGGTCGCGCCGCTCGTACCCTTGATCGTGAACGGGTAGGAGCCGGCCGGCATGCCGGTGGTGTTCACGGTGAGGGTCGAGCCGCCGCCGCCGGTGACCGACCCGGGCGTGAACGTCCCGTTCGCGAGGCCGGACTGCGTGAGGGTGACCGCGCCGGGG
>DASUZZ010000031.1:0-6763 GCA_036376615.1 Gaiellaceae bacterium
GACGTAGACGTCGAGCGTCCGGCGCTCTGCGTCGTTCAGGCGGTCGAGCATGCGCGCACCGCGCCGACCACCTCGTCGAGCTCGCCGTCGGCGAGGGTGCGGCAGTCGAGCAGCAGCCGGCCGTCGCGGACGATCCCGATCACCGGCGGGTCGCCGAGCCGGAGGGGCTCTGCGAGCCGCTCCTCGAGCGCGCACGCGAACGACGGCAGCTCGGCGAGCGGCAAGGCGCCGCCCCCGACTCGGGCGACGGTCTCTTCGACCTCGCCGCCGAGCGCCGCTGCGAGCCGCGCGGCGCGCGAGCGGACAGCGGCGGCGTCCTCCTTCAGCATGCGCAGCACCGGCACCTCGCGGAGCGCGCGCTCGGGGTCGAGGTAGAGGAGCAGCGTCCCCTCGAGCACTGCGAGGCCGAGCTTGTCGATGCGGACGGCGCGGTGCAGCGGGTGACGGCGCAGGCGCTCGACCAGGTCGCTCCTCCCGAGGACGATCCCCGCCTGCGGCCCGCCGAGCAGCTTGTCGCCGCTGAAGCAGACGAGGTCGGCGCCCTGCTCGAGCGCGGCGCGCGCGGTCGGCTCGTCGCCGAGGTCGACGAGCGCGCCCGAGCCGAGGTCGTCGAGGAGCGGCAGCTCGTGCCGGCGGGCGACACCCGCGAGCTCGCGGAGGGGTGGCCGCTCCGTGAACCCGACGACGCGGAAGTTCGACTGGTGGACGCGCAGCAGCAGCGTCGTCTCGGCCCGCACCGCGCGCTCGTAGTCCGCCGTGCGCGTGCGGTTCGTCGTCCCCACCTCGACCAGCCGTGCGCCGGACCGCTCGAGCACCTCGGGGATGCGGAACCCGTCGCCGATCTCGATCAGCTCGCCTCGCGAGGCCAGCACCTCGCGGCCCTCCGCGAGTGCGGCGACGGCGAGCAGCAGCGCAGCGGCGTTGTTGTTCACGACGAGCGCGGCTTCCGCGCCGGTGAGCCGGCGGAGCAGCGCCCCGACGTGATCCTGGCGGGAGCCCCGGGCGCCGGTCGGCAGGTCGAGTTCGAGGTTCGAGTAGCCGCGCGCCGCATCGAGCGCGCGCGCGAGCGCCGCCTCGGCGAGCGGGGCGCGGCCGAGGTTCGTGTGCACGAGCACGCCGGTCGCGTTGAGCACGCGGCGCAGGGACGGCCGCCGCGCAGCGTCGAGCTCGTCGCGGAGGCGAGCCGCGAGGTCGCCCGGCTCGCGGCCGGCCCGGATCTCGTCGCGCGCGACCGCGAGGACGGCGCGCGCCGCCTCGATCGCCAGCGGGTCGTCGACCGCCTTCGCCAGCTCGTCGACGGACGGCAGGTTGCGCAGCTCCACCTGGTGTCAGCGTAGACCACACGGCCGCTTCTCCTGCTTCACTGTCCGGGGTGAGGGTCGTCTGGCTCGGGGGGCTGGTCGCGGTGCTCGTCGCCGCGGTCGCCGTTCTCGCCGTCCGCTCGCTTCAGTTCCGGGGCGAGGCGCGTCCCGGCGTGCACGTGCTCGGCGCCGACGTCGGCGGCCGCGACCGCGCGCAGATCGAGGAGCTCGTCCGGCGGTGGGGTGCGGCGCCGGTCACGATCCGCGCCGGCGGGCACGCCTACCGCGTCCCGCGCAGCTGGCTGGTCGCGCTCGACCCGCAACCGACCGCGACGCACGCGCTCGCGGCGGGCTCCGTCGTCGGGCTCGTGCTCCCGCAGCGGGTGGACGTCGAGCCCGCCCTCGCTCGCGCCGGCAACGCGGACAACGTGCTGGACCAGATTGCGCGCGCCGGCCGCCCTGCGGTGTCGGCGGGCGTCGCCCTCCACGGGACGACGGTGAAGACGACGCCTGCGCAGGACGGGCTCGAGCTCGATCGCGCGACGCTGGTCGCGCGGCTCGCCGCCGGCGCGCGGTCGCTCGACGCGCCGTTCGCGACGGTGCATCCGCCCCGGCGCGAACCGGCGGCGCGCAGCGCCGCGTCGACCGCGGCCGCGCTGCTCGCGCGCCCGATCGCGGTCGACTACCACGGCGCGCGGCTCGGCTCGCTCACCCGGCTGCAGCTCGCCCGTGCGCTCCGCGTCGACCCGCACACGCATCGCTTCGTCGTCCGCCTCGACGGCGACGCGCTGGCGCGCGACGTCCGCCCGCGCCTCGGCCGCTGGTTCGTGCACGCGCGCAACGCGACCTTCGCCGTCGCGGGCGGCACCGTGCGCGTCGTGCCGTCGCGGCCGGGCCGGGACGTCGACTCGACGCAGCTCGCGGTCGCCGTCACGTCGGCGGCGCACGGCGACCACGTCGCACGCGTCGAGCTGGCCGGCCACGCGCCCGATCTGACCACGTCCGCCGCGCAGGCACTCGGGATCAGGACGAAGCTCGTCTCGTTCACGACGGAGATGGGCGACTCGAGCTCCAACCGGATCCACAACGTCCACCTGATGGCGGACTTCATCGACGGGACGGTGATCCGTCCGGGCGAGACGTTCTCGTACAACGAGGTGGTCGGGCCGCGGACGGCCGAGCGGGGGTTCCTCGAGGGGCAGGAGATCATCGGCTCGCTCGTCCTGCCGTCGATCGGCGGCGGCGTCTGCCAGACCGCGACCACGCTCTTCAACGACGCATTCGAGCTCGGCCTCCCGATCCTCGAGCGCACCAACCACAACCTCTACATCTCGCACTACCCGCTCGGGCGCGACGCGACGGTCTCGTGGGGCGGGCCCGACCTCGTCTTCAGGAACGACCTGAAGCACGGGCTCCTGATCAAGGCGTCGTACACCGACCAGACGCTGACGCTCACGTTCTACGGCACGCCGTCCGGCCGCCGCGTCGTCTCGCACACCGGGCCGCAGACGAACTGGACGAAGCCGTCGCTCAGCTACGCGGTCGACCCGACCGCACCGCGCGGCTCGGTCAAGGTCGTGCCGGGGACCGGAGAGCTCGGGTTCGACGTCGAGGTGACGCGGGACGTCTACACGAGCGACGGCAAGCTGCTGCGCCACAACGTCTTCCGGTCGCGCTACATCCCGGACAGCTCGACCGCGGTCTACGGGCCCGGCCGCACGCCGCCGGGCCCGTACTTCGTGATCCCGTCGTCGGTGTGACTCGCTGCGGCCCGGCGCAGCTCGTAGCAGGAGAGCACGTGGCGGACGGCGTCGTCCGGGTCGTCCGTCAGATGCAGCAGCTCGATGTCGGGCGCCGAGATCATCCCGGCGGCGAGCAGCTCGCCGCGGATCCAGTCGACCATCTCGCCCCAGTAGTCGGAGTCGAACAGGACGACCGGGAAGTAGACGATCGTCTGCGTCTGGATCAGCACCAGCGACTCGTACAGCTCGTCGAGCGTCCCGAAGCCGCCGGGGAAGATCACGAAGCCCTGCGACGGCCGCACGAAGCACACCTTGCGCGCGTAGAAGTGCTCGAAGGTGTGCTCGATGTCGCAGTACGGGTTCGCGCCCTGCTCGTGCGGCAGGTCGATGTTGAAGCCGACGGAGAGCCCGCCGCCCTCCTGCGCCCCGCGGTTGCCGCCCTCCATCACGCCCGGCCCGCCGCCGGTGACGACGGCCCAGCCCGCTTCGCCGAACCTGCGGCCGACGGCCCGCGCCGCCTCGTACGGTGCGCTTCCCTCGGCGGCCCGTGCCGAGCCGAACATCGCCACCGCCGGGCGGTCGATCCGCGCGACCTGCTCGAAGCCCGCCCTGAACTCGGCCGCGATCTTTGCGACCGACGCGTCGATCTCCGCCTCGTCCGGGCGGTCGAGGATGCGGCGGTCGTCCACTACAGACGGTGCTGCGGGACGTGCGATACGACCATGCCGACGACCAGGGCGAGCGCGGTCGCGCCGTAGAGCGCGTAGACGAAGGTCGCCTTGCCCCGTCCGCCGCCGTGGCGAAGCAGCTTCGCCGACCGCCACACCGCGCCGCCGTCGAGGAACCCGACGGGCGCGAGGTTGATCAGGTTGAGGAAGAAGCCGAAGTAGGCGAGGGCCTTCAGCTGGTCGGAGCCCTGTGCGATCCCGACGAGCAGGAACGCGAGGCTGGCGACCCCGCCGAGGATCGGGCCGGCGAGCGCGATGCGCGCCGTCTGCCAGGGGTTTCCCCGCGTGTAGCGCACGTACGCGCCGAAGAACGGGATGAACACCGGCAGCCTCGGGTCGAGCCCTTCGCGCTTCGCCTCGACGAAGTGGCCGAGCTCGTGCAGGAGGATGAGGAAGACGAAGCCGGCGGCGAACGTCCAGCCCCAGATCAGCGCATAGCCGCCGACCGCGATGAAGATGCTCGAGAACTTGATCAGGACGAAGGAGAACTTCGCGAGCGCGACGGCCCCGGCGATCAGCGGGCCGAAGAGCCGGCGCGCGAGCCCGCGCCAGTCGGTGCCGCGCGGCTGGATCGGCTCGTAGTCGCGATATCCGTCCGGGAAGCTCACTCCCGCTCCCGGCCGGTTCCGTCGACCCGAGGGCTCATGACCCTCGCCCGATCCATTCCTCGCCGCCCACGTAGACCTCTTTCTTCCAGAGCGGGACGCGCTCTTTCAGCGCGTCGATCGCGTCGCGGCAGGCCGCGAGCGCGTCGGCGCGGTGCGGCGCCGAGACGGCGATCACGACCGAGGTCTCGCCGATGCCGACCGTCCCGATCCGATGGTGAATGGCCACGTTGGTCACGTTGTAGCGCGCCCGCAGGTCCGCGGCGATCCCCTCCATGGTTTTCTCGGCCATTCCTTCATATGCCTCGTACTCGAGCCGTGTGACCGACCGGCCCCGGGACTGCCGCCGGGTGGTGCCGGTGAAGGTCGCGATCGCACCGGCGCCGTCGTCGCGCACCTCGTCGACGACCCGCCCCAGCGAAAGGGGCTCGTCCGAGAGCAGGAACGCTCCGCCCGAGACGGGCGGGATCAGCGCCACCTCGTCGCCGTCGGCGAGCGTGCGGTCGGGTGAGGCGTACTCCTTGTTCACGGCGTACAGCAGGCCGGCCGGCTCGTCGCCGAGCCCGAGCGCCGGCCAGACCTCGGCGAGGGTCGCCGCGTCGATCTCGCGTTCCGACCACCCTGCGCGCTCGCGCAGTCCCGCGAAGAGCCGAACCCGAACAGCCATGCCGACAGGCTACGTCGTCCAGCCGATCGGCCAGGCGTGGTTGTAGCCCAGTCGCGCGAGCGGGCCGAAGACGGTGCCGTCGTCTAGCAGCATCAGCGATCCGCCGCCGGCGGCGCGTCGAGCAGCCGGTGCGAGCCGTCGAGCGAGACCCTGCCAGAGCTGCCAGCGGGTGTCGAAGAAGTTCCAGTCGTCGCCACGATCGCGCTGCGAGAGCACGGTCACGCTCTTCCCGACCGGGCGCACGCGACCGAGCCGAACGCGCTCGAACGTGATCGATCCCAGATCGCCGTCGTGCGGGCACCGCTGTGGTGCGAGGGCTCCGTTCGCGCCGCTCACGGCGACGAGCCCCGCTGCGAGCGCGGCCGCCAGGCGCGCACGAGCCGAGCATACTTCGATCCGTGGCTGCGACCGATCGCCGCGAGACCGAGTCGGGCATCGAGGTGAAGCCGGTCTACACGGCCGCCGACGCCACGACCCCGCTCGAGCCGCCGGGCACGTTCCCGTTCACGCGCGGGCCGTACCCGGACATGTACCGCGGGCGGCCGTGGACGATCCGCCAGTACGCCGGCTTCGCCTCCGCCGAGGAGTCGAACGCGCGCTACCGCTACCTGCTGGCCGGCGGCCAGACGGGCCTGTCCGTGGCATTCGACCTGCCGACGCAGCTCGGCTACGACTCCGACGATCCGCGCGCGGTCGGCGAGGTCGGCCGTACCGGTGTGGCGATCGACTCGCTCGCCGACCTGGAGATCCTGTTCGGCGGCATCCCGCTCGACGAGGTCTCGACGTCGATGACGATCAACGCACCCGCGTCGCTCCTGCTGCTGCTCTACGAGCTCGTCGCGGAGCAGCGCGGGATCGGCGGCGACGCGCTGCGCGGCACGGTGCAGAACGACATCCTCAAGGAGTACATCGCGCGCGGGAACTACATCTTCCCGCCGCGGCCGTCGATGCGGCTGACGACCGACCTGTTCTCGTACTGCGCCGAGCGCATCCCGTCGTGGAACACGATCTCGATCTCGGGCTACCACATCCGCGAGGCGGGGTCGACGGCGGTGCAGGAGCTCGCGTTCACGCTCGCGAACGGCATCGCCTACTGCGAGGCGGCGGTCGCCGCGGGGCTCTCGCCCGACGCGTTCGGCGAGCGGCTGTCCTTCTTCTTCAACGCGCACAACGACTTCTTCCAGGAGGTCGCGAAGTTCCGGGCGGCACGCCGCCTGTGGGCGGAGATCATGCGCGAGCGGTTCGGCGCGACGAACGCGCGGGCGCTCGCGCTTCGCTTCCACGCGCAGACCGGCGGCTCGACGCTGACGGCCCAGCAGCCGGAGAACAACATCGTCCGGGTCGCGGTCCAGGCCCTGTCCGCGATCTGCGGCGGCGCGCAGTCGCTGCACACGAACTCGTTCGACGAGGCGCTCGCGCTCCCGACCGAGCACGCGGCGACGATCGCGCTCCGCACGCAGCAGGTGCTCCAGTCCGAGGCAGGCACGACTGCGACGGCCGACCCGCTCGGCGGCTCGTACTACATCGAGGCGCTGACCGACCGGCTGGAGGCGGAGGCATGGGGGCTGATCGAGCAGGTCGACGAGCTCGGCGGCGCGGTCGCCGCCGTCGAGGCGGGCTGGGTGCAGCACGAGATCGAGAACGCCGCCTTCCAGTGGCAGCAGGAGGTCGAGTCGGGCGAGCGTCCGATCGTCGGCGTCAACCGCTACGTGTCCGAGTC
>DASUZZ010000032.1:0-107282 GCA_036376615.1 Gaiellaceae bacterium
CCGCAGGGCGCGCCGCGGGAGGCCGACTTCGAGCTGCGGGAGGCGGTGGAGCGCAAGCCCGACAAGGGCGAGGTCGCCGTCCGCAACGTCTTCGTCTCGGTCGACCCGTACATGCGCGGGCGCATGACCGGCGTGCGCACCTACGTGCCGCCCTACGAGGTCGGCGACGTCGTCGACGGAGCCGCGGTCGGCCGTGTCGTCGCCTCGCGGCACGACGGCTTCGCCGAGGGCGACTGGGTGCAGTCGAGGCTCGGCTGGCGCGAGCACGGCGTCGCCGACGGCGACCAGCTGCGCAAGCTCGATCCACAGCTCGCGCCGCCCTCGACCGCGCTCGGCGTGCTTGGGATGCCGGGGCTGACCGCGTGGGTCGGGCTCGTCGACATCGGCCGGGTGAAGGAGGGAGAGACGCTGTGGGTGTCGGGCGCGGCCGGCGCGGTCGGATCGGTGGCCGCGCAGATCGCGAAGCTGAAGGGGCTGCGCGTGATCGGCAGCGCCGGGTCGGCGGAGAAGGTGCAGTGGCTCGAGTCGCTCGGGATCGAGGCGTACGACTACAACGTCACGCCGGCGAAGGAGGCGCTCGCCGAGGGCATCGACGTCTACTTCGACAACGTCGGCGGCGCGCAGCTCGAGGCGGCGCTGTTCGCGCTGCGGCCGTTCGGCCGCGTGATCGCGTGCGGCGCGATCTCGCGCTACAACGACGAGGCCCCGCAGCCGGGGCCGCGCAACCTGCAGCTGATCGTGACCAAGCGGCTGCGCGTGCAGGGGTTCATCGTCACCGACCACGCCGACCGCTTCCGCGCGTTCGCCGAGGAGGTCGGCCCGTGGGTGCGGGACGGCAAGATCGCCTACCGCGAGACGATCGTCGACGGCATCGACAACGTGCCCGAGGCCTTCGCAGGGCTGTTCCGCGGCGACAACGTCGGCAAGATGCTGGTGCGCGTCGGGCCAGACTGACCCTAGGGACGCACGAACTCGATCTTCGTCGAGCCGAGCAGGCCCTGCGGGTCGATCTCGAAGTCGCAGACCTGCGGCGACGGTGACGTCGGCGCGTAGACGGTGCCGTTCCAGAAGGGGAGCCCCGCGAGGATCTTGCGTTGCACGACCTTGCCGTTCAGGCGGATCGTGACCACCTTCGTGTCCTTCGGCAGCAGCGTCAGGTCGAGCCTGCCGCCCGCGCAGTCGTAGGCGATGACGTGCCCGGGCTCCATCATGTCGCCGTTCGGGAGGATGCCGGTGCGGATCGTCGACAGTCGCGGCTTCCCCGAGAGCTGCCAGAGCGTCAGCCCCGCCTGCGGGATCCCGGTCTGCGCGATGTGGGCGACGGGCGTGCCGACGAACGTGTGCGGGTCGCTCGCGACGATGTAGTGCTCGCGGATCGGCAGGACGCCGTCGGCGCGGAGGTGGACGACGCGCTGGCGCATGGGGCCGGGCACGCGCCCGGGCGCGATCGAGACGACGCTCCGGACGTTCGGGTTCCAGAACTCGACCTGCCACACGCCGTTCCAGTACGCCTCGCTGTCGTAGAGGTACGCGACCGGCGCGCCGACCGTGCGGGCGACCCAGTCGGGCGGGCTGCCCACGAGGTTGCGCTGGTCGTAGTTGACGCGTGAGGCGATGTCGCGCGCGGCGATCGCGCTCGTCGCGACGATCAGCGCGAACACCGCCACGGGCAGGACGACGACCGCACGCGCGGGCACCGCGGTGACGAGCAGCAGCACGACGAGCGAGGCGACGGCGACGATGGTCGCGGCGTGCACCGCCCCCGCGCTGTAGAGAATCGCGATCCCGAACGTGTCGGGCAGCGCGTTGGCGGCGACGAGGCGGTGCCACGGCAGCAGCGCGATCAGCAGGAAGAGGCCGACGATCAGCGGGGTCGCGACGAGGCGCGGCCGCGGTGCGCCGCGGTCGAGCCAGAGCGCGAAGACCAGGAACAGAATCGGCGGCAGCAGCGCCGTGTCGCGGCCGAGCAGATGCCCGGCGTAGCGCGACGAGAAGAGCCCCACCTGCACGACTACGAGCACGAGCGCGCAGGCGGCGACGATCAGCAGCGCCCGCTCGGCGGCGGTCGCGCTTCGCTTCTGGATCGCGTCCGCGATCAGCAGCACCAGCGCCGCTGCGGGGACGACCCCGGTCTCGAGCACGACGTAGCCGAGGTGGTCGAGCGAGAGGCCGACGGCCGGGCCGAGCGGATAGCCGCCCGAGATCGTGCCCGCGTAGGCGCCGAAGACCGCCGGCGAGACGAGCGTGATCACGGCGACGGCCGCGAGCACCGTCCAGACCGGCCAGAACGCCCGGAGCCGGCGCCGGTCGCGCACGCAGAGCGAGTCGACGATCACCGCCGCGGCGAGGATCGCGACGAGAACGATCGACTGCACCCGCGTCAGCACGGCGGCGGCGATCAGGAGGAACGCGAGCAGCTGGTCGCGCCACGCGGCGGTCTCGACGGCGTGCGCGATCATCACCAGCGCGAACGCGCCGAGCGGGTAGATCAGCACCTCGGTCATGATCAGCCCCGAGTACAGGAGCACGGGGGACGCGAGCGCGAGCACGCCGGCGAGCAGCGCGTACTCCGGCCGCATCAGCCGCCGGCCGTAGACGTACAGCGGCACCGCGGTCAGCGACATCACGAACGCCTGCACGAGCTTGAGCGACGCATAGCCGGTCGTGAGCCGGCCGAGCGAGAGCGGCAGCCCCGCGACCACCGGGTAGAGGACGCTGTAGCCCGCGCCGTCGCCGTGCAGGATCGGCAGCGTCCCGTGCTTCCAGAAGTCGACCGCGCGCTCGCCGTAGACCGCCTCGTCCGGCATGATCCACAGCCCGGTAAAGCGCCGCGCGAGCAGCCAGTGGATCAGCGTCGACAGCGCGACGAGCAGGACGAGCGCGCCGAGAGCTAGATCGGTGCGTCGAAGATCGCGAGCCATCGCGTCAGATCCGGCTCGATCGGCAGCTCGTTTTCGAGCTTCGCCTTGAGCTCGAGCTCCGTGGCGTTGTCTCGCTGCTGGTCGCCGGACGGCACGAACGGCCAGAACGTCCCTCGCTTGAACCCATAGATCCAGTAGACCGGATGCTCGCCTCCCGAGAACCGAAACGCCGCGCCGAGCAGTTGCGGCCCGAAACCCTTTGCCGTCAGCTCGGCCGCGACGGCGTGCAGCGTCGTGACCAGGTCCTCGAGCTGCGGGTCGTGGACGATCACCCAGTCGAAGCCGTACTCGTCGCCCTTCCGCTCGACGGACGCGCCGGATTGCTTCGCGACCGCCTCCACGAGCTGGTCGACCTCGTCGAACGCGCTGCGGAACTCGCCCGAGGACTGCGGCTTGAACGCGACGGCGGCGACGCCCGCCGTCGTGAGGCCGAGCTCGGTCTCCAGCGTCACGGCCGCCGTCGTCAGCGCAAACAGGCGGTCTTCCTTCGGCTCGGCCAGCTTCTTCTTGCCGAGCAGCGCATCGCGCAGGCCCATGCCTAGAGGTTAGTGGTCAGGCGACGGGGCGGCCCATCTCGCGCGCGATCTTGGCGAGCGCCTCGATCCGCTTCTCGAGCGGCGGGTGATCCATGAAGAGCTCGGCGGTGGCCGACTTCACCTTCGCCGGGACGATGAAGAAGGCGTTCATACCCTCGACCTGGCGCAGGTCCTGGTTCGGGATCAGCGTCATCTGCGAGGAGATCTTCTGCAGCGCGCTCATCAGGTACTCGGGCGCGCCGGTGATCAGCGCGGAGCCGCGGTCGGCGCAGTACTCGCGGTAGCGCGAGATGGTGCGGATCAGGACGAAGCTGATCGCGTAGACGACGATCGAGACCGCGAGCACGATCAGCCAGACGGGCACGCCGTTGCCGTTGTTGTCGCGCCTCCCGCCGCCGCCCCACATGCCGGCGTAGAGCCCGAAGCGGGTCAGCATCGCGGCGAGCATCGCGAAGAAGCTGGCGACGGTCATGATCAGGACGTCGCGGTTGGCGACGTGCGAGAGCTCGTGCGCGAGAACGCCCTCGACCTCCTTCGGCTCGAGCCGCTGCCACAGGCCCGTGGTGACGCACACGGCGGCGTGCTTCGGCGAGCGCCCGGTCGCGAACGCGTTCGGCACCGGGGTGTCCATGATCGCGACCTTCGGCTTGGGCAGGTCGGCAAGCGCGCACAGGCGCTCGACCATGTCGTGAAGCTCGGGCGCCTCCTCGCGCGAGACGACCCGCGCGCCGGCAGCGGCGAGGGCGAGCTTGTCGGAGGTGTAGTACTGGAAGATCGCCATGCCGATGACGATCACAAGCATCGGCGCGAGCCCCACGTTGAAGAGCTGGAAGAGGACGACCGCGAAGACGACGTAGAGCAGTCCGAGCAGCCCGCTCGTGGCGAGCATCCGCAGGGTCAGGCCCGAGTCACGTCCGTAGGAGCGGCGCTTCATCGCCGACATTGTAGGGAGGTCGGCGGTTGTGCCGATTTGCGCTTAATCCGAGGTCAACGAGGCGCGGCGGCTGTCGCCGTGACGTTCCGGCGCGCCGTATATGCTCAGCGCCCGATGCGCCGCCTCGCGCTGCTGCTTGCCGTCCCGCTCGCGCTGCTCGCGGCGGGCTGCTCGACCTCGAAGCCGGGCGAGGCCGTCACCCAGCCGCTGCCGTCGACCGTGATCGGCACGGTGCCGACCGCGACGACGACGCCGGCGACGGTGCCGGCGGAGTACAAGAACGGCGACCCGGCGGCCGGCAAGCAGGTGTTCGAGACGGCCGGGTGCAAGGGCTGCCACACGCTGAAGGACGCCGGTGCGACCGGCACGGTCGGGCCGAACCTCGACACGGTGCAGCCGCCGCCTTCGCTCTCACTGGCGGTGTCGCGCGTCACGGAGGGCAGGGGCGCGATGCCGTCGTTCAAGGGCCAGCTGAGCACGAAGCAGATCGCCGACGTGACCGCCTATGTCGTGCACGCGACCGGCGGCAACCAGAACGGCTGAGCCTCACGCTCCCCGACGACTTCCCGCGCGGCGTGCGCGTCGTCGCGACGGACTTCGACCGCACGCTCACGTGGCTCGACGGGCAGCTGCACGAGCAGACGCTCGCCGCGCTCGCGCGTGCGAAGGAGGCCGGCCTGCACCTGATCGTCGTCACCGGCCGGATGGCGCAGTCGGTCCGGCTCGCGCTCGAGCCCGCCGGGCTCCACGATCCGGTGATCTGCTACCAGGGCGCGGTCGTCACCGACGGCGCGTGGAACTGGCTGCGCCACGAGCCGATCCCGCTCGAGCTCGCGCGCGAGGCGATCGCCGCCGTCCTCGCCGAGGGCTACCCGCCGAACGTCTACGTCGACGACGAGCTCTACGTGGAAATCGAGACCGACGCGGCACGCAATTACGCGAACTTCCAGCACATCGAGTTTCACATCGTCGGCGACCTGCTCGCGTGGCTCGACAAGCCGCCGACGAAGCTCGTCTGCGTCGGCGACCCGGACGAGCTCGACGGGCTGGAGGTGCGGCTGAAGCAGCAGCTCGGCAGCCGCCTGCACATCTCGAAGTCGCTGCCGTTCTTCCTCGAGCTGGCGAAGAAAGGGGTGACGAAGGGCGCCGGGCTCGACTTCCTCTCGGAGCACATGGGGTTCACGAAGGAGCAGACGATCGCCTTCGGCGACGGCGAGAACGACGTCGAGCTGGTCGAGTGGGCCGGTTACGGGATCGCCGTCGACAACGCGCACGACCGTGTGAAGGCGGTCGCCGACTGGGTCTGTCCGCCTGCCTCCGAGGAGGGCGTGGCGCAGGTCCTCGAGGCGCTTCTAGACTCGAAGCCGTGATCGACCTCCGCGCAGCGCGCAACGATCCCGACACGTACCGGGCGGCGCTCGCGCGCAAAGGGGCGGAGGCGGTGTTCGACGAGCTGCTCGCCGCCGACCGGGCGTGCCTCGAGCTGCAGCCGCGGGTCGAGGAGCTGCGCGCGCGGACGAAGCTGAAGGGCAAGCCGACGCCTGAGCAGCTCGAGGAGCTGCGCCGCGTGAAGGTCGAGCTGCAGGAGCTCGAGCAGCGGTTCGCGGAGGCGGGGGAGAGGCGGCAGGAGCTGCTCGACCGCGTGCCCAACCCGCCGGCCGAGGACGTGCCCGACGGCGCTTCGGAGGAGGACGCGACCGTCGTCAAGCTGGTCGGCGAGCCGACGGAGTTTTCGTTCGAGCCGCGCGATCACCTCGACCTCGCCGCCGCGCACGGCTGGATCGATGTCGAGCGCGCGGCGCGCGTGTCGGGCTCGCGGTTCGTCTACCGCGTCGGCGATCTCGCGCTGCTCGAGATCGCGCTGTACCGGTGGGCGCTCGAGCGGATCGTGCAGAAGGGGCACGTGCCGGTGCTGCCGCCGGTGCTGGTGCGCGAGGAGGCGATGTACGGGACGGGGTTCTTCCCGTCGGAGAAGGGGGACTTCTACGACGTGCCGGAGGACGGGCTGTATCTCGTCGGCACGTCGGAGGTGCCGCTCGCCGCGTTCCACATGGGCGAGGAGGTCGACGGGCTGCCGCTGCGTTACGTCGCGCTGTCGACGTGCTTCCGCCGGGAGGCCGGCGCCGCGGGCCGCGACACGCGCGGCATGTTCCGCGTGCACCAGTTCGACAAGGTGGAGATGTTCGTCTTCTGCGAACCGGAGCGCTCCCGCGACGAGCACGAGCGCCTGCTCGCAATCGAGGAGCAGCTGGTTCAGGAGCTCGGTCTTCCCTACCGCGTCCTCAACATCGCCGCCGGCGATCTCGGCGCCTCGGCCGCGAAGAAGTACGACATCGAGGCGTGGTTCCCGGGGCAGTCCCGCTATCGGGAGATCACTTCGACCTCGAACACGACCGACTTCCAGTCCAGGCGGCTCAACGTCCGCTACCGGCGGGACGGCAAGCTCGAGCACGTCCACACGCTCAACGGCACCGCCGTCACCGCGCGGGCGCTGATCGCCATCCTCGAGTCCTTCCAGGACGAGGACGGGTCGATCTCGGTGCCTGAGCCGCTTACCGCATTCGGGGCGCCGTCACGCGTTGGGTCGGGCGCCAGGGAGTTGCAATTCCGAACCTAGGCAGGTTCCCGGTTGGCGTTGAGAACGACGCGCCTCTCGTGTCGGTAGTTATCCCGCTGTACAACAAGGCCGCCTACATCAGTCGCGCGGTTCAGTCGGTCCTAGCGCAGCAGGTTCAGGACTTTGAGGTGCTTGTCGTCGATGACGGTTCGACGGATGCAGGCCCTGAGATAGCAAGCGCTTTCGCCGATCCTCGGCTCCGCGTTGTAAGGCAGGAGAACGCAGGCGAGGGCGCTGCCAGGAACCGAGGCGGGCTTGAGGCGCAGGCGAGTCTCGTTGCGTTCTGCGATGCCGACGACGAATGGTTTCCAGAATTCCTGCCCACAATCCTGCGGCTCCATGCTGCGTTTCCACAGGGTGGGATGTTCGCGACCGGTTATCTCATGCGCGATCCGAACGGTCGCGACTCTTCGCCGATTCTTCGGGGCCTACCGGATCGTCCGTGGGAGGGCGTCCTCAAGGACTATTTCGCGACCGCCTGTCAGTCGGACCCACCTGTTTGCTCTTCGTCGGTCGCTGTGCGCCGGGACGCTCTCGAGGCCGTCGGAGGGTTTCCGACCCGTGTGCGAATTGGCACTGACCTCTTAGGCTGGGCGCGGCTCGCGGCGCAGTACGAGGTTGCCATCTCGACAGATCCGCAAGCCGTCTTTTGGCTTCGCGAGACGTATCCGAGTCCTCCAGTACGCATGCCAGACGTACCCGACGTCGTCGGTCGTGAACTCGCCCAACTGGCGGCTTCGGCCCCAGCCAAAAGGCGATCGACGATGCGGCGTTATGCGGGAATGTGGCACCGGATGAGAGCGATCATCTTCACCTATCACGGGCGGCGCGCAGACGCCCTCTCAGAAATCATGCAGGCTCTGCGTCTGACACCAGCCGATGAGAAGCTATACGCCTTGGTCGCGGTCGCATTACTGCCGACTGCGCTGCGCGATGCAACACTCCGATCGATTGAAAGATGGCGCAGGCGGCAACGAACATCGAGCTAGGCGTCCAGCGTGTGGCCGGTTCGCTGGCTGACCTTTCGGCACCTCCCTGGGGTGCGAGAGCGGAGAGCGCGTGAATCGCTACGCGGATCCTCGCTGGCTTGCGATTCCCTCTGCACTCCTGCTCGGCATTCTTATCGTTCAATCGCCCCGGTACGCGTACGCCGTAGCCGCGGCGGTTCTTGTCGGTGCAGCAGAGCCTCCCGTCGGCGAAGGCCGACACCAGCGGAGCGGCGACGGTCGTCCGCACCGTGCGGCGCATCGTCACCGTTCGTGAACGCGGCGAGGTCGTCGTCCACCGCGTCCGCCAGGTGCGGACCGTGTTCGTCGCCAACCCGGCTGCGGCTGCGACGACGGTCCACGACACGAAGACGATTCGCGACACCCGGACGGTGGCCGGCACGCGCACCGTCGTGCGGACCGTGGCCGGGAGACCGGTGGCACCGGCGAAGCAGGCGGCGCCTCGCGTGCGCACCGTCACCCGGACGGTCGTGCGCACGGTCACGCGCACGAAGACCGTCCCGAAGCAGACCGTGCGCGTGATCACGCTGATCGAGCAGCAGAAGCCGGTGACCGTGACGGTCACCGTGACGACGCCGTCGCCGTGATGTTCCCTGCACCCTCGTCTCGCGGTAAGCTCGGCGCGTGAAGCTCCGCCGCCTGGCCCTCGCCCCGCTCGTCGCCGCTCTCGCGGTGCTCGCCGCCGGCTGCGGCGGCAAGAGCAGCAAGCCCGAGACGGCGAACGACTGGGCGAACAGCTTCTGCGCCTCGGCCACCACCTGGAAGGACTCCGTCGCCTCCGCGGTGTCGCCGCTCAAGAACGGGAACATCACCAAGGACTCCGTCAACACGGCGTTCGACGACTTCAAGTCGGCCACCAACACCTTCACCGGCGACGTGAAGGGTCTCGGCAAGCCGCCGACGAAGGCCGGCGACCAGGCGAAGTCGGACATCGACCAGCTGACGACGCAGATCGACAACAGTGTCAACACGATCCAGTCCGCGGTGAAGAACATCTCCGACGTGAGCAGCGCGCTCGCCGCCGTGCCGGCCGTGACCGGCGCGCTCGCATCGATGCGCACGGACGTGTCGACCACCTTCCACAACCTGCAGAAGATCGACGCGAACGGCGAGCTGACGAGCGCCTTCGCGAACTCGCAGGCCTGCAAGTCCCTCGCGAACAGCGTCAACGCCGGTTAGAGCCGCGACCCGGCGCCGTCCGGGAGCCGATCTAGCGTCTCGATGTGCCCCGGCCGAGGCCGATCGACTCGCGCATCCAGCGTTTCGCCAGCGGGCCGGCTTCGGTTCGCAACGCCGTCAGCGTGATCGTCCTTGCGACCGCTGCCGTCGTGGCCGGGAGCGCGGCGATGATCCGCTTCCTCGACCCGAACGAGTACCCGGATATCGGACGCGGCCTCTGGTGGTCCACGCAGACCGTGACGACCGTCGGGTACGGCGACGTGACGCCGAAGCACCTGTCGGGCAGGCTCGTCGGGGTCGTCGTGATGCTGTGGGGAACGGCGTACCTCGCGATCCTCACCGCCACGATCACCTCCACGTTCGTCGCGCGGGCCGAGCGCTTTCGCGCGCGCGAGTTCGAGGCGATGGAGCTCTCGATCGAGAAGCAGATGGAGACCCGTCTGAACGATCTCGACTCCCGTCTCGACCGCATCGAGCAGTCGCTCTCCCGCCTGGCGGGGGACTGAGGGACGGGCCTAGCGGCGGGCGCGACGAAGCGACGCCAGGTACGCGCTGTCGAGCGAGTCGCCATCGCCGCGAGGGCAGCGTGTCCCCGAGCACGGTGCATCCGATGCCGCCGTGGATCGGGACGAGTGCCTCGCGCATTCGCGCCGCGGCAGCTGCGGCGCGCAGCTGATGGCCTGCGCCGTCGAACAGCAGAAGCAGCGCGTCGCCGCCGAACCTGAGCAGACCGCCGCCGTAGGAATAGGCAACCTCGAGCAGCGTCGCGAAGGTCGCGTTCATGACGTCGGTCACCTCTTCGGCTCCGGCGCTGCGCCGACAGCTTCTCCGACATGGCGGTGAAGCCGGAGATGTCGACGAACGCGAGCGTGCCCTCGCGGTCGGTCCAGAGCCGTTCGAGATAAGTCGCGAGCCACTCGATCGTCAGCCGCCGAACGAACGGGACAAGCTCCGCAGAGCGAGGGACTTCCGTTGAACTGCCTACGTCCATCGGCGCATTCGCTCCCAGACTCGCCCGGCCGAATGGCGGATGCCTTCCCGGTGGGGCCGCCACAAGATGCTGTCAACGGTCGGCATGTGCTCCGTCTGACGGCCGGGGACGTCTAAGGTCGAGTCCGACCACCCGTCCACCTTTGGCAGGCGTCAAGGAGGGCCCGAATGAGAGTGATGACGGTCGCCGTGCTCGCCGTGGCGGCGTTGACGACAGGAGTCGCCGCCCGGGCAGGAGCTCAGCCCGACCGGACCGGCGTCGCGCACGGGGCGAAGCTGCTGAAGACGGTCAATGTCGCCGCGTCGGAGTTCAAGTTCGTGCTGAGCACGAAGACGGCGAAGCGCGGTGTCGTGATCTTCAAGGTGAAGAACGTCGGCAAGATCAAACACGACTTCTCGATCGACGGCCGGAAGACGAAGATGCTGTCGCCCGGCAAGTCGACCACGCTGAGGGTCGTCTTCCTGAAGAAGGGGCACTACCCCTACAAGTGCACCGTGCCCGGTCATGCGGCAGCCGGGATGAAGGGCGTCTTCACGATCACCTGAGAGGTCGGCCGGTGGGGGCTCGGGCTGCGCTGTCCCGGCCCCCGCCGGAAACCGCTTGAATGGCGCCACGGCGGGGTGCCGGAGCGGCCGAACGGGGCGGTCTTGAAAACCGCTGAGCCTTCACGGGCTCCCTGGGTTCAAATCCCAGCCCCGCCGCCTCCGATATGAGCGTTCGTGCCCTGTCTGGCACCGGCGCTCTCCCAGGGCGTCGGCGCTCAGCTCGCCGGGTCGTCGTCCTGGAGCTCGAGGAGGCGAAGGAGCTCGCCGATGTCGTGGCCGTCCTGGGCGGGGTGGCGCATGGCGCTGTCGGCTATCACGCGGTAGTGGTTGCGCCGGCCGATTCGCTCGCTCTCGACGTAGCCGGAATCGACGAGGTCGGCGACGATCCGTTGCGCGGCACGCTCGGTGATCCCGACCGACTCTGCGATGTCCCGGAAGCGAGCGTCGGGATCGCGCTGGATGCAGAGCAGCACCTGCGTGTGGTTCGAGAGGAACCGCCAGGGCTTCTGGCCGTCAGGGCTTGACATACGCTGAAGTTATCGTATATTCTCTGTCGTCAAGGTAATGTCGTGTCAACTTATGCGCGATTTCTGGAGCATATCATGAACGAGCTACTGGAAGAGGTGAACCGCGTCATCCGCGACCTCGCGGCGAAGCTCGACCCCGAGGACGCGTTGCCGATGTGGCAGTTCGTCTGCGAGTGCGGTGAGAAGAGCTGCACCGAGCGGGTGGGGCTTTCGGCCGGCCGGTACGACGCGCTCAAGAACGCCGACGTCGCACTGCTGGCACCCGGTCATCGGTCGGGGCGTCCCGGCCAGTAGGAGCTGGGAAGGCCGTTGCCCGTCACGTTCGTGCCGGGCACCGGCGTTGCGCCTACGCTGCCGCTGCGACCTCTCATCGGTGGGCCGACGAGCTCGATCGACAGGCCGGAGCACACCCCCCGAAGCTCCGGCCTTCGCAATGCGCCGGCTCGTCCGGCCGCTGGACGGCGACGGCGCGCCGACAAGTGAACCTGCGGCGGGCGGCAGGCGCCATCGCCTGATGGAGGGATCCGGTGCGATAGCGTCCCGCCGTGGCCGGCGAACCGCAGGTGATCGTCGAGCGCGAGGACGTGCACGTGATGTTCAAGCGCGCCGCCGACGAGCAGAAGGCGATCGAGGGCGCCTTTCGCACCGTCGAGTCGGCGGTCGGCACGCTGCGCGGCCGCAAGTTCTTCGGCGTGTTCGACGCGGGACAGCACGAGTACCGCGCGTGCGTGCAGATCCGCGACGACGACGACCCGGAGGCGCTCGGCCTCGAGGTCGGCGTGCTGCCCGGCGGCCGCTACGCGCGTGTCCGTCTCGAGGGCGAGCCGCCCGCGCTCTACCGGCGGATCGCGCCGTCGTTCGAGCGGCTCACGACCCGCCCCGACCACGACGCCAGCCGGCCGAGCATCGAGTTCTACCGGCGCCACGACGTGGTCGACCTGCTGCTCCCGGTCGCCTGACCGGGCGCGCTTCGCTCAGTCGCGGTGCTGCTCCCCGCGCCACTGTTCCTGGTAGCGCTCGGCCGCCTCGAACTCCGCCTCGATCTCCGCGCGCGCCGCGGCGTCCTCGCCGGCCGGATGCTCGGCCGCCCGCGTCCGCGCCTTGACGGCGGCGAACCCGATCAGGAGCACGGGGATCGCAACAACCACGAAGATGACGACCGGCAGCACGGCGCTCAGGTCACGCCCCTGAGGTTCCGCACGGCCGACTGCAGGTGCTCGCGCTCGTTCTGCAGCTCCCGAATCGTTCGCGAGAGCCGCTCTTCGCCCTCGGGCGAGACGCGCAGGTGGACGACCCGGCCGTCGCTCGCTGAGCCCTCACGCTCGATGAGGCCCACCGCCTCCGCGCGGCGCACGAGCTCGGTGACGGTGCTCTGCGCGAGCTGCAGCCGCCCGGCGAGCTCGGTGACGGTCGACGAGCCGCTGCGGTCGGACGCGCCTCTGATCATCAGCAGCAGCAGGTGGCGCTGGGGCGTGAGCCCAGCGCGGCGGGCCGCCTGTTCGGCGACCCGCTGGAAGCTGCGAAGCGCGGAGCGGAACTCCGCCGCCGCGACGAACTCGTCCGTCGAAAGCCTCGCCATCCGGCGATCCTAGTCCGACGGACGCTGGTCGCTACTGGCCCATCTTCACTCCCGGCTCGGCCCACTCGAGCTCGATCGCATGCGCGACGTTCGGCCCCGGCGACTTGCTGCGGCCGGCGAGCTTGAACGTCGGTAGCAAGGCGCGGCCCGTCGTCGACGCGAGCAGCATCGCCATCACCATGTACCAGGCGAAGCCGGCCGAGAAGACGAGCACCCAGCCCGCGACCTGAACCCATCCGTGCGAGCCGTAGATGAAGCCGCCCGCGAGGATGCCCGAGCCCGCGGCGAGCGTCGTCAGCACCGCGACGAGGCCGACGTTCTCGACGAGCGCGGCCACGGCCGCGATCGCGGTCGTGATCGCAAGCGCGAAGAACCAGAACCCCAGTTCGGGATCGTGGTACCAGGGCGTCGGTGCCGTCAGGACGTGCGCGGCGAGCAGCACGTTCAGGATGCCGTAGGCGAGCCAGAACGCTCCCCACGTCCCGTGCGCGAGCGTCCCGATGCCGTCACGGGCGCGATACGCCCACATGCCGGCGAGGAACTGCGCAAGCCCGCCGAACATCGCGGCGAACGGCGCGAGCACGAGGCCCGACGTCGGTGTTCCCCACCAGCCGGCGAGGTTCGACGCGACGATGAACGTCGCACCCGCGAACCCCGCGAGACCGAGGATCGACGGTGCGGCGATCGGCTGCAGCATGACGCGGGGGCGGGCGAATCCGTCCTCCCATTCGGCGCCGTTCATCCCGGCAGAGGCCATCCGCCGGCGTTCCTCGAGGGTCGTCATGTGCGACCTCCTTTCCCGTTTTAGATCGTCATACGATGTTGTTTTCACCCTGCAACTGCTGCTTAAACACGAAGTCGGTTTAGCGGCATCCGCCCCCGGAAATCAGTAATCGCGTGACGCAGATCCTCAAGCCCACGACGGAGACGTCGATCGAGCTGCGGTGCCGCGCGTGTGGATACGGCGTCAGCTCGCGCCGACGACCGGAGCTCTGTCCCATGTGCCACGCGAACGACTGGAAGCGGCTGGACACCCGCCCGCTTCGCCTGTCGGCCGTCCCCGCCGCGACGACGGTGCCGCGATGACCACCGTGTTCGATCGCAAGCGGCGCAAGGCGGCGAAGGACGCGACCTCCGGCGTGGTCGACGCGATCTCGCCCTACGCCGACTCGCTCTTGCACGATCCGAAGCTCCGCAAGCGCGTGCTGATGGCTGCCGTAGCGGCTGCGGCCGCGCGGGCGCGGTTTCGCCGCGAGGCCGGGCTCTCGAGCTTCGCATGGACGCTCGCGATGGATCCGGTGCTCCGGGGCCAGCTGATCGAGGCGGCCGCGCAGCTCCGCCTCGCGCGGCAGCGCGTCGAGCACCGCCGCACACGCCGGCGCCGCGTGGCCCTCGTTGCGAGTGCGGCGACAGTTGCCCTCGTGGCCGTTCCGGTGGTGCGGAGCGTTCGGGGCGACGACGGCTCGACCCCGTGAAGCTGCTCTACCGGCCGCTCGGTGTGCTGCTCGGCGTGGTCGGCGGGCTGCTCGCAGGCGCGGCGTTCAAGCAGGTGTGGAAGCGCGTCGGGCACGACAGCGACACGCCGAACGCGACCGACCGGTATCGCGGATGGACGGAGGTGCTGCTCGCGGCCACGATCGAGGGCGCGATCTTCGGCGGGGTGAAGGCACTCGTCGACCGGGCCGGCGCCGCCGGCTACCAGCGCGTCACCGGCGTCTGGCCGGGGGACGACGAGCGGGGGAAGTAAACGAGGGGCGGGCGGCATCGGGGCAGAGGGGGACAGCCTTCCGCGGCCGCCCGCCCTGCCGTCCGCGTACGCGCCGGCATGGATAAAGACGTGGAAATCGGCCCAGCGGTTTGGCGCCGGGGCCGGGTGGCCGCTAGGATCGGTCCCATGCCGGTCGTGACCGATCAGCAGACAGAGGCCGAGGCACGGACAAGCGGCGTCAGGCTCGTCCGCCGCATGGTCAACGAGACGACGTACGACATGGCCGTCCGCCAGGGAGCGGACCGCGACCTGCCGCTCGAGTTCATGTGCGAGTGCGGGCGCGTCGAGTGCAGCGACCAGATCGTGCTGCTGCTCCGCCAGTTCGACCGGTCGGCGCCTGCCGGCTCGTTCGTCGCGCACCCTCCCGCCTAGGAGCTACCGCTCGGCCGGCGGGACGCCCTCGACGCGGGCGACGAAGGCGTCGATCTCCGCGTGCGAGTGGCGCACGTGGCGGCGCTGCACGCTCGCGGGATGGCTCGCGAGGCCCGCGCCGGGCCGCCATTCGCGGGCCGGCCGGACCGGGCGCGGGGCGAAGCCGCCGCCGCAGTTCGGGCAGACGTCGTGGAGGACCTCCTCGACGCACGTCGCGCAGAAGGTGCACTCGTACGTGCAGATGCGCGCGTCGGCCGCGTCCGGAGGCAGGTCCCTGTCGCACAGCTCGCAGTTCGGCCGCAGCTCGAGCATGCGGCCAGGTTAGTCGTCGCCGGATTTCGGGCTCTACCGGGAGCCCGGCGCAGCGGAGGGCGCCGAGAGCGCGAATCGCGCCGCCGCGGCCAGGGCCGGCGTCAGGACGGCGGCGGCGACGGCGACCCACGGCCCGCCGAGCAGGAGTCCCGCGATCGAGCAGGCTATGGCGGCGATCGCCCTGATCGCGCCTCGTTCGCCGGAGGACGCCGGCCTCCTTGCACGTTTTCCCGCAACGTGCGGCACCGCCGGTCGCGCACGCCGCGACCGCGGCTTAGGCTCCCGCGCGCGGCGGCATGAACGGCCAACTCGAATCCTGGCGCGCCTGGTGGCGCGAACGCGTGTCGTTCGAGCAGAAGGCGGCCGCCGTCGTGCTCTTCCTGGGTGCGCTGCTCGTCGCCGGCTGGCTGGCCGCCGACAGCCTTTCGACGGCGAGTGCGAGCCCCTCCACGACATCGAGCGACGCGGTCGCGACCGTGGAGAAGATCGTCACGGTGCGGGAGCCGGGGAAGAACGTCACGACGAGGGTCCCGGTGGTGAAGATCGTCCACGTCCGCGCGAAGGCCGCGCCCGCCAGGACGAAGACGGTCGCGCGGACGAGCACCGTCTACGCGACGAGCACCGTCCGCCTCCCCGAGTACGTGACGCATGTCGTGAAGGAGCCGACGCACACCGTGACGGACACGTTCACGGACGTGCTCACCACCACGGTGACGAAGACGCAGTGGCGCGTCGTCACCGTGGTCGAGAAATCGCCGCCGGTCACCGTCACCGTCACCGCTCCGTAACATCCGCCGCCCGCCGCGCGGCGTAACGTGGGGTGGAGACCGCGTGTCTACAAGCCGAGGTGGCGCTGTGAGCGACGTACCCGACCCCGCGCGCCCGTACGGGCGGCGGGCGTTTCTGTTCCTGCTTGCCGGGGGCGTCTCGTCGCTCTGGTGGGCGGGCTGGGCCTCCCGGCCGGCCGCGCCGCTCACGTCCGCGTTCTCCCAGCTGCTCGGGAACCTCTTTCCGATCGGCGGCTGGCGGATCTACACGATCTCGGGATCGATGCCGATCTTCGACGAGAGCGCGTGGCGGCTCGAGATCGGCGGGCTCGTGCGCCGGCCCGTCAGCCTGACCTACGACCAGCTGCGGGCGCTGCCCCGTGCCGAGCAGGTCACCGACTTTCACTGCGTCACCGGCTGGTCGGTGCCGAACGTGCGCTGGGGCGGCGTCCGCTTCGCCGATCTCCTCGCGACCGCGGAGCCTTTGCCCCAGGCGAAGGCCATCCGGTTCGTCTCGCTCGAGGAGCCCTACGACGACTCGCTCACGCTCGAGCAAGCTCGACTCCCCGACGTGATGCTGGCGCTCGACCTCGACGGCAAGCCGCTGTCGCGGCCGCACGGCGCGCCGGCACGCGTCGTGATCCCCGAGATGTACGGCTACAAGGGCGTCAAGTGGCTGACGCGGATGGAGCTCGTCGCCGAGCAGCCGGAGGGGTTCTGGGAGCAGCACGGCTACGACCAGAACGCATGGGTCGGGCGCTCGAACGGTTATGGCACCTGAAGCGCGCCGCCTGCCGCGCTTCGGCCGCACGCTGCGGCTCGTCCACTGGATCCATGCGACCGCGTTCCTCGTCCTCCTCGGATCGGGGCTCTGCCTGTACCTGCCGACGCTCGCGGAGGCCGTCAACCGGCGCCCGCTGCTCAAGGCGATCCACATCTACACCGCGGTCGCCTGGCTGATCGCGCTCGCGCTCGTCGTCGCCTTCGGCGACCGCCGCGAGCTCGCCCGCACGGTGCGCGAGATCGACCGCTTCGACGCCGACGACCGGGCCTGGCTGCGCGGGCGGGCCGCGCCGCAGGGCCGGCTGAACGCGGGCCAGAAGCTGAACGCGATCGTCACGGCCGCGTTCGCCATGCTGTTCGCGATCTCGGGCTTCTTCCTCTGGTACGGCGAGCGCGACACCCGCTTCCGTCTCGCGAACGCCCTGCTCGTCCACGACTGGCTGATGTACGTGTCGTTCTTCCTCTTCGTCGGCCACCTCTACCTCTCGCTGATCTACCCGAAGACGCGCCACGCGCTCTCCGGAATGACCCGCGGCTGGGTCGACGAGGAGTGGGCGCTCAGGCACCACCGCAAGTGGGTCGAGAGCATCCGCGACGAGCGTCGCGTCGGTCTGGAAACGGCGCGGGCGGGCACGACCGGCCCGTGGCCTGCGGCGACACGCCACACCGCGGACGACAGCGGCCCGTCCTGGGACTTGCGGTAGCGCTCCTCGTACGCGCGTCGCGTCTCCCACACGGTGGGGCCGGTCGTGGGCGGCGTCACGCAGGCGGCGACTAAGCTCGAGCGCGTGGACGCGGAGCTGCCGATCGCCGGCGCCGGCACCGTGCTGCTCGCGCTCTGGCTCATCGGCGTCGCCGGCTGGCTCGGTACCGGCCCCGACGCGAACTGGACGCTCTTCGTCGTCGGCTGCGGGCTGGTCGTGGTCTCAGGAGCCCGAGCCGTTCTTCCGCGCGGCCAGTAGCTCGGCCATGATCTCGAGCGCGATCTCCGCCGGCGTCTCGCCGCCGAGGTCGAGGCCGATCGGGCCGCGCACCGAGTCGGCGACGTCGCCCAGCTTCTCGCGGCGCTTGTCCTGCGCGCGCTTCGATCCGAGTCCGCCGACGTAGAACGCGCCGCCCTCGACGCCGCGGCGCAGCGCCGGCACGTCGATGCGGTCCTCGTGGACGAGCGAGATCACGGCGGTGTCCTCGTCGACCTCCATCGCGTCGGGCCACTCGACACGGATCTCGCCGGCGCTCGGGACGCGGTCGCGCGTGGCGAGCGCGGCGCGCGGGTCGACGACGACCGTTCGCCAGCCCAGCGGACGGGCGAGTGCGCAGAGGCTCTCGGCGATGTCGCCGGCGCCGACCGCGATCAGGCGCGGCGGCGGAGCGACCGACTCGACGAACACCTTGCGCGACGCCTCCTCGCGCAGGTGCGTCGAGGAGCGTGCGTCGTCGTGCCAGCGCGCCCCGACGTCCTCGCCCTCGACGACGACGTAGCTGGTGCCGCGCGCGATCGGAGGCGCACCGGCGAAGCGCTCGACGAACACGTCGATCTCGCCGCCGCACGGCAGGCCGACGACCCATGCCTCGTCGTCGGCGATCCCGTAGGAGACGACATGCGGTGCGTCACCTTCGAGCACCGGCTTCGCGCGCTCGGCGACGTCCGCCTCGACGCAGCCGCCGGACACCGAGCCGAAGAGCTGCCCCGACCCGGTGATCGCGAGCTTCGACGCCAGGGGCCGCGGTGCGCTGCGCCGCGTCGCGATCACCGTCGCGAGCGCGACGTCCTCGCCTGCGGCGCGCCACTTCTCGGCCCGTTCGAGGACTTCGTCCATAGGACAATGCTAGCCGCGTGGATTCCGTCGACGACCTGCTCCGTCGCGTCGATGCCGGCGAGCTCGGCGACCCTCTTCCCGTGCTGGCCTACCTCGCCGGCGATCGGGTCTCGCTCGACCCCGGCGAGCTCAACGCGGCGCGCCGGCGCGCGATGCTGCTGCTCGCTGCCGGTGGAGACCCGCAGCGGGGGCTCGGCGTGGACGACCGCGCCGTGAAGGCGCTCGCGGCCGACCTGCACGACGACGAACGGCTCGAGCAGCTTCGGCGCGGCATCGACCTCCTCGCCGTCCGCGTGCGCGACCTGCCACGCGCACGCGAGGGCACCCTGTTCCTCGCGGCCGACGTCGAGCTCGCGTGGCGGATGCTCGCGCTCGCGCTGCTCGCCGAGGGGCTCGGCGAGTGACGCCGGCGGTCGAGGCGGCGAAGCGCGCGGGGGTCGAATACCGCCTGCACGAGTACGAGGGCGTCGACGTCGGCGACGGCGACTACGCCGCGGCGGTCGCGGCCGTGCTCGGCCGGCCGGCAGGACAGCTGTTCAAGACGCTCGTCGTCGATGTCGGCGGCACCCTCCGCGCGTACGTCCTCCCGGCCGACCGCCGGCTCGACCTCCGCACGGTCGGCAAAGGCGCGGCGCTCGCCGACCGGGCCACGGCGGAGCGCGCGACCGGCTACGTCGTCGGCGGCATCAGCCCGCTCGGCCAGCGCCGCCGGCTGCCGACGACCCTCGACTCCTCGGCGCTCGGCTGGAAGACGATCCTCGTGAGCGCCGGCCGCCGCGGGCTGCAGATCGAGCTCGCACCGGCCGACCTCGTGCGGCTCACCGGCGCCACCGTCGGCGAGATCGGGGCCTGCTAGAGCAGCTCGCGGCGGCGTCGTGACGATTGCGGCAATCGCCACCAGCACCGCGGCCGCTTCGTGAGGCGGGGATAGGAAAACTGCGAGACGGGGTACCGCGTTCGAGGGGCACGGGTCACTTCCCCCAAGGGGCCCGTCGATACCTCTCCCAGTGACGCGTACTCTCGTCCTCTCATTCGTGCTGCTCGTCGCCCTCGCGTGCGTCGCCGCCGCGCAGGCGTCGCAGCTGATCGACCGGAACGCGCACGACGTCTCGCTGGCCGTGAACGCGAAGGGCGAGGCGCTCGTCACGTTCACGTCGGACGGGAAGGTCAAGCACGTGCTTGCGTGGGGAGCGGTCAACGCGATCGCCCCGACGCCGACCCGGCAGCAGATCTCGTTCCATCTCGACTACGCCGGCGGGTGGGGCAAGTACCACCGCGACTACTGGAAGACGTTCGGCGGCTCGTGCGGTGCATACGACGGCCCGCCGCTCTCGTGGGAGGTGGCGGCGTGCAAGGCGCCGGACGGCTCCTACTGGGCTCTGCAGGCGTGGCAGCGGGAGCTTCCGAACTACGGGACGACGCCGACCGGCAGCCAGGGCGCCTGGGAGCTTCGGCTCTCGCACTGGACGGGCGCGCTGCCGGTGCTGAACATCACGGAGGACTGGTCGTGGCACCGGTTCGACCACCTGTTCGGGACGCTCACCTACGGCGGCACGGCCGTGTACGGGTTCCGGTCGACGTCGAGCGGCGTCCCGCTCGACACGTTCGGCAGGAACGTCTACGTCGACACGTTCGACTCCGAGTACGGCACGGGGTGGCATCGCGAGAACAGCTTCCTGACGCACACCGGCACGGGGGCGTTCTGTTACAGCTTCAACCCGCACGGCCCGCATCCGGCCGGCACCGGCACCAAGTACCGCGCGACGGTCGAGGGGCCTGGTGTGACGCCGGACGTCATGTGGCAGGGCGCGGCGCCCGGGCCGTACGACAAGGCCGCCGACGCGCTCGCCAACCAGGCGATCGCCCAGCTCGGCGACCGCCAGTGCAAGCCGAACTGAGCCTCCGGGCCGGCGTCGTTCGCGGATCCCACTTTCGGGGGTTGTCGCAGGTCGCACATGTTCGACACTGGGACCGTCTCGACCTGCGGCATAAGGAGTGCAGCAAATGCTTCATCGGAATCGACGGCTTGCCCTGGTGACCACCCTCGTGATCGGCGCAGGCGTGCTTGCGGCCGTGGGGGCGGGCATCCACTGGGGCGCCGCGGCCGTGCTCTTCCTCGGCTGAGCCCTCCCGCACCTCCGATGGTGGCCGGATCCCCTTCCACGCGCGCGGTCCGGAGCGGCCGTGCCGGGACGCCGGTGGTCGCCCGCCGGCTCCTCGTGTACGTCCTGGTGGTCAGCGCCGGGGCGTTCGCGCTCGCCGGTCTCGGCGCGCTGACCCTCGTCACCTCGTCGTTGGCCGCGGAGACGTGGTTGAGCCTCGCGGCGCTCCTCGCGGCGTCGGTCTTCGTCGAGGCGTTCCCCGTTCCGATCCGCGGTGTCCCCGCCGGCGGCATCTCGCTCGCCGCGATCTTCATCGTCGCCACCGCCTGCCTCTACGGCTGGGAGGCGGCCGCGGTGATGGGCGCGATCACGCGCGGCTCGATCGAGCTCGGCCAGCACCGCCCCTGGCTGAAGGTCACCTTCAACACCGCCGTGTACGCGATCTCCGGCGCGGGCGCCGGCGTGATCGCCGCGTACGTGTCGAACACGCATCGCGCAGGCTGGTTCGTGCTCCAGGTCGCCGCTGCCGCCGCGACGTTCTACGCGCTGAACGTCATCCTCGTCGCGCTGCCGGTCAGCATCACGACGGACGCGACGCTCGGCTCCGTCGCCGCGCGCACCGTGCAGTCGACGGTCGTCGCGTTCGCGGCGATGACGTCGGTGACGATCATGCTCTGCGCCCTGTGGCAGCGCTCGCCGGTGCTGGCGGCGACCCTCATCGGCCCGTTCGTGGCAATCTCGCTGTACCAGCGGTCGATCCACCGCACGTTCGAGGCGATGGAGCTGGCGCTCACCGATCCGCTGAGCGGTCTCGGCAATCACCGGCACTTCCAGCAGGAGCTCGAACGCCTGCTTGGCGAAGCGGACGACGGCGGGCCGCCGTTGACGCTCTGCCTGTTCGACGTCGACGACTTCAAGGGCATCAACGACGAGTACGGCCACCCGGTCGGCGACCGCGTCCTCTCGCTCGTCGGCCGGTGCCTGCACGGCGCGGGTGCCGGGTTCCGGCTCGGAGGCGACGAGTTCGCCGTTCTCATGCGGGCGTCCCGCGAGGACGAGGCGATGGCCGTCGCCGAGCGCACGGTCGCGCACATCGGGCGCCTGAAGACCGAGCGCGGCGTGACGCTCACAGCCTCCGCGGGGCTCGCGACGTATCCGTCGGAGGAGCTCGCGCGCGCCGATCTCGTGCGCGCCGCCGACTGCGCGCTGTACGCGGCGAAGTCGGAGGGGAAGGCGGCGGTGCGCATGTACCGCCACGGCGTGCTCGACCTCGCGGCGCGGCGGCGCGGCGAAGACGCCGACCGGCGCGCGCGGCTGCGCGCAGCCGTCTCGTTGGCCGGTGCGATCGACGTGCGCGACGCGTACACCGCGACCCACTCGCATGCGGTCGGAGAGCTCGCGGCGCGGATCGGCGACTGCCTCGGGCTCACCGCGGAGGACGTCGAGGTGCTCCGGATCGCCGGGCAGCTGCACGACCTCGGCAAGATCGCCGTCCCCGAGCGCATCCTGTCGAAGCCCGGCCCGCTGACGGAGGCCGAGCACGAGGCAATCGCGCTGCATCCGCTCATCGGGTACCGCATGCTCGCGTCGCTCCGCATCGAGCCCGTCGCGACGTGGGTGCTGCACCACCACGAACGGTACGACGGCAGTGGATACCCGGACGGCCTCGCCGGCGAGAAGATCCCGATCGGGTCGCGCATCCTGCTCGTCGCCGACGCCTACGAGGCGATGACGACGGACCGGCTCTACCGCGCTACCCGCTCGACGGACGAGGCGCTGGCCGAGATCGGGCGCTGCTCAGGCTCGCAGTTCGACCCGGTCGTCGTCCACGCGCTCGGGGTCGTGGTCGGCCCGGGCGCCGAGCTGCCCGCAGCGCGCCGCTCCCCGCTCGTCGTCATCTAGTGGCCGCTCCGTCTTTAGGCTCGTCCGTGTGGACGAGGAGCGTGGGGCCGAGCAGCGGGCGCTGTTCCGGCGGTGGCCGGTCGGCGTGTCGGTGGTCGTCGCCGAGGTGGACGGCCGGCGCGCGGGGCTGACCGTCTCGACGCTCGTCTCCCTGTCGCTCGAGCCGCGGCTCGTCGGCATCTCGATCGCGCTCGACTCCTCGCTGCACGAGGTGATCCGCCACGCGGACGAGTGGGCTGTCTCCGTGCTCGGTGGCGAACAGGCGCATCTGGCCCAGCATTTCGCGCGCAGCGTCCCGCCGATCGCGCTGTGGAACGGGATCGAGGTGCGCGAGGACGATCCGCGGCTGCTCGTGGGAGCGGCCGGCTGGCTCGTCGCCCGCACCGTCGACGTCCACTCGACCGGCGACCACAGCTTCTTCGTCGGCGAGATCGTCAGCCTGGAGCACGGCGCTGCCCCGGAGTCGCTCGTGTACGTCCACCGGGGCTACCGCACGCTGTGATCGACGCCGTCGTGTTCGATCTCGACGGCGTGCTCGTCGACTCCGAGCAGATCTGGGACGACGTGCGCGTCGAGCTCGTGCGCGACGCCGGGCTGCCGTTTCCGCCGGAGGCGACGCGCGCGATGATGGGGATGAGCTCGCCGGAGTGGTCGCGCTACCTCGTCGAGCAGGTGGGACTGCCCGGAACGCCGGAGGAGGCGAACGCGGCGGTGGTCGAGCGCATGCTCGAGCGCTACGCCGGCGGGCCGCCGCTGCTCCCCGGCTCGGTCGAGGCCGTGCGGCGGATGGGCGATCGCTGGCCGCTCGCGATCGCGTCTTCGTCGAACCGCGAGCTGATCGACGTCGTGCTCGACGCGGCCGGTCTCGCCCGGTTCGTGCAGGTCTCCGTCTCGTCGGAGGAGGTGGCACGCGGCAAGCCGGCGCCCGACGTCTACCTCGAAGCGACCCGGCGGCTCGGCGTCGAGCCGGCGCATGCCGCCGCCGTCGAGGACTCGCACAACGGCATCCGTTCGGCGAAGGCGGCCGGGCTCCGCGTCGTCGCGATCCCGAACCTCCACTTCCCGCCCGATGCCGAATCGCTCGCGCTCGCGGACGTCGTGCTCCGCTCGATCGGCGAGCTCACGGTCGACGTCGTCGACGGTTGACTAGAGCTCGAGCGTCTCGCCGTCGTCCGGCACGACGACGCCGTCGATCGCGCGGTACGCGTCGCGCCGCTCGAGGCAGTGGTTGATCGACTCGAGGTGAACGACGACGACCGTCGCATCGGTCGCCGCGCGGACGGCGCGAACGTCGTCGGCCGTCATCACGATCGGGTCGCCTTCGACGAACCTCGCGCCGCCGCCGTTGACGATCACCGTGCGGGGGCGGTTGCGGGCGAGCACGTCGGCGACCTCGTCGCACCAGATCGTGTCGCCCGCGACGTAGACGCCGTCGAGCACGAACCCCGAGACCGGGCCGAGCATGTCGCCGAGATCGCCGGTGCCGTGGCGGCCGGCGGTGCGGACGATGCTCATGCCGAGCCAGCCGTCCGCGTCGTCCGTCGCGCCGGCGAAGCCGCGGTCCCGGAGCGCCTGAACGCTCGCAGGCTGGGTCAGCATCGGGACGTCCTGCCGAAGCAGGCTTGCGGCAGTGTCGTCGAAGTGGTCGGCGTGGAGGTGGGTGACGACGACGCCGTCGACGCCGGCGACGACCTCGATCGTCGGCCAGGGCAGGGGCACGAGCGGGTTGCGGACCGGGTTCGGCGTGTTCTCGATCGGCGGCCTCGCCTCCGCGTCGTCGAGCATCGGATCGACGAGAACGCGACCGCCCGGCGTGTCGAGCAGCAACGTCGCGTGGCGGACGAGCGTGACCTTCATTTCCGCTCCCGGTGCCGGCAAAGCCGGCACCTCCGCTCTTTGATGAGCTCCGTCGAGACTACGCTCATATACGGCCGAGCAGGACGCAGCCGTTGTGGCCGCCGAGCCCCATCGCGTTCGAAAGCGCGACGTCGACCTGCGTTTCGCGCGCCTCGTTGGGGACGTAGTCGAGGTCGCAGTCGGGGTCGGGCTCCCGGTAGTTGATCGTCGGCGGCAGTACGCCGTGGTGCAGCGCGAGCGCGGAGAGGATCGCCTCGATCGCGCCGGCGGCGCCGAACGTGTGGCCCATCATCGATTTCGTCGAGGAGACGGCGAGCCGGTAGGCGTGGTCGCCGAATACCTGCTTGATCGCGCGCGTCTCGGCGCTGTCGCCCTGCGGCGTGCCGGTGCCGTGCGCGTTGATGTAGCCGACGCGCTCGGGCTCGACGCCGGCGCGCTCGAGCGCCGCGCGCATCATCCCCGCGACGCCGGTCGCCTCCGGCTCCGGCTGAGCCATGTGGTGGCCGTCGTTCGACGCGCCGTAGCCGAGCACCTCGGCGTAGATGCGCGCGCCGCGCCGCTCCGCAGTCTCGAGGCGCTCGAGCAGGACGGCGCCGGCGCCCTCGGCCATCACGAAGCCGGCGCGGGTCGCATCGAACGGGCGCGACGCGCGCGGCGGATAGTCGTCCTCGGCGGCGAGCCCGCGCATCGCGGTGAAGCCGGCGAGGATGAGCGGCACCATGCACGACTCGGTGCCGCCCGCGAGAACGGCGTCCGCGGCTCCGCGGCGGACCATCTCCGCGGCCTCGCCGATCGCGTGCGAGCCGGTGGCGCAGGCGGAGACGACGGCATAGTTCGGGCCTCTGATCCCGAGGGAGATCGCGAGCTGTCCCGACGTCGAGTCGACGAGCACGTTCGGTAGGAAGTTCGGCGACACACGGTCGGGCCCGCGCTCGCGCAGCGTGTCGGCCTGCTCGAGAATGCCGGGGACGCCGCCGATCGCCGAGCCGAAGACGACGCCGACGCGCTCCGGGTCGAAGCCGTTCATGCCGGCGTCGGTCAGCGCCTCGCGTCCCGCCGCGACGCCGAGCAGGACGTTGCGCTCGAGCTTGCGGGCCTCCTTCGCCGACACGACCTGCGTCGCATCGAAGTCCTTCACCTCGCCGGCGATCCTGACGGGGAGCCCTTCGGTGTCGAACGCGCGGATCCAGTCGATGCCGCTCTCGCCCGCGATCGCGGCCCTCCACGTGCTCGGCGCGTCGAGGCCGAGCGGGGTGACGCAGCCGATTCCGGTGACGGCGACGCGGGGCACGCCGGAACCCTACGCTTCACCCCGGTGCCCGCTGCCGCGATCCCGTTTCCGCCGATGGAGGCGAAGCTCGTGCGCGAGCTGCCGACCGGCGACGGCTGGCAGTACGAGCCGAAGTGGGACGGGTTCCGCGGCGTCCTCGAGAACGTCGACGGTGACCTCAACCTGTGGTCGCGAAACGAGCGGCCGCTGCTGCGCTACTTCCCGGAGCTCCGCCCGCTCGGCGGGCTGCTCGCGCCGCGGTCGGCGCTCGACGGCGAGATCGTCATCGCACGGGATGGTGCGCTCGACTTCGACGCGATGCAGATGCGGCTCCATCCGGCCGAGTCGCGGATCCGGCGGCTGTCGGCGGAGATCCCCGCCCAGTTCGTCGTCTTCGACGTGCTGCTCTGGGACGGGGAGGAGGTGTGGCGGCAACCGCTCGCCGAGCGGCGCCGGTGCGTGGACGGGCTCGAGGGCTTCCGCCGGTCGCCGGCAACGCGCGACGTCGAGGCCGCGCGCGGGTGGCTCGAGCGGTTCGAGTCGCTCGGGCTCGACGGCGTCGTGGCGAAGCGGCTCGACGCTGCGTATCTCTCCGGCTCGCGCGAGGGGATGGTGAAGGTGAAGGAGCACAAGACGGCGGACTGCGTCGTCGTCGGGCTGCGGTGGAAGGGCGACGCGCGCGAGGTCGCGACACTGCTGCTCGGCCTGTACCGCGAGGACGGCGAGCTCGACTACGTCGGGTCGTGCGCCGTGGCGGCGCAGACGCGGGACGACGTCGCGCGGCGCGTGCTGCCGTTGCTCGTCGACGCGCCCGAGCGGCGGTTCTCGGAGCCGAACCGGTGGGGCACCGGCGAGCTCGAGGAGGCGGCGCTCCGTCCGGAGCTCGTCGTCGAGGTGCGGTACGACAAGGTGCAGGGCCACCGCTTCCGGCACGGCTCGAAGCTCCTCCGCTGGCGCGAGGACAAGGCGCCCCGCGAGTGCACGTGGCGCGAGCTCCGCCCGCCGCCCGACCCGAACGCGGCCGGGATCGACACGCTGCTCGCCTGACGGCGCAAGAGATGTCTCGGCGCCCTGGCGGGACATGTCCCGTCACCAAACGAGGGTGACAGAACCGTCAAGGAACCTCCCCAGGTCGCGTGGGCGCCGGATTCATGCGCGTTGCGCGCGACCCCGGCCGGGGACTTTCGAGACGTGTCTCGTCGCCAAACGAGGGTGACAGAACCGCTACGAATCGTCCCCAGGCGGGTCGAGGCCGAGGTGGGCGAAGCGTGTGCGGAGGGACGGCGGGCTTCGCCACATGCCGCGCATCGGGTCGCCGACTGCCTCGATCCGTGACGGCATCGTTGCGACCGTGAACGCCTCCGGCTCGACCGCCGCGACCTCGTCCCAGCGGAGCGGAGCCGAGACGCGCGCGTCCTGCGTCGGTCGGATCGAGTACGCCGCCGCGATCGTCCGGTCGCGCGCGTTCTGCCCGAAGTCCACGAACACGCCGACGCGGTCGGCGACGCGCCACGTCGTCGTCGCCACACGCTGGTCGCCGATCCGTCGCTCGACCTCCTCCGCCACCGCCTTCGCGAACCGCCGCACGTGCGGGAACGCGGTATCGGCCCGGATCGGCGCGAGCACGTGCAGCCCGGTCGCCCCCGACGTCTTCGGGTACGAACGCAGCCGAAGCCCGTCGAGCACGTCGCGGACGACGAGCGCGATCTCGCGCACGAACGGCCACTGGCCCTCGCTCGTCGGATCGAGGTCGATCAGCAGGTAGTCGGGCTTCTCGATCTCCGGCACGCGCGAATGCCAGGTATGGAGCTCGATGCACCCGAGGTTCACGACCCACGCGAGCGCAGCCGCGTTGTCGACGATCGCGAAGACCGTCGAGTGCCCGCTCGGAAACTTCACGAACACGTCGCCGACGTAGTCCGGATGATTCGCGGGGACGCGCTTCTGGTGGAAGAAGTCCGCATCGACGCCGTTCGGGTGGCGCTTCATGTGGAACGGCCGCCGTCGCAGATGCGGTAGCGCGAGCCCGGCGACGCCGAGGTAGTACCCGACGACGTCGAGCTTCGTCAGCCCCGCCGCGGAGAAGAACGTCTTCTTGGGATTCGAGACCGGTACCTCGTGACGACCGACGCGCATGCAGCGAGTATCGTGAACGCGTGTTGGAACGTGGCCCGTTGACCGACGTCACCCTCGAGCCTCTCGACGACTACCTGGTCGTGCAGCCGCTCGAGGACAGCGAGACCGCGAGCGGCCTGATCGTGCCGGTGAACGAGGCCGCGCAGATCCGCACGGGGATCGTCGCCGCCGTCGGCCCCGACGTCGCCGCGGTCGAGCCCGGCGACAAGGTGCTCTACCCGCGCGACGCCGGCTACGAGGTCCGCCTCGCGCGATCGTCGCACCGCGTCCGCGTGCTCAAGCGCGAGGACGTCGTCGCCCGCGTGCACGACTGACCACGCGGCGTAGGCCCGCTCCGGGCGGGCCTACGCGAAGCGGAGAGGGAGGGATTTGAACCCTCGACGCACCTTTCAGCACGTACGCGATTTCCAATCGCGCTCCTTAGACCGCTCGGACACCTCTCCGAGCGCCGAGCAGCGTATCCCACAGTCCGTCAACAAACTTGACGATCAACCGGCTTGACCATATGCTTCGCCGCATGAGCGTCGACCCCGGGCGGCACGAGGAGCTCGTCCTGCCGGTCCTCCTCGCCGAGGCGCGCCGCACGTACGGCGCGGCGATCCGGCGCGCGCTCGCCGTGGCCGGGTTCGGCGACATGCCGCGCGCAGGCGCGCGCGTCGTCGGCGGCATCGCGCGGAGCGGCGGCACGCCCCTGCGGGAGGTCGCGGTCGTCCAGTCCGTGTCGAAGCAGGCCGCGAGCCAGCTCGTCGACACGCTCGTCACCCGCGGCTACGTCGTTCGCGTTCCGGACGAGGACGACCGGCGGCGCCTGTCGCTGACGCTGACCGATCGCGGCGCCGCCGCCGCCGCCGAGATCGCGGGCGCGGTGGCGTCGGTCGACGCGGCGTTCGAGGACGCCGTCGGCGCGGCCGAGATCGCGCGTGTGCGCCGGGCCCTCGCCGCACTCGCCACACTGGGGCACGCGGACGGGAACGACTAGCGGTGCGCGACGCGCGTACGTTCGCCCGGCTCGCGGTCGCGGGCATCGCCGCCTACGTGCTGATCGACATCGTGCTCGTCTTCCTGCGCCCGCACTTCAGCGTCCTGCACAACGCGGAGAGCGACTACGGGAGCAAGGGCGCCTACGCGTGGCTGATGGACGTCAACTTTCTGCTGCGCTGCGGCCTGAGCCTCGCCGCCGCGCTCGCGATCTGGCGCTTCCAGCGACGCGCGGACGCGGTGCGCAGCGGAATCGTCCTGCTCGCCGTCTGGGCGGTCGGGTCGGGCCTGCTCGCGTTCGTCCCCGACGATCCGGTCGGGACGAAGACGCACGGGCCCGCGAGGCTGCACCTCCTGTTCGCGTTCGTCGCATTCATCGCCGTCATCGTCGGCACGCGCCTGACGACGCGCGCACTCCGCGGGGACGCGCGCTGGCGCCCCGCGCTGCCGCCGCTGAACGTCCTCTCGTGGGGAGCCCTCGCGCCGATCCTGCTCCTCGGGCACGCGCACCTCCGGCCGCACTCGCTCGGCGGCCTCTACGAGAAGGTGTTCCTCGCGATGGAGCTCGCCTGGTTCCTCGTCGCGTCCGTGTGGATCGCACGCTCCGTCGCGGACGGCTCACGCGGTCCGGCGGCGTAGCGTCAGCGCGCCGAGCGTGAGCGCCCCGAGCGTGCATGCAGCGACGACGAGCGCGTCGACGGCAAGCCGTGCGCCGAGCGGCCCGACCGCGGTTGCGTGTGCCAGCGCGTCGTATGCGTACGTGAGCGGCACCGCCCACGAGACCGCGTACAGCACCGGGGCCATCGCCGACCGCGCGACGAAGAGCCCGCACAGGAGCAGCTGCGGAAAGATCAGCGCCGGCATGAACTGCACCGCCTGGAACTCGGTCGACGCGAAGGCGCTGACGAGCAGGCCGAGCGCCATCCCGAGCAGTGCGTTCAGAACGGCGAGCACCGCGACGAGCCATGCGCCGTGCGGCGCGTCGAGACCGAGGAAGACGAACCCGACGACGCAGACGATGACCGCCTGTGCCGCCGCGAGCAGCCCGAACGCGATCCCGTAGCCCGCGAGCAGGTCGAGCTTCGCGAGCGGCAGGGTCATCAGGCGCTCGAGCGTGCCGGTGGTGCGCTCGCGCAGCATCGTGATCGACGTGACGACGAACATGACGATGAAGGGGAACAGCCCGCACAGCGGCGCGCCGATCGACTGAAAGACCGCGGCGCGGCCGTCGAGGACGTAGCGCAGCAGCACGAGGAGGAGCGCGGGCACCGCGAGGAGCAGCGCGATCGTCCGCGGGTCGTGCCGGATCTGCCAGAGGACGCGCCGCGCCGTCGCCAGCGTCACGCGGACGCTCACCGCTTTCCCTCCGCCGACTCGATCACCGCGAGGAACGCCTGTGCCAGGTCGTCCTTGCCCGTCGAGCGCCGCAGCTCGTCCGGCGTCAGCTGCGCGAGCAGCGCGCCTTCGCGCATCAGCAGCAGCTGATCACACTCGCCCGCCTCGTCCATCACGTGGCTCGAGACGAGCAGCGTCGTCCCTTCGTGCGCCAACTCGTGGAAGCCGCGCCACAGCTCGGCGCGGAGGACGGGATCGAGGCCGACGGTCGGCTCGTCGAGCACGAGCAGCTCCGGGCGCCCGAGCAGCGCGCTGGCGAGCGACACGCGTGCCCACTCTCCCCCCGACAGCGACGCCGTCAGGCGCGAACCGAAGCCCGCGAGGCGGGTCGACTCCAGCACCTCGCCGACGCGCTCCCGCCCGACGTCGGCGATGCGGGCGAAGTAGCGGAGGTTCTCGAGCACCGTGAGGTCGCCGTACACCGACGGTGCCTGCGTCACGTAGCCGACGCGGCGGCGCAACGCCGGCGAGCCCGCGGGGAGCCCGAGCACCGTGACCGTCCCGCCGGCGACGACCTGCACGCCGACGATCGAGCGCATCAGGGTGCTCTTGCCGCAGCCGCTCGGGCCGAGGAGCCCGGTGACGGTGCCGCGCGCGACCGAGAGCGAGAGGTCGTGGAGCACGTCGCGTCCGCCGCGGGCGACGCGCAGCCCGGCGACGCGGATGCCGTCGACCACTACGCCTGCAGGGGCCGCGTGGTGACGTGACCCGCTTCGTCGACGCTCACGAGCATCAGCTCGAGGTCGCGGCGCAGTACGGCGGAGTCGGCGCCCTGGTTGTCGAGCGCCCACCCCTGCATCGCCCAGCTGGCGACCGCGCCGTCGAGGCGGCGGCGGCGCTCCTCGGGAGACATCGTGGGCGACCCGCCACGCCGCGCGAGCAGCACCGCCAGCAGGATCACGCCGCCGGCGAGGATCCCGAGCAGCACCCACACCCAGGAGGGGGTGCCGTTGCCCGAGCCCGACTCGGCCGTCGTCGCGGGCGTCGTCGTGACGATGATTCGCCGCGTCGTCGTCTGCTCGAGGGTCGTCGTGGAGATCGCGGTCGTCGCCGGCTCGGTCGTGGTCTCGGTGATCGTCTGCGCCTCGGTCGTCGTCTCGGTCGTGGTGGTGTCGGCCGCGCGACCGCCGGTCGCGAGGGCGGCGGCGAGCAGGAGCCCCGCCGCGAAGAGGATCGCGAGGCCCGAGACCTTGATCGTCTTCGGCACAGCCCGGCATTCTCCACGACCGGGCGGCCGCGGTCGAATCGCAGAGTCATGCACACGGGGTGATGGTGCCGCCCGCGTTTCCGTGAGAGACTCCCGGCGGAGCGGAACGTGGGCAAGGTCTTCCTCTTCGCGCTGACGGCGGCGCTCAACCCGACGCTGTTGACCGCGACCACCGTGATGCTGCTGCTGCCGAGCCCGAAGAAGCTCATGCTCGGCTACCTGGCTGGCGCGATGACGACCGGCATCATCGTCGGCATCGCCATCGTCGAGTGGCTGAACGACTCGCACGGAGTGTCGACGACAAAGCACACGATTGCACCCAGCATCGACTTCGCACTCGGCGTGATCGCGCTGATCGGCGCCTGGGTCATCTGGCGCGGGCATGTCGAGCGCGCGGCCGCGCGCAGGAAGGCGAAGAAGGCCGACAAGCCGAAGAAGACGCCGCTCTGGCAGCAGAAGCTCAGCCAGGGCACGCCGCGAACGACCTACGTGATCGGCCTGCTCCTCAGCTTCCCCGGCGCGTCGTACCTCGCCTCGCTCACCCAGATCCACCAGCAGGGCTTCGGGACGGTCGGCGTCGTGCTGACGGTGATCGCCGTGAACATCGTCATGCTCATCCTGCTCGAGGCGCCGTTGATCTGCTTCGCTGTGGCGCCGGAATGGACGCCGGTCGCGATCGAGCGGTTCAAGGCTTCGATGTCGCGGAACGGCGCCAAGGTGGCCACGATCGCGCTGACGTTCATCGGCCTCGCGCTCATCCTGCGCGCCGTGCTCGCGGTCGTCTGACCCTGTCGCCCGCCCGCGCGTCGCATTAGGGTTCGACTCGATGACGTGTCCGGCGTGCGGTGCGGCGAACGAGGCGGATGCGCGGTTCTGCAACGAGTGCGGCGCATCGCTCGCGAGCGGGTGCCCGGCCTGCGGGGTCGTCAACGCCGCAGGCGCGAGGTTCTGCAAGGGGTGCGGCGCGCCGCTCGGCGCAGCGGCCGCCGAGCGGCGAGTCGTGGAGAGCCCGGTCGCCGAGCGGCGCCTCGTGACGGTGCTGTTCGCCGACCTCGTCGGGTTCACGACGCTGTCGGAGGGCCGGGACGCCGAGGAGGTGCGCGAGCTTCTCTCCCGCTACTTCGAGGCGGCGCGCCGGCTGATCGAGCTCTACGGCGGGACGGTCGAGAAGTTCATCGGCGACGCGGTGATGGCGGTCTGGGGCGTGCCGGCGGCGACGGAGGACGACGCGGAGCGCGCCGTGCGCGCCGGGCTCGATCTGGTCGCCGCCGTCTCGGCGCTCGGCGAGGAGGCCGGCGGCACGCTGCGGGCCCGCGCCGGCGTGCTCACCGGCGAAGCGGCGGTCACCCTCGGCGCGTCGGGGCAGGGGATGGTCGCCGGCGACATCGTGAACACGGCGTCGCGCGTGCAGTCGGCGGCCGAGCCGGGATCGGTGCTCGTCGGCGAGGCGACGCGCCGTGCCTCCGAGCAGGCGATCGCGTACGAGCCCGCCGGTTCGCACGAGCTGAAGGGGAAGGAAGGGACGACGGAGCTCTGGCGCGCGCTGCGCGTCGTCTCCGGGCGCGGCGGCGCCCTCAAGTCGTCCGGCCTCGAGGCGCCGTTCACAGGGCGCGACCGCGAGCTGCGGCAGATCAAGGAGCTGTTCCACGTCTCGGCGGACGAGCAGCGCGCCCAGCTCGTCTCCGTCACCGGGATCGCCGGCATCGGCAAGTCGCGGCTCGCGTGGGAGTTCTACAAGTACTTCGACGGGCTCGAGCAGGTCGTCTACTGGCACCGCGGCCGCTGCCTCGCCTACGGCGAGGGTGTCGCGTACTGGGCGCTCGCCGACATGGTGCGCATGCGGTGCGGGATCTCGGAGGACGACGCCGGGCCGGTCGCCGAGCAGAAGCTGCAGGCGGCGCTCGAGGAGCATCTGCTGGACGCCGACGAGCGCCGCTTCGTCGGGCCGCGCCTCGCGCAGCTGCTCGGGCTCGGCGAGCAGACCGGCCTGCAACGCCAGGACCTGCACGCCGCCTGGCGCCTCTTCTTCGAGCGGCTGTCGGACACGTACCCGTGCGTGCTCGTCTTCGAGGACATGCAGTGGGCCGACTCGAGCCTGCTCGACTTCGTCGAGCACCTGCTCGACTGGTCGCGCGACCACCCGCTCTTCGTCGTCACCCTCGCGCGGCCCGAGCTGCTCGAGAAGCGGGCGGGATGGGGCGGCGGGCAGCGGCACTTCAGCTCGCTGTACCTCGAGCCGCTGCCGCCCGCGGCGATGCAGCAGTTGCTCGCCGGTCTCGTCCCGGGGCTTCCCGAGGGACTGCGGGACCGGATCATGGAGCGCGCCGAGGGCATCCCGCTCTACGCCGTCGAGACGGTGCGGATGCTGCTCGACCGTGGGCTCCTCACCCGGGACGGCGCGTCCTACCGGGTGGTGGGCGAGGTCGAGTCGCTCGCCGTCCCGGAGACGCTGCAGGCGCTCGCCGCCGCTCGGCTCGACGGGCTCAGCGCCGACGAGCGGCGCATCGTCCAGGACGGCGCCGTGCTCGGCAAGACGTTCACGCCGACGGCGCTCGCGGCGCTGTCCGGGCACGATCCCGAACGGCTCGACTCGATCCTCGCCGGCCTCGTCCGCAAGGAGCTGCTCGGCGTCCAGGCCGATCCGCGCTCGCCCGAACACGGTCAGTACGGCTTCCTGCAGGACCTGCTGCGCCAGATCGCCTACGACACGCTCGCGAGGCGCGACCGCCGCGCGAAGCACCTCGTCGCCGCCGAGCACTTGACGACGAGCCTTGGCGAGGACGAGGTCGCCGAGGTGATCGCCTCGCACCTGCTCGAGGCCTATCGCCTCGACCCCGACGCCCCGGACGCCGGCCCGCTGCGCGAGCGGGCGCGGGCCGTGATGCTGACCGCGGCGGAGCGGGCGGCCGCGCTCGGAGCGACGGCGGAGGCCTACAGGCTGTACGAGCAGGCGGCGGAGCTCGCCGAGGAACCGACCGACCAGGCGGCGGCGCTGCTCGAGGCCGGCCGGCTCGCGCTGCGCGCGGGGATGAGCGCCGCGCACGCGGTCGCGCTGCTCGAACGCGCGGAGCAGCTGTACACGGCCGCCGGCGACCGCCACGGCGCAGCCCGGGCCGCGGCGCAGCTCTCCATCGGTGCGGAGGTCTCGCTCGAGGCCGCGCTCGAACGGCTCGAGCGCTCCTACGCGACGATCGCCGACGACGAGCCGTCGGCGACGCACGCGGAGCTGCTCTCGCGGCTCGCGAACTCGTACTTCTTCCACGGTGACCACGTGAACGCGGCCGACCGCGTCGAGCGCGCGCTCGACCTCGCAGAGGCCTTGCGCCTGCCCGAGTTCCTCGTGCGGGGCTGGGTGACCAAGGCGTCGCTCGCGCTCCCGCGGCGGCCGCAGGAGACCCACGGGCTCTACCGCCTCGCGCGCGACACGGCCCTGGCCCACGACCTGCTCACGCAGGCAATCACCTGCTGTGCGCAGCTCTCCGACATCAGCTTCCACACCGATCGCTACGCCGAGTCGATCACCCACCAGGAGCAGGCACTCGCGCTCTGCCGCCGCACCGGCAACCGCCGCAACGAATGGTTCGCGCTGAGCGAGCAGACGTACGCGTTGACGATGCTCGGCCGGTGGGACGAGTCGCTCGCCCGGCTCGCCGAGCTCCCCGACGATCAGCTGGGCTCGAGCTCGCAGCTGCTGAGCCCGCTTACCGGGCCGCTCGAGATCCACCTCGAGCGCGGTGAGCTCGCCGAGGCGCAGTCGCTGCTCGCCCGGTTCGAGGAGCTTGATCGCGCCGACGACGTCCAGGCGCGCGCCGCGTACGTCGCCGGGGTCGCCGCGGTCCGGCGTGCGGAGGGCAGGCCGCGCGAGGCGCTCGCGGCCGCAGAGGAGGCGATCGCATCGCGCGAGTTCGCCGGTCTCAGCGCGCAGTCGGTCAAGCAGGGCTACCGGCACGCGCTCGAGGCCGCGCTCGCGCTCGGGGAGCCGGACACCGTCGAGCGTCTGCTCGAGCTCGTCGAGCAGACACCGATCGGCCTGCGCCCGCCGTTTCTCGCCGCGCTCGCGCACCGGTATCGCGCGCGCCTCGCCGACGGCGCCGCCGCCGAGGCCCACCACGTGGACGCGGTCGCCGGCTTCCGCGGGCTCGACCTGCCGTTCGACGAGGCGGTGAGCGCGCTCGAGTACGGCGAGTGGCTGGTCGCGCAGGGCCGCCCGGGCGAGGCCGAGACCCAGCTCACGGCAGCCCGGGAGACGTTCGAGGCGCTCCGCGCCGTGCCGTGGATCGAGCGCGCGGCGCGCGTCTCGTCGCCCGAGGCTGCGGCGGTCTGAACGGGCCGGGGTGAGGTGAGCGGAGGGGGAGGGATTTGAACCCTCGACCGACGGAACCGCCGGTAACGGTTTTCGAGACCGCCGCATTCGACCGCTCTGCCACCCCTCCGCGCGGGCCACAGCGTACCGGGCATTTGCCGGGGCCTCCGCTAGGATTCGCGCGCCCGGAGAAGTGGCCGAGTGGCTGAAGGCGGCGCCCTGCTAAGGCGTTAGGTGGGGAAATCCCTGCCTCGAGGGTTCGAATCCCTCCTTCTCCGCTTCCCGCTCGAGAATTCACCCTTCCGAGTGATGGCCGGGCGCCGGGATGTCACCCACGATGCGTCTGCCGGCTCCCCCTGACACTTGTCCGGCACCGTACGACCTGCGGCGGCCCGCTCAATAGAGCGGGTTCGCTGTTTTCAGGGGACGTTCGCGCCGCTCAGTGCGTCGAGGTGTAGACGAACGCGGCCACGTCCTGGATCTGCTTGGCCGTCAGCTGAGCCTTGAACGGGGGCATGATGGCGCCGCCCACCGTCACCTGGTGGACGACGATCGCCTCGGCGGGCTTCAGCTGGTCGAGATCCGGCCCGACCGTGCCGGTCGCGCCCGCTGCCTTCAGCGTGTGGCAGCTCTTGCAGCCGGCCGACTCGAACACCGCCTTGCCGGCGACCGGGTCGCCCTGCACCGCCGGGCCGCCGCCGCCGGTGGTCGTCGTCGACGGCGAGGAGGCGGTCGTGGTCGCCGGCGTCGTCGCGGCGCTCGCCTCGGGCTTCTCCTTCCCGAGCGTGAGCACGGCCGCGAGCATGCCGACGAAGAAGCAGGCGACGACCACGATGAACCAGCCCATGTGCCTGCCGGGGAAGTTCGGGTTGCGCCGCGACACCACGAACGAGCAGATCAGCGCGAACACGATGAACGCGATGCCCATCGCCAGCAGGCCGAGCTTCTGCGCCGAGGAGAGCCCTGCGGCGACGAGAGAAAGGGTTGGCAGCACTCCGGCCGGAACCTACCGCAACTGCAGGCGGTCGGCCCACGCGTCGAGCAGCCGCCGTTCCTTTGCGCGGGCGAGGCCCGCCGGCGGCCGGTCGGGATCGGCTCGGCCTCCCGCCTGGACCCACTCGATCGTCGCGGCGACGGTCTCGGCGAGCGGCCGGATCCGGAGCCCCGCTGCGAGCGCGCGGTCGACGGGGGTCGAGAGCATCGCGGCGTAGGAAGGGTCGTGCAGCCAGAGCGGGAGCTCCATCCACTCCTCGACGCCCTCCTCGACGAGGAACTCCGGGTCGACCCAGACGATCTCGGCGTCGGAGCCGGCCACCCGCCGGCACGTCTCGAGCAGCTCGCCGCGCGTCGCCTCGGGCGCGACCGCGTTGAACATGCCGCCGAGCCCGTGCTCCGCCGCGTCGACGATCCAGGCGGCGAGGTCGCGCGCGTCGATCAGCTGCGCGGCTGCGGCGGGCGGCGCCGGGGCGAGCACCGGCCCTGGGTCGAGAAAGCGCTCGGGCCAGTAGGTGAAGCGCCCCGTCGGGTCCCACGGGCCGACGATCAGCCCCGGCCGCGGCACGAACGCGCCGGGGAACCGCTCGAGCACGGCCTGCTCGCAGAGCGCCTTCAAGGCGCCGTACGCGGGGCCGCGGTGTTCCTCCGTCTCCTCCTCGAGCACCGCGGTCGGCGCGTCCTCGTGTGCGGGCTCCGCAACCGACGCGTACGCCGAGATCGACGACACGAACGTGTAGTGGCCGATGTCGCCGAGCGCGTCGAGCGTGGCGCGCACCACGCGCGGCAGGTACCCGCTCGTGTCGACCACCGCGTCGAAGGCCTTCCCTGCGAGCGCGCCGAGGTCGCCGTCGCGGTCGCCGCGCAGCTTCTGGACCGCCGGGTAGAGCTCCGGGCGCGTCCTGCCGCGGTTGAACAGGGTGATCTCGTGGTCGCGCTCGAGCGCGACGTCGACGACATGGCGGCCGAGGAACTGGGTGCCGCCGAGAACGAGGATCCGCATAGGCTCGAAATCTATGGTCCGGTTCGTACGTCATGCGCAGGTCGAGCTCGCGCTCGAGCGGCCGGCGTCGCTGTGGGAGCTCTCGAGGGAGGGGCGCGCGGCCGCGGAGGAGCTCGCGGCGAGGCTTGCGCCGGTGCCGCGCGTTCTCTCGAGCCCGGAGGCGAAGGCGGTCGCGACCGCCGAGCCGCTCGCGCGCCGGTCGGGCGTGTCGCTCGAGGTCGACGAGCGCCTGCGCGAGGTCGCGCGCGAGGCGAACCTCCCCGACGTCGAGTCGCACCGGGCCGCGGTCCGCGCGTACCTCGGCGGCGAGGCGATCCCGGGCTGGGAGGAAGCGGGGCGCGCCCGCGCGCGCTTCGCCGCGGCGCTCGACGGGCTCGACGACGTGGCCGTCGTCACGCACGCGACCGTCCTCGCGCTCTTTCTCGGCTACGACTTCGACGCGTGGGCGGGGATCCGGCTGCCGGACGTGATCGAGTGGCAGCCGTGATCAGGCCGCTCGAGCCGTCCGACTACGGGCGCGTGGTCGCGGTCGTCGACGAGTGGTGGGGAGGCAGGCCGATGGCGGCGATGCTGCCGAAGCTCTTCTTCGTCCACTTCGCCGACACCTCGTTCGCCGCCGAGGAGGACGGGCGGCTGCTCGGCTTCCTCTGCGGCTTCCGCTCGCAGTCGTTCCCGGACGAAGCGTACGTGCACTTCGTCGGCGTCGATCCGGCGCAGCGCGGTCACGGTATCGCGCGCACGCTCTACGAGCGCTTCTTCGACTCGGTCGCCCCGCGGAGCATCGTGCGCGCCGTCACCTCGCCGGTCAACGAGTCGTCGGTGGCCTTCCATCGCGCGATCGGCTTCGAGGTCGAGCGCGTCGACGAGAGCTACGACGGCCGCGGCGAGCCGCGCGTGCTGCTCGTCTGGCGCCGGCCTTAGCCCGCCCCTCGTTCGGGGGATCCGCGCGGCCGAGAGCGGGGCCGACCATCTAGCGGAGGTGTCGCCGCCGCCTGTCTACCGTGGGCCGTTCGGCAAGCCGCAGGCCGAGCGGCTGCTCTGGCGTGCCGGCTTCGGGCCGCGGCAGGGCGAGGCCGAGGCGCTCGGGAAGCTGGGCCTCGCCGGCGCCGTCCACCGGCTCACGAACCCGGGCTTCGAGCGGCTCGTCGGGCCGAAGCCGCACGACGACAAGGGACATCCGCTCGCGCCGAGCTCGGCCTGGGGCGACGACCACACGTGGTGGCTCGACCGCATGGTGCGCACGAGCCGGCCGCTCGTCGAGCGGATGACGCTGATCTGGCACGACTGGTTCGCCACCTCGAACGACGGCGTCGGCAGCCAGAAGCTGATGCTCGAGCAGAACGCGCTCTTCCGCCGCCACGCGCTCGGCTCGTTCCACGACCTGCTCCGCGACGTGACCGCGAACCCCGCGATGCTCGAGTGGCTGAACGGGCTCGAGAACGAGAAGGGCTCGCCGAACGAGAACTACGGCCGCGAGATGATGGAGCTGTTCACGCTGGGCGCCGATCGCGGGGCATACACCGAGAAGGACGTCCGCGAGCAGGCGCGCGCGCTCACCGGCTGGCAGAACCGGTGGAAGCGCGGCGTCGGCGCCTACGACTTCCACTTCGACGCGTCGGAGCACGACACCGGCTTCAAGCGCGTGTTCGGCAAGAGCGGGAACTTCGACTGGCGCGACGCCGTCGACCTTTGCGTCACACACCCCAAGCATGCCTCGTTCTTCGTCCAGAAGCTGTGGGGCTACTTCGTGCCGGTGCCGCCCGATCACGGCACGCAGGCGTCGCTCGAGGCGATCTACCGGAACGGCCACCAGGTCAAGCCGGTCGTCGCCGCGATCCTCGGCCACCCGACGCTGTATCTCGGGCCGCGGCTGATGAAGCCGCCGATCGTGCACACGGCCGGGCTGCTGCGCCGCCTCGGTCTGGGCATCACGAGCACGAACTGGGCCTGGATCGGCGACCTGTGCGGGCAGCGCCTCTTCTACCCGCCGAACGTCGCCGGCTGGGACGACACGCGCTGGCTCGACACCGCGACCTTCCGCGGCCGCTGGTACGCGGTGCAGCAGATGCTGGAGAAGAGCGCACTCGATCCGTCGAAGGCGAAGGAGCCGTACGACGCGAAGGAGCTCGTCGACCGCGCGGTCGCGTTCTGGGGCGATCCGCCGCTGTCACAGGGGACGCACTACCAGCTCGTGACCTTCGCCAGGCGCGCGCTCGACGACGCCGGCAACGCGAGCTGGAAGCAGCAGCAGTACCCGGTGCTCGTGCAGAACGCGCTCCGCCAGCTCGTCGCCATGTCCCCCGACCTGCAGACGGCATGACACGGCGAATCGTCTGCGACGAGTGCACCCGTGCCGACCTGCTGCGCGCGGCGGCCGGGAGCGGGCTCCCGTCGGTCGAGACGGGGATGCCTCTCCCCGCCGGCACGGGCCTGACGCGGCGCGGCTTCGTCTCGCGCTCGCTCGGCCTGGCGCTGGCGGTCTACGGCGCCGGCCGCCTCTCGCTGTTCGACGACGGGATCGCGCAGGCGGCGTCGGGCGCACAGAAGCAGATCCTGCTCACCGTCTTCCTGCAGGGCGGCGCCGACTCGATGTCGCTGCTCTATCCGCAGGGCGACCCGCTCTATGCGAAGTACCGCGCCCGCCTCGCCGTCACCGGCGGCACGCCGTTCACCGAGGACCCGCGGCTCATGTGGCACCCGTCGCTCGCGCCGATCGCGCAGCTCCACGACGAGGGCAAGGTGACGGTGCTGCCGGCGATCGGTTACGACCATCCCGACCAGTCGCACTTCACCTCGCGCCACTACTGGGAGGTCGGCGACACCGACGCGCATCTGCTCACAGGCTGGCTCGGCCGGTACCTCGACACGGTCGGGTCGCCCGACAACCCGCTGCAGGGGCTGTCGCTCGGCGGTTCGCTGCAGCCGTCGCTCGCGACCTCGCGCGTGCCCGTGGCGACGATCGACTCGCCCGGTCAGTACGACTTCTACACGCAGGGCGTCTGGGGCTCGGTGCAGGGACGCATGCTCGACGCGATCGGCCAGCTCGGCTCGATGCGCTCCCACGACGTGCAGTTCGCGACCGCCGCCGACGTCGCACGGCAGTCCGACCGTCTGCGTCGGCAGCTGCTGCCGTTCGCCGGGAAGAAGCTGACGCCGCCCGTCGCCTATCCGCCGTCGAGCGACTCGTTCCCGACGCAGCTCCAGGGCCTCGCCGCGATGGTCGCGGCCGGGCTGCCGCTGCACTGCGTGGCGCTCGAGGCGACCGGCTCGTACGACACGCACGCCGACCAGACGTCGGCGCTCGGGCCGGCCCTGACGACCACCGCCGCCTCGCTGTATTCGTTCCAGCGGGACCTCGAGGCCCGCGGGATCGCCGACCGCGTGCTGACGCTCGTGTGGAGCGAGTTCGGCCGGCGTGCGCAGGAGAACGGCTCCGGCGGGACCGACCACGGCGCCGCCGGCTGCGGCTTCCTGATCGGCACGCACGCGGCGGGTCAGCAGGTCGGCGAGTTCCCCGGCCTGAGCAGGCTCGACGCCGACGGCAACCTCAGGCCGACGTCGGACTTCCGCGCGGTGTACTCGTCGCTGCTCGAGCAGTGGCTGCACACGGAGGCCGAGCGCGTGATCCCGAACGCGAAGCGGTTCCCGCGCCCGCAGCTCGTCAAGTGAGCCGCGCGGCCGCAGTCGCCGCGCTCGGCACGGTGCTCTTCCTCGCGGGCAACGGCCTCTTGCAAGCCGCGCCCGCGCCGACGCGCATCCAGGTGGCGGCGCGCGAGTACTCGTTCGTGCTCTCGCGGCTCCGCGTCAAGGCGGGGCCGGCGATCGTCGAGCTCGTCGACTACGGACAGGACGCGCACGATCTCCGCCTGCAGCGCCTCGGGTCGCGGCACATCGCCGGGATCGGCACCGTCCAGCCCGGCGGACACGCCGACCTCTCGCTGAAGCTGCTCCCGGGGCGATACTCGTTGTGGTGCTCGCTCGCGAACCATCGCGCGCTCGGAATGAGCGCGACCCTGATCGTCACCAGGCGCTGAGCTTCGACGACGTCGGCGACGCGGCCGGCGTTCCGGTCGTCTACCTCCACGGCGGCGGCGACTCGCGCCTGTCGCGGCATCCCGACGACACGGTCGCCGAGCAGCTCGGCGTGCGCCTGCTCGCGGTCGACCGCTGCGGGCCGCCCGTGCGCGGGCGGACGCTGCTCGGCTTCGCGGCGGAACTGCTCGCTCATCTCGACTCGCTCGCCGTCGGCCGGTTCGTCGTCGTCGGCTGGTCGGCCGGCGGCCCGCACGCCCTCGCGGCGGCGGCGGCCGCGCCGGAGCGCGTCGCACGCGTCGGCCTGGTCGCGTCGATGCCCGTGCCCGACGGGCTGCGCGCGATGCCCGCGTCGATCCGTACGGCGATGCGGCTCGCGCGCGTGTCGCCGCGCCTGGCGGCGCCGGGCCTCGAGCGGTGGGGGAGGTCGACGACGCCCGCGACGGGAGCCGAGGCCACCGACGTCGCGTATGCCCGCGGCCGGGCGGAGTCGTTCCGGCACGGCGGCCGCTGGCTGGCGCACGAGCTCGCGTACCTGGGGCGGCCGTGGGGCTTCGGGCTCGCGGACGTCCGGGCACCGGTCGCGCTCTGGTGGGGGACCGGCGACACGGTGACGCCGCCGTCGATCGCCGCCGACTTCGAGCGGCGGCTGCCGCACCCCGAGCTGCATCTGGTCGACGGAACCCACCAGCTGCTCTTCTCGCGCTGGCGGGAGATCCTCGCGGATGCCGCGCAGCCGTAGAATCGCTCCGATGAAGGTCGCCGCCGCACCCATCGCCCTGCTCGCGCTGGGGCTCGTCGCAGCCGGCTGCGGGTCGACGAAGCACGCGACGACGACGACCACCACCACGACCGCGCCGAGCAGCTTCCGGGTCGGCCTGTCCACCGACACCGGCGGCCTCAACGACCGCAGCTTCAACCACCTCGCCTACGTGGGGATGGTCCGCGCCGAGAGGCAGCTCGGCGTCAAGGGGCGCGTGATCCTCGCGAACTCGTCGGCCGACTACATCCCGAACCTGACCGCCCTCGCGCGCCAGGGCTACGACCTGATCATCGGCGTCGGCTTCACCGAGATCCAGGCGATGGCGGCGGTCGCGAAGCAGTTCCCGAAGGAGAACTTCGCGATCGTCGACGTCTCGAACGCCGACGAGAACAACCTGCCGAACGTCGAGGGCCTGCTCTTCCGCGAGCAGGAGGCCGGCTATCTCGCCGGTTACGCGGCCGGGCTCGCCGCGAAGGACCGTCACGGCAAGGTCGTGTCGAGCGTCGGCGGCCAGAAGCAGCCGCCGGTCGACCGCTACATCGCCGGTTTCCAGGCCGGCGCGAAGAAGTCGTTCCCCGGCGTCCAGACGCTCAACGGCTACTCGCAGGACTTCTCGAACCCGTCCAAGTGCAAGGAGGTCGCACTCAACCAGATCAGCGCCGGCTCCGTCGTCGTCTTCCAGGTCGCGGGAGGATGCGGCCTCGGTGCGCTCGACGCGGCGAAGGAGAAGGGCGTGTGGGGGATCGGCGTCGACGCCGACCAGGGGTACATCGGCACCTATGTGCTGACGTCGGCGCTGAAGCGCGTCGACACCGCGGTGTACGACGCGATCGCGACCGCGCACGCCGGGAACTTCAAGGGCGGACGCGATGTCGTGTACGGCATCGACGTGAACGGCGTCGGCATCGGCAAGTTCTCGCCGAAGGCGCCGGCCGGCGTGGCCGCCGCGACGCGCAAGGTCGAGGCGCAGATGAAGGCCGGCAAGATCGCCGACATCCCCACGACGGTCAAGTAGCCGTGCCCGCGCTGACCGAGGACCAGCTCGAGCTCTTTCGCGCGACCAACTACGGCGTCGTCGCGACGCTCGGTCCCGACGGCGCGCCGCAGACGACGATCGTCTGGGTGCACGAGGAGGACGGCCGGCCGGTCTTCAACACGACGAACAAGCGGGCCAAGGGGCAGAACCTGAAACGCGACGGCCGCCTCAGCATCCTCGTCTGGAAGAAGGACGACCCGTATCGCTACGTCTCGGTCGACGGCGCCGCGGAGCTCGAGGACGACCCCGGCGCCGCGCACATGCACACGATGTCGCGCAAGTACACCGGGAAGGACTGGCACACGCCGGTCGACCGGCTGATCGTGCGGATCACGCCGCGCCGCATCTACGACTACGACGACGACTGAAGCGTCGCCGACCGCGAAAGGTGAATCGATGACCAGCGCGTATTCTCAGCCGATGGCCGCCGAGCTCGACCACCGCGCAGCCGCGCGCGATCACCTGTGGCTGCACTTCACCCGCATGCACGACTACGACGTGCCGGTGATCGTGCGCGGCGAGGGCTGCTACCTCTACGACGACAGGGGCAAACGCTACCTCGACGCGCTCGCCGGGCTGTTCGCCGTCAACATCGGCTACTCGTACGGCGACGAGATCGGGCAGGTCGCGCACGAGCAGATGCGCGAGCTTCCCTACTACACGAACTGGTCGTACGCGCACCCGCGGTCGATCGAGCTGGCCGCGAGGCTCGCGGAGCTCAGCCCCGACTCGGTCAACCGCGCGTTCTTCGTGTCCGGGGGCTCCGAGGCGGTCGAGTCGGCCTGGAAGATCGCGCGGCAGTACCACATGGCGCGCGGCGAGCGCCGCTGGAAGGCGGTCGCGCGGAGGACCGCGTACCACGGCACGACGATGGGCGCGCTCTCGATCAACGGCGTGCCCGCGCTGCGTGCGCCGTTCGAGCCGCTCGTGCCGGACGTGCTGCACGTGCGCAACACGAACCGCTACCACCGCCCGCTCGACGAGTCGGAGGCCGAGTTCACCGCGTTTCTCCTCGAGGACCTCGAGAGCGCGATCGAACAGGCTGGACCGGAGACGGTTGCGATGGTGATCATGGAGCCGATCCAGAACGCGGGCGGCTCGTTCACCCCGCCCGCGGGCTACTTCAAGGGCGTGCGCGAGATCTGCGACCGTTTCGGGATCCTCCTGTGCGCGGACGAGGTGATCACCGGCTTCGGCCGTGTCGGAGCGTGGTTCGCGAGCGAGAAGTACGACATCCGGCCCGACCTGATCACGTGCGCGAAGGGGCTCTCTTCCGCCTACGCGCCGATCGGCGCGGTGCTCGTCGGCGAGCGCGTGTTCGAGCCGTTCGCGACGCAGACCGGGATGCTGACGCACGGGATCACGTTCGGCGGGCATCCGGTCTCGTGTGCGGTCGCGCTGAAGAACCTCGAGATCATGGAGCGGGACGGCATCGTCACCGGCGTGGCCGAGCACGAGGACGCGTTCCGCACGCAGCTCGCTGCACTGCTCGACCTCGACATCGTCGGCGACCTGCGCGGCGCGGGCTACATGTGGGCGCTGGAGCTCGTCAAGGACAAGGGCACGCGCGCGGGGCTCGCAGGCAGCGAGGCCGGCGCGACGCGCGCCGCCGCCGGTTTCAGCGCGGCGGAGTCGGAAACGCTCCTCCGCGGCTTCCTCTCGCCGGAGCTGTTCGAGCGCGGGCTGATCTGCCGCGCCGACGACCGCGGCGACCCCGTCGTGCAGATCTCGCCGCCGCTCGTGGCGCGCGAGGAGGAGTTCTCGCAGATCGTCGGCATCCTCGGCGATGTGCTCACCGAGGCCTCGAAGCGCATCTCGTAACGGCCGGTGGCCGCATGCGGTTGACGATCTGCGACGTCGGGCCGCGCGACGGCCTGCAGAACGAGCCGGAGACGCTCGCGCCGGCCGTGCGGGCATCGCTCGTCACGCGGCTCGCCGCGGCGGAATTGCCTCGCGTCGAGGCGGTGTCGTTCGTGCGCGGCGACCGCGTCCCGCAGATGGACGGCGCGGAGACGGTGGTCGCGGCCGTCGAGCGGCGGCCCGGCACGGAGCTGTCGGGGCTCGTGCTCAACGAGCGCGGCTACGAGCGCCTCGTGGCGGCGGGCCTCGACCGCGTCAACTGCACGCTCGCGGCGACGGAGACGTTCAACCGCCGAAACGGGAACGCATCGCTCGAAGAGGCGGTCGCGCGCGTTGCCGCGATCGTGCGCGGTGCGTCGGTGCCGGTGACGGTCACGCTTTCGTGCGCATGGGGCTGCCCGTTCGAGGGCGAGGTCGATCCCGCTTCGGTCGCCGAGCTGTGCGAGCGGCTCTCCGTCGCCGACGAGCTCGTTCTCGCGGACACGATCGGCGTGGCGACGCCGCGTCGCGTGCGGCGTCTCGTCGAGCGCGTCTCGATCCTCGCGCGGCCGGTGGGCGCGCACCTGCACAACACGCGCAACACGGGGTACGCCTGCGCATGGGCGGCGCTCGAGGCAGGCGCGACGGTGCTCGACTCGTCGGTCGGCGGGCTCGGCGGCTGCCCGTTCTCACCGCGCGCGACGGGCAACATCGCCACCGAGGATCTCGTCTGGCAGCTGGAGCGCGACGGCGTCGCGACCGGGGTCGACGTCGATGCGCTCGCCGCGACCTCGGAATGGCTCTCCGGGCTCCTCGGCCGACGGCTCGAGGGGCAGTTCTATCGCGCGGCGCGCTGGCCGTCGTAGTGCGGTCGCGCGCGTTCTCCGACGGCGACCTGCGGTTGCTGCTCGAGCTGCAGCAGGAGCTCTGGCGCTCGAATCGGGCGACCCTCGCGCACGGGTTCGGCCAGATCGCGTTCTGGTCGTCGCAGCTCCCGCGCGACGACTGGATGGCGCGCCTCTGGTTCGACGGCGACGAGCTCGCCGGCTGGGGGTGGCTCTCGGACGGCGCCGAGCTCGAGGCGGAGGTGCGGCCGGACCGGCGGGGGCTCTTCGCGGAGATTCTCGACTGGGCCGGGCCGGAGACCGCGATCGTGCGTCCCGACGACGCCGGCCTCGTCGCGCGGCTTCGTGCCCGTGAGCTCGTCCACGATCCGCAGGCGCCGTGGTGGCGCTGCAACGAGCGCTCGCTCGACCAGGTCGAGGAACCGAGGCTGCCGGCGGGGTACTCGCTGCGCACGATGGCGGCGGGCGTCGACACGGAGTCGCGCTCGGCCTGCCACCGCGCGGCGTTCCATCCCTCCCGGTTCACGGACGAGGTCTACGACGTCGTGCGCGGTGCGTGGCCGTACCGCGCCGACCTCGATTGCGTCGCAGTCGCGCCGGACGGCAGCGTCGCGGCGTACGCCCTCGCGTGGCTCGACGATGCGAACGGCGTCGGCGAGCTCGAGCCGGTCGGCACGCATCCCGATCACCGGCGGCGGGGCCTCGGCCGTGCGGTCTGCCTGTTCGCGCTGCAGCGCCTGCGCGAGGAGGGTGCGACGACGGCGCTGGTCGCCTGCCGCGGCGACCGCCCGGATCCCGTCGCGTGCCGCCTGTACGAGTCGATCGGCTTCCGCGAGGGCTTCCGCACCGTGACCTTCACGCGCTCCGGCGTCTGAGCTGACTCTGAGCCGACTCTGAGCCGACTCTGAGCCGAGAGTCCGGTCTTCCCGTTTTGAACGCATAATCCGCGCCGTCGCGCCGGCCCGCTCGCAGAGCGCGATCCGGCGCTCCCCGCGCGCGTTTCGTGGCGGTCCCGTTCGCCTTCCGTTGGTCAGGCCGCGATTACCCTTCGCGGCCGCATGTTCGACTCGCTGCTGAACCTCCTCGTGGACGCGCCGCAGGCGTACGCGATCGTGTTCCTGCTCGCGATCGGCGACGCGGTGCTGCCCGTGCTGCCGAGCGAGACGGCGGTGATCCTCGCCGGCGTCCTCTGCACGACCGGGCCGCACCTCTCGCTCGGCTGGGTGATCGCAGCGGCGGCGGCCGGGGCGTTCATCGGCGACAACACCTCGTACCTGCTCGGCCGGTACGGCGGCGAGCCCGTTCGCCGGCGGTTCTTCCACGGCGCGAAGAGCACCCGCGCGCTCGCCTGGGCGCGGGGGCACCTCGCCCGGCGTGGCGGCGTGATCATCATCGTCGCGCGCTTCATTCCCGGCGGCCGCACCGCGACGACGTTCACCTGCGGGCTGACGCGGTACGAGTGGCGGCGCTTCGCGGGCTTCTCCGCGATCGCGGCGGTCATCTGGGCGCTGTACGGGTCGCTGCTCGGCTACTTCGGCGGGCGCGCCTTCGAGCACCGCCCGCTGCTCGCGCTGATCGTCGCGCTCGGGATCGCCTTCGGGATCACCGGCCTCATCGAGGGTGTCCGCAAGCTCAGAAGATGAGCTTGACGAGCGCGACGACGAGCGCGATCAGGAGGATGACGAGCGCGAGCGACACGAACGCGATGCCGAGACCGCCGAGCGCCAGCTTCGTCGGCACCTTCGGCGGCTCGGAGGGATCGGCGGCGAACGCCGACTCGAGCTGCCGCTCGACGTAGGAGCTGATCCGCTCTTCGAACCTCGCCGCCAGGTCGTCCGTCCGCGTGCGCTTCGGCGCCGTCTTGAGCGGCTTGTAGCGGACGCTCCGCCCGTCGACGGACAGCTCGTAGATGTGCTCGTGCTGGATGTCCTTCAGGTGCTGCTCGCCGAGGTCGTGTACCGCGACGCCCTCGGGGAGCTGGTTGCCGAGCAGGGCACGCGTCGTCTCGGAGGCGAGGATCTGCCCGCCGTGGCCCGCCGCCGCGATCCGCGCCGCCCGTACGACGTCGATGCCGAGGTAGCCCTCGTCGCCGACCTGCGGCTCACCCGTGTGGAGGCCCATGCGCACGCGCACCTCGCGTCCCTCCGGCCACGCGTGCGCCCGGAGGGCACGCTGCGCCTCGACCGCCGCCGCCACCGCGTCCCGGGCGCGCACGAACGAGTAGAAGAAGGCGTCGCCCTGCGTGTCGATCTCCATGCCCCCGTGCTCGGCGAACGCGCCCCGTACGATCCGTCGGTGGTCGGCCGAGATCGTCGCGTACGCGGCGTCTCCGAGGTCCTGCAGCAGGCGGGTCGAGCCCTCGATGTCGGTGAAGGCGAAGGTGACAGTTCCGCCGGGGAGCTGCGGCACCGGCCTACGCTAGCGGGGTGAATCGCCTCGCGCGCGAGACGTCGCCGTACCTGCTGCAGCATGCCGAGAACCCGGTCGACTGGTACCGGTGGGGGCCCGAGGCGCTCGAACGCGCGCGCGCGGAGGACCGGCCGATCCTGCTCTCCGTCGGCTATGCCGCGTGCCACTGGTGCCACGTGATGGAGCGCGAGTCGTTCGAGAACGACGCGACCGCCGCGCTCATGAACGAGCACTTCGTCTGCGTGAAGGTCGACCGCGAGGAGCGGCCCGACGTGGACGCCGTCTACATGGACGCCGTGGTGGCGCTGACCGGCGGCGGCGGCTGGCCGATGACGGTGTTCCTCACACCCGGCGAAGAGCCGTTCTTCGGCGGCACGTACTACCCTCCCGAGCCGCGGCACGGCCTGCCGTCGTTCCGCCAGGTCCTCATCGCCGTCGCCGAGGCGTGGCGCGACCGCCGCGACGAAATCGAGCGCACCGGCGGCGAGCTCGCGGCCCACCTGCGCGCCGGCGTCGAGTTGCAGGCGTCGCGGGAGCCGCTCACGGCGACGCTGCTCGCCGACGCGCGCCGTGGCCTGCGCAGCGCCTTCGACCCGCGCGAGGGCGGCTTCGGGCGCGCGCCGAAGTTCCCGCCGGGGCCCGTGCTCGAGTTCCTGCTGCGGAGCGGCGAAGAGGAGATGACGCGGACGACGCTCGACGCGATGGCGCGCGGCGGCATGTACGACCTCGTCGGCGGCGGCTTCCACCGCTATTCCGTGGACGAGCGCTGGCTCGTCCCGCACTTCGAGAAGATGCTCTACGACAACGCGCTGCTCGCGGCCGTGTACGTCCACGCGTGGCGCCGTTTCGGCGACGAGCGGTACCGCCACGTCGCCGAGCAGACGATCGACTACGTCCTGCGCGAGCTGGCGCTCGACGGCGGCGGCTTCGCGTCCGCGCAGGACGCGGACACGGACGGCGTCGAAGGGCTGACCTTCACCTGGGCGCCGGGCGAGGGCGCGCCCGAGGAGCTGCTCGAGCCGTTCGAGCACGGCCGGTTCGTGCTCCGCGGCGACCTCGACGAGGCGACCCGGGGGCGGCTGTTCGCGCTGCGGGAGCAGCGGCCGAAGCCGGCTCGCGACGACAAGGCGGTCGCGTCGTGGAACGGGTTGATGCTCGCGGCGCTCGCCGCCGGCGCACGCGCCTTCGATCGCGCCGACTGGCTGGCCGCCGGCGAGCGACTCGGCGCGTTCCTGCTCGACTCGTTGTCCACGGGCGAGGGACGCCTCCACCGCACCTGGCGCGACGGCGCGGCGAAGGGGACCGGCTACCTCTCCGACTACGCGGACGTCGCGTACGGCCTGCTCGAGCTGCACGTCGCGACCGGTGACGTACGCTGGCTGCGCGAGTCGCACCGCCTGGCGACGGCCGCCGCCCGCCTGTTCGCCGCCCCCGGCGGCGGCTTCGTGCAGGTGCCGGCCGACGGCGAGCAGCTCGTCGCGCCGAAGATCGAGCTCGACGACCACCCGACGCCGAGCGGCAACGCGATGCTCGCCTACGTGCTGCTACGGCTCGCGCGCATCTGGGGCGACGACGAGCTCGAGCGGCAAGCCGTCGGGGTGCTGCGGCTCGTCCAAGACGCGGTCACGCGCGTGCCGAGCGCGCTCGGCTGGGCGCTCGTCGCGATCGACCAGTATCTCGCACCGCACCGCGAGATCGCCGTCGCCGGCCGGCCGGGCGACGCCGTCGCGCGCGCGGCGGTCGAGCATGCAGCGGCGACGGACGTGATCGCCTTCGGCCCCGCCGACGACGTCCCGCTCCTCGCCGGCCGCCTGCTCGTCGACGGCCGTCCAGCCGTGTACCTGTGCGAACGCTTCGCCTGTGGCCTGCCGGTGACCGATCCGGCGGAGCTGGCGTAAGCTGGCCCGCGATGGCGCTGCTCGAGATCCGCAACGTCACGCGCCGGTTCGGCGGCATCGTTGCGATCGACGACGTTTCGCTCGACGTCGAGGCGGGGCAGATCGTCGGCCTGATCGGGCCGAACGGGGCCGGCAAGACGACGCTCTTCAACGTGGTGACGCGGCTGTACCGGCCGGACGACGGCGAGCTTCGCTTCGACGGCAGGTCGCTGCTGCGGACGCCGGTCCACAAGATCGTACGCCGCGGGATCGCCCGCACCTTCCAGAACGTCGAGCTGTTCGGCACGATGACGGTGCTCGACAACGTGCTCGTCGGCGGGCACACGCGCAGCACGCCGTTCGGCGGCCGTGCCGCGCGCACCCGGGCGTTCGACGTCCTCCGCTACGTCGGGCTCGACGCGATGGCCGAGCGCCCGGTTTCCGGCCTGCCGTTCGGGACGCTCAAGCGCGTCGAGCTCGCCCGCGCGCTCGTCGCGCGCCCGCGGCTGCTGCTGCTCGACGAGCCGGCCGGCGGGCTGAACCACGAGGAGGTTGCCGAGCTCGGTACGTTCGTCCGGAAGCTGCGCGAGGACTTCGAGCTGACCGTGCTCCTCGTCGAGCACCACATGGGGCTCGTCATGGGGATCGCCGACCGCATCCACGTGCTCGACTTCGGCCGCAAGATCGCCGAGGGAACGCCGCAGGAGGTTCAGCGCGACCCTGCCGTGATCGAGGCGTACCTCGGCGCCGAGACATGACCGCGCTCGACTGGGAGGGGTGCCTCAACGCACGCGACCTCGGCGGTCTGCCGACGGCCGGCGGCGACGTCACCCGGAGCGGTTCGGTGATCCGCTCCGACAACGTCGGCGGGCTGACGGAGCGGGGCTGGCGGTCGCTGGCCGAGCACGGCGTCGTCCGGATCGTCGATCTCCGCTGGTCGGAGGAGCGCGAGGGGGAGAGCGCGCCGCAGATCGACGTCGAGGTCGTCCACGTTCCCGTGCTGGGCGAGTCCATCGACGAGGAGTACATCGCCGAGCTCAACGCCAGTCTCGACGAATCGAGCGACATTGCCGACTATTACTCGTGGTCGTACGTCGACTTTCTCGAGCGCTTCCGCGAGCGCTTCGGCCTGGCGTTCGCCGCGATCGCGGATGCCGACGGAACGGTCGTCGTCCACTGCGTGGGCGGGAAGGACCGCACCGGCCTCGTGTCGGCGCTGCTGCTCAGGCTCGCCGGCGTGGAGATCGCCGTGATCGGCGCCGACTACGCGCTCTCGGAGGTGAACCTCGCACCGCGCGCCCCGTCGTGGCTCGACGGCATCGAGGACGAGCTCGAGCGCGAGCGGCGGCGCAAGCTGCTGCTCACGCCCGCCGAGGGGATGACGGAGGCGCTCCGGGAGCTCGAGCGGCGGTACGGCAGCGTCGAGGAGTACCTGCGGAGCGCGGGCGTCGACGACGGCCGGATCGAGCGGCTCCGCGCCCGCCTCGCAGCCTGAGAGCGCGAGGCAGGAGGTCGCGCGCGCCGGCCGAAGTCTCGGGTCTGGTGCGCCGTCTCGCGATCGTCATCGCCGTCTGTTTCCTGCTCGTTCCCGCCGCCGCGCAGGCCGCGGGCAACCCGCAGATCGCCGGGCTGCAGGTCGCGCTGCGCGCGCACGGCCTCTACCTCGGCCCGATCGACGGCGTCGCGGGGCCGAAGACCGCCGCGGCCGTGCACGCGTTCCAGCGGAAGGCCCGACTGCGGGTCGGGGTCGCCGACACGAGGACCCGGCTCGCGCTCGGCCCTCTCGGCCGGCCGCTGTTCGGCTCGCGCACGATCAGGGCCGGCGACTTCGGCTGGGACGTCGCCGTCCTGCAGTTCCTGATGACGCAGGACGGCGTCTACACGGGCGCCCTCGACGGCTACTACGGCAAGCAGACCGCCGCCGCCGTCCGCCGCTACCAGCGGCGGCTGCGCCTGAGTTCCGACGCCGTCGTCGGCCCGCACACGCTCGCGGCGATCGTGAACCGCGATCGCGTCCCGGTCCGCTCGCACACGCCGGTCGCGGCGCAGGTCTACGTCGTGCAGGCCGGCGACAACCTCACGCAGATCGCGGCACGCTACGGGACGAGTATCGCCGCGCTGGCATCCGCCAACCACATCGACGCCTCCCGCCCGATCGTCATCGGGCAGCACCTCCGCGTCCCCGCACGGCCGGCTGCGCCGTCACTCGTCGCGCAGCAGCAGAACGTGCAGGCGCTCCTCGACAGCTGGTCGAGCCGGCTCGGCGTCGACCCGCACCTCGTTCGCGCGGTCGCGTGGATGGAGTCGGGCTACCAGACGCGGCTCGTCTCGTCCTCGGGCGCCGTCGGCGTGATGCAGACGCTGCCGTCCACGCGCGAGTACGTCGAGACGGTGCTGATCGGCTCGGCGGTGCCGCACACCGTCGACGGCGACATCCAGGTCGGCGTCACCTATCTGAAGCACCTGCTGACGGCATTCGGCGGCGACGAGCGGCTCGCGCTGGCGGGCTGGTACCAGGGCGAGCGTGCGGTGCGGAAGCACGGGCTGTACGCGGTGACCGAGCCGTTCGTCGATGACGTGCTCGCGCTCGCGCAGCGCATGTGAGGTAACGCCCTGCGGTCGCAGCCCCCGTCTCTAACATGGGCCGGTGGAGCTGCTCGACCGACCGCTGGACGAGCTCCGGGCGGAGGCGTGTGCGGTACGGGACGCGGCGCGCCCGGGCCTGGTCACCTACAGCCCGAAGGTCTTCGTCCCGCTGACGAAGCTCTGCCGCGACGTCTGCCACTACTGCACGTTCGCGCACCCGCCACGGCGCGGCGAGCGTGCCTTCATGACACCGGACGAGGTGCTGGAGGTTGCGCGTGCCGGCGCCGCCGCCGGATGCCGCGAGGCGCTGTTCACGCTCGGCGACAAGCCCGAGCTCCGCTACCGCGCCGCGCGCGACGAGCTCGCGATGCTCGGCTGCGCCTCGACGGTCGAGTACCTCGAGACGGCGGCACGCGCCGTGCTCGAGGAGACCGGGCTGCTGCCGCATCTCAATCCCGGCGTGCTCGACGCCGGCGACTACGCCCGCCTCCGTTCCGTGTCCGGTTCGATGGGACTGATGCTCGAGAGCGTCTCTGAGCGCCTGCTCGAGCGCGGCGGCCCGCACTTCGGGTCGCCGGACAAGCGCCCGGAGGTGCGCTTGCACGCCCTCGAGCTCGCGGGCGAGGCGCGCGTGCCGTTCACCACCGGCCTGCTGGTCGGGATCGGCGAGACGCGTGCCGAGCGCCTGGCGACGATCGAGGCGATCGCGGCCGCGCACGCGCGGCACGGCCACGTGCAGGAGGTGATCGTGCAGAACTTCCGCGCGTGGCCGGGGACGAAGATGGCCGACGCGCCCGAGCCGACGCCGGAGGAGCTCGCCTGGACGATCGCCTGCGCACGGCTGTTGCTCCCGCCGGAGGTGTCGGTCCAGGCGCCGCCCAACCTCACCGGCGACTTCGCCGTCCTGCTGGACGCCGGCATCGACGACTTCGGCGGCGTCTCGCCGGTGACGATCGACCACGTCAACCCTGCCGCGCCGTGGCCGGAGATCGAGCTGCTTCGGGCGGCGTGCTCCTCGCGCGGGCTCGAGCTCGCGCCGCGGCTGACCGTCTACCCGCGCTACGTCGATCCGTCGTGGGTGGACGCCGCCGTGCTGCCGAAGGTGCTGCGGCTCGCCGACTCGCTGTCCCTCGCACGGGAGGACGACTGGTCGGCGGGGCACACGGAGTCGGTGCCGTTCCTGGTTCGGCGCGACGCGCTGCCCGTCGACTCCGCCGACGAGCTCGGCGAGGACGAGATCGTCCGCCTCTTCGCCGCGCGCGGCGCGGAGCGGCAGCGCGTCTTCGCGCGGGCGGATGCGCTCCGCCGCGAGATGAACGGCGACGTCGTCACGTACGTCGTCACGCGCAACGTCCAGTACACGAACGTCTGCTACTTCCGCTGCGGCTTCTGTGCCTTCTCGAAGGGCAAGCTCGCCGCGAACCTGCGCGGCGCGCCGTACCTCGTGCCGCATCCGGAGATCGTCCGCCGCGCGGTCGAGGCCTGGCAGCGCGGCGCGACCGAGATCTGCCTGCAGGGAGGGATCCACCCGTCGTTCGACGGCGACTACTACGCGTCGGTCGTGCGCGCGATCAAGGACGCCGTCCCCGACCTGCACGTGCATGCGTTCAGCGCGCTCGAGATCTGGCAGGGCGCGGGGACGCTCGGCGCCGAGCTCGCTCCGTACCTCGAGCGCCTCCGCGACGAGGGGCTCGCGTCGCTCCCCGGAACGGCGGCCGAGGTGCTCGACGACGAGGTGCGCGCCGTCATCTGCCCCGACAAGATCTCGACGGCGCAGTGGCTCGAGGTGCACGAGGCGGCCCACCGCGCGGGCCTGCGCTCGAACGTCACGATCATGTTCGGCCACGTCGACGGCCCGCGGAACTGGGCGCGCCATCTGCTCGCCGTGCGTGAGCTGCAGCGGACGACGGGCGGCTTCACCGAGTTCGTGCCGCTCCCGTTCGTCCACATGGAGGCGCCGCTCTACCTCCGCGGCCGTGCGCGCCGCGGGCCGACGTTCGGCGAGCTGCTGTCGATGCACGCCGTCGGCCGGATCGCGTTGCACCCGTGGTTCGAGAACGTGCAGGTGTCGTGGGTCAAGGCCGGCCCGCGCGGGGTGGTCGAGGCGCTGGGTGCCGGCGTGAACGACCTCGGCGGCACGCTCATGAACGAGTCGATCTCGCGCGCGGCCGGCGCGGAGTGGGGGCAGGAGCTGACCCCGGAGCAGATGGAGGCGCTCATCCGCAGCGCGGGCCGCGTGCCGCAACAGCGGACGACGCTCTACGGCGTCCCTGACCCGGAGCGCGTGCGGGCGTCGTTCGGCGCGTCGCCGCTCGCGGAGCCGCGCAACCCGCACGTCAACGAGGCTCGGCTGCCCCGTCCGCGGCGGCTGCTCCGCACGTAGAGGCTGACGGCTACGCCTCGAGCGCGAGCAGGTCGTCGAGCGTCTCGCGGCGGCGGATCAGCGTCGCCTCGCCGCCGCCGACCAGCACGACCGCCGGCCTCGGGACGGCGTTGTAGGTCGAGCTCATCGCGAGCGTGTAGGCGCCCGTGACCGGGATCGCGATCAGGTCGCCGCGGCGCGGCTCCGGTAGCTCGACGCGCTCGATCAGGACGTCGCCCGACTCGCAGTGCTTCCCGGCGACGGCGAACGGCCCGGCCGGCTCTTCGTCTGCGCGGTTCGCGACCAGCGCGGTGTAGCGCGCGCCGTACATCGCGGGGCGCGGGTTGTCCGACATCCCGCCGTCGACCGCGACGTAGCGCGTCGCCGTGCCGGTGTCCTTGACGCCGCCGACCGTGTAGAGCGTCACGCCCGCGCGCGAGACCAGTGACCGGCCCGGCTCGAGGATCAGCTGCGCCTCGGGTAGTCCCTGGAGATGCCAGGCGCGGTGCAGCTCCGAGGTGAGCCCGCTCACGAACTCGGCGATCGGGATGCTCGGCTCCTCGAGCACGTGGCGGACGCCGAGGCCTCCGCCGAGGTCGACGATCTGCGGCGTCCAGTCGAGCTCGGACCGCGCCCGCGCGGCGAACGCCGCGATCCAGTCGACCGTCATCAGCGCGGCGCCGAGGTGGAGCAGTTGCGAGCCGACGTGGACGTGCAGCCCGAGGCAGCCGTCGAGCGAAGCGATCGCGGCGAGCGCGTCGTCGGGGCCGAGCCCGAACTTCGAGCCGTGGTGGGCGGTCTTGACCGCCTCGTGCGTGTCCGCCTCGATGCCCGGTGTGACGCGCACGAGCGTTCGCCGTGCCCCCGCATCCGTCGCGCGGCCGGCCTCGCCGAGCGAGTCGACGACGAGCAGCGCGTCCTCCGCGGCGGCGCGCTCGAGCAGCTCGTCCTCCTTGTTGTTCCCGTGCACGACCAGCCGCTCCCCGGGAATTCCGGCGCGGCGGGCGAACTCGAGCTCGCCGACCGTCGAGACGTCCGCGCCGAGGCCCTCCTCGCCGAGCAGGCGGATCACGGCGACCGACGGGAACGCCTTGGTGCCGTAGACGACCAGCGCCCCGGGCGCGGCCGCGCGGTAGGCGCGCGCCTGCGCCCTGAGGGTGGGCTCGTCGTAGACGACGAGCGGCGTGCCGAACGTCCGGGCGAGTTCCGTCGTCGAGACGCCGCCGAGCGACAGCTCGCCGCCCGCGAGCGACGCCCCGTCGGGGAGCAGCTCGTCGAACTGGGTGCGCGTGATTGGCCCGGTCACGGCTCCATGGTTACACTGCGCCCGAGTGAACGCACTGCTTACCTGACCAACGGGAGCGACGGCGGCGACGGCCGCGTGAGCCTCCCACGGCCTCTCGCGCGAGAGGCTTTTTCATTTCTGGAGCGGAATCGGCGATGGAACGCTACGACGCACGGGCAATCGAGGAGAAGTGGCAGGCCGAGTGGGCGCGCGAGGGCGCGTTCGCGGTGGAGAACCCCGCGCCGGGAACGGAGGGCGACTCGCGTCACTTCTACATGCTCGAGATGCTCCCGTACCCGTCGGGGACGCTGCACATGGGGCACGTTCTCAACTACACGCTGGGGGACGTCGTCACTCACTTCCGCCGCCGCAACGGCTACACGGTGCTGCGGCCGATGGGATTCGACTCGTTCGGGCTGCCGGCGGAGAACGCGGCGATCAAGGAGGGCGGCAACCCGCTCGAGATCACCGAGCGCAACATCGCGTCGATCGAGAACCAGATGCGGCGCATGGGCTGGGCGATCGACTGGACCCGCGAGGTGTCCGCGCACGAGCCCACGTACTACCGCTGGACGCAGTGGCTGTTCCTGCGCCTGCTGGAGCACGGGCTCGCGTACCGCAGGCAAGCGCCAGTCAACTGGTGCCCCAACGACCAGACGGTGCTCTCGAACGAGCACGTGGTGGACGGACGGTGCTGGCGCTGCGGTGCCGTGGTCGAGGCGCGGAACATGGAGCAGTGGTTCTTCAAGATCACCGCATACAGCGACGAGCTCCTCGACGACCTGGAGACGATCGACTGGCCCGAGCGAACGAAGAAGATCCAGCGCCAGCACATCGGCCGCTCCGAGGGCGCCGAGCTGCTCTTCCGGATCGACGAGCTCGACCGCGACGTCGCCGTCTTCACCACCCGTCCGGACACCGTCTTCGGCGCGACCTTCTTCGTCGTCGCGCCCGAGTCGCCGCTCGTCGACGAGATCGTCGACGGCACCGAGCGGGCCGACGAGGTGCGCGCGTACGCACGTGTGGCGGCGGCGCGGCCGACCGAGGAGCGCGCCTCGCGCGAGAAGACGGGCGTCTTCACCGGGCGTCACGCGATCAACCCGGCGAACGGCGAGCGCATCCCGATCTGGGTTGCCGACTACGTGCTCATGCAGTACGGAACCGGCGCGATCATGGCGGTGCCCGCGCACGACGAGCGCGACCGCGAGTTCGCGGAGGCCTTCGAGCTGCCGATCGTCCCCGTGATCGACGACGCCGGCTCGCTGGTCAGCTCGGGCAGCTTCGACGGGCTCGGCTGGCGCGAGGCGATCGCCGCGATCACGCAGTGGCTGTCGGAACGGGGGAGAGGCAAGGCCGCGATCAACTACCACCTGCGCGACTGGAGCTTCTCGCGGCAGCGGTACTGGGGCGCCCCGATCCCGGTCGTCTACTGCGAGGACGACGGGATCGTGCCGGTGCCCGACGACGAGCTTCCGGTGCTGCTGCCGGAGATCGAGAACTACCGGCCGAAGGGTGAGCCGCCGCTCGCGCAGGCGACCGACTGGATCAACGTCCCCTGCCCGCGTTGCGGCAAGCCGGCACGGCGCGAGGCCGACACGATGGACACGTTCGTCGACTCGTCCTGGTACTTCCTGCGCTACACCGACGCGCACGACGAGTCGGCCCCGTTCGACCGGCGCATCGCCGACTACTGGATGCCGATCGACCAGTACATCGGCGGGATCGACCACGCGAAGGGGCATCTGCTCTACTCGCGCTTCTTCGTCAAGGCCCTCGCCGACCTCGGGCTGCTCGGTTTCCGCGAGCCGTTCCAGCGGCTCTTCCACCAGGGCTGGGTCAAGCTCGGCGGCAAGCGCATGTCGAAGTCGCAGGGCGGGGTCACGCCCGACGAGCTGATCGACCGGTTCGGCGCCGATCCGATCCGCATCTACATCCTCTTCCAGGGGCCTGCCGACCAGGACATCGACTGGACGCCCGACGGAATCGACGCGACCGTGCGGTTCGTGCGGAGGCTCTGGCGCGTCGTCCACGAGGCGGCCGCGCAGCCCGCGTCGGCGGCCGGCGTCGACACGCCGCTGGCCCGCAAGGCGCACGAGGTGATCGCGCGCGTCACCGACGACATCGAGCGGCGCTTCGTCTTCAACACGCCGATCTCGGCCGTGATGGAGCTGATCAACGAGCTGTCGAAGGCGCCCGAGGACCCCGCTGCACGGTTCGCCGCCGAGACGGCCGTGTCGCTGCTCCAGCCGTACGTCCCGCACGTCGCCGAGGAGCTGTGGACGGTGCTCGGGCACGCGCGCCTCTGGGAGGAGGCGTGGCCGGTCGCCGACGCGTCGCTGCTGCAGCGCGAGACGATCCAGCTCGTCCTTCAGGTCAACGGGAAGGTGCGCGACCGCGTCGAGGTGCCGGTCGGGCTGTCGGAGGCGGAGCTCGTCGAGCGCGCGAAGGCCTCGCCGAAGGTGCAGGCGCACCTGAACGGCGACGAGGTCCGGGCGATCGTCGTCCCGGACAAGCTCGTCAACCTGGTGGTCTGAGCTCGCCCGCGGGTCGTTCGGGGCGGCGCGCGGCGCGGGAGTGGCCGTTCCGGCCGCCTGTGGAGGAGAAGTTGCACGTTCGGCCCAGAGCCGTCACCCACGCGTGACGTTTTCACCGGCACGGTTCGATCGTGCCGCCCTCGCCCTACCTCACCGTCGAACGCCGCAGGCTCGCCGCGATCGTCCTGCTCGTGCTCGTCGTAGCCGTGGCCGTGTGGCGGCACGCCTCCTCCGGTGCTCCCGCGGCCGGCGCCGCGGTGCAGGTCGCACCCCTCCGGCCCCGTGCACCCGACGCCGCCGCGAGAGCGACCGGAGCTGCAGCACGGCGAATCGTCGTCGACGTCGCCGGCGCCGTCCGCCGCCCGGGCCTGTACCGGCTTCGGCGCGATGCGCGGGTCGCGGACGCCGTGGCCCGCGCCGGCGGCCTCACCCGTCACGCCGAGCGCACCGCGGTCAACCTCGCCGCTCCGCTCGCCGACGGCGAGCAGGTGGTGGTGGCCGCGCGCGGGGCAGCGGGGACCGCGGTCTCGGCGCCGTCGGGCGGTGCGGGCGGTGCCGCGGCGGTGCCGAGCGCGCCGGTCTCGCTCAGCGTCGCCACCGCCGAGCAGCTCGACACGCTGCCGGGCGTCGGCCCGGTCACCGCGCAGAAGATCATCGCCTACCGCGAGCAGCACGGTCCGTTCACGTCGGTCGCACAGCTCGACGCGATCCCCGGCATCGGGCCGGCGCGCCTCGACGAGCTGCGGGGCCTGGTCGTGCCGTGAGGAGGGTGCTGCCGGCCCACCTCACCGCGGGCGCTGCGCTCGCCGGGCTCGCGCTCTCCGACGCGATGCGCGTCGCCCTCGCGCCGTCGCTGCTCGCTGCCGTGCTCTGCGGTCTCGCCGCGCTTGCGTCGGCCGCTCCGCACCCGTGGCGGCTCGCGATCGTCGTGTCGCTCGTCGCAGCAGCCGGCTGGTGGTGGGGGAGTGCCCGGCTCGCACAGCTCGATCGCAGCCCGCTGCGGGCTCGCGTCGGCGAGGCGGACTGGTTCGAGGTCACGGTCACGTCCGAGCCGCGCCGCGGGCGCTTCGACCAGCGGCAGTTCGCCCGCGCTCACCGGTTCGGCACGCGTCGGCTCGACGAGCGCGTCGAGCTCGAGCTTCCTCTCGGCAGGGCGCCTCCGCAGGGAGCCCGCATCCGCGCGCTCGCCGTCGTGCGGCTTCCGCCCGGCCCTCCGGCCGGCGGCGGCTTCGACGAGCGGCTGTGGCTGCGCAGGCAGGGCATCCATGTCGTGCTCCACGTCGACGAATGGCGCGTGGTCGGCCATCGAGGCGGGATCGGCGGCGCGGGCGACCGGCTGCGCGCATGGCTGCGCCGCGCCTCGGCGCCCGGTGTGTCCGGCGAGCGCCGTGCCGTGATCGAGGGAATCGTCCTGGGCGACGACCGGGGGCTCTCGCCGGGGCTCAAGAACGCGTTCCGCCGGTCGGGGCTCTACCACCTGCTCGCCGTCTCGGGACAGAACGTCGTGCTCATCGCGGCCGGAATGCTCGGGCTCGCGCTCCTGCTCGGCCTGCCCCGTGCCGGGGGCCACCTCGGTGCGCTCGCCGCGATCGGCGCGTACGTGCTCGCCGTCGGGCCGCAGGCGTCGGTGGTACGTGCCGCGGTCGCCGGTGGTGCCGTCTCGATCGCGTGGCTCGCCGGCCGCGAGCGCGACGGCTGGCACGTGCTGCTGCTCGCTGCCGTCGTCCTGCTCGCCTGGAGCCCGTACGCGCTGTTCGACCCCGGCTTCCAGCTGTCGTTCGCGGCGGTCGTCGCGATCTTCGTGCTCGCACCGCACCTGGTCGAGTGGCTCGAGGGGTATCCGCTTCCCGGCTCTCTGCGAGCGACGGCGGGAATCTCGGCCGCATGTGGGATCGCGACCGCGCCGGTGCTCGTGCTTCGGTTCGGCGCCGTGCCGATTCTGGGCATCCTCGCGAACGCCCTCGTCGAGCCCGTGATCGGCGTGCTCCTCGGGCTCGCGCTCATGGCAGCCGCGGTCGACCCGATCGCGCCGGGCCTCGCTGCCGCGGTCGCCTGGATCGACGGCTGGATCGCGGCCTACGTCGCCGCGTGCGCGCGGACGGTCGCGGCCGTCCCGTTCGCGCAGCTCCACGGCGTCGCGGCGCTGCTCGCGACGGTGCTGCCGCTGCTTGTCGTCGCCGCCGCGTGGCGTCACCGGCGAGCGTGGAGGCGCTAGGCGGACGCGACCGGCTCGTCGACGAACGACTGCACGAGCTCGATCGCGAGCGCGACCGCATCGTCGAGGCGCTGCTCGTCGACGAGCGCTGGCGTGTCCTCGGGCAGGTGGTACTCCTCGTAGGGGAAGTGCAGGATGCTCACCGCGGGAATCCCGGCCTCCGCGAACGGCAGGTGGTCGGTGCCTGCCTCCTGGCCGAGCTCGGTGACCACCTCATAGCGCTCGGGGAGCCCGAGCCGCGCGGCCGCCTCCTTCGTCCGCTCGAGCAGCGTCGCCGGCGAGCAGAGCAGCTGGAGCGTCGCGCCGTACCCGATGCAGTCGAGGTTCACCATGGCGACGATCGACCGGATGGCGTCGCGGTCCCGCGCGTCGGCGACGTAGCGCCGCGCGCCGACCAGGCCGATCTCCTCCGCCCCGAACGCGACGAGCTCGATCGTCCGGGCCGGCTCGGTCGCCGCGAAGTGCGCAGCGACCCGCCGCAGCCCTTCGACGCCGGTCGCGTTGTCGATCGCACCCGGCCCGTGCCAGACCGAGTCGTAGTGCGCGCCGACGACGACACGTTCTTCGCTCCTGCCGGGTATCCGCGCGACGACGTTCCGGTCACGCTGCCCGTCGACGAAGGCGCCGCGAACGACGAGCCGGGCGTGCTGTCCCTCGCGAATGCGTTCGCTGTCCGTGCGCGAAAGGAACGCGGTCGGCGGGGTCGCGATGTGCCCAGCCAGCACGAACCGCCCACCGAACGGGATCGGGCCGCGGCCGAAGATCGAACGGGCGAGGCGGCCTTCGCCGACCGCCCACAGCCCGTCCGAGAGCTTCTCGATCACGCCTTCGCACACGCCGGGATGCGCGTACATGCACGGACCGGCCGGCCGGCGCTCGCCGCCGATCCACAACTCGGGCTCCTCCGCGTCGTACCGGAGCAGCGGGAACTCCTGGAACCGCGGCTCGAGGCCGAGCTCGCGGAACGCCGCGGCGACGGCCTCGGCGGCCTCCGCGGCCGCGGAGGTCCCGCACTGGCGTACCCCGATCTCCCCGGCCAGGATCCTCACCAGGTCGGTCTCCGTGCGCACGGGCCGAGTCTCCCACGAAGCCGGCACCGGCGTCCCGAGTCGCCCTCGGGCTCGGCCTATGCTTGGCGGCGGTGGCGGAGGAGCTGAAGCCCGTCTATCTGATCGCCGGGAGCGACCGGCCGAAGGTCGATCGCGCCGTGGCGCGCCTTCGCGGACGGTTCGATGACGACGCGGTCGAGCTCCACGACGCCGGCGAAACGTCCGGCGACGACGCGGTGGCGGCGTGCAACGCCCTCGGCCTCTTCGGCTCGGGTGCGCGCCTGGTCGTCGTCGCCGGCGTCGAGGCCTGGAAGGCCGACGATGCGAAGGCCGTCGCCGCCTACCTCGGCGCGCCCGCGCCGAGCACGGTGCTCGCGCTCCTCGGCGGCGAGCTGAAGAAGGACGGCCCGCTCGGGAAGGCGGTCGCGCCCCACGGCGACGTGCTCGTGTGGGACGTCCCGCAGCGCGGCCTGGACCGGTGGGTCGGCGAGCAGTTCAAGCTCCGGGCGACGCCGGCCGACGCGGAGGCCTGCCGCCTGCTCGTCGAGCTGGTCGGCGACGACCTCTACGACCTCGCCGGCGAGGTCGACAAGCTCGCGACGTGGGCCGGAGCGGAGCCGGTCACGACCGACGTGGTGGAGCAGCTGGTCGCCGGTCGCGCCGACTTGCCGGCCTTCGTGCTCACCGACGCCTGGGGAGCACGCGACATCGGCGCCGTGCTGCGGGCGTCGGAGCGCATGCTCGAGCGGACCGGCGATCCGCGTTCGCGCACGATCCCGCGGGTCGTCTCCGCGCTCACGAACCACGTCGGTCGCCTCCGGGCTGTCCAGCGTCTCGACCAGGAAGGCGTGGAGGCGAAGGAGGCGGCATCGCGCCTGAAGCTGCACCCGTTCTACGTGCGCAAGCTCTACGGCCAGTCGCGCAACTTCAGCGTCGAGGAGCTGCGCGGCACGACCGTCCGCCTCGCAGAGCTCGACCACGCGCTGAAGGGCGGTTCGCGCCTCGCGAACGATCTCGAGCTCGAGCGGGCGCTCGTGGAGATCACGCAGCCCTAGCCGGGGTCAGGCGTCCGCGCGCGAGCCCGAAGCGACGCGCGCGGCCTGCGACTTCTTCCGCGCACCGGCGTTGCGATGCAGCGCGCCGCGGGCCACCGCGCGATCGATCAGGTGCTCGAGGTTCCGGTGTGCCGACCGGATCGCGTCGGCGTCGTCGCCCTCGGCAGCGATGGTGAGCCGCTTCGTGAGCGTCTTGATCGTCGAGCGGTAGCGGAGGTTCTCCAGCCGCTCCTCGGCGGCGATCCGCACGCGCTTCTTCTGCTGCTTGATGTTCGGCATCGTCGAAGAAAAGCCCGCTCGAGCGGGCGGCACGATGGTACCAGAGGTCGCGTCGAGGCCGGCGCGCACGGCCGAACCGGCAGGGGCGCTCCCTATGCTCCTGGTCGTGGACGAGGCGCGCCTGTCCTTCGAGCGTGAGCAGCGTCTGCGCAGGCGGAACGAGCGACGACGCGCGCGAGGTAAGCCGACCTGGGGGCCGATGGATGCTTCCGTCGACCTCGCCCCGACGCCGGCCCCGGCCGCCGCCGGCGCGCAGGCGGACGCTTCTGCCGCGGCGCGACGCAGGCTCGGCATCTCGACGATCATCTTCGCCGTCGCGACCGGGATCTCGCGCGTCGTCGGGCTCGTTCGCGAGATCGTCGCCACCTACTACTTCGGTGCGCGCGGGCCGATCAACGCCTTCACGATCGCCTTCCAGCTGCCGAACCTGATCCGCGCGCTCGTTGCGGATGCGGCGCTCTCATCGGCGTTCGTCCCGGTGTTCAGCGAGCTGCTCGAGAAGGGGCAGGCGAAGCGCGCGTGGCGCGTCGCGTCGTCGCTGATCTGGCTCATCCTGCTCGGACTGGGCGGCTTCGTCGCGTTGCTGATGCTCGCCGCGCCGTTGCTCCTCCGACCGTTCCACGCGAGCGAGCCCGAGCTCGCAGTCGGTCTCGCGCGCGTGCTCTTCCCGATCGTCGTCCTGCTCGGAGTGTCCGGGATCATCGTCGGGATCCTCAACTCCTACGACCACTTCACGGTGCCCGCGCTCACGCCGGTCGTCTGGAACATCGCGATCATCGTCGGGCTCGTCGTCGGCGTGCCGTCCGCGGCTACGGCCGACGCGAAGCTCTACGTGTACGCCGGCTCGATCCTCGTTGCGACGTTCATCCAGATGCTGCTGCCGCTGCCGTGGCTACGCGGCCACGACGATCGCCTGCGCGTGCTGATCGACTGGCACGACCCGGCCGTCTGGCGCGTGCTCAAGCTGATGGTCCCGGTCACGATCGGGCTCGGCCTGATCAACATCAACGCCCTGATCGACACGCTCTTCGCCTCGCGTTTCATCAACCCGAACCTGGCGCCGACGGCGATCAACAAGGCCTTTCTCCTCTACATGGTCCCGCAGGGGATGTTCTCGGTCGCGATCGCCACCGTGCTCTTCCCGACGCTCTCCCGCCACGCGGCGCGCGGCGACCTGTCGGCCCACGCCGCAACGGTCGCGCGCGGAATGCGGCAGATCGCCTTTCTGCTGATCCCGTCCTCGATCATCTTCGCCGTGCTCGCCGAGCCGATCGTGCGGCTGCTCTTCCAGCGCGGCGCCTTCAAGCCGGGCCAGACGACGGTCGTCGCAGGCGCCCTCGCGGCGTTCGCGCTCGGCCTGACGTTCAACGGCCTGATGCTGATGCTCAACCGCGCGTTCTTCAGCATGCAGGAGAACTGGGTCCCCACCGCCGTCGCCCTCGCGAACCTGGCGCTCAACGCGGTGCTCGACGCCGTCTTCTACCGCTTCGGCGTCTGGGGGATCCCGCTCTCGACTGCCGTCGTGAACATCTTCGGCGTCGTCGCGCTCGTCTTTCTGCTGCGACGCCATTACGGAGGCCTTCACCTCGTCGCGACCACCTCGTCGATGCTGAGGATGGTCGCGGCCGGTGCGGTGCTCGCCGTGGTCGCATGGCCGATCTGGGACGCGCTCGACTCGCTCCTCGGCCGCGCGCTGCCCGCCCAGCTCGTCTCGCTCGGCCTCGCACTCGCTCTCGGCGTCGTCGCGTACATCGGGTCGTGCGCGCTGTTGCGGGTTCGCGAGATGCAGGCGCTACTCTCACTACGGGGCCGCGAGACGTAGCGGCCCGATGCGTCATGGACCAGCAGCAGATCCGCAACTTCTCGATCATCGCGCACATCGACCACGGCAAGTCGACGCTCGCCGACCGGATCCTCCAGCTCACGGATACCGTGTCCGCCCGCGAGATGCGCGACCAGGTCCTCGACACGATGGACCTGGAGCGGGAGCGCGGGATCACGATCAAGGCGCAGGCGGTGCGCGTCAAGTGGCGCGGCCACGAGCTCAACCTGATCGACACGCCGGGGCACGTCGACTTCACCTACGAGGTGTCCCGCAGCCTGCAGGCCTGCGAGGGCGCGCTTCTCGTCGTCGACGCCGCGCAGGGGATCGAGGCGCAGACGCTCGCGAACGCCTATCTCGCGATCGAGAACGACCTCGAGATCGTCCCGGTCGTGAACAAGATCGACCTGCCGCAGGCCGATCCCGACGGGGCGGCCGCGGAGGTCGCCGACCTGATCGGCGAGGATGCCGACCGGGTCCTCCGGATCTCCGCGAAGACGGGCGACGGCGTCGCGGCCGTGCTCGACGCGATCGTCGAGCGGATCGGCGCGCCGGAGGGCGACCTGGACGCGCCCCCGCGCGCGCTCATCTTCGACTCGTCGTACGACCAGTACCGCGGCGTGGTCGCGTTCGTGCGTGTCGTCGACGGTGCGTTCCGCCCGCGGCAGGCGCTGCGGGCGATGGCGCTCGGCACGCGGTTCGAGGCACAGGAGATCGGCTTCATGTCGCCCGCGATGCGGCCCGTGCCGGAGCTGCAGGCCGGTGAGGTGGGCTACGTGATCACCGGGCTCAAGGACGTATCGGAGCTCCGCGTCGGCGACACGCTCACCTCCGACCGCTCCCCCGCGGCCGCGCCGCTTCCGGGGTACAAGGAGGTCAAGCCGATGGTGTTCGCCGGGCTCTTCCCGACCGACTCCGACGACTATCCCGAGCTTCGCGACGCGCTGGAGCGGCTGAAGCTCAACGACGCGGCGCTCTTCTACGAGCCCGAGACGTCGCAGGCACTCGGGTTCGGCTTCCGCTGCGGCTTCCTCGGGCTCCTGCACATGGAGATCGTCCGCGAGCGGCTCGAGCGCGAGTTCGACCTCGACCTGATCGTGACTGCGCCGAACGTCGCGTACCGGGTGCGCATGATCAACGATCCGGACTGGCGCGAGGTGCACACGCCGTCCGACCTTCCCGACGGCGTGGAGGAGGTCGAGGAGCCGTTCATCAAGGCGTCGATCATCGTGCCGAAGGAGTACGTCGGCACGATCATGGAGCTGAACAACGACCGCCGCGGCCGGTTCGACCACATGGAGTACCTCTCCCCCGAGCGAGTGCACCTGGTGTACGAGCTTCCGCTGGGCGAGATCGTCCTCGACTACTACGACCAGCTGAAGTCGCGGACACGTGGCTACGCGAGCTTCGACTACGACTTCGCCGGTTTCCGGCCGGGCTCGCTGGTGCGTGTCGACGTGCTCGTCGGCGGCGAGCCGGTCGACGCGCTGAGCCTGATCCTCCATCGCGAGTTCGCGTACGAGCGCGGCAAGGCGCTCGTCGAAAGGCTGCGCGAGGAGATCCCCCGCCAGATGTTCGACGTCCCGATCCAGGCGGCGATCGGCGCGCGGGTGATCGCGCGGGAGACGGTCAAGGCGCGGCGCAAGGACGTGCTCGCCAAGTGCTACGGCGGTGACATCACGCGCAAGCGGAAGCTGCTCGAGAAGCAGAAGGCCGGCAAGAAGCGGATGAAGCAGGTCGGAGCGGTCGAGGTCCCCCAGGAGGCGTTCCTCGCCGTGCTCAACCTGAACGACGGACCACGCAGGTCGTGACGTACACGACGGCGGGCGTCCGCCATCTCTACGTCCACCTTCCGTTCTGCTCGTCCCGCTGCGGGTACTGCGACTTCGTCACGGTCGTGGGGCGCCGGGAAGACCACGCGCGTTACGTCGCGGCGCTGCTCGCGGAGCTCGAGCTGGAGCGCGCCGTGCTCGCCCCGCGCCTCGAGAGCGTGTATCTCGGCGGCGGCACCCCGACGTTCACCGACCCCGGCGCGCTCGACGGGCTGCTGGCCGGCCTGCCGGACGCCGAGGAGCTGACGGTCGAGGCGAACCCGGAGACGGTGACGCCCGGCGTGGCCGGCGCGCTGCGCCGGGCGGGGGTCGACCGCGTCTCGCTCGGCGCCCAGACCTTCCAGCCCCGGCTGCTCCGCACGCTCGAGCGTGTTGCCCTGCCTGACGACGTCCGGCGGGCCTTTTACACTCTGCGTGATGCCGGATTTGACAACATCTCGCTCGATCTCGTCTACGGGATCCCGGGCCAGGAGCCCGCCGATCTCGCGCGCGACCTCGCCGAGGCGCTCGCACTCGGCCCCGAGCACGTCTCTGCGTACGAGCTCGAGGCCAAGCCGGGCACGCGCTTCACCCACGCGCACGGGGCCGAACTGGCCGTGGAGGCCGAGGCGATGGAAGGCTATTTCGAGACCGTGGTCGACACGCTGACGGCGTCCGGCTACCGCTGGTACGAGACGGCCAACTTCTGCCGGCGGCCCGAGCGGGCGGGCGGCAGGGACCTGCGGGCGCGGCACAACCTCGGCTACTGGCTCGGCCACGACTACGCCGGACTCGGCGTCGGAGCCGTCGGGACGGTCGCGGGCCGACGGGCCCGCAACACACCCTCGCTCCGCCGCTACCTCGAGGCGCTCGACCGCGGCGAGCGCCCGCCGCGGCAGATCGAGGCGCTTCCGCCGGCCGTGCTCGGCGCAGAGCGCCTGCTGCTCGGGCTCCGGCTCGACGAGCCGGTGCGGCTCGACGACGTCCGCGGAGCAGTCGACGACGCCGAGCTGGAGCGGCTCGTGCGTGCCGGCCTCGTCAGCGACCGCGGTGGGTCGATCTCGCTGACGCGGCGCGGCCGTTTTCTCGGCGGCGGCGTCACGGCACGCCTGCTCGCTCCTACCATGAGCGGATGAGCGAGACGCTCTCCGAGCGGCAGCAGGGGATCCTCCGCCAGGTGGTCGAGGAGTACGTCGCGACCGGCCAACCGGTCGGGTCGCGGCTGCTCGCCGAGCGGGCGGGCATCATCGTCTCCTCGTCGACGGTGCGTGGCGAGCTTGCCGAGCTCGAGCGGATCGGGCTGCTGACGCACCCGCACACCTCCGCCGGGCGCGTCCCCACGGAAGCCGGGTATCGGCTCTACGTCGACGGGCTGCTGGAGCATCAGGAGCCGCGGGCCGGCGAGTTTGCGCTCGACCTGCCGCTCGCGCGCGCCGAGGTCGAGGAGGCGCTGCAGGCGACGACCGAGATGCTCGCGCAGGTGACCAGGCTTCTCGCACTCGTGTCGGCGCCGCCGCTGCAGGCGGCCACGGTGCGGCACGTCGAGGTGCTCCTACTCCAGCCTCGCGTGGTGATGACGGTCGTGATCACGTCGCTCGGCGGCGTGACGAAGCTGCGGTCGGAGTTTCCCGAGGAGGTCGATCCCGGTCTCGCGACGTGGGCCGCCGACTACCTGAACGACCGCCTCGCCGGCGTGCGGATCGGCTCGCGCGCGATGCGGCTCGCGTTCGAGGAGAACGCGCTGTCGGCGCGGGAGCGGCTGTTCCTCGCTGCGATCCGGCCGTCATTCGACCATGCGGCCGACGAGGGGCGCCGGCTGTTCGTCGGTGGCGCGGCGGGGCTCTTCGACGAGATGCGGCAGGACGAGATCGGCGCCTACCGGAGCCTCATGGACGCGCTCGAGAAGCGCGCTGCCCTGCTCGACGTGCTCGCACAGCGGCTCGATCCCCGCCGCCCGTTCGCGCGTGTCGGGGAGGAGCTCGAGCAGCCCGGCCTCCGGGAGCTCGCCCTCGTCGGTGCGACGTACGGCTTCGCCCACCACACGCTCGGCGCTGTCAGCCTGCTCGGCCCGCTGCGGATGGACTACGACAAGGCGCTCCGATCGGTCCGCTCGGCCGCCCGCGATCTCTCCCGCTTCGTCGAGGACGTGTACGGGGACGAGTGATGGCCACCACCGACCGCGATCTCTACGAGGTGCTCGGCGTCCCGCGGAACGCGGACGAGGCGACGATCAAGAAGGCGTTTCGCCGACTGGCGCGCGAGCTGCACCCCGACGTCTCCACGGAGCCCGACGCCGAAGCGCGCTTCCGTGAGGCCGCCGAGGCGTACGAGGTGCTGGCGAACGGGGAGACCCGGGCTCTGTACGACCGCTACGGCCACGCCGGCCTGCGCTCGGGCGGGTTCACGCCGACCGCGTTCGACATGGGCGGGCTCGGCGACCTGTTTGCCACCTTCTTCGGCGACGATCTCTTCGGCGGCCGGGGTGCACGTGCCCGACGGGGCGCGGACATCGCGGCCGAGATCCAGGTTGCGCTCGCCGACGCGGCGCGGGGCACGACCGTCGAGGTGCCGTACGACGTCGCCGTTCCGTGCGCGACCTGCGGCGGCGACGGCGTGGAGCCGGGGACGACGCCCGTCCAGTGCGAGCGATGCGGAGGCTCCGGCAGGCTGCAGCACGTCTCCCGCACCGTCTTCGGCGAGTTCGTCCGCACCCAGGCCTGTCCGCAGTGTCGCGGCCTCGGCCGCGTGGTCGAACATCCCTGCACGGCGTGCGACGGGTCCGGCCGGGCCGTCGAACGGCGGACGCTCGAGGTGAGAGTGCCGGCGGGCATCCACAACGGGCAGCGCATCCGCGTGTCGGGCGAGGGCCACGTCGGCGAGCTGGGCGGCCGCGCCGGCGACGTCTACGTGCTCGTGCACGTCCTTCCCGACCCGCGCTTCGTGCGGGAAGGGAACGACATCTTCTCGCAGGTCGACCTGACGATCGTGCAGGCGGCGCTCGGCGTCGAGCTCGAGGTCGAGACGCTCGACGGTCCGGTCGCGCTCTCGCTCGATCCGGGCGCGCAGCCCGGGGACGTCCGCGTGCTTCGCGGCCGCGGGATGCCCGTGCTGCAGGGCTTCGGGCGCGGCGACCACCGCGTGCTCGTGAACGTCGCCGTGCCCCGGCGCCTGTCGGAGGAGCAGCGGCGCCTCCTCGCCGAGTTCGACGCGGCGAGCGACGAGAGCACGTACCGCCACGACGAGAGCTTCTTCGAGAAGCTGAAGAGCGCGTTCCGCTGAGCGGGCTCCGCCGCGTCGTCGTCGAGGTGCGCAACGCCCGCGTCGAGGAGGCGCGCGCGGCGATGCTCGCCCTGTTCCCCGAGGGGTTCGAGGAGGTCCAGCTCGACGGCTCGACCGAGCTCGCCGCGTACACCGATTCCGCCGGCGAGGAACGCGTCTGGCATGTGTTCGGCGGGGCGCGGTCGACCGAGGTGGAGGAAGGCTGGGAGGATCGCTGGCAGACGTTCCACCGGCCGGTGGAGGTCGGCCGTCTCTGGATCGGCCCGCCGTGGGAAGAGCCGGCCGAGGAGCTGCTCGCCGTCGTGATCGACCCGGGCCGCGCGTTCGGGACCGGCGCGCACCCGACGACGCGCCTGTGTCTCGCGCTGCTGCAGACCCTCGGGACCGGCGCGCTGCTCGACGTCGGCTGCGGGTCCGGCGTCCTCTCGATCGCCGCCGGGCTGCTCGGGTTCTCGCCCGTGCTGGGCGTCGACGTGGAGCCGGCCGCCGTCGAGGCGACGCTCGCGAACGCGCGGATCAACGGTGTGACCGTCGACGCGCAGCTCGTCGAGCCCGACGCGGCGCTGCCGTCCTCCGACGTCGCCGTCGTCAACATCTCGCTCGCCGCAGTCGGAGCGGCTGCGGAGCGGATCGATGCGGCAACGCTCATCGCGTCGGGTTACCTGCTTTCCGAGCAGCCGTCGCTCGCCGGCTGGGCTCACGACGAGCGGCGAACGCGCGAAGGTTGGGCCGCAGACGTGTATCGCCGCGCCTGAACCGGCAGTACGATCACCGGCGTGGCGAGCTTCCGCGTCGACTTCCTCGGCTGCAAGGTCTCGCACGCCGACGTGCAGGTTGTGCGCGAGGCGCTGCTCGCCGACGGCCACGTGGAGGCCGGCAGCGCAAGCGCGGACGTCGCGGTCATCAGCGGCTGCTGCGTGACGAACGAGGCACTCGCCAAGAGCCGCAAGGCGGCGGCGCGGGCCGCGCGCACGCATGCGCGCGTCTACCTGACGGGGTGCGCCGCGAACCTCGCCGACGCGGCGCTCGCCGGCCTGCCGGCCAGCGTCACCGTCGTCGCCCGGCGGAGCGAGGAGACGGCCGCGTTCGTCGCCGGCGACGTGGCCGCGATCGGCTGCGTCCAGGCGGATGCCCGCCTCGACCGGGTGCGCGCCTTCGTGAAGATCCAGGACGGCTGCTCGTTCTCCTGCAACTTCTGCGTGATCCCGCTCGTGCGGGGCGCGTCGCGAAGCCGGCGTGCCGATGCCGTGCTGCGCGAGATCCGCCGTCGCGTCGAGCAGGGCCACAGAGAAGTCGTCCTGACCGGGATCAACCTCGGCTGCTTCCGCGACCGCGAAGCGGGTTACGACCTTTCGCGGCTCGTTCGCGAGGCCGGCGCGGTCGACGGGCTCGCACGGCTGCGGATCAGCTCGATCGAGATCAACCACGTCGATGCGAAGCTGGTCTCTGCGCTGCGCGAGACGCCGACGGTCGGCAAGCACCTGCACGTGCCGCTGCAGTCGGGCGACGACGCGGTGCTGCGCGCGATGGCCCGGCGCTACGACTCGGCGACGTACCTCCGCAGGCTCGAGTCGCTCGGGGACTTCAACCTCACGACCGACGTGATCGTCGGCTTCCCCGCCGAGGACGAGGCGGCGTTCGAGCGGACGGTCGGCGTGATCGAGCGTGCGGGCATCAGCAGCGTGCACGTGTTTCCGTACTCGCCCCGGCCGGGCACGCAGACCGAGCACGACGATCGCGTGCCGGCGGCCGCAAAGCACGAGCGTGGCGCGCGGCTGCGCGCGCTCTCGCGGGAGCTCTCGGAGCGCCGCTGGCATCGCAAGCTCGGACGGCCCGACGTCGTCCTCGTCGACCGGCCGGGGCGCGGCTACGGCGACGACTACACCCCGTGGCTCGTAGACGCGCCGGTCGGCGAGCTCGTACGTGTGCGCGCGGCGGCGGTCACGGAGGAGGGGATCCTTGCCGCCTGACCCCGACTGCCTCTTCTGCCGGCTCTTCGCCGAGGGCGACCACGTGCATTCGGGCGACGGTTTCGTCGCGATCGCGGACATCGCGCCGCAGGCGCCGGTGCACCTGCTCGTGATCCCCGAGCACCACGTCGACACGTTCCGCGACGTCGAGCAGTTCGATGACGCCGAGTCGGCGCGGATGCTCGCGTTCGTCGCCGAGACGGCGAGGCTCGCCGGCTTGACCGATTACCGCGTCGTCGTCAATGTCGGCCCGAGCGCCGGGCAGACGGTCTTCCATCTGCACTGGCACGTGCTGGGAGAGCAAGGATGAGCCTGATCGCGGAGATCGAGGACGAGGTGAAGGAGGCGATGCTCGCCCGCGACGCACAGCGCCGCGACGCGCTGCGCCTGATCCTCTCGAGCCTGCGCGCCGCCGAGAAGGATCTCCGGCGGCCGCTGTCGGAAGGCGAGGAGCTGCAGGTGCTGCAGCGCGAGCGGAAGAAGCGGATCGAGGCGGCGGAGGCGTTCCGTGACGCCGGGCGCGACGAGCAGGCTGCGAAGGAGGACGCGGAGCTCTCCGTGCTGCAGGAGTTCATGCCCGAGCCGCTCTCCGAGGAGGAGCTCGAGCGGATCGTCGACGATGCGATCGCCGAGAACGGCGCGACCTCGCTGCAGGATCTCGGCCGGGTGATGGCCGACGTGATGCCGCAGATCGCCGGCCGCGCCGACGGCTCGGCGGTCGGGCAGCTCGTCCGCGAGAAGCTGGCCTGATCTACTCGGCCGCGGCCGGCGGGCCGCTCGCGACGAAGTCCTTCGGCCGCACGAGCACGGCGGCGAGCACGGCGCCGACGGCGGCGACGATCGTCCCGATCACGAGGATGTGGTTCAGCCCCGAGATGAAGGACGATCGGGCGATATCCGCGATGTGCTGTCGGTCGCCGGCGGGCGCCGCTGCGATCGCGCTCGACGCCTGGCCGCTCGCGAGCTGCGTCGCGAGCTGGTGCACGTTCCCCATGCCGGACAGCCCGGAGACGACGCGATCCGTCACGACGCTCGCGAAGATCGCGCCGAGCGCGGCGATGCCGGTCGCGATGCCGACCTGCCGGAACGTGTTGTTGATCCCCGACGCCATCCCGGCCCGCTCGACCCGGACCGTCGACACCGCGGTCGACGCGAGCGGCGCGTTCACCATGCCGATCCCGACGCCCCCGATCAGGAAGCCGGGGAGCAGGGTCGTCCAGTCGGAGCTCGGCGTGATCCCGCTCATCAGCCACATCGACAGCGCGACCAGCCCCAGGCCGACGCCGAGCAGCAAGCGGATCGGCACGCGCGTCGAGAGCCGCCCGGCGATCGGCGCGGCGAAGAACGAGATCACGCTCAGCGGCAGGAAGCGCACCCCGGTCGCGAGCGGCGAGAGCCCGAGCACGTTCTGCATGTAGAGGGTGAGGTACAGGAACATCGCGAACATCGACGACGAGATCGCGAAAGCGGTTATCTGCGCACCGTCGAATGCAGGTCGCCCGAACAGCGACAGGTCGACCATCGTCAGCCCCTCGCGCAGCTGCGACAGGACGAACAGCGCGAGCAGCACGAACGCCGCCGCGAACAGCCCGATGATCACGCCGCTCGTCCAGCCCTGCTTGTTGCCCTCGATCAACCCGAGGATCAGGCAGAAGAGGCCGCCGATCAGCGTCACCAGTCCGATCGGGTCGAGGCGGCTGTGCTCGGGGTCGCTCGACTCGCGCAGCTTGGCCGCCGAGAGGATCACCGCGGCGACGCCGATCGGGATGTTCACCAGGAAGATCCAGCGCCAGGACAGCCACGAGGTGAGCATCCCACCCACGAGCGGGCCGACCGCCACGGCGGCGCCGACCGTCGCGCCCCAGACGCCGAACGCCGTTCCGCGCTCGCGGCCGTGGAACTCCTGCGAGATGAGGGCGAGCGCCGTCGCGAACATGATCGCCCCGCCGATGCCCTGGACGCCCCGCGCGATGATCAGGAAGAGCGGGTCGTTGGAGAGGCCGCAGGCGGCCGAAGCGGCGGTGAACAGGACGATCCCGATCAGGAAGAGGCGCTTCCGCCCGAACTGGTCGGCGAGCGAGCCGGCGGTCAGGACGAACGTCGCCAGGGCGAGGGCATAGGCGTCGACGACCCACTGGAGGTCGGAGAACGATGCATCCAGCGCGCGCTCGATCGCGGGTAGCGCCACGTTCACGATCGTGATGTCGAGGAGAAGCATGAAGGTCGCGGTGCAGACCGCGAGCAGCGTCCACCACTTCCTCTCCACCGGCGGAACATAGACGCCCGCCTCGGGGAGGCGCGGAAGTTCCGGGGCGCGGCCTACACTCAGGCCGAGATGCAGGACACGTTCGACGTCTCCAACGCCGTCGCCGCCGAGCTCGCCGGAGTGTCCGACGGCGTGCTCGATTCGCTGCGCGAACGCCTGGACTGCACGATCCGCCTCCGGGGCAACCAGCTGACGCTCGAGGGGGACGACGCGCGCGTCGCCGAGGCGCGGACCGTCCTGGACGAGCTCGTCGACCTGGTCGAGGGCGGCCACGAGATCGGCGCGCAGACGGTCGACGCGGTGCTCGGCGCGCTCGACGAGCAGACCGACGTGCGCGAGGTGTTCGACCAGGTCGTGTGGCGCCACCGCGGCAAGCGAATCGCACCGAAGACGGTGATGCAGAAGCGCTACGTGGACGCGATCCGCCGGTCGACCGTGACCTTCGGGATCGGGCCCGCCGGCACCGGGAAGACGTACCTGGCGATGGCGCTCGCCGTCTCGGCGCTCCACGAGCGGGAGGTGTCGCGGATCATCCTCACGCGCCCGGCGGTCGAGGCCGGGGAGCGGCTCGGGTTCCTGCCCGGCGACCTGATGGCGAAGGTCGACCCGTACCTGCGGCCGCTCTTCGACGCCCTCTACGACATGCTCGACCCCGACCGTGCCAACAGCCTGATCGAGCGCGGGACGATCGAGGTCGCACCGCTCGCCTTCATGCGGGGCCGCACGCTGAACGACAGCTTCATCATCCTCGACGAGGCGCAGAACACCTCGCCCGAGCAGATGCAGATGTTCCTCACGCGTCTCGGGTTCGGCTCGAAGGTCGTGGTCACCGGCGACGTCACCCAGATCGACCTCCCGCGCGAGCAGCGTTCGGGGCTCGTGCACGTGCAGGAGGTCCTCGTGGAGATCGACGGCATCTCGTTCATCACCTTCGGCCACCGCGACGTCGTCCGCCACAAGCTCGTCCAGCGAATCGTCGAGGCCTACAAGGAGCACACGGACGAACGAAACCGATGACGGAGATCGTGATCGAGGTCGAGAATCGAAGCGGCCTTCCTGTCGACGCCTCCGCCGCCCGGGAGCTGGCCCGCGAGGTGCTGGGCGCACAGCGGATCGCAAGCGGTGACCTCGGCATCGCGTTCGTCGGTCCCGACGAGATCCGCCGGCTGAAGCGGGAGCACCTCGGCATCGACGAGGCGACGGACGTGCTCTCCTTCCCGATCGACGGTGCGTCCGATCTGCCGGACGGGCTGCCGCGGCAGCTCGGCGACGTCGTCATCTGCCCGCAGGTCGTCGGCGAGGAGTGGCGCGGGCCGCTCGTGCACGGCCTGCTCCACCTGCTCGGCTACGACCACGGCGACGCGATGAGCGAGCTCGAGGAGGGCTACGGCCGATGAGTGCCCCGCGCCGCCAGCCCAGCGTCCTCGACTCGTTCAACAATGCGACGGAGGGGATCATCCACGTCCTCCGCACGCAGCGGAACATGCGCATCCACTTCGCGGTGGCGGTCGGCGTGATCGTGCTCGCGTTGATCGTCAACGTGACGAAGCTCGAGCTGGTCGCGCTGCTGATCTCGATCACCTTCGTCCTGATCGCCGAGATGATCAACTCCGCGATCGAGGGAGCGATCGACATCGCGACCACGTCGTTCGACCCGATGGCGAAGCTGGCGAAGGACATCGCGGCCGGCGCCGTCTTGCTCGCGTCGATCAACGCGCTCGCGATCGGCTACCTCGTGTTCGCGGGAAAGGTCGCCGACCGCTCGTCCGACCTGCTCGATCGACTCCGGCAGGCGCCGGCGGAGCTCACGCTCGTCGTGCTCGTGCTCACGGTGATCTGCGTGATCGCGGTGAAGGCGTACACCGGCCGTGGAACGCCGCTTCGCGGCGGGATACCGTCAGGCCACGCTGCGGTCGCGTTTGCGTGCTGGATCGCGGCGACCTACCTCGCGGGCGCATCGCATCGCTTCCTGATCTCGTCGATTGCGCTGATCATGGCGCTGCTCGTCGCGCAGACCCGCGTGGAGTCGGGCGTGCACTCCGCGCTCGAGGTTGCTTCGGGCGGACTGCTCGGAGCGCTGGCCGCGCTGGTCGTCTTCCAGGTGTTCTCGTGACGGACCTCGTCCGCAAGGCGGAGGAGGTCGCGGAGCGCGCGTACGCGCCGTACTCCCGCTACCACGTCGGCGCGGTCGTGCGCGCCGCCGACGGGCGCGAGTTCGTGGGCGTGAACGTCGAGAACGCCGCCTACCCGCTGGGCATCTGCGCCGAGAAATCGGCGATCGTGGCCGCCGCCGCGGCGGGCTGCCGGCCCGGCGACCTGGCGGCGATCGGCATCACCGCCTCGCCGTGCGGGGGGTGCCGGCAATGGCTCTACGAGTGGCGGATCGGCGAGGTGAGCTTCCGGCGCGAGGACGGCTCGATCGCGACGTCGCCGGCGGACGCGCTGTTGCCGGGCGCGTGGAACCTGCCCGGATGAAGTCCGGTTTCTCTGCGGTCGTCGGGCGGCCGAACGTCGGCAAGTCGACGCTCGTCAACGCGCTCGTCGGGAGCAAGGTGGCGATCGTGTCCGCCGTTCCGCACACGACACGGCATCGCATCCGCGGCGTCTTCACGAACGACGGCGCGCAGCTCGTGCTCGTCGACCTGCCCGGCTGGCAGCGGCCGATCGACACGCTGACCGAGCGCATGCAGCAGCGCGTCGAGCAGACGATGGGGGAGGACGTCGACGTCGTCATGATCGTGCTGAGCGCACGCGACCGGATCGGCGCGGGCGACCGCTTCGTCGCGCGCCGGGTGTTTGCGCTCGACGTCCCGGTGATCGTCGTCGTCAACAAGGTCGACCGGCTGAAAGCGGGCCACATCGCGTCGCAGATGAAGCAGGCGGCGTCGCTCGGGCCGTTCCACGCGTTGCATCCGGTGAGCGCGAAGACCGGCGACGGGATCGCCGACCTGCGCGACGACCTGATCTCGCTCCTGCCCGAGGGCACGCTGCTCTACCCGCCCGACACCACCACGGACCTGCCGCTCGAGGCGCGCATCGCCGAGGCGGTGCGCGAGCAGGCGCTGCGCCTGACCAGGGAGGAGGTGCCCCACGCCGTCACCGCCGAGGTTGTGTCGATCGACGACCACCACGTTCACGTCCGCGTGTACACGGAGACCGAGAGCCAGAAGCAGATCCTGATCGGGAAGGGCGGGACGATGGTGCGCGAGATCGGCCGGAGCGCGCGGCCGTTCGTCGAGCAGCTGCTCGGGCACACCGTGTACCTGGAGCTGCAGGTGAAGTCGGCGCCGAAGTGGCGGCGCAACGAGACGCTGCTCGAGCGGCTCGGCCTGTAGCGCTACCGCACCGCGGCCATCAGGCGCGCGAGCCGCTCGCGCTCGGCGGCGGGCCAGTGGCGTGCGAGCGCGCGCTCGGCCGCCGCCTCGGCGGTCGGGACCGCCTCCTCGGCGATCCGGCGGCCCGTCTCGGTCAGCACGACGAGCGCGAGGCGCGCATCGCGGGAGTGGGGCTCGCGGCCGACGAGGCCGATGCGCTCGAGCGGCTGCAGCTGCCGGGCTACCCCGGAGGGCGTCACCCCGAGCCGGTTTGCCAGCTCAACGCGACGGAGGCGGCCGTCCGGAGCGTCGCGTAGCTCGAGCAGGAGCGCGAGGTCCGAGAGCGCGAGCCCGTGGGCGCCGAGTGCGGCGTCGACGCCGCGGATCACGACCGTCCGCGTCAGCGCGAGGTCGAGAACGGTGTCGAGTGCCGTTTCCATGCTGACAGCATATCATCAACCGCTCAACGAATCGGTTCCGCAAAGCGTCAGAGTCACGTCAGAGCCGGCTCAGAGCCGGCTCAGACGAACGTCTGATCGTCGTGCTCCGTCAGAGCCGGCTCACGCCACCTGCAGCGTCGCCCCGCCGGGCCGCCAGTTCGCCGGGCAGAGCTCGCCCGTCCGGAGCGCCTGCAGGACGCGCAGCGTCTCCGGCGCGCTGCGGCCGACGTCGGCATCCGTTGCCGCCGCGTGGCGGACGACGCCGTCCGGGTCGATGACGAACGTCGCGCGCAGGGCCGAGCCGTCGTCGACGAGGACGCCGTAGCGCAGGGCGAGCTCCTGCGAGGTGTCGGCGATCACCGGGTAGGCGACATCCCCGAGCCAGGGGCTCGTCGTGAACCACGCACGGTGCACCCACCAGCTGTCCGTGCTCGCGGCCACGATCCGCGCACCGGCCTCCTCGAACTCCGGCCGCAGCTCCTCGAACGCCGCGAGCTCGGTTGGGCACACGAACGTGAAGTCCCGCGGGTAGAAGAAGAGGACGAGCCAGGATCCGCCGCCGGGCACGTCGACCGCGACCGGCTCGAGCTCGCCCTTGACATAGGCCTCGGCGCTCCAGACGGGCGCCTTGCCCCCGACGTGTGCGTACATCTTCCCCTCCTCGTTTCCCCGCCGAATCTAGGCGGCCGCAGGCGCGCCGTCGTCGGCGTCAGGGACGATCCGGCCGTCGTCTGCGAGGACGACATTGCCCCGCGCGTACACTCGACGTATGGCACAGGCACCCGTCCTTCCGCGCGGTTTCGAGCTGCCGTTGAAGCAGCGGCTTCCGCGCATCGGCTCGATCGACCAGGTCGCGCTCGAGGCGCGCGCGGGCGAGCTCGCGAAGCGCAGCATCAAGAAGGATGCGAAGGTCTGGGCGCTCGAGCTCGCGATCCGGTGCTGCGACCTGACGACGCTCGAGGGCCAGGACACGCCCGGCAAGGTGGCGGCGCTCTGCTCCAAGGCCGTTCGCCCCGACCCGGGCAGCCCGAACGTGCCGTCCGTTGCCGCCGTCTGCGTCTACCCGAACCTCGTGCCGACGGCGGTCGACCGTCTTCGCGGCACCGGGGTGAAGGTCGCCTCGGTCGCGACCGCGTTCCCGAGCGGTCAGAGCCCGACGGACGTCAAGGTGCGCGAGACCGAGGAGGTCGTCGCGATGGGCGCCGACGAGGTCGACATGGTGATCGACCGCGGTGCGTTCCTCTCCGGCCGCTACGCGAAGGTGTACGACGAGATCGTGCAGGTGAAGGAGGCCTGCGGCGACGCACACCTGAAGGTCATCCTCGAGGTCGCCGAGCTCGGCACCTACGACAACGTCCGGCGTGCGTCGCTGCTCGCGATGGCGGCCGGCGCGGACTTCATCAAGACGTCGACCGGCAAGCTGCCCGGCGCGGCGACGCTGCCGGTGCAGCTCGTGATGCTCGAGGCGATCCGCGACGTCCACTCCGAGACGGGGCGCATGGTCGGGATGAAGCCGGCCGGCGGCATCCGGACGGCGAAGAACGCGATCCAGTACCTCGTGCAGGTGCACGAGACGCTCGGCCCCGACTGGCTGACGCCCGACCTGTACCGGCTCGGCGCGTCGAGCCTGGTCAACGACATCCTCATGCAGCTCCGCAAGGAGAAGACGGGCGCGTACCAGAGCAAGGACTACTTCACGAATGACTGACGTCGAGCGCAGGCCCGACCGGGCGCCGGTGCCCGCCGACTGGACGTACGCGCCCGCGCCGGAGAGCACCGACGTCGTCTCGCTGCGCGACCGCTACGGCCTGTTCGTCGGCGGCGAGTGGGTCGCGCCACGCTCGGGTGAGTTCTTCGAGACGATCTCGCCGCGCGACGAGTCGCCGCTCGCGCAGGTCGCGCAGGCGGACGGCCGGGACGTCGCCGCGGCGACGGCCGCCGCACGGGAGGCGTTCGGCGGCTGGGCCGCGCTCCCGGGCTCCGAGCGTGCCAAGTACCTGTTCCGGATCGCGCGCCTCCTCGCCGAGCGGTCGCGCGAGTTCGCGGTGCTCGAGTCGCTGAACGGCGGCAAGCCGATCAAGGAGTCGCGCGACGTCGACCTGCCGCTCGCGGCCGCCCACTTCTTCTACTACGCGGGCTGGGCGGACAAGCTCGAATACGCCTTCCCGAACCGGCGGCCGAGGCCGCTCGGCGTCGCCGGGCAGATCATCCCGTGGAACTTCCCGCTGCTCATGCTGTCGTGGAAGATCGCGCCGGCGCTCGCGGCGGGAAACACGGTCGTGCTGAAGCCCGCCGAGACGACGCCGCTGACCGCGCTCCTCTTCTGCGACGTGCTACGCCAGGCCGAGCTTCCGCCGGGCGTCGTCAACATCGTCACCGGCGACGGCAGCACGGGTGCGGCCCTCGTCGACGCCGAGATCGACAAGGTCGCGTTCACCGGGTCGACCGAGGTCGGCAAGGCGATCCAGCGGCGGCTCGCGGGCACCGGGAAGAAGGTCACGCTCGAGCTCGGCGGCAAGGCCGCGAACATCGTCTTCGACGACGCCGCCGTCGACCAGGCCGTCGAGGGCATCGTCAACGGGATCTACTTCAACCAGGGCCACGTCTGCTGCGCGGGCTCGCGGCTGTTCGTGCAGGAGTCGATCTACGAGCCGGTGGTCGAGAAGCTGAAGCGCCGGATGGCGACGTTGCGCGTCGGCGATCCGCTCGACAAGAACACGGACGTGGGGGCGATCAACTCGCGCATGCAGCTCGACAGGATCGAGGAGCTGGTCGCGGCCGGGCGCGAGGAGGGCGCCGAGATCTACCAGCCGCCGTGTCGTCTCCCCGAGAAGGGCTACTGGTTCGCGCCGACCGTCTTCACGAACGTCGCGCAGAGCTATCGCATCGCCCAGGAGGAGATCTTCGGGCCCGTGCTCTCGGTGCTCACGTTCCGCACGCCGGACGAGGCGGTCGAAAAGGCGAACAACACGCCGTACGGTCTCTCGGCCGGCGTCTGGACCGAGAAGGGCTCACGCATCCTCTGGATGGCCGCGCGGCTCCGGGCCGGCGTCGTCTGGGCGAACACGTTCAATCGCTTCGATCCGGTCAGCCCGTTCGGCGGCTACAAGGAGTCGGGCTTCGGCCGCGAGGGCGGCCTGCACGGGCTCGAGCCGTACCTCGCCTTCGACGACTGAGATCCGGCCGGCGCGGCCGGACGACGGCGCGGCCCTCCAGCGCATCGACCGGGCGACCTGGACGACCGCGACGAGCCCGTCGCCGCCGCCCGCGCAGGGCGCGCCGTTCTTCGGCGTCCGGACGACGCCTGCCGACGTCCTGGTCGCGGAGCTCGACGGCGTGATCGCCGGCTACATCTCGCTCGGCCACCCGACGAGGCTCCACGCGAGCGACCACGTCCTGCAGGTGACCGGGCTCGCGGTCGATCCAGGGGTGCAGGGCCGCGGGGCCGGCCGGGCGCTCCTCGAGGCGGGGGCCGCGGAAGCGAGGCGCCGCGGCGCGCGGCGGCTCACGCTTCGCGTGCTCGGCCCGAATCTCGCGGCGCGGCGGCTGTACGAGGCGTGCGGGTTCGTCGTCGAGGGCGTCCTGCGCGGCGAATTCCACCTGGACGGGCAGGACGTCGACGACGTCCTGATGGCCCGGGCGCTCTGATAGGACCTGGGACTGGTGACGCGCCTGCCGGTCAAGAAGACGTACAAGCTGTTCATCGGCGGCGCGTTCCCGCGCTCGGAGAGCGGGCGCACGTACGAGGCGCAGGGGCGAAACGTGGCCCGCGCGTCGCGCAAGGACGTCCGCGACGCCGTCTCGGCGGCGCGTGCCGCGCAGGCGAAGTGGGCCTCGGCGACCGCCACCAACCGCGGCCAAGTCCTCTATCGCGTGGCCGAGATGATGGAAGCAAGAGTCGTCGAGTTCGCCGAGCTCTGCAGCGGCCGCGACGAGGTCGAGCGCTCGATCGACCGCCTCGTCTGGTACGCCGGCTTCGCCGACAAGCTCGCGCAGGTGATCGGTTCGTCGAACCCGGTTGCCGGGCCGTACTTCAACTTCACGATTCCGGAGCCGACCGGTGTCGTCGCGGTGATCGCGCCCGACGACCCGGCGCTGCTCGGCCTCGTGTCGCGGATCGCGCCCGTGCTGACCGGCGGCAACGCCGTCGTCGCCCTCGCGTCCGAGGTCGAGCCGCTCGCGGCGATCGAGCTCGCCGAGGCGATCGCGACGAGCGACGTCCCCGGTGGGGTGGTGAACCTGCTGACGGGCCACCGGGCGGAGCTGGCGCCGTGGCTCGCGTCGCACATGGACGTGAACGCGATCGACCTGACCGGCGCCGACGGTCTGCGCGCGGATCTCGAGACGGCCGCGGCCGAGAACGTGAAGCGGGTCGTCGTCGGCCGGCCGGACGGGCAGTCGCTGGCCGACATCTCCGCGTTCCTCGAGCTGAAGACGGTCTGGCACCCGATCGGCACATGACCGCGTTCGACCGCGTCGACGGGATCGCCCCGCTCCAGATCTGGCCGGGCGTGGCGGCGCGGTCCGTCACCAGCGAGCTCGTCACGTTCTCGTACCTCGAGCTCGACCCCGGCGTCCACGTCCCCGAGCACGCACACGTCAACGAGCAGGTCGGCCTGCTGATCAGCGGCTCGCTCCGCTTCCGGATCGGCGAGGAGGAGCGCGAGCTCGAGCCGGGGGAGACGTGGTGCATCCTGGCGCACGTCCCGCACCAGGTCTGGGCCGGACCGAACGGAGCGGGCCTCGTCGAGGTGTTCGCGCCCGCCCGCGACGACTGGGCCGACCGGGAGCGACTCGTGCCTTCGGCTCCTCTACGCTTCCCCTAGCAGGTGCCTGCGTCACGGCGTCTCAGCCAGCGGATCTCCGAGGGAGACGGGATCGCGATCATCGTCTGTGTGGACGACCCGGACGGCGCGCGCGCGGCGGAGGCAGCCGGCGCGAAGGCGGTCGCCCTCCGCGCTGCCATCGCGGGGATCCGCGACGCGACCACGCTGCCGCTGCTCTGGATCGGCGAGGGGGCGCCCGTCGACGCGGATGCGGTCTGCGTCCGGCCCGACGACGGGCTCGAGCACGATCACGTCGAGGCGGTCGTCGACGTTCGCGACGAGGAGGAGCTCGAGGCGGCGCTCGAGGAGCTCGATCCGGAGATCTTCCTGCTCTCGGCGAGCGGTGCGGACGACGATGCGGACCCGCTCGATGCGGTGCTCGAACTGCTGCCGGACGTGCCCGCGGGCAAGCTCGCGATCGCCCAGGTCGACGTCTCGACGCGCGAGGAGGTGCTGGCGCTGGAGCGCGCCGGCATCGATGCCCTGCTCGTGGAACGGGGCGAGATCTCGAACCTCGTCGGGCCCCGGCCACTCGAGGTCTGAAGACCCGCTCGGGCCGTCTACCATGGCGGCGTGAAAGCCCTCCTCGCCGCCGCCGTGGCCGCCTGCGCGTGCGGGCTCCTCGCCGCCGGCTGCTCGTCCGACTCGTCCAAGTCGGCGGCCGCAGCTCCGGCGAAGACGCCCAAGCTCGTCTGCTCGAACAGGACGGCCTGGCAGAGCCTCGCCAACAGGATCAAGGCGCCGGTCTACTGTCCCGGCTGGCTGCCCGATCCGCTGATCGGCGCGATCGGGAACAAGTGGAACAACATCAACGTGGTCTCGCGCGATCGCAGCTACCTCGAGAGCTTCGTCTGGCAGGAGACGGGCGGCGGCGCCGCCGGCGGTGAGCTCCACGTGAACCTGCGCGGCTATCCCGGCGTCACCAGGATCCCGACGTGCCGCACCGGCGGCAGCGAGAGCGTCAACGTCCCGTGCTTCGCCGACCCCCACGGCACCTACACGGCCCGCGGGATCACGACGACCTTGTACACGGTGAACCAGGACGCCGACGAGTGGCACGCGCTGCTCCTGTGGCGGCGGTTCGGCAACCTCTACACGCTGTCGGAGCACGTCGCGCCGCCGCTGACGTTCGACCACGTGGTTCGCTACCTCCACCAGGAGCTCCGGTCGCTCGTCCTGGTGCGCCCGACCTCGGCGACCTAGGACCTGTGAAGCTCACCCGGAAGCAGGTGCTCGCAGGCGCCGCCGCGGGGGCCATCGGCGCGACCGGGATCTACGAGCTCGTCGACCGCCTCTCGTCCGGCTCGCCCGCACGGCCGGTCGTCGACGCGGCGCCGCCCGAGCAGCACCTGCTCGAAGGCGTGCGCATCGTCGAGTCGAACGACGTCGAGGTGCTCGTCCCGCCGCTGCACCATCGGCTGATCACCGCGCGGGTCACGACCGATCGCGCCGGTCTGGCCGACGCCCGGAAGGAGCTCGCGCAGACGCTGGCCGGGATCGACGCCGACTACGTGCCGTCTCCGGCGGGGCTCGGCGTCACGCTCGCGTGGGGCCTGCCGTACTTCAGGCGTCTCGTCCCCGACGCGATGGGCCGGCTGTTGCCGATCGACCGACGTGCGGGCCGGCCCGTGATCTTCGACGCGCATCGGTTTCCCAGCGACCCGCCGTCGACACGACTCGAGTCGAACGACGTCGCGATCCTGCTGCGCTCCGACACGCACGCGCACATCGACGACGCCGCCAAGCGGCTGCAGGACACGAAGCTGTTCGACGTCACGTCGATTCGCCGCGGCTTCGTCGGGGGCGGCTTCGACGGCGGCCAGTCGCTGCCCAAGCGTCTCGCCGTCGCGGCGGGCATTCCCGGCTCGGCGCTGATCCCGGACACGTCGGAGCTGTTCCTCGGCTTCACGTCGACGCAGCGCGCGGGGATCGGCCCGGGGAAGATCGCGAACCTCGAGACGCTCGGCTACGTCGACTTTCGCGGGAGCGACTACTTCCACCAGGGCACGCACATGCACCTGTCGCACATCCAGGAGGACCTCGAGACGTGGTACCTCAACTTCGACTACGACGAGCGCGTCGCGACCGCGTTCCGCCCGAACCTCGAAGTGCCGCAGAACACGCAGACGGTGCCGCAGGACCCGAACGACGTCTCGGACTCCCGGGACGTCCGGCGCGACTACCGGTCGTCCAGCCGCATCGGCCACAGCGCGTCGATCCAGACGACCTCACGGCTGCAGCACGCCGTCGTCGGAGCCGACGGGACGCTCTACCGGAAGGGCGCCGCGATCCCCGTACGGGCGGACTTCAACACCCTCGACAACCCGTTCTCGTTCTCCGTCCATGCGGACGAGATGAGCGAGACGCCGGCCGCCGGCGTCCACTTCGTCGTCTTCAACCCGACCGGGGACGACTTCCGCCGGAACCGCATGGCGATGGACGGCGTGCTGCCCGACGGCACGATTCCGTTCCCGCCGCGCGACCGCAACCAGGGCTTCAACTCGATCCTGCAGACGACGCACCGCCAGAACTACCTCGTCCCCCCGCGACGGCACCGAAGCTTCCCGCTCGCCGAGCTGTGAAGGTGCGGCGCCTCACCGACGCCGACGTCCGTGACATCACGGCGTGGCGGTACGAGGGGCGCTACTCGGCCTACGACGTGACCGGCGGCATCTCTCCCGGCCTCGGGTATTTCGCGGTCGAGAACGACCGGCGTCTCGTCGGGTACTGCTGCTTCTGTGCCGAGGCGCGCGTGCCGGGGATCGAGGAGGAGGACGGGACGCTCGACGTCGGCTACGGCCTCCGTCCGGAGCTCGTCGGCCGCGGCCTTTCGCGGAGCTTCATCGGCGCGATCCTCGCGTTCGGGATCGAGCGCCGCCGGCCGCGCCGGCTCCGCGTGCTGGTACTGCGCTGGAACGAGCGCTCGCGCCGCGCCGCCGAGCGGCAGGGCTTCGAGCGCACGGGCGCCCACGGCGACTTCGACCTGCTGACGCGCGACGTCGACCCGGCCGGCGAAGCCGAGACGTAACGTGCTCGAACCGCGCGCGAATCAGCAACGAACCGTCCACCGGCTCGGCCCGAACCGTCATGTCCGTCGGCTGCCGCCAGACATGGCCGTCGCCGCCCAGTCAGGCGTGCCGGGGGTGTGACGATTCGTCCACGGCGGCGGGTGGATCGGACCGGTCCCTGGAACGATGCGGACGTGTCGTGTCGGCTCGCGCGGACGGGGCGGGTCGGGACGTGTTACCCGAAGAACGTGCGCGCGACGGCGTACCAGCCGTCCGGCACGGTCTTCAGCTCGGCGGTCGCCTCGGCGAGGGGCACCGAAATCACGTCGTCGCCGCGGAGCGCGGCCATCTGCCCGAACTCCCCGTCGGCCACGAGGTCGGACGCCTTCAGCCCGAAGCGCGTCGCCAGCACGCGGTCGCGCGCCGTCGGGCTGCCGCCGCGCTGGATGTGGCCGAGCACGGTCACACGCGTCTCGAACCCGGTACGGCTCTCGATCTCCTCGCCGAGCCGCTCGCCGACGCCGCGCTTGGCGAGCAGGCGGTGCCCGAACTGGTCGATCTCGCCCTTGTCCTCCGCGCCGGGCAGCTCGCAGCCCTCGCTGACGACGACGATCGAGAAGTTCTTCCCTCGCGCATGCCGGCGCCGGATCTCGTCGCAGACCCGGTCGAGCTCGACCGGCTTCTCCGGGATGAGGATCACGTCGGCGCCGCCGGCGATCCCGCTCATCACGGCGATCCAGCCCGTGTGCCGGCCCATCACCTCGACCACCATCACGCGGTTGTGCGACTCGGCCGTCGTGTGCAGCCGGTCGATCGCCTCGGTGCAGATGTGCACGGCGGTGTCGAAGCCGAAGGTGTAGTCGGTGCCCGAGAGGTCGTTGTCGATCGTCTTGGGGACGCCGACGACGGGGGCGCCGAAGTCTGCATACACGCCTGCGGCGACCCCGAGTGTGTCCTCGCCGCCGATCGCGACCAGCGCATCCAGCTCCGCGAACGCCGCCTTCACCCTGTCGATGCCCCCGTCGACCTTGTAGGGGTTCGTCCGCGTCGTCCCGATGATCGTGCCGCCGCGCGGGAGGATCCCCGAGATCTCGCCGGGCCCGAGCGGCTGGAACAGCTGGTCGATCATCCCGCGCCAGCCCTCGCGCACGCCGACCACCTCGTGCCCGTGCTCCCACGATCGCCGCGCCACCGCGCGGATGACCGCGTTCAGGCCCGGGCAGTCGCCGCCGCCGGTGAGGACTCCGATGCGCATGAAGCGCCGAGTCTACGCATGGAACGCGAAGGTGAGCCCGGCGTCGAGCTGTCGTCCGTACTCGCTCTTCGCGGTCGCGTACGCACGATACGAGACGTCGAGGCCGAGGCTGCGCAGCTCGCGCGCGAAGTCACGCGTCTGCGCCGGCTTGAACCAGTGGCTGTGCGCCGGGCCGGTCGAGAGGAAGAAGCGCACGCCGCCCTGCCGGAGGGCGGCCGCCTCGGAGCGGGCGAGCCTGGTCGGATCGTTCGCGGCCAGCACCGCCCGCGTCGCGTGCCGGAACGGCCCGTCGCGTAGCGGCGCGAAGTAGCCGCTCCACGACTCGACGGTGCCGAAAAGCTCCGGATGGCGAAGCGCGATGTTCACCGCGCCGAACCCGCCGGCGGACAGGCCCGCGATTACCCGGTCGGCCGCGTCGGCGCTCGTCGGCAGGTGAGCGTCGACCCAAGGCACGACCCTCCCGACGAGGCCCGCCTCCCAGGGCCCGGCCCACTCGCCGTTGTAACGGTCCCGGGGGCCGGCGGCCGGGAGGATGCCGATGAACGGGCGCAGCGCGCCGGTCGCGATCGCATCGTCGGCGAATCCGACCAGCCCGGTTCCGGTCGGATACTCGCTGGGCGAGCCCGGCATGCCGTGGAGCAGGTACACCACCGGGTAGCGGCGTGCGGCGCTGAAGCCGGGCGGGAGGTAGACGAGCCCCGGTCGCAGCTCGCCGGGAAAGACGCCGCTCAGGACTCGACCGCCGTCGGGACCGGTTTGCACGTGTGTAAAGCCAGGAAGCAAGAGAGCACTGACCAGAGCAGCGATCACATGCACGCCTCGAGGGTAGCCGCGCTCGTCGCGCTCCTCGCGGCCGGAGTCGCGCTGTACGCGGCCCCCCCGGGACGCTCGCAGACCGAGCTCGACGTCGCGTTCCACTCCGACGCCCTGAAGGCGACGATGCACGCGCGAGTGGTGCTGCCGGCAGGCTACGAGCGGAGCTCGCGCCGCTATCCCGTCGTGTACTTCCTGCACGGGCTGCCGGCCACCTCGGTGAGCTACTCGGGCCTGCGCTGGGTCGCCCGCGCGCTCGCCGAGACGGGGAAGCCGGCGATCCTCGTCGCGCCGCAGGGCGCGCGCGACGACGACACGGACGCGGAGTACCTCGACTGGGGCGCCGGGCGGAACTGGGACACCTACGTCTCCAGCGAGCTCGTTCACGTGATCGACTCGCGCTTCCGCACGATCGCGGAGCGTCGCGGCCGCGCGATCGTCGGCCTGTCGGCAGGCGGCTACGGCGCCGCCGCGATCGGCTTCAACCATCTCGGCAAGTACGCGGCGATCGAGTCGTGGTCCGGCTACTTCGTGCCGACCGACCCCACCGGCCTGCAGAAGCTCGACCGCGGTTCCGCCGCCGCGAACGCCCGCGCGAGCCTGCACACGCTGGTCACGACCTCGGTTCCGGAGATCAAGGATCAGGCCCCGTTCTTCGCGTTCTACGTCGGCAGGGGCGACTCGCGCTTCCTCGCGCAGAACGTCAAGTTGAACCGTGAGCTGAACGCGGTGCAGATCGCGCACGTCTTCGACGTCTATCCGGGCGGCCACACGACGACGCTCTGGGAGCGTCACGCGGTCGCGTGGCTGCGCCTCGCGCTGTCGCATCTCGCGCCGGCGACGCCGTAACCACGGCCTAACACGCGCTCCACCCGCCGCAACCTGCGGCGGAATAGAACGTGGCCGTGGTCGCTCCGGCCTTCCCCCGCGCACGCGCTGCGTGGGTCGTCGTTCCGCTGCTCGCGATCTTCCTTGCGGTGGGTGGCGTGGCGACGTTCCGCTACCTCGACAACTTCTGGCTGTACCGCGGCTTCGCGCCCCCGCACGATCCGGCCTGGGTCGACGAGCACGGCACGTCCGCGCGGATGTACGTCGCGAGTGCCGCGCTCGGCGGCCGCCGGCAGCCGGTCGACGTCTTCCTACCGCCCGGCTACGCCGCACATCCTCATCGGCGCTACGGCGTCATGTACCTGCTGCACGGCGTGCCGGGCCGGCCCGGTGCATTCCTGCAGACCGTGCGCATGGGCGTCGTCGAGGACGAGCTCGTCGCATTGCATCGCGCACGACCGCTGATCCTCGTGATGCCGTTCGGCTCGACCGGCTCGTTCACCGACAAGGAATGGGCGAACGGGATCGGCAAGGGCGAGGGCTGGGCCACGTTCGTGTGGCGCGACGTCGTGCGGGCGGTCGACCGCAGATACCGCACGATCCGCTCGCCGCGCTGGCGCGTGCTCGCGGGTCTCTCCGAGGGCGGGTACGGCGCACTCAACATCGGGCTGCAGCATCCGCGCGAGTTCGGCGTGCTCGAGAGCTGGTCGGGCTACGCGCTGGCCGATCCCATCCGCTCGATCTTCGGGAACCGGCGAGCACTGCTGCAGGCGAACAGCCCGCTCGACACGCTGGCCGCCTCCGCGCGGACGCTCCGCCGGAGCCACGTCTTCCTCTGGTTCTACAGCGGCAGCGACGATCACTTCCGCACCCAGAACGCCGCGTTCGCGTCGGCGCTCGCGGCCGCACACGTCCCGCACAGGTTCCGGCTCGTCCGCGGCGGCCACAACTGGGCGCTGTGGCGCGGCAATGCTGCACTCGCGTACCTGGCCGCGTCTCGCCACCTCGGGCGGCCGCATGCGTAGGGTGGCGGCGTTCCCGCTCTCACTCGCGATCGTGATCGCCGCGACCGGCTGGCTGTACGCGAGCCGCGGCCTGCTCGGCGTGCGCCCGCGCGTCGGCGAGGCGCTCCCACTCGACGAGCTCGCGCGCCACTCCTCGGTGCCGCTCGTCACCTTCGTGTGCGTCTGGGGCCTGACCGCGGTCCTGCTGGGGACGGTCGCGCGCTGGGCGCGGGTCGCGCGCCTCGCCGCTGCCGGCCTGCTCGCCGTCGGCGTCGGGGCGTGGCAGTACGCCGCGCTCGCGTCGTCGATCGCGATCGTGCGCCAGATCCCCGCGCAGCAGGCGCTCGACGCGGCCGCTCGCTCCTCGTCCGTCTACGCGGCGGCGGCCATCGCCGCGCTCGGGGGCGCGCTGCTCGCGCGGCCGGACCGCAGGCGGCCCGCCGGCCCGCTCCTGATCGCCGCGCTCGTAGCGTGCGCGGGCGCGCTCGACCTCGCGCACGGCATTCTTCCGGGCGACAACGAGGGGGTCGTGCGCGCGCTGACACCCGACGCGGTCGGGCCGCTCACGCGAGCGACCGCGGCGCTCGTCGGGCTCGCGCTGATCGTCGCCGCGCGCGGCCTCGCACGCCGGCGGCGCCGGGCGTGGCGCGTCGCGACCGCGCTCGCGGCGGCGTCCGCGATGCTCCACGTGCTGCACGGGCTCAACAGCGGGACGCTCGCCTCGACGGTCGTGGTCGTGGTGCTCGTCGCGCGACGCGACTCCTTCGACGGGCCCGATGCTCCCGACACGCGCCGCCGCGCGCTCGGGCGTGCCGCCGTCGTCCTCGGGGCGATCGCCGGCTTCGGAGTCGCGGCGCTCTGGCTGAACCGGATGGTCGCCGACCAGCCGTTCACCCCGCGCTTTGCGCTCGACGAGATCGCCGCCGGCGCGCTCGGCCTCCATCTCGGAGGCTCACCGCACCTCGAGGGCTCGTTCGGCGACTGGTTCCCGCTCGCGCTCGCCCTGCTCTCCGCGTTCGGCGTGATCTGGGTGAGCGCCGCGCTGATCGCGCCGTGGCGTCACCGCGTGCAGCAGCTCGCGCGGGAGCGAGAGCACGTGCGCGAGCTCGTCCGCGCATACGGCACCGACACGCTGGCGCCGTTCGCGCTCCGGCGCGACAAGTCGTACTTCTTCGGCGGGGGCGAGCGGTCGATGCTCGCGTACCGGGTCGTGCACGGCGTCGCGATCGTGTCCGGCGACCCGATCGGTCCCGAGGACGAGCTGCCGGCGCTCGTGGGCGCGTTCGTGGCGCACGCGCGCGAGCGCGGTTGGCGGATCGCCGTGCTCGGGGCGTCCGAAAGCCGGCTCGGCCTCTACCGCGCACACGGCCTGAACGCGCTCTACCACGGCGACGAGGCGATCGTCGACGCCGCGTCCTTCTCGCTCGACGGGCGTCCGATCCGAAAGGTGCGCCAGTCCGTGCACCGGCTCCGCGCGGCCGGCTACAGCGTCGCCGTGCTCCGTCCGGGCGAGCTCGACCCCGCGGGGCGCCGCGAGCTCGAGGCGATCGCCGAGCGCTGGCGCGGGGACGAGCCCGAGCGTGGGTTCGCGATGGCGCTCGACGCGCTCTTCACGCTCGGCGACAGCGACGCCGTCTTCGTGATCGGCCGGGACGCGGACGGGCGGGCCGCGGGCTTCTTGCACTTCGTGATCGCCGGCGCGGGCGGTTCGCTGTCGCTGTCGTCGATGCCTCGGCTGCTCGGGGTCCCGAACGGGTTCAACGAGTGGCTGATCTGCGAGAGCATCGCGTGGGCCGGCGCTCACGGCTACCGCCGCGTCTCCCTGAACTTCTCGCCGTTCGCAGGGCTGCTCGCGCCGGGCGCCGACCTGAGCGGGCTGCAGGAGGTGCAACGGCGCGCGCTGCTCGCGATGAAGGGCCACTTCCAGTTCGACAACCTGCTGCTCTTCAACCGCAAGTTCTTCCCGGCGTGGGAGCGGCGCTTCGTCGTCTACGAGCATCGCCGTGACCTGCCGCGCGTGGGCCTTGCCGCCCTCGCCGCGGAGGCATACCTCCCGTTCGGGGGAGGTCGTCGCTGACGTTCGCGGGCGGGCTCGGCCTCGCGCTCGGCTCGACCCTGGCGCTCAACTTCGGGTGGGTCGTCCAGCACGACGCCGTTGCGACGCTGCCGGCGCTCGCGCTGCGGCGCCCGCTGCAGGCGCTCCGCGCGCTGCTTCGCAGCCCACGTTGGCTCGCCGGCTTCGTCACCGGGCTCGCCGGGTGGGCGCTGTACATCGGCGCGCTGGCCCTGGCGCCGCTGTCGCTCGTGCAGGGCGTGTCGGCCGGCGGCATCGGGCTGCTCGCGCTCATCGTCCAGCGCCGCCGCGGCGAGAGGCTCTCGCGTCGCGAGCAGACGGCGGTCGTCCTCTCGGTCACGGGACTCGCGCTGCTCGCTGCGTCGCTCGCCGGGGGAGTAGCGCACGGGCGGACGACGACGACCGACGACGTCCTGCTCTGGCTCGCCGGCTCGCTCGTCGCCGTCGTGGTCCTCGTCGGCCCCGTGTCGCGCGAGCTCGCAGGCGGCGCGGGGCTCGGCCTCGCCGCCGGGACGCTCTACGCTGCCGGCGACGTCGCGACGAAGGCGGCCGTCGGCGGCGACGTCGTCCTGATCGTCGCGGTGCTCGCCTCGCACGGCGCCGCGTTCGCCGCCCTGCAGCTCGCGTTCCAGCGCGGCGGCGCGCTCGTCACCGCGGGCCTCAACACGCTGGCGACGAATGCGCTGCCGATCGTGGCGGGGCTGCTGCTCTTCCACGAGCACGTGCCGGGCGGCGCGGCCGGAGCGGCCCGCCTGGCCGCGTTCGTGCTCGTCGTCGCGGGCGCCGGGCTGCTGGCGCGGAGCGGCGACGCGGTGCCACCTGCCGTTTGAGGGCTTGGCACTCGGGGGAGATCCCCGCTACGGTATCCCTCGTTCGAGGCACCCTCCCCTCGAAAACCCCTCCAAATCACCGCAAAAGCCCCCCAGTGAACGCCGTCCGCCGGCCCCGGTACAACGTTGTCATGCGTCGCGGAGCGATCGTCGTCGCGGTCCTCGGGATCGTCGTCGGCGTGGCCGCACGGACGGCGGCGACGGCGGTGCACGCCACGGCCCTGCGCTTCGGCGTCGCGGACGACACGGGCAAGTACGCCGCGGACGGCGGCGCGGGGTTCTTCGCCCAGCTCGCCTCGCTCGGGCTGCGCGACGACCGCATGACCGTCACCTGGGACCCCGCGCACCCGGCGCAGGTCACCGACCGCGCCTTCCTCGACCGCTCGATCGCGATCGCGACCGCGGAGGGCGTCCAGGTCCGGCTGGCGATCCGGCCCGCGACCGCGGCCGGCGTCGGCATGTCGCCGACACGCGCGGCGTCCTTCGCGCAATGGGCCGCGGCGCTCGCGACGCGCTACCGGCAGGTGCACACCTTCGTCGTCGGGAACGAGCCGAACCAGCCGCGCTTCTGGCAGCCGCAGTTCGCACACGGGAAGGCGGTGGCCGCGATCGGCTACGAGCGCCTGCTCGCCGACACGTACGACTCGCTCAAGGCCGTCGACCCCACGCTGGTCGTCGTCGGCGGCGTCCTCTCGAGCCGCGGCAACGACACGCCGGGCGCCTCGAGCAACGCCTCGCGCTCGCCCGTCCGCTTCCTTGCCGACCTCGGCGCCGCCTACCGGCGGAGCGGCCGCACGAAGCCGTTGATGGACGAGTTCGGGTACCACGCGTACCCGCGCTCGAACCGCGACTCGCTCGCGCGCGGGCTCGACTGGCCTGATGCCGGGTTCGCCAACCTCGGGCGCGTCAAGCAGGCGCTCTGGGACGCGTTCGGGGGGACGGCGCAGCCGACGGTGGAGAGCGGGCTGCAGATCTCGATCGACGAGATCGGCTGGCAGACCGCGATTCCCGCGTCGTCGCGGTCGGCGTACACGGGCGCCGAGAACGTCCCCGTGACGTCGGACGCCGCCCAGGCGACGGTGTACGGGCAGATCATCGCCCGCGCAGCCTGCGACCCGTCGATCGCCTCCGTGCTCTTCGCCCCCTTCGTCGACGAGACGCAGCTCGGCGGCTTCCAGAGTGGTCTCGAGCGCGCCGACGGCACCAGGCGCCCGTCCTACGAGACGGTGAAGGCGGCACTCGCCGCCGGCCCGCGCTGCAGCGGCGCTGCCGTCAGGTGGAGGCACGCGACCTCGGTCGTCGGTGCGCGCGCGCTCTTCGGCTCGAGCAAGACGCCCCACTGGTGGAGGCAGCGCGTGTGGAGCTTCGGCGTGCGTGTCGCCGAGGACGCGACGTACCGCGCGTCGATCGTGCCGGCCGCGGGCCGCGGCGTCCTGTCGGTGCGTCAGGCGTTGAAGGTCAAGCCGGTGCTGACCGCCCGTGGTCTCGCGAAGGCGGCGTGGTCGCCGCTCGTCCGCTTCCCGCTCAGGCGGCTCGCACCCGGCCGCTACGCGTACATGATCGTGCTCCGCGCGTCCGTCGCGCCGGCGCGGCGACGCGTGCTCGTCTCCCGGACCTTCGTCGTCCGCTGAAGCGGCAGGTCCTCACCGGCGATTTCGCGCTCGTGTCCGCGCCTGATCAGCCGTCGATGCGGTAGATCGTCCCGCTCGCACGACCCTTCCGGGTCTGCCATTCGGCCACGAGCGCAGAGCCGGGGAAGCGCCGCCCGCGACCGGGCCGGCCAGCACCGTCCGCCGCGAGCGGCGCCGATCTCAGTAGCGAACTCTGCACGTATTCATCGGGAACGCACAGGCGACACCGCCAGATTCTGGACCGATCCGACAACGACACGACGAAAGGAGGCGAAGTGATGAGACTCCGGAAGGTCGTCGCGAGCCTGCTCGCGACCGGTGCGATTGCCGGAGGCGTGGTTGCGATCGCGAACGCCGCCACGGGCTCGTCGAGCAGCGGCTCGTCCTCGAGCACGCCGTCGGCGACGACACCGTCGACGACCACGCCGTCAACGACCACGCCGTCCGCTCCACACGGCTCGGGCAGCTCGGCCAACTGTCCGAACATGTGAGCTCCCGTTCGGGCTGTGGGTCGCCGGCGACTCGCAGCCCGGTCGGCACGGACCTCGACGGACGGTGCGAACGTATGTCGTGTCGATGAACGGCACGATGTTGGGAGTCGGCTCGATCGCTGTAGCCCTGCTGCTACCCGCTCGTCCCGTCGGCCCGGACGTTCACTTCCAGACGACGCGCAGCTTCTCGTTCGCAGCCGGCCCCGCGTCGCGCACGTTCACGTTTCGGGAGCGAAGCGGCGTCATCCTCGTGAACCGGATCACGGTCCCGCGCGGTGTGCGGGCATATGCCGTCGCGACGATCCCGGAGGTTGCCGGCGCGCGGGTGCAGAGCTGGCCGAGCCCCAGCGATCCGACGCTCGCCTGCACGCATGACCGCGGCCGTCTCGCCTGTACGCAGAGCGAGGAGTGGTGCCCGATGCCGCGGGCGACCTGGCACTTCCAGCTCGTGAAGCTGGGCGGCCCCGCCGGGAGCGTTCGCCTCGACTACCGCGTCGCGCCGCCGCCGCCGTAGCCGTCGGCGGCGCCGGCTCGCCTGATCATCCGTTCGCGTCGCCCTCGACGTTCCGCCGGAACTCGCGCCGGGCGACGAGCGCGGGTGAGAGGGCGGCTGCCCAGACGATGGCGCCGGAGTTGAAGGCGAGCCAGAAGTAGATCGCGAGCACGACCCCGAAGCCGCCGTAGTCGACCGCGTAGAGGTCGATCCAGTACTCCATCACGTAGCGGGAGACCAGCATCGTGACGACGAGTGCAACGGCGGTCAGGGCCGCCCCCGGGAGCAGGTCCCGCCGGCGGAGCTGCTTGTGGGTGAGCACCCAGGGCGTCCAGACGAAGAACAGGGTGAGCAGCGCAATCCAGGCGAGTGCGAGTGTGTCTCCGACCCAGACCGCATCGCCGCTCACCACGGTCAGCTGCACCAGCAGGATGACGATCAGCAGGTACACGCCGGCGAGCACCGTCGCGTAGAGGAGCTGGTCGCGCCCGCGGTTTCGGAGCTCGAGCTGCCAGGCGCGGGCATGCACCAGTTGCAGGACACGGCCGAAGCCGAGCCCGAAGATCAAGGCGCCGCCGATCGCCAGCAACGCCGAGCCGAGCTCGTGCGTGCGCCCTTCATTGAGCACGCCGTGGATGAGGTTGGCGGTGGTGCGGTCGAGGCGGTAGTGGTGGACGATGCTGTTCGCGAGCGAGTTGGGATGCTGGTCGACGTACTCCTCCATCACCAGGAGCGCGGGCAGAACCGCGACGAGGATGTACAGCGACAGCAGTGCCGATTGGAGCGGCCCGTCCACGGCCCGGTACTGGCGCCAGGCGCTGATCGCGACCCCGGCACGCGAGCCGGGCTCCTTGCTCTCGGCCCACTCGCGGCCGCGTTGCGACACCGCCCCGGCACGTTCCCGGACTCGCCGGACCCGTTCCGGCTCGCGAGGCTGCGGCTTCTTCATCTCACGATCCGAGGGGCGCCCCGGAGGGCGCCCTCGGTCGTTCTCCGGGACGGCGCCGCCCGTCTAGGCACCGGCCAGGGGCGTCCCGCAGTAGCGGCATTTCGTCGCGGCGACCGGCAGTCCCTCGGAGAGGCACGCGGGGCAGGTCTGCGCCGGCGGCGGGTCGCCGAAGACCGTGACACCCCGCCGCGCCTGGATCGAGCGGTACGGGACGACGATCAGGAAGTAGATGACCAGCATGAAGACGATGAAGTAGATGACTGCCGCGATGAACGCGCCGACGTTGACGAGCTGGCCGTTGACGTGGAAGCCGAGGCCGGTCGCGCCGCCGCTGCCGATGGCGTTGACGAGCGGGGTGATGATGTTGTCGGTGAATGCCTTGATCAGCGTGCTGAACGCGAGCGCGATCACGAGGCCGATGGCGATGATCACGATGTCGCCCTGCATCAGGAAGTTCTTGAAGCCCTGCAGCAGGCCAACCGGCCGCTCGGCACGTGTCTCCTCCGTCGCTGCAACCATGGTTCCTCCTCGCTAGCCGTTCCGGCGTTCGGACGCCGGGGAGTATCCACGACCTCAGCACCCGCGGTGACCCGCCGCACCCGGCGGAGCGCGGTTCTCCTGGATCCTGAGTGCCGAAGGTGGGAATCGAACCCACACGCCCCGGAGGGCACCGGATTTTGAGTCCGGCGCGTCTGCCAGTTCCGCCACTTCGGCTCGCGTTTCGATCGTAGCCCCCGACCGGGGCTCGGGCTGACTCCCGCGTCACGGAGAGGGACCCCCCGCGCTCTGGAGCAGGACATTTGCCGTCGTGGACGCTAGAGTCGCCTCGACCGTGGCCGCCGACGCCTCTGCCCCGACGCTTGCAGGACGGATTCCACGGCCCGGGGTCATCTCGTCCGTCGGGCTCGCGTTCGTCGCGCTCCTCATCTTCTGGCTGATCAAGAACTTCACGGTCTCGCCGAGCACCTTCGTCCAGGTTTCGTTCTACGGGCTGACCGTCGGCTGCCTGTACGCGCTGATCGCGCTGGGCTACACGCTCGTCTACGGCATCCTCGAGCTGATCAACTTCGCGAACGGCGACGTGTTCATGCTCGGCGGCATGTTCACGATCACCTACTCGACGACGTTCTTCAACCTCCACCAGGGCCAGGGGCCGGTGATCGTCCCGATCCTGATCGTGACCCTGTTCATGGTCATGATCTCGTGCGGCCTGATCAACGCGTTGATCGAGCGGGTCGCGTACCGCCCGCTCCGCAATGCGCCGCGGCTCGCACCGCTGATCACGGCGATCGGCGCCAGCTTCATCATCGAGGACATCGGGCTGATCTTCTGGGGGCCGAACTACGTGCCTGCGCCGAGCGTGTTCCCGACGACCAGCGTGCTGACCATCGGCGGGGTCACGGTCACCTGGAACATGCTGATCGTCTTCGTGTTCACGATCCCGGTCCTGCTGGTGCTGCTGTGGCTGGTGCAGCGCACGCGGCAGGGCAAGGCGATGCGGGCCACGGCTCAGGACATGGACGCGAGCGCGATGATGGGCATCGACGTCAACAAGACGATCTCGTTCACGTTCCTCCTGGCCGGCGCGCTCGCCGGTGCGGCGGGTTTCCTCTACGCCTACAACGTCACCACGGTCCGGTGGGACCAGGGCTTCCAGCTCGGGCTGATCGCCTTCACCGCTGCGGTGCTCGGCGGGATCGGGAACCTGCCGGGCGCGGTGCTCGGCGGTCTTCTCATCGGGCTGATCCAGAACTGGAACGAGGGCCTGCCGTGGCACGCGCCCGGCTCTGACTGGACCGAGTCGATCGTGTTCTCGATCCTGATCCTGATCCTCGTCTTCCGGCCCGAGGGCCTGCTCGGCGAACGCACGCCGGAGGGCGGATGACCGACGCCGCCGCCACCACCGGGGCGAGCGCCCGCACCGGAGACGAGATCGGGCTCCGCAACCAGCTGCGCGCCCGCTGGCACCGGCTCGAGCCGACGCAGCGCGCGGCGATCTCGATCGGCGCCATCGTCCTCGTCTCGATCCCGCTGTTCTTCCTCGACCATTCGCTCGGGTACGGCCTCCTCACCATCGGTGCGGTCTTCTGGATCCGCCGCCTCCCGCCGCTTCCGTGGCGGCTCGCCGCCGAGACGGCGCTCGTCCTCGCCTTCCTGATCGCCGGGCCGCGGTCGCTCGCGGCGCTGCTCGCGATCGGCTTCGCCCTGAGCTGGGTGCCCGAGCGGTACCGTGCGCCGGCGTACGCCGGCGCGGCGCTCCTCCTCACCGTCTTCTACCCGTTCTACGCCGGGAAGATGTTCACCGTCCCGATCTTCGGCGTCTGGCCCGACGTCGCCACGGGCGTCTACATGCTGGTCTTCATCATGATGGCCGTCGGCCTGAACATCGTCGTCGGCTACGCAGGCCTGCTCGACCTCGGGTACGTCGCGTTCTACGCGATGGGCGCCTACACGGCCGCCTGGTTCGCCTCGGAGCAGTTCGCCCACACGACCTGGCACTTCGGCTCTGTCGGGATCGACCCGACGCTGCCCGGCGTCCACGTCACGATCTGGCTGCTGCTCCCGCTCGCAGGCGTCATTGCCGCGGTGTCGGGGATCGCGATCGGCCTGCCGACGTTGCGCCTCCGCGGCGACTACCTGGCGATCGTCACGCTCGGGTTCGGCGAGATCCTGCCGCAGATCGCGCGGAACGGCGACAGTCTCTTCGGCTTCAACCTGACGAACGGCCCGAACGGGATCACGCCGCTCGACTCGCCCGGGTTCGGTCACGGCATCTCGAACGCGACCGGCGGCTTCCTGCCGGCGAACTACCTCGCGTGCTGCAACGCGAAGGTGCTCGGCCACCAGATCCAGTACACCGACGTCTACTTCTGGACGGCGATCCTGCTGCTCGTGATCACGGTGTTCTGCTCGCTGCGGCTGCAGTACTCGCGCCTCGGCCGTGCGTGGATCGCGATCCGGGAGGACGAGACGGCAGCGGCGGCGATGGGCATCCCGCTCATGCGCACGAAGACGTGGGCGTACGCGAGCGGAGCGTTCTTCGGCGGGGTCGCCGGGGCCTACTACGGCGTCTACAAGAGCTCGACGTTCCCGGGCGACTTCTTCTTCAACATCTCCGTCTTCATCCTCTGCATGGTCGTCCTCGGCGGCATGGGCAACGTCTGGGGCGTGATCGTCGGCGCTGCGTTCCTCGCGTACCTGAACCAGGAGGGGTTGGCGAACACCGGTGCCTGGCTCAACTCGAACATCCACGTCGCCGGCTGGCGGCCGAACATCGACGTGCCGCTGTACTCGGGCGGGATCTACGGGGTGATCCTGATCGTCGTCGTGCTGTTCCGACCCGAAGGGCTGATCCCGTCACGACGCCGTGCCGCCGAGTTCCACGAGGGCGTCCACGACCAGCCGCTGTACGACGTCACACACGAACAGGCGCACTTCGACGCCCAGGGAGCGGAGACGTGACCGACAACGGTGACGCCCCCGTTCTCGCCGCCGTGGGCGTCCGCAAGGAGTTCGGGGGCCTCGTCGCGGTCAACGACGTCGACTTCACCGTTCCGCGCGGCAAGGTCGTGTCGCTGATCGGCCCGAACGGCGCAGGCAAGACGACCTTCTTCAACATGCTCACGGGCGTCTACAAGCCGACCTCGGGGACGATCACCTTCCTCGGCGAGGACGTGACCGGCAAGCCCCCGCACGCGATCACCGAGCGCGGCATGGGGCGCACCTTCCAGAACATCCGGCTCTTCCAGAACATGACCGCGCTCGAGAACGTGATGGTCGGCCGCCACTCCCGCATGAAGGCGAACATGTTCCAGTCCGTCCTCCGCACCCCGTCGGTGCGGCGGGAGGAGAAGGCGGTGCGCGAGCGCGCGCGCGAGCTGCTCGCGTTCACGGGGCTCGCCCGCAAGGCCGAGGAGGTCTCGCGCAACCTGCCGTACGGCGACCAGCGCCGGCTGGAGGTCGCCCGCGCGCTCGCCACCGACCCGCAGCTGCTGCTGCTCGACGAGCCGACGGCGGGGATGAACCCGCAGGAGTCGGCCGAGTTTACGGCGTTCGTCGGCCGCCTGCGCGAGGAGGAGAAGCTCACCGTGCTGATGATCGAGCACGACATGCGCGTCGTGATGGGGATCTCCGACCGCGTGTCGGTGCTCGACTACGGCGAGAAGATCGCCGAGGGCAGCCCGCGCGAGGTGCAGCAGGACGAGCGCGTGATCGAGGCCTACCTGGGGAAGGCGGCAGTCGAGGACATGAAGCGCCGGGGGCTCTCGTGACGAGCTCGAACGGTGGCGGCCCGATCCTCGAGCTGACCGACGTCCACACGTACTACGGGTCGATCCACGCTCTCAAGGGGATCTCGATCGAGGTTCGGGACGGCGAGGTCGTGACGCTCCTCGGCGCGAACGGTGCCGGCAAGTCCACGACGCTTCGCTCGATCAACGGCCTCAACCGGCCGCGCCAGGGCACGATCCGCTTCCAGGGCCGCGACATCACCAGCGTGGCCGCGCACCAGATCGTGAAGCGCGGGATCGCGCAGTCGCCGGAGGGTCGGCGTCTGTTCCCGCGCATGACCGTCATGGAGAACCTCGAGATGGGCGCCTTCCAGCGGAACGACCGGGCGGGGATCCGGGAGGACATCGATCGCGTGTTCGATCTGTTCCCGCGCCTGAAGGAGCGGCGCCATCAGCATGCCGGGACGATGTCGGGCGGCGAGCAGCAGATGTGCGCGATCGGGCGGGCGCTGATGGCACAGCCGAAGCTGCTGCTGCTCGACGAGCCGTCGCTCGGCCTGGCGCCGATCTTCGTCGAGCGCATCTTCGAGATCATCAAGACGATCAACGAACAGGGGACGTCGATCCTGCTCGTCGAGCAGAACGCGCTGATGGCGCTCGACGCGGCGAACCGCGGCTACGTGCTCGAGACCGGCCGGATCGTGCTGGCCGACCGCGCCGACGCGCTGAAGACGAACGAGCAGGTCCGCAAGACCTACCTCGGCGAGGAATAGCCCACCACGAGCGGGAAGTAGGGCGGCGCGAGCAGGTAGGCGATCCGGCGCGCTCCACGACCTCTTGCCATCTCCACCGCGGCGCCGAGCCCGTGGACGCCGATGTAACCGAGCTGCCTCGCGGCCTGCGCGTCGCGGCAGCCCGCGATCAGGACGGCGCCGAGCGGTGCGGCCGTCGCCGCGCACGCGCGCCACTCGGCGAACGGCTGCAGCGGATGCGCCGCGCGCCCGGCGCGGTAGCTCTCGCGCGCCTGCTGGTCGCTCCCGGCCGCCCGCTCCGCGGCGGCGAGCGCGGCGGGGTCGCCTGCGGGTCGCGGCTCGAAGAAGAGCGCGCGGTACGGCGTCTGGGTGGGGCGCGGGAACCGGCGCTGGAACGGGTGCACGAGGATCGCCGTGCCGCCGGGCGTCACCGGCGCGGCGTCGCGCCAGAGCCGGAGGGCGAGCCCGAGCCCGAGGTACGCCGCGCTGACCGGGTTCGGACGCTCGCGCGGCACGAACGGAGTCGTCGGCGGCACGCCGACCACGATCGCGTCGACGGGCTCGTCGACCTCGACGCTCTTGAACAGCGTCCCGCGCAGGAGCGCCTCGGCGTGTGCGACCGACGGAGGCCCGCCGAACACCGCGGCCGCGGTGATCGTGCGCGGGATCCGCTCGAGGCCGGCCTGCCTGAGGCCGCGGGGGGCGCGCTGGAGGACGCGCTGCAGCCGCGAGCCGAGCAGGCGGTCGATCGTCTGCTGGTCGAACGGATACCCGGCGAGCGGCCCGGCGAGCCTGGGCGTGTCGAGCACGAGCGAGACGCCGAAGACCGCGACGCGCTCCGCGAGCCGGCGCTCGAGCTCGCGCGCGAGACGCCACCCCGAGGACGTGCCCGGCTCGAGCAGCGAGAGCGCCTCGGCCGCGAGCAGCGACTCGCTGCCCGAGGCGGCGACGAGCGCAGCCGGTCCGCCGTGGAGCACGGTCTCCGCCGCGGTCACCGTGACGACGACGTCGGTCTCGACGAGCGCGCGGTTGACGCGGAGCGCGACGCCGTCGAGCTCTCCCACCCACACGAGATCCTCGGCCTCGACGTCGTGCACGATCACCCGGCCGCGGAAGCGCCGCCGGAACTCGGGTGGGACGAGCGCGGCGATCTCGCGCGGGGTCGTGCGCCGGAGCAGGCCGCCGGCGACGAGGATCGTCACCTTCTCGACGCCGAGCCGTGCGAGCTCGTCGGCGACCGCCGCGATCGCCCCGTGTCGCGGCCCGCTCGGAGCCCCCGGGATCGGCAGCACCGGCTGCTCGATCACGATCGTCGCGGATCCGCCGGGCCGGACGAGCTCGGGGAGCGGGGGGCCGGCCAGTGGGAACGCCAGCGCCTCGCGTGTCGCCGCGGGGACGTCGCGCAGCGGCGCCGGCGGTCTCGGCGCATGCAGGACGAGGTCGTCGGTGCCGGCCTCGGCGACGACGAGGCGCGTGTCCGCGAGCAGCGGGACGCGGGTCACGGGACGATGCGGCTGAGCCGTAGGAAGGTCGTCCTGAACCCGCGGCTCGGCCAGAACCTCGACGAGAGCAGGTTGACCATCCGCCAGTCGGTCGTCATCGACCGGTAGCCGCGGTCGTGGGACACGACGCCCCCGCGTCGGAAAATCGATGAATCTCGAGCTTCGGCACGGCGTCGGACGATAGCGTTGCCCTCGTGCCGAAGACGCTGACCGGGGCCGAGCTCCAGCTCGACGACGCGCCGGCGCGCGGCAGCGATCTCTTCCTCGTCGACGGCAACAACCTCGCGTACCGCGCGTTCTTCGCGCTCCCGGAGGAGCTGCAGACGACGGACGGCCAGCCGACGAATGCACTCCTCGGCTTCACCAACATGCTGTTCAAGCTGCTCGCCGACTACCGGCCGAAAGGCGTCGCGGTGGCGTGGGACTCGCGGCCCGTGCACCGCGCCGCCGTCGCCGAGGCCGCGGACGTGGTCTACAAGGAGGGGCGGAGGCCGATGCCCGACCTGCTGCGAGAGCAGTTCGTGCACTTCCGGCCGATCGTCGACGCGTTCGGCTACCGCAACCTCGAGTTCGAGGGGTGGGAGGCCGACGACGTGATCGCCACGCTCGCGACCCGTGCCGACGTCGCGGGGATCAAGACGTGCGTGGTCTCGACCGACCGCGACGCGTTCCAGCTGTGCAGCGCGAACGTGTGTCTGATGATGACGCCGCGCGGCGTCGCGAATGTCAACGTCTACACGCCGGAGCGCGTCGAGGCGCGGTACGGCGTGACGCCGGAGCAGGTGCCGGACTTCATCGGCCTGAAGGGCGACACGAGCGACAACATTCCCGGCGTCCCGGGCATCGGCGACAAGACGGCGGGTCAGCTCATCGCGCAGTACGGCTCCGTCGAGGGCGTGATCGAGCACGCCGAGGAGCTGTCGCCGGCCCGGCGCAGGAACGTTCTCGAGCACGCCGATCAGGCACGCGTCTCCAAGGAGCTCGCAACGATGCGGCGTGATCTCGACATCGACTGCGACCCGGCTCAGCTCGTGTTGTCGCCGCCCGACCGCTCGCAGCTCAAGGAGATCTTCCGCCGCTTCGAGTTCCGGGCGCTGCTGAACCGCGTCGACGAGCTCGACGCGGCGGTGCCCTCCGCGCCGCTCGAGGTGACGGGCATCGAGGTGCCGTGGCGTGAGGGCGAGCTCGACTTCCGCGGCGTCGTCGGCTATGCCGCGAGCCACGATCGGGCCGCGGTCGCGGCCGACGGCGAGGTCGTGGTCGGCGCACGGCCGGCCGGCGACCTGCACGACGCGGAGCTCGTCGTCCACGACGCGAAGGCGAACGGAGTCGTCGCGCGCGAGGACACGCTGCTCGCCGCGTACCTGATCGATCCGGGGCGCGCGTCGTACGAGCTCGCCGACCTGGCCGCCGAGTACGGCGTCGAGCTCGTACCGGCGCCGCCGGCCGACGACGACACGACTGCGCTCGTCCGTGCGGCCGAGACGCCGCTCCGGCTCCACGGGCCGCTGCTCGAGCGCCTCGACGAGCGCGATCTCACCGACCTGTACCGCCGGATCGAGCTGCCGCTCTCCGCCGTGCTCGCGCAGATGGAGTCGACGGGCGTCAGGATCGACACCTACCGCATGGGGGAGATCACCGCCCGGCTCGCCGAGCGGGTGGAGGAGCTCGAGGCGAGTGCGTACGAGCTCGCGGGCGAGGAGTTCGTGCTCGGCTCGCCGCAGCAGCTCGGCCGGATCCTCTTCGAGAAGCTCGAGCTCACGGCGGGACGCAAGGGGAAGACGGGCTACTCGACCGACGCGAAGGTGCTGCGTGCGATCCGTGACGACCACGCGATCGTCGGGGTGGTCGAGGAGTGGCGTGAGCTGACGAAGCTCCTCAACACCTATTTGCGGCCGCTGCCGTCGCTGATCGACGAGCGCGACGCGCGGTTGCACACGCACTTCAACCAGACCGTCGCGGCGACGGGACGGCTGTCGACGTCCGATCCGAACCTCCAGTCGATCCCCGTGCGCACGGAGCTCGGCCGCGAGATCCGCTCGGCCTTCATCGCGGAGGAGGGGCACCGGCTGCTCTCCGCCGACTACTCGCAGATCGAGCTGCGGATCCTCGCGCACGTCTCGGGCGAGCCGAAGCTGCGAGAGGCGTTCGAGCGGGGAGAGGACATCCACACCGCGACCGCCGCCGAGGTGCTGGGCGTCGACCCGGCGCGGCTCACGCCGGGTCAGCGCTCGATCGCGAAGATGATCAACTTCGGGATCGTCTACGGCATCTCGGCGTTCGGCCTGTCCGAGAATCTCGAGATCCCGCGCGACGAGGCGCAGCGGTACATCGACGCGTACCTCGCGCGGTTCCCGCACGTGCAGGACTTCATCGCGCGCACGATCGAGCAGGCCGAGCGCGACGGGTACGTGACGTCGCTGCTCGGCCGCCGCCGGCCGGTGCCGGAGCTGCGCGCGTCGAACCGGCAGACCCGCGGCTTCGGCGAGCGCGTCGCGGTGAACTTCGTGATGCAGGGCTCGAACGCGGACATCATCAAGGTGGCGATGATCCGCATCGCGCGGCGGCTGACCGAGGAGGGCAGGGGCGCGCGCCTCGTGCTCCAGGTGCACGACGAGCTGCTGCTCGACGTCCCGGAGACGGAGGTCTCGAAGGTGCGGGAGCTGGTCCGGGCCGAGATGGTCGGCGCCTACGACCTCGACCCGAAGCTCGCCGTCGACGTCGGCGTGGGCGACAACTGGGCGGACGCCAAGTCGTAAGAACCTGCAGAGACGGACGGGGTGACCTCGTTACGTCTGCAACGCCGGCGCCGGTCGCCGCCGAAGCCCGGCGAGAGGCGCGTGGCGGCCCCGCAGCGGCTCCAACAAAAAGGGAAGGGAGGGCACCGGGAGCGAAACCGCCGGTTTCCCTCCCGGCAGGCGTGGCTATACTTGGCGGCCGCTTTGGCAAGCAACGATCTCATGCAGCAGGAGCCGGGCGTCTGGGTCGAGGGGCCCGACGGCGAGCTGATTCCCGACTACGAGTCGACCTTCCCCGAGATCAACGAGGGACAGGTCGTCCACGGCACCGTCGTCCGCGTCGACAAGGACGAGGTCCTGGTCGACATCGGCTACAAGTCGGAGGGCGTCATCCCGGTCTCCGAGCTCTCGATTCGCCGCTCGATCAACCCCGCCGACGAGGTGACCCTCGGCGACGAGATCGACGCGCTCGTGCTCACGAAGGAGGACGCCGAGGGGCGCCTGATCCTGTCGAAGAAGCGCGCGCGGTTCGAGCTGGCGTGGAAGAACATCGAGGGCGCCGCGGAGTCCGGCGAGCCCGTGAACGGGCGTGTGATCGAGGTCGTCAAGGGCGGCCTGATCCTCGACCTCGGCGTGCGCGGGTTCCTGCCGGCGTCGCTGGTCGACATCCGCCGCGTGCAGGACCTCGACGAGTTCCTCGGCCAGGAGCTGCGCGCGAAGGTCATCGAGCTCAACCGCTCGCGCAACAACGTCGTGCTCTCGCGCCGCGCCGTGCTCGAAGAGGAGCGCAAGGAGCAGCGGCAGCAGATCCTCGACAAGCTGCAGCCCGGCGACGTCGTCGAGGGCCAGATCTCCAACATCGTCGACTTCGGCGCGTTCGTCGACCTCGACGGCATGGACGGCCTGATCCACATCTCCGAGCTGTCGTGGTCGCACGTCAACCATCCGTCCGAGGTGCTCGAGATCGGCCAGGACGTGCAGGTCAAG
>DASUZZ010000033.1:0-3705 GCA_036376615.1 Gaiellaceae bacterium
TTCTCGGTGAACGTCACGGCCATCAGCTCCGACGCCGCGAAGGCCCCGGACTCGACCTGGTGGGCGAGCCTGTGCGTGATCGTCGTCGTCTTCCCCGAGCCCGCGCCGGCGAGGATGCAGACGGGCCCGCGCACGGCCTCCGCGGCGCGACGCTGCCCGGGGTTCAGGCCGTCGAGGGCTCCCACCGCCGCACCGTACCCGGGGAAGCGGCGGGCAGCTGTGCCGGAGGAGTGGCCCCGTCCACTAGTGCATCGTGTCTTCGAGCACGGCCTCGGCGCCGGTCCGCACCGGCTCGTGCGTGACCGAACGGAGCCGTGCCGTGACGCCCGCCGTGTCGCCGTCGTCGACGAGCCGCTCGAGCTCGAGCAGCTCCCCCTCGAGCCACCCACGGTCGATCGGGACGTGCGCCGCGCGCATGATCTTCGGGTGCGAGGTCGGCCCGACCGCCTCGTCGTCGTTCCAGAGGACCTCGTGCATCTTCTCACCGGGAAGGACGCCGGTGAACGTGATCGGGATCTGCGACTCGTCCTTGCCCGACAGCCTGATCATCTGCTGTGCGAGGTCGAGGATCCGCACCGGCTCGCCCATGTCGAGCACGTAGATCTGCCCGCGCCCGCCCATCGCCCCCGCCTGGATCACGAGCGACGACGCCTCCGAGATCGTCATGAAGAAGCGCGTCAGCTCGGGATGGCGGACCGTCACCGGGCCGCCGCGCTCGATCTGGCGCCGGAAGATCGGGATCACCGACCCCGACGAGCCGAGCACGTTGCCGAAGCGCACGGCGACGAATCGCGTGTCGACGTCGGACCTCCGCGCGAACGACTCGATGATCCACTCGCACACCGCCTTCGACTGGCCCATCACGCTCGTGGGGTTCGCGGCCTTGTCGGTGGAGACGAGCACGAATCGCTCGATCCCGGCATCGACCGCGACCTCGACCAGCCGGCGCGTCGCGAAGACGTTGTTGGCGACCGCCTGCAGCGGATTCAGCTCGAGCATCCCGACGTGCTTGTAGGCGGCGGCGTGGAAGACGACGTCGGGGCGGTACTGCTCGAACGTCTGCTGCATCTTCGCCTGGTCGCCGCAATTCGCGAGCACCGGCACCGCAGCGGCGAAGTCCCGTTCGCCGACGAGCTCGCGCTCGATCTCGAACAGGGGCGCCTCACCCTTGTCGACGAGCACGAGTCGGGCGACGCCGAGCCGGGCGAGCTGGCGGCAGAGCTCGCTGCCGATCGTCCCGCCGGCGCCCGTGACGAGCACCGACTTCCCCTTCACGTACGCCGAGATCGCGCCGAGGTCGACCTCGACCGGCTGGCGGCCGAGCACGTCTTCCACCTGCACCGGGCGGATCTGCCCGGCGAGGTTCAGGTCACCCGCAATCAACTCGTGCAGGCCCGGCAGCGTCTTCACCGTCACGCGCTCCGTCCGGCACGTCTCGACGACGCGCTGGCGGACGCCGCCCGGCGCCGACGGGATCGCGATCAGGACCTCGTCGGGCTTGTTGTCGCGGAGGAGGGCTCTGAGATCGTCGGTCGTGCCGAGGACGCGCACTCCGTGCAGCCGCAGGTTCTTCTTGCGCGGGTCGTCGTCGAGGAGCCCGATCGGCGTGTAGTGCAGGTTGCGGTTGCGGTGCATCTCGCGGATCAGGAGCTGCGCCGCGTCGCCGGCGCCGACGATCAACACCTCTTTGCCGCGAACGACGACGCCGGACTGCGGGCGCTCGATCAGCGAGCGCGCGAGCAGCCGCGAGCCGGCGACGAACGCGAGCACGAGCAGATAGTCGAGCGCCGCAATCCCGCGCGGCAGCCGCGACGCGTGCTCCGGCGGGAACGCGTAGAGAACGAGGTACGTCAGCGCCGAGCCGACGGTGACGCCGCGGACGAGGCCCCACATGTCGCGCGTCGAGACGTAGCGCCACCAGCGGTTGTAGAAGCCGAAGACGACGAAGGTGACGAGGTTGATCGCGACGACGAGCGCGATCACGTCGATGTCCAGCAGGTGCCGGTAGTAGATCGGCGTCGCCTTGTCGAAGCGCAGGAAGAAGGTGAGGCGCCACGCTGCGACGATGAGAACGCCGTCGACGACGACCTGCCAGATCCGGTGTCGGTTGATGGAGAAGACCCTCACGTCGCGACGAGATCGGAGGCGCGTTCGAGCACGGACGCGACCTCCTTCTGCTGCTCCTCGCTGATGCCTGCCCAGAGCGGCAGGCAGAGATTCTCACGCGCGGCCTTCTCGGTCTCCGGGAAGTCGCCCTCGCCGTGGCCGAGGTACGCCAGCGCCGGCTGCAGGTGGAGCGGCGGCGAGTAGTAGGAGGCAAAGCCGATGTCGGCAGCTGCGAGCGCGGCGCTCAGCGTCTCGCGTTCGGCCGAGCGCACGCAGAACTGGTGGTAGACGTGCCCGGGCGCGTCGGCCGGCACCTCGACGATCCCGGCGAGCAGCTCGCGATAGCGGGAAGCGGCCTCACGCCGCTGCTCGTTCCACCGCTCGATGTGACGCAGGAAGATCCGCAGGAACGACGCCTGCACCGCGTCGAGACGCGAGTTGTAGCCGACGTAGAGGAACTCCTTCTTGGCCGCCGAGCCGTGGAAGCGGAGCATCCGGAGGCGCGCGGCGACGTCCGCGTCGTTGACCGCGATCAGCCCGCCGTCGCCGAGCGCGAACAGGTTCTTCGTCGGAAAGAAGCTGAAGGTGGAGACGACGCTCGAGCAGATGCCCGCGGCGCCGAACGCCTGCGCCGCGTCCTCGACGACCGGCACGCCGTGCTGCGCGAGCTCCGCCACCGGCGCCGGGCGCCCGAACAGGTGGACCGGCACGATCGCCCTCGTCCGCTCCGTGACGCGGTGCCCGACGTCGGCCGGATCGATGTTGAGCGTGGCGGGATCGATGTCGGCGAAGACGGGAGTCGCGCCGCGCTGGGCGATCGCCTCGGCCGTCGCGTAGAACGTGAACGCCGGGCAGATCACCTCGTCGCCCACGCCGATGCCGAGCGCGTCGAGCGCGAGCACGAGCGCATCGGTCCCGTTCGCGCAGCTGACGCAGTCCTCGACGCCGAGGTGCACGGCCGCCTCCCGCTCGAACGCCTCGACCTCGGGACCGAAGATGAACCTGCCGGTGTCGAGAGCCCTGGCGAATGCCGCCTCGAGCTCGGCACGGAGCGGCGCGTACTGCGCCGGCACGTCGACGTGCGGGATCCTCACGACAGACGGATGGTACCCCGCCGGCGCCGCCGCAACCGTCCGAGGAGCAGGAGCACCGCTGCGCCGGCGCCGACGATGACGAGGTAGTCGACGAAGCGGAAGTCGTGGTGGAAGGTGTCCCAGCTGGCTCCGAGCGCCCAGCCGATCGACGCGAAGACGACGCACCACACGGCGTTGCCGATCAGCGTGAGGACGTTGTAACGGTGGAACGGCGTCTCGAAGACGCCCGCCGGGATCGACACGAACGAGCGGACGAGGGGGGTCATCCGGCCGAGCAGGACCGCCCAGGTGTCGTGGCGCTGGAACCAGCGCTCGGCGCGGTCGAAGTTCGCCTCGGAGAGATGAAACCAGCGGCCGTGATCCTCCAGGAACGGACGTCCGCCGCGGTCGCCGACCCACCAGCCGAAGGCGGCGCCGATCTGGTAGCCGACGACTCCGGCGGCGACGACGACGACAAATGCCGCGAAGCCGCTCGCGTCCCACCCGAAGATGTGCACCTGGTGGA
>DASUZZ010000034.1:0-3028 GCA_036376615.1 Gaiellaceae bacterium
CGCTTCAACTCGACGCCGCTCGAGTGCGACGGCGCGCTCGTCGAGTACAACCGCGGCGTCGGGCAGTGGACGATCCACACGAACAACCAGTTCCCCGGCTTCGCCGCGATCATGATGGGGCCGGCGATGCGGACGGGGCTGGACAAGCTCCGCTTCGTCACGCAGGACATCGGCGGCGGGTTCGGCAACAAGATCACCTCGCATCCGCAGCTCGTCGTCTGCTGCCTGCTGGCGCGCAAGCTCAACCGGCCGGTGCAGTGGACGGAATGGCGCACCGACTTCCACCTCTCGATGTCGCACGGCAACGAGCGCTGGTTCCACGACACCGAGGTCGCGGTCAAGGACGACGGCACGCTGCTCGGCTTCCGGACGAAGGCGCTCGACGACGCCGGCGCCTGGCTGCGCTACGAGCCGCTCGGCGGCGTGATCTGGGCGCAGGTGACGCCCGGGATGTACCGCTGGCGCCACATCGAGCTCGACTTCACGCAGGTGGCGACGGACAAGGCGCCCGTCTCCCCGAACCGCGGCTACTCGCGGATGCAGCACCTGTGGTTCACGGAGCGGGTGATCGACATCGTCGCGCGCGAGCTCGATCTCGATCCGGTCGAGGTGCGGAAGCGGAACTACATCCGGGCCGAGGAGATGCCGTACGTGACGCCGAACGGCTGCGTCTACGACTCCGGCGACTACGCCGCGCTGCTCGACCTCGCGCTCGAGCTCATCGGCTACGACTCGCTGGCCGGGAGGCGCGCCGACGCGGAGGCGCGCGGCAAGCGGCTCGGCGTCGGGATCGGCTCGACGCTCGACTCCGGCACGAACAACTTCGGCCAGTCGCGCCTCATCAATCCGGAGCTCCAGTTCTCCGGGAACAACGAGGTCGCCACGGTCAAGCTCGACATCTTCGGCGAGATCGTCGTCACGCTCGGCACGACGCCGCAGGGCCAGGGGCACGAGACGACGGCGGCGCAGGTCGTCGCCGACATCCTCAGCTGCTCGCCCGACGACGTCCACGTGCGCGCCGGCCACGACAGCTACTGGAACTCGCACGCCGGGTTCTCCGGCACGTACGCGAGCCAGTTCGCGGTCACGGGGCTCAGCGCCGTGAAGGGGGCGACCGAGATGCTCGCGGCCGAGATCAAGAAGCTCGCCGGAGCGGTGTTCGGCGGCGTGCCGGCCGAGGCGCTCGAGCTCGCCGACGGCGGCGTCCGGATCAAGGAGAGTCCCGACGCCTTCCTCCCCTTCATGGCGTGCGGCGCGATCATCAACGCGAACAACGCCGGGCTCCCCGAGGATCTCGACGTCACGCTCAACTGCCGCTACGTCTACCGGCCGCCGTTCGAGGTGCCGGACGTCGAGCGGAAGTTCGGCAACCTCACGCTCACCTACGCGGTGCAGATCCATGTCGCCGTCGTCGAGGTCGATCCCGAGACCGGCGCGTACGAGATCGTCGACTACGCGGCGGTCGACGACTGCGGCAAGCGGATCAACCCGCAGATCGTCGAGGGGCAGGTGATGGGCGCGACCGCGCAGGCGCTCGGCGCCGCAATCCACGAGACATACGAGTACGACGAGGACGGCAACCTGCTCACGCCCAACTTCTACGACTACCACGTCCCGCACGCCCTCGACATGCCGCCGCTCGCGACCGGCGCGATCGAGACCCCGTCGCCCTTCACGCCCCTCGGCACGAAGGGGATGGGCGAGGGTGGCGGCGCCGGGATCCACGCGATCTGCGCGGCGATCCAGGACGCCACCGGGCAGATCGTGACCGACAGCCACAACCCGTACCAGCGCGTCTGGGAGCTGATGCAGCAGTGAACGTCTCCGGAGAACGCAACTTCGACGCGCCGCGCGGCACCGTGTGGCACGTCCTGAACGACCCGGCCTCGATGGCGAAGACGATGCCGGGCGTCGAGAGCTTCGACATCCACGACGACAAGCGCTGGACGGCGAACGTCAAGATCCCGCTCGGCCTCGGCGGCCTGAAGATGAAGGTCGACATGGAGAAGGTCGAGGAGCGCGAGCCGGAGTTCGCGAAGCTCGCGGTGAAGGGCAACGGCGTCGGCGCGATCATGAACATGGAGACGTCGTTCGAGCTCTCCGACGCGGCAGCCGGCGGCACGTCCATGGCGTGGTCGGCGGAGGTCAAGATCCTCGGGCCGGTCGGCTCGATGGGCCAGCGCGTCCTGCAGCCGATCGTGAACCAGCAGGTGCAGCACGTCCTCACGGCTCTCGACGGCCAGGTGCAGGAGGCGATGGGGCGCTCCGGCTGATGGCGCCGCCGCTCCGCTTCGGCGTCATGCAGCTCACGATGGAGCCGCTCGACGAGATGGTCGCGTCGGCGCGGGCGATGGACGAGGCCGGGATGGACACGGTCTGGCTTGCCGAGGCGTACCCGTGGTGGCGCAAGCACGGGATGGAAGCTCGATCCTCCTCCGGCGTCGGCGCGATCATGGCCCGCGAGACGAAGCGCCTCACGATCGGCTGGGGGATCATCGCCGCCTCGACGCGCCATCCGGTCCAGGCAGCGATGGATGCGCGCGTCGTGCAGGAGGCCGCCGGCCCGGGCCGGTTCATCCTCGGCTTCGGGACCTCGAAGATCTTCCTCAACAACACGAAGACGCAGACCAAGAAGACGCTTGGGCCGATGCGCGACGCCGTCACGATCGCGCGCGGCGTCCTCTCCGGCGAGCGGTTCGACTACGACGGCGACACCTGGAGTGCCGACGTTCCCGCCCTCGCGCCCGACGCGCATGCGCCGCGCGAGGTGCCGCCGCTCTACGTCGCCGCCACCGCGCCCAAGATGCAGCAGCTCGCGGGCGAGATCGCCGACGGCTGCCTCACGCCTTCGATCACGACGCCCGGGTTCGTCCGCTACACGCGGGGGAACGTCGGGGACGAGATCGACGTCGGCTGCACCGTCGTGGCGTCGATCCACGAGTCCGACCGCGACGCGGGCCGCGACGGCGCACGCGAGATCGCCGGCATGTATCTCGCGAACAAGGTGCAGAACATCCAGGGCGCCGCC